>NZ_DASUCC010000133.1:0-59569 GCF_035762905.1 Actinophytocola sp.
GGCTGAGTGAACTCCGTCTCGTTGACCAGCACCGCGTCCGGGCCGTCCTCGCCGGCAAGAAGCACATCGCCGAGCGCCCGGGACAGATGCGGGTCGAGCGCCGCGCACACCTCGTCGAAAGCCGCCCGGAACACCGGGAACTCCGCATACAGCCCGCGCCCCATGCACAGCCGCTGGCTGCCCTGACCGGTGAACAGCATCGCCAGGCGCCCATCGGTGACCCGGCCGGCGATCAGATCCGGATGAGCCCGACCGTCGGCGTGCGCCCGCAACGCCTGGACCGCCTGCGCCGGCCCGGCCGCGGTGATGCCGGCCCGGTGCTCGAGGTGCGCCCGGTGCCGGGCGGCGGTGTGCGCCACGTCGGCCAGGTCCAGCTCCGGCCGGGCCGCCAGGTGGTCGGCCAGCCGGGCGGCGTTGCGGGCGCGGGCCCGTTCGGTCCGGCCGGACACCGTGATCGTGACCGGGCGGCCGGAATCCGGCCGGGCGGCACCGGAAACGGCGGCCCAGTCGACGGCGTGCCCGGCCCGGCTCAGCCGGATGACCAACTCCTCAAGGCACTGCCGGCCCGGCCGGTCCCGCCGGACGGCCGGCAGCACGGTCGCGCCGGTGCGTTCCAGCGAATGCCGGGCGACCGGGTGCGGGGCGATCTCGACCACGTGGGTTCCGCGCGCGGCAAGGGCTTCGGCCGCCCGGTCAGCAACATCGGCTGACACATGTTGCGGGCCCAGTAGCCTGCGTCGAGGTCGGTGCCGGCGACCTCGGTGCCGAGCACGGTCGAGTGGAACGCGACGTCGGCCGGCCGGGTGTCCAGCGGGCCGAGCCGGCGCACCAGTTCCTCGGCCAGGTCCCGCATCAGCGGGCTGTGGCAGGCGTAGTCGATGTTGACCCGCAGCGTGCGCACGCCCCGCCCGGCCAGCTCGCGTTCCACCGCGGCGATCGCGTCCAGCGGACCGGACAGGCAGACCTGGTCCGGCGCCAGGTATCCGGCCAGGTGCACCCGGTCCAGGCCGGTCGCCGCCTCCGGGGCGAGGTCACAGACCAGCAGGGTTCCGGTGCCGGCGGCGCGTTCGGCGACCAGCGCGGACCAGGTGGTGATCAGCCGCGCCCCTTCGTCGAGCGGCAGCGCGCCGGCGACCACGGCCGCGGCAACCTCACCGACGCTCTGGCCACACACGAGATCCGGGGCCGGTCCCCAGGCACGCAGCGTCCGGGCAAGGGCGACCTGCACGGCGAACAGCACCGGCTGGACGACGTCGGTGCGGTGCAACCGGGACCGCCGCTCACCGGCGAGCAGCTCGGCGATCACCGACCAGCCGGCGTGCCGGCGCACGGCGCGGTCGCACTCGTCCAGCGCGGCGCGGAAAGCGGGCTCACCGAACAGGTCCCGGCCCATGCCGAGCCACTGCGAACCGTGCCCGGAGAAGAAGAACGCCAGCGCGGCGGGCTCCCCGGCCGGCACCGTGCGGTCGGGGGGCAGTTCTCCCCTTCGGTACGGCGCCTCCTCGAGCGCGACGTGTGCGTTGGTCCCGCCGAACCCGAAGCTGCTCACCCCGGCGTAGCGGCGGTCCGCGACCGGCCACGGCGCCCGCTCGGTGACCACCCGGATCCGGTTGCGGTCGAAGTCGATCCGCGGGTTGGGCTCGTCGAAATGCAGGCTGGCCGGCAGGATGCCGTGGTGCAGGGCCAATGCGGTCTTGATCAGCCCGAGGACGCCGGCCGCCGGCTCCAGGTGACCGAAGTTCGTCTTGGCCGAGCCGACCCGCAGCGCCTCGGTCCGCCCGGCGGCGAACACGGTGCCGAGCGCGTCGGCCTCGATCGGGTCGCCGAGCGGCGTCCCGGTGCCGTGTGCCTCCACATAGGACACTCGCTCCGGGCCGATTCCCGCGTCCCGCCAGGCTTCCCGGATGACGTCCACCTGAGCCCGCGGGTTCGGTGCGGTGAGACCGTTGGAGGCGCCGTCGTTGTTGACCGCGCTGCCGCGGATCACCGCGTACACCCGGTCGCCCGCGGCCAGCGCATCGGACAGCCGGCGCAGCACCACGACACCGCAGCCCTCCGCCCGGACGTAGCCGTTGGCGCCCGCGTCGAAGGCCCGGCACCGGCCGTCCGGGCTCAGCCCGCCGAACTTCGTCATCGCCACCGTGGTGTTCGGGTGCAGCATGACGTTCACGCCGCCGGCCAGCGCGAGGTCACTCTCCCCGCGCCGCAGGCTCTGCACGGCGAGATGCGTTGCGGTGAGCGAGGAACTGCACGCGGTCGTGACCCCGAGCACCGGGCCCTGCAGGCCGAGCGTGTAGGCGATCCGGGCCGGGATGATCGAGTTGTCCCAGCCGGTGGCCGAGTGCGTGCCGATGGACTCCGGATCGGCGCCGGTGGCCAGGTGGTACTCCTGCGCCATGGTGCCGAGGAACACGCCGGTGCGGCTGCCGGACAACCCGTCCGGGGCGATCCGGGCGTCCTCGAGCGCGGCCCAGGCGACCTCGAGCGCCATCCGCTGCTGCGGGTCCATGTGCGCCGCCTCGGCCGGCGACACCCGGAACAGCCCGGCGTCGAAACCCGCGACGTCGTCGAGGAAACCGCCCCGGCGGGTGACCATCTTGCCCGCGGCGCGCGGGTCCGGGTCCAGCCACTCGGCGGCGTTCCACCGGTCCGCCGGCACCTCGCGGATCGCGTCGATGCCGTCCAGCAGGGCCTGCCACAGCTCCGCCGGGTTCGCCACGCCGCCGGGCAACCGGCAGCCGAGGCCGACGATGGCCACCGGTTCCCGTTCCAGGTCGGCGAAACCGGCCGGCGCCGCCCCGGCCGGCCGGTCGTCCCCGGTCAGGTGCGCGGCGAGGCCGGCAACGGTCGGGTACTGCCAGACCACCCAGTCCGGCACCGGCCGGTCCAGCCACCGCGACAGGAATCCGGCCAGCGCGACGATCCGGGCCGAGTCCAGACCGAGATCGCGCAGCGGTCGGTCGGCGGCCACCGTCTCCGGCGGCACGTCCAGCAGTTCGGCGATGTGGCCGCGGAGCCGGACGGCGAGGTCCTCCGCGCTGGGCCGGGCAGTGCTCATCTACGCGTCCTTGGTGGTCGGTCCGGGCGGGTGGTCAGCGCGCCGGTTCCGGGCTGAGCGGGCCGGTTCCCCCGTACTCCCGGCGCAGCTGCGGGCTCAGCGTGCGGGTACCGGCGATCCGCGCGTAGACGCCGACCGCCTCCGTCGGGGTGCGCCGCATCGTGGCGCGATCCACCGCGTACAGCCCGAACCGCGGCGTGTATCCGGCCAGCCATTCGAAGTTGTCCAGCAGGCTCCAGTGGTAGTAGCCGCGCACGTCGACGCCCGCGGCGCGGGCCCGGCCGATCGCCTCCAGCGCGCGGACCACGAACTCGGCGCGGCGCTTGCCGGACGCCGAGGCGATGCCCGACTCGGTGACCATCAGCGGCAGGTTCGGGAACCGGCGGCCGAAGTCGGTCAGCACCGGGTAGAGGCCCTGCGGGTCGGACTCGTAGTTCATGTCCGGCACGAAGTAGCTCGGGTCGAGTGCCGGATAGCACGGCGGCACCCCGCACACGTTGACGTTGATCACCGGCAGCGTGTTCGGGCCGGGCTCGGCGCCCGGATCGGACACGCCGGTGCGGTCGTAGAGCTGGATGCCGAGCCAGTCGAGGGTGTCGCGCCACTCCGGGTGCCATTCGTCCGGCCGGCCGTCGTAGTCGGCGTCGAACGTGCCGGCCCGCACCGAGGTGAGGAAGCTCAGCTCGAAGAACCAGCGGAACCGGTCGAGTGCGGCGCGGTCCCGCGGCTCGGTGCTGACCCGGCCGTCGCGCACCGCGACGTACTGCTTGACGCTCGCGGTCAGTCCGACGCCGGCCCGCCGGTCCACCGCCTTGATCGCCCGGTACATGGCGGCGTGCGCGGCGATGTAGTTGCGCACCGCGGGCACGAACCGGCCGGCGAAGTTGGCGGTGTTCAGGTCCGCCTTTCCGGGCGGCCCGGCGCCGAACGCGTGCGAGAACAGCAGGTAGATCATCGGCTCGTTGAGCGTGACCCACTCGTGCACCCGGTCGCCGAACCGCTCGGCAAGCAACGTGGCGTGCTCGGCCATCTCCCGGACCACCAGCGGGCCGCCCTCCGGGTGCTCGAGGCCGCACAGGTTGGTGTCGCCGGGACCATCGGCACAGCCGGGATCCTCCGGATCGTCCACCCACACCGGGTTGGCGAAGTGGTGGATGACCACCACCGGCCGGATGCCCCTGGCCAGCAGCGCGTCGATCACCCGGCCGTAGTGGACAAGCGCCGCCTCGTCGATCCGGCCGCGCCGGGGCTCCACCCGCGCCCACTCGATGCCGAACCGGTAGGAGTCCACCCGCAGCGCCGCGAGTAGGTCGATGTCGCTCAACGCCAACGTGTAGCCGTCGACGCCGTCGCCGACGAACGGGCTGCGGCCAAGGCCGCCGTCGGCCGCCGGCAGGGTCCACCGGTACCAGTCGGTGTTGGTGTTGCGGTCCTCGGTCTGGGTCGCCGACGCCGACACCCCGAACCGGAACGAGCCCGCGCCCCACGGTGCGGACGGCGAGCCGATCCGCGGGAAGCTGATCGCCGCCCGGCCGGACCCGGTCTGCTCGTCGGCGCTCACCGGAGTGGTCAGCAGGCCGGGTAACAGGACCACGGCCGCCGCCATGATCAGTCGCTGCACGATGAAATCCAATCGCTAGACGGAAAGGGCGTGCGTCACCCGCCGCCCGAGGAGGGGCGGCCGGAACGGGCCCTGATGGGATCGCGGAAGCGGCCGGGACCTCAGCCGAGGCTGGTCAGCCTGGCCTCCACGGCGTCTGCGGCCACCCGCGGGCCGTCGACCGCACGGATGGCGTCGCGCATCCGGGCGAGGTTCTCGGTGATGGCGGCGTCGCCGGCCACCGCCGCGGCGGCGTTGCGCAGACTGTCCACTGTGGTCTCATCGGCGGCCAGGTGCCGGCCGAGGCCAAGCTCCTGGACCCGCATCCCGTTGGCCTTCTGCTCGTTCATCTGCGGGATCACCACCATGGGCACGCCGTAGTACAGCGCCTCCATGGTGCTGTTCATGCCGCCGTGCGTGACGAACAGCGTCGCGTGCTCGAGCACGTCGAGCTGCGGAACGTGCCGGCGCACCGTGAAGTTCGCCGGCACCGCGCCCAACTCGGCGCTGTCGGCGTGGTCGCCGGCCGCCATCACGACGTCCCATTCGGAGCCGCCGAACGCCGCCATGGCGATCGGGAAGAACTCCGGCCAACCGGTCGCCGCGGTGCCGAGCGAGATGAGCAGCACCGGGCGGTCCGGGTCGGCCGGCCGCCAGCTGCCCTGGAAGGCGCTGCGATCGGTCAGGCACGGGCCGGCGAACACCCAGCGCTCGTCGAAACTGTCGCCCTCGTAGTGGAACTCACGGGGCAGGAAGATGATGTTGTGGTCGGCCACGTCCTGGAAGAAGGCCATCGGATCGGCCGGCAGGTTGAACTCGGGCAGCACATTGGTGAGCTTCCCGAGCATTTCCATGACCTTCTCGTCGGAGAACTGCGCCAGCGGGTAGGTCGCCGCGATGTTGAACTTCTCGTGCACCCCGTAGGTGGGCCAGGTGCGCACGGTCGGAATGTCGTTCCGGGCCGCGAGGAACCGGGCGCCCCAGGCCATGAAATCGTGCACGATCAGATCCGGCCGGTCCTGCTGGTAACCCGGCTCCAACTGCTCGACAACGGTCAGCGCCTCGTCCAGCGTGCGCAATCCCTCACCCTGCAACGCCTCCGCGGTGAACGGGCTGCGGTAGAAATCGCCGAACTCGGACCGGTACCGCACCGGCTCGGCCCCGGCGGCTTCGATCGCCGGCACGAAATGGTCGGTCGCCGTGGCGGTGACCCGGTGCCCCCGCCGGACCAACTCGGCGACCAGGCCCAACGTGGGGTTGAGGTGGCCGACCGCCGGGAAATTGACGAAACCAATGTGCGCCATGACTCTCCTTGACTGTGCTCGGTTCCTTCGCGCGCGGATCGAAGCACTCAGACGTTATCCCGGAGCGGCGCGGAACGCACTTCCGGTCGGTAATCGTAGAAACCCCGCCCGCTCTTCTTTCCGAACAGCCCGCTCTCGACCATCCGGGTCAGCAGCGCGGGCGTCACGTAAAGCGGCTCCTTCGTCTCCTCATAAAGCCCGGCGGCGACCGCGGCGAGCGTGTCCAGCCCGACCAGGTCGGCCAGCCGCAGCGGTCCCATCGGATGGGCGCAGCCGAGCACCATGCCCTTGTCGATGTCCTCGGCCGTGGCGTGGCCGGACTCCAGCATTCGGATCGCGGACAGCAGGTAGGGCACGAGCAGCGCGTTGACCACGAACCCGGCCCGGTCCCGGCTGCGGATGACGTCCTTGCCGAGCACGTCCCGGACGAACGTCTCGGCCCGGGCCAGCGTCCGCTCCTCGGTCAGCAGCGAGCCGGTGATCTCCACCAGCGGCAGCGCCGGAACCGGGTTGAAGAAGTGCATCCCGACCACCTGGCCCGGCCGCTCGGTGGCGGTGGCCAGCTTGGCGATGGACAGCGAGGACGTGTTCGAGGCCAGCACCGCCTCCGGGTCCCGCACGATGGAGTCGAGCTGGGCGAACAGCTTCAGCTTGGTCGGCTCGTCCTCGGAGACCGCCTCGATGACCAGCTCGCGGTCGGCCAGGTCGTGCAGGTCCGTGCTGAACGTGATCCGGCCGAGAATCTCGTCCCGCGCCGCCATGCTGAGCTTTCCCTTGGCCACGGCCCGATTCACCGAGCTGGTCACCCGGGTCCGCCCGGCGGCGAGGGACCGGTCCGAGGAGACCGCGACCAGCACGGTGCGGCCGGGCTTGGCACACACCTCGGCCAGACCGGCGCCCATCAGCCCGCACCCCACCACACCCACCCGGGTGAGCGCCGGAGCAGTGCCCGATGGTTCGGTCACGCTGCCACCTCCCGCACTCCGTACCCGGCCAGCGGCTCGTGCCAGCGAAGGAGGCTGTTGCCCACCGCCATGCCGCCGCCGAATCCGGCCAGCAGCACCAGGTCGCCGTCGTGCAGTGCGCCCGCGCGCACCGCGTGGTCCAGCGTGACCGGCAGCGACGCGGCCCCGGAGTTGCCGAACCGCTCCAGGGTGGTGTGCAACCGGGCGCCGGTCAGCCCCATGTCCTCGGCGAGCCGGGCGAGCAGCACCCCGTTCGCCTGGTGCGGAACGAAATGCGCGATCTCCTCGGGCAGCGTGCCGGTCCGGCGGAGCAGCTCCTTGATCGACAGCGGCACCTCGGCGGAGACGAACTCGGTGACCGCGCGCCCTTTCATCCGCAGGTAGTGCTTGCCGGCGTCGACGGTGGCGTGCGTCGGCGGCAGCTCGCTGCCACCTCCCTCGAGCACCAGCAGGTCCGCCCGGTGCCCGTGGCCGGTCAGGTCCGAGTCCACGATCCCGTACCGCGCGGGCACCGGACCCAACACGGCCGCACCCGCGGCGTCGGCGAGCAGCACCGCGGTGCTGCGGTCGGCGGGGTCGGTGAACCGCGACCACGCATCGGTGCCCACCAGCAGTGCGTGGCCACCCCGGCGCGTCGCCAGCATCGCGTGCGCGACCGCAAGGGCATGCACGAAACCACTGCACCCGATGTTGATGTCGAAACAGGTCGCCCGGTACGCGCCGAGACCGGCCTGCACCAGACAGGCCACCGGCGGCATCGGGCTGTCCCCGGTCGACGTGGCCACCACGATCACATCGAGCTGCTCGGCCAGCAGGCCGGCCGCCGCCAGCGCCCGGCCGGCGGCCAGCAG
Organism: Actinophytocola sp.; assembly: GCF_035762905.1. GTDB lineage: Bacteria > Actinomycetota > Actinomycetes > Mycobacteriales > Pseudonocardiaceae > DASYTH01. Next base: position 7,779 of record NZ_DASUCC010000133.1, read on the forward strand.
CGCCATGGCCGACGGCGTCTGGCCGGCGGCCATGTGCCGGCGCGACCGGATCCCGGTCTTCCGCTCGATCCACTCGGTGGTGACGCCGAACCGTTCGGCCAGCTCGGCATTGGTCAGCTCGATCTCGGGCACCTCGGATCCGGTGCCGATGATCCCGAACGCCGCTGTGTGCATCACGCCCCCCTCAACAGGTTCATCTGGTCCTCGCCGATTCGCGCGCGCTTGTCCGGGTCGGTGACGCCGAGGCCCGGCTCGGGCGCCAGGCACAGCACACCGACCTTGCCGACGTGCTCGTTGCACTGCACCAGCCGGGCCGCCTCGCCGATCTCGGCAAGCGGGTAGCTGCGCGAGAGCATCGGCATGATCCGGCCCATGTCGATGAGCCGGTTGCTCTCCCACTGCTCCTGCAGGTTGGCGCCGTGGCTGCCGATCACCCGCTTGAGCTTCATCCACAGGTACCGGTTGTCGTACCGGTGGTGGTATCCGGTGCTCGACCCACAGGTGACGATCGAACCGCCGCGGCGCAGCACGAACATCGAGATGCCGAACGTGGCCGCGCCGACGTAGTCGAACACGATGTGCGGGTCCTCGCCGGTCTCCCGGCGGATGATCGTCCCGAGCCGCTTGCCGGCCGCGATCACCTTGGCCGGGTCGGTGCCGTCGTCCTCGCCGATGCCGAACTCGGCCCGGTTGATCACGACGTCGCAGCCGATCTTTCTGAGCAGCTCGGCCTTCTCCTCCGAACCCACCACGCCGACGGCGATCCCGCCGCCGTGCCGGACCAGCTGCACGGCGTAGACACCGAGACCGCCGGTCGCGCCCCAGATCAGCACGATGTCGCCCTGCTTCATCCGGGCGCCGCGGTCGCTGACCAGCATCCGGTAGGCGGTGCCCGCGCACGCGGTGGTGGACGCCGCCTCCTCCCAGGTGAGATGCGCAGGTTTGGGCACCAGCTGGCTGGCCCGCACGACCGCGTAGTGCGCCAGGCCACCGAAGTTGGTCTCGTAGCCCCAGGCGCGCTGCCCCTCGCCGAGCATCGCGTCGGCCTGCGTGGCCGCCTCCTGGTCGTCCACCTGGACCGGGCTGACCCCGACGTGGTCGCCGATCTTCCAGCGCCGCACGCCGACCCCGGCCCGCACGATCACGCCGGCCGCGTCCGAGCCGAGCACGTGCTGCGGCTGGTCGTGCCGCGCCTCCCAGCGCCCGCGTTTCCCGTACGCCTTCAGGAAGTCGAACGTCGGCAGGGGCTCGAAGGTCCCGGACCACACGGTGTTGTAGTTGATCGAGCTGGCCATGACCGCGACCAGCACCTCGTCCGGCGCCAGCTCGGGCATCGGCACCATGCCGACGTGCAGCGACTTGCGCACGTCCTTGTCCGCCACGTCGAGGAACATGTCGACGTCCTCGACGTGGGTGTGCGCGGCCAGGTACTCGGCGGGGACCGGCAAGGCGGCCAGCTCCTCGGCGGGTGCGCCAAGAAGGACGGCCTCGGACAGCGGATCCATGACAACCATTTCCTTCGTCAGATGGGGATGTCGGTCAGACCGGGGACTCCATGCCGAGCGCGCGCCGGAGGAACACCATCTGGCCGGCGTGAAAGGAGTCGTGCATCTGGGTGAGGGCGAGCGCCTTGCCCAGGGTGCGGAACTGCTCGGCGTACTCGCCCATGTTCTCGTCGGGCAGCATCGCGGTGCGGCGGGCGAAGTCCTCCGCGGCGAGGCCGGCGGCGAACTCCCGGATCCGCTCATGGGCCGCCCGGAAGATCGCGATCATCTCGGCCAGCGGCGGCACCTGCTCGAAGTCGGTGTCGGCGCCGTCGGCGAAGTTGTCCGAGAACCGGTCGGTGACGGCCTTCGGGGTGCCCTGGTGCAGGGTGGAGAAGTAGTCCTTGGCACAGGCCAGATGGCCGAGGAACCAGACCAGCGGCTTGTGCCCGTCCGGCGCCAGGAACGCGGTCGCCTCGTCGAAGCCCTCGGTGAGCGCGAGAACCAGGTCGAAACCCACGTCAAGGGCGGCGACCAGGTGCGCGCCGACCAGCGGCTGGACCGGTGTTGCGGTGGACAGTGTCACGTGCTGCGCTCCTTTCTTCAGTCCGGGGAATGGAAGTCGCTGCGGCCGGGGGCGCGCGCCGCGTCGAGCCGGGCCCGCGCCTCGGCGAAGGTGGGCAGCTCCGACCTGGCCGTCGCGGTCCAGTGGGTGCCCTCCCAGTCGAACATCAGGCCCCTGGTGCGCCGGGCCGCGCGCAGGTGCGCGGGCGAGCGCAGGAACCCGTCCAGCGCGGCCTTGTCCCGCCACAGCACCAGGTTCCGCGACGCGTTCCACGACTTCGCCGACACCGCAAGGGTTGCCGCCAGCAGGCCGTCGCGTTGCCAGAGCTCCTCGAGGATGTCCTTGTTGAGCTGCGGCCCGATCTCCTCGTGCCCGGGCTTGGGCCAGCCGACCGAGGTGGCCACCAGGTAGGACTCGGGCAGCGGGCCGCGCAGCCCGCCGGTCGCCGGGTCGATCGCCGGCCCGGCCCACGGGACGACGACCTGGAGGTCGGACTCGTCACCGGCGGCGAACTCGTGCAGCGAGCTGGGTAGGTTCGACACGGCCGCTCACTTCTTCTTGCGGCGCACGAAAAGCCGCTTCAGCTCGGCGACCTGCAGGTGCAGCACGCCGAGATCCGGGCTGCGCTCGATCTCCAGTTCGGGCAGCACCGGCAGCACCGCGCGCAGCAGGGCGCGCAGCTCCAGCCGGGCCAGGTGCGAGCCGATGCACACGTGCTCGCCCTGGCCGCCGAACGCCACGTGCGGGTTCACCGTGCGGGTGATGTCGAACCGGTACGGGTCGTCGAAGACCTCGCCGTCCCGGTTGCCGGCCGGGAACCACATGGCCAGCGTCTCGCCCTTGCGGATGCGCTGGCCGCCGATCTCGGTGTCCTCGGTGCAGGTGCGCACGGCGCTCACCGCGATCGTGGTCCAGCGCAGGATCTCCTCGGCCGCGCGGTCCACCAGACCCGGGTCCTCGACCAGCATGCGCAGCTGCTCGGGGTGCTCGAGCAGCGCCTGGATGCCGCCCGCGGTCGCGTTGCGCGTGGTGCTGATGCCGGCGACCAGCAGGTTGTGGACGGTGTAGAGGATCTCGTGGAACTCGAGCGGCCGGCCCTCGACGACGCCGGTGGCCAACCGGCTCAACACATCCGTCCCGTTCGGGTCGCCCTCGGCCATCCGGCGCTGGATCAGCGTGGCCACGTACTGGTTGAGCGCGCCGATGTTGCGCCGGAACGCGGCCTCGGCGTCCTCGCCCTCCAGCCAGAACTCCGGGTCGGCGGCGGCGGTCATGCCCTGCGTCCAGTTGAACAGGTCGTCCCAGTCCTCGACCGGCGCGTTGAGCAGCTCGCAGATCGCGGCCACCGGCAGGCGGGCGGCCAGGTACTTGGCGACGTCGGCGCTGCCGTGCTCGTCGATCCGGTCGGTGAACTCCTTGACGTAGGTGGCGGCCAGCTCGGCGAACCGGTCCTCCAGCTCGCTCACCGCCTTGGGGGTGAAGCACGGCGCCAGCACCTTGCGCAGGTGGCGGTGCCGCGGCGAGTCCATCACCGGCAGCACCGACGGGTCGGCCGGATCGTGGCCGAACATCTGGGCCCGCTGCTCCAGTTCCACCTCCAGCATCTCCACCGCCTCGGGGGTGAAGATGGTGACCCGCTGGGCGCTGGAGAAAAGCTTGGTGTGCCGGGAGATCGAGGCGATGTCGGCGTGCCTGGTGACCACCCAGAACGGCTCGAACCCGGGCCGCACGTACCAGAACATCGGCGCCTCACGGCGCAGCAGTTCCCACTCCGGGTAGGGATATCCGTTGGCCGCGTAGGCCGCTTCGTCGGTGATGTCGAGCGTGTCGAGTGAGAGCATGTTCGGTCTCCGTCAGGGTTCGGTGTGGGTGGTCAGAAACGAGACGATGGCGCCGACCGTCTCGGCGCGCTGCTCCGGCTCGGCGAAGTCGGGGTTGAGCGACAGCGCATTCGGTGCCTCGGCGGTGATCCGCTTGGCGAGCAGCTCGGGATGCGCGGCGTCGTTGCCCGGCAGCACCAGCACCGGCGGGCAGCTGGCCAGCCACTCCTCGGGAACCGAGAACAACGCCGACCCGGCCGGCCAGATGCCGTCCCGGAACCGCAGCACCCGGACGATGTACCGCTCCCGCCGCCCGGCCAGGATCTCCTCGCGGAACAGCGGATCGGTGTTCAGCTTGGCGGCGAACGGGCCGGCGCCCGGGTTCTCGGCGAACCGGCCGTCCAGGACGGCCGACTCCAGCACCGCCGCCAGCCCCTCGGCCCGCGGCAGGCGCATGGCCTCGTCGTACTGGCTCAGGTAGGTGCTCAGGCTGTTCACCCCCGACACGATGCCGACCGGCTCCTGGGCGACGATCGCGCGCACCCGCTCCGGGGCGTCGTGCGCCAGCCGCCAGGCCTGGGCGGTCGCGCTGCCGGCGGCGACCACGTGCGCCTCCTCGATGCCGAGCGCATCGAGCACGGCCAGCTGGTCGGCGACGATCCGTTGGTAGCAGAAGGGTTCCGCGGGCGCGCTGCTCCGTCCGGCGCCGCGCTGGTCCAGCGCGATCACCTGGAAGTGTTGGGACAGCTCGGTGACCGGGTGGTAGAAGTTGGTGTCCCAGCTGCCGATGCGGCTGTCCGGGCCGCCAGGTGCCAGCAGCAGGACCGGGAACCCGGTGCCGTGCACCTCGTAGTACAGCCGGGCACCGTCGGGGCGTTCGATCTCAGGCATGGTTCTCCTCGGTGGTGGTGGCGATTCGTGCGATCGCGGACAACAGCTCGGCGGCCATCGCCTCGGCGTTGACGATCGGTGCGGCGTGCGTCCCGTCGATCCGGGCCGGCACGAACGGGCCGGTGGTCAGCTCGCGCCAGACCGCGAGCGAGCCCGCGGGCAGCACCGGGTCGCGGCTGCCCTCGACGGCGACGACCGGCACGCCGAGCGCGGGCCGCCGGAAGCCGTCCAGCGCGGCCCGGTGGCTGTCGGCGAGGGCGGTGTCGGCGCGCAGCCGGTCGACGTACTCGCCGAGCAGTTCGTCGCTGGTGCGCACCTCGTCGGGCAACAGGCCGTCGAAGGCGGCGGCCAGGTCGGCCAGGTCGACCCCGTCGAAGTCGCCGGTCGCCTCGGCCAGCCGGCGCAGCCCTTCGGTCGGTTCGGCCAGCGGCGGCAGCCCGCAGGCGACCACGAGGGCCACCGGCGGCACCGCGGGCCGGTGCGCCAGCCGGTGCGCGATCTCCCAGCACAGCCAGGAACCCTGGCTGTGCCCGAACAGCACGACCGGGGCGTCCAGCCGGCCGGACAGCGCGGCGGTGACGTGGTCGGCGGCGGCCATCATGTCGCGCTCCGGCGCCTCGCCGGCCCGGGCCTCGCGGCCGGGCAGCGCGACCCCGAGCAGCTCGACGTCGTCCGGCAGGTGCCGGATCAGCGGCACGAACCCGCCGGTCGTCCCGCCCATCCCGGCCACGGCGACGATCCGGGCCCGGGGCCGGTCGGCCGGTTTGAGCACCCGCAGCCACGGGTTCGACACCGGCCCGGCGGGGACCGGGTTCGCCATGGCCGGCAGCAGCTCGCCGAGCAGGTGCCCGGCGATGCCCGCGCAGCTGGCCTGCCGCAGGATCACCTCGGTGGTCACCGGCAGGCCGGTCCGGCGGGTCAGCTCGTTGCGGACCGTCACCGCCATCAGCGAGTCCAGGCCGAGCTCGTGCAGCGGCTGCTCGTCCGGGATCCGTGCCGCGGCCAGGCCGAGCACGGCCGCCGCCTCGGTCCGGACCAGCTCGGTCAGCGTGTGCGCGCGTTGCCCGGCGGGTTGGGCGGCGAGCGCGTCGCGCAGCGCCCGCCCGGCCGACGGGTCGGCGGCCGGCACCGGGTCCGGCGCCGCCTCGGCGATCTCGTCGAGCAGCGGCCGGGGCCGGGCCGCCGCGTACACCGGGGCGAACCGCGACCAGTCGATGTCGGCGACGCCGAGCGCCGCCGCCGCGCCGCCGAGGGCCAGCTCGAGCGCGTCCAGCGCCAGCTCCGGCGGCATCGACCGCAGGCCGCGGGACCGGGCGGTGCGCTCGGTGTCCGCGTCGACCATGCCGCCGCCGGCCCAGCCGCCCCAATGCAGCACGGTCGCCGGGAGCCCGGCGGCCCGGCGGTGCCGGGCCAAAGCGTCCAAGTAGGTGTTGGCCGCGCCGTAGCCGGCCTGTCCGGCGCCACCCCACAGGCTCGCGCCGCTGCCGTAGAGCACGAACGCGTCCAGCGGGTGGCCGGCCAGCGCCTCGTGCAGGTGCCGGGCGCCGAGCACCTTCGCCGCCGCCTCGTCCGCCGCGGCCGCCGGGGACAGCGTCGCGATCGGCGCCAGCCGGGACACGCCGGCCAGGTGGGCGACGAAGGTCAGCGGGCCGATCCGGGCGAGCAGCGCGGCCACCTGGGCGCGGTCGGTGACGTCGCACGCCTCGACGGACAGCCGCACGCCCTGGCCGGCCAGCTCCGCGTGCAGCCGCTCGGTCTCGGCGGTCGGGGTGCCGCGCCGCGAGGCCAGCACCACCCGCTCGACGCCGCGGGCGGCGAGCCGCCGGGCCAGGTGCACCCCAAGCGCCCCCTGGCCGCCGGTGATCAGCGCGGTGCCGCTCGGCCGCCAGGCCGGGCCGGGCACCGGCGTCGCCCGCCGCAGCCGGCGCACGAACCGCCCGGCCGGGCGCAGCGCGACCTGGTCCTCGTGGTCCCCGGCGAGCACCGCCGCGACAAGCTGGTCGGCCCAGCCGTCGTGCGGCTCGATCGGCAGATCGACGGTGCCGCCCCAGCGCACCGGATCCTCCAGCGCGGCGACCCGGCCGAAGCCGGACACCAGCGCCTGCCCGGGCCGGGCGACGCCCTCGACGCCGTCGGTGTCCACCGCGCCGCACGTGACCGTCCACACCGGACAGTTCAGGCCGGCGCCGGCCACGTCCTGCAGCAGGGTGAGCGTGGCGTTGAACCCGGCGGTGAGGCCGCCGGCCGCCGGGGTGTCGTCCAGCGAGCCGAAGCCGAGGATCCCGGCGGGCGGGTCCGGCAGCGCGGCAAGCGCCGCCCGGACGCCGGTGCCGGGCAGCCGGCGCACGCCGGCTCCGGCCGCGCGCAGCGCCCGCTCGGCGGCCTCGACCATGCCGGGGTCGCGGTCGGTGCCGGCCAGCAGCCAGACGCCGTCCGCGCGGCCGGCGGGCGCCGGTGCGAGCCGCCAGATGTCCTGGTACAGCAAGTGGTCCGGCCCGCTGCCGGCAGCCGGCCCGGCGAGCCAGAAGCTCCGGCGTTGGAAGGCGTAGCCGGGCAGGTCGGCCACGGCGGCCGGGCCGAACGGGGCCAGCGCGGCGCGCCAGTCCGCGCGGTACCCGTGCACGTGCAGCCCGCCGAGGTTGCGCAGCAGCTCGGCGCGTCCGCCGTGGCCGCGCCGCACGCTGCCGGCCACCAACGCCCGCCCGTCGCCCTCGGTGAGCGGCATGGCCAGCACCGGGTGCGGGCTGATCTCGAGGAACACGTCGTGGCCGGTGTCCAGCAGCCGCCGCTGCGCCAGGTCGAGCCGGACCGGCTCGCGCAGGTTGCGGCACCAGTAGCCGGCGCCGAGCGCAGCGCCGTCGAGCAGGTCGCCGGTCACCGTCGAGCAGAACGGAATCCGGGCCGGTCGCGGCGTGATCCCGGCCAGCTCGGCCTCGATGCCGGGCAGCAGGGCGTCCATGTGGTGGCAGTGCGAGGCGACCGGCGCGGCCAGCTTGCCGCACACCACGTCCTCGTCGTCCAGGGCGAACAGCAGATCCTCGACCGCATCGGGGTCACCGGAGATCGCCACCGAGCCCGGGGTGTTCACCGCGGCCACCGAGATCCGCCCGGCATACGGGGCGATGCGCTCCCGCACCGTGTCCAACGGCAGCTCCACCACGGCCATCGCGCCGACGCCGGCCACCCGCTGCAGGGCGGCGGCGCGCACCGCGATGATCCGCGCGCCCTCCTCAAGGGTCAGCGCGCCGGCCACCACGGCGGCGGCGACCTCGCCCTGGCTGTGCCCAAGCACGGCGTCCGGGTGCACGCCCAGCTCCGCCCAGGCGGCGGCGAGCGCGACGTACATGGTGAACATCAGCGGCTGCACCACGTCGAGCCGGTCCAGTTCGGCCTCGTCGCCCTCGGCGAGCAGCGCCGCCACCGAGCGGCCGGTTCGCGGGCCGAATGCCGCGTCGCAGGCCCGGACCGTCGCGGCGAAGGCAGGCGACTCGGCCAGCAGGGCCCGGCCCATGCCGGCCCACTGCGCGCCCTGGCCGGGGAAGACGAACACGGTCCGGCCCCGGGCGACGGCGCTGCCCCGGATCAGGTCGGCGTGCGGGCGGTCCGCGGCCAGCGCCCGGAGTGCCTCGGCCGCCCGGGCCGGGTCATCGGCGTGCACCACGGCCCGCTCGGCGAACTGCGCACGCCGCACGGCGGCGGTGTGCGCGACGTCCAGCACCGGCACCTCCGGCCGGCGCTCCAGCCAGCCGGCCAGCGAGGCCGCCGCCGCGCGCAGGGCCGCGCCGTCCCGGCCGGACAGCACGATCGGCAGCGCACCCGGCACCGGCGACACCGGCGCGACCGGCGGGGCCTGCTCGATCACCACGTGGGCGTTCGTGCCGCCGATGCCGAACGAGGACACCCCGGCGCGGCGCGGCTCGTCGCCCGCCCAGGCCCGCCGCTCGGTGTTGACGAAGAACAGGCTCGGGTCGAGACCCAGCTCCGGGTTGGGGTGCTGGAAGTGCAGGCTCGGCACCAACTCGCCGTGGTGCACGCACAGCGCGGCCTTGAGCAGCCCGGCCAGGCCCGCGGTGGCGTCCGCGTGCCCGATGTTGGTCTTCACCGAGCCGAGCGCGCACGGCTCGTCCCGCTCCGCCGCGCCGAACACCTGCTGCAGCGCCTGCACCTCGATCGGGTCGCCGAGCGCGGTCGCCGTGCCGTGCGCCTCCAGGTAGCCGATCCGCTCCGGGCCGACACCGGCCGCCGCCTGCGCCGCCGCCACAGCCGCCGCCTGCCCGGCAACGCTCGGCGCGGTGAACCCGGCCTTGACCGCGCCGTCGTTGTTGACCGCGCTGCCCCGGATCACGGCATAGATCCGGTCCCCGGCGGCCTGCGCGTCGGACAGCCGGCGCAGCACCAGCGCGACCACGCCGCTGCCGAACACGGTGCCGTTGCCCTTCTCGTCGAACGCCCGGCACCGGCCGTCCGGCGAGACCACCAGCCCCTCCTGGTGCACGAACCCGGCGACGATCGGGATGGTCAGCGACGAGGCGCCGACCAGGGCCAGGTCGGACTCGCCGCGCAGCAGGCTCTCCCGGGCCAGGTGGGTGGCGACCAGCCCGGTGGAGCACGCGGTCTGCACGGTGAGCGCCGGGCCGCGCAGGTTGAACCGGTGCGCGATCCGGGTGGCCAGGTAGTCGTTCCTGGTGCCGATCATGGTGCGGTAGAAGGACGACATGTCGGTCGCCTCGGCCTGCGGGTAGCCGCCGTAGCCGGTGCCGGCGAACACCGAGACGCTCCCGGCCACCTCGCCCGGCACGATGCCGGCGTTCTCGAAGGCCTGCCAGGACACCTCGAGCAGCAGCCGGTGCTGCGGGTCCATCGCCTCGGCCTCGGCCGGCGAGTAGTCGAAGAACTCGGCGTCGAACTCGTCGGCCCCGGCCACCACGGCCCGGGCCCGGACGTAGTCGGGGTGGGTGATGTCGTCGCGCACCCCGGCGGCGATCAGCTCCGCGTCGGTGAAGTGGGTGATCGACTCGACGCCGTGCACCAGGTTGTCCCAGAACGCCGCCACGTCCGGCGCGCCGGGCAGCTTGCCGGCGACGCCGACGATGGCGACCGCGTCCCCGGCGTGGTCGGCGGGTGCCGGCGCCGGCATCGGTCGCTCGGTGGGCGTGCCGCGCAGGTAACCGGTCAGCTGCCGCACGGTCGGGTACCGGAACAGCGTGGACAGCGGGAACTCGCGGCCGAGTTCGGCGCAGATCCGCTCGTGCGCGGCCAGCGCGGTCATCGAGTCCGCGCCCAGGTCGAAGATCCCCTTGTCCGGGTCGATCGCCGGCCGGCCGAGCACGCCGGCCCAGGCGCCGGTGACGATTCGCTCGAGGTCGTCGCCGCCGGAGGTGCCGGCCGGTTGCGCCGCCGGCAGCGGGAGCCGGGCGACCGCACCCTTGTCGATCTTCTTGTTCGGCGTGTGCGGCAGCTCGTCCAGCACGATCAGGTGCGCGGGCACCATGTAGCCGGGGAGTCGGTCGGCGAGCAGTTCCCGGGGACCGTCGGCAGGGTCCGCGCCCGGCACCGCGGTCCAGTACAGGAACAGGGCGGGCTGGCCGGCGGCGTCCGGGCGGACCACGGCGGCGCACTCGGCCACCGCCGGGTGCTCGCCGGCGACCGACTCGATCTCACCCAGCTCGATTCGGTGCCCGTGCAGCTTGACCTGGGAGTCGGTCCGGCCGCAGAACTCCAGGGTGCCGTCCGCCCGGTGCCGCACGATGTCCCCGGTGCGGTACATCCGGGCGTCCGGGTCGCCGGCGAACGGGTCCGGCACGAAGCGCTCGGCGGTCAGCTCGGCGCGGCCGAGGTAGCCGCGGGTGACCGCGCGCCCGCCGATGTGCAGCTCGCCCCGGAAACCCCTGGGCACCGGCCGGCCGGTGCGGTCCAGCACGTAGAGCCGGTTGCCGAACAGCGGCTGGCCCAGGCTGACCTCGCCGGGCCGGACGGTCCATGCGGAGGACCACACGGTGGTCTCGGTCGGCCCGTACATGTTGGTCAGCTCGCCGTCCAGCAGCCCGGTGAGCTTGCCGGCCAGGCCCCGGTCCAGGGGTTCCCCGCCGACCAGCATCCGGTCCAGGCCGCGCACCAGGGCCCGGCCGTCGGCGTCGGCCAGCAACATCCGGGCCAGCGAGGGGGTGCATTGCAGGTGGGTCGGGGCCAGGTGTGCGTAGCGGGCCCACTCGGCCGCGCCGCCCTCGGCGATCACCACCCGGTAGCCGCGGGTCAGGGTCCACAGCAGCTCGAGCGTGGAGATGTCGAACGACAGGCTGGTGACCGCCAGCCAGGTGTCCCCGGGTCCGCCACCGACCCGCTCGTCCATGGCCCGGCAGAAGGTGGCGAACTGGTCGTGCTCGACCATGACGCCCTTGGGTTTGCCGGTGGACCCCGAGGTGTAGATGACGTAGGCCAGGTCGCTCGGCGCCGGGCCGGTGCGCTCCGGCGGCGGCCCGGCGACCGCGCCGTCCGGTTCGACGACGGCCACGCCGAACACCCCGGTGTCCTGGGAGATGACCACGCGCACCCCGCTGTCGGTGACCACGTGGTCCAACCGGGCCTGCGGGTAGGCGGGATCCAGCGGGACGTAGGCGGCCCCGGCGAGCCAGGTCGCCAGCACCGCGACCACCAGGTCGGCCGAGCGCGGCAGGTGGATGCCCACCAGGGACCCGGCGCCGACGCCCCGCTCGCGCAGCCGGCCGGCCAGGCCACCGGCCAGCTCGAGCGTCTCCCGGTAGGTCAGCAGGCGCTCGCCGGCCACCAGCGCCACCGCGTCCGGCGTGGCCCGGGCCTGGTCGAGAATGCGGTGCACGGCAAGGGGTTGCGCGCCGTCGGGTTGGGCCGCCTGCCGGGTCCAGCGCTCGAAGGCGGCGCGATCCTCCGCGCCGAGCAGCTCCAGCTCGGCGATCGGCCGGGCCGGGTCGCGGACCAGATCGGCGAGCAGGGTGGCGAAGTTCTCGGCCATCCGCCGGGCCGAGTCCGCGTCCAGCACGTGGTCCCGGTACTCCAGCTCGCCGGCCAGCCCCGGGCCGTGCGGCGCGAGGGTCAGGCCCAGCTCGGCCTTGGCCACGCCGCGCGGGGTGCCGGTGATGCTGGTGTCGTCCGACGGCACCCAGGCGTCCGGGCCGGTGCCGAACGCCGGCAGCTCGGTGGCCCGGAAGTTGAACAGCACCCGGAACAGCGGGTTCTCCTCGCCGGTGCGCGCCCCCGCGGCCGCCCGCACCACCTCGGTGAGCGGCACGTCCTGGTGCTCGGCCAGCCGCCGGACCCGGGCTCCGGTGGCCGCGAGCAGTTGCGCGAACGTCGGGTTTCCGGTCAGGTCACAGCGCAGCGGCAGCGTGTTCACCAGGAACCCGACCAGCTCCTCGGTTCCGGCGAGCTCCCGGTTGGCCCAGATGGTGCCGAGGCCGAAGTCGTCGCTGCCGGTGCTGCGGGCCAGCAGCACGGCGAACGCGCCGGCGTAGACCGCGAACGGGGTCACCCCGGCTCGCCCGGCCAGCTCCTCGAGGTCGCGGCGCAGCCGCGCGGGCAGGGTGAAGCCGACCGTGCCGCCGCCGGTGCCGGTCTGCTGCGGCGGCAGGTCGATCCGGCCCATGCCGGCCAGCTCGGTGGCGAAGTAGGCCATCCCGTCGGCGAACCGGTTGTCCCCCATGGCCCGCCGCTGCCAGGCCGCGTAGTCGCCGAGCTGGCGGTCGGCGGGTTCGGTGGCCGGCGTGCCGCCCGCCGCCAGCTCCCGGTAGAGCGCGTGCAGTTCGGTCAGCAGCAGGATCAGCGACCAGCCGTCGCCGATCGCGTGGTGCAGGGTCAGGCAGAGCAGCTGCCCGGCACCGGGGACGTCGAGCAGCAGCAGGCGCAGCAGCGAGTCGCCGGACAGGTCGAACGGCGCGCGTTCCTCGGCCCGCACCCGGTCGCGCACCGCCGGGCCGGCGGGATCGGCCGCGGACAGGTCCTCGTGCGTGAACGGGACGGCGAACTCCTCGTGCACCACCTGGACCAGCTCGCCGTCCCGGGTCTCAAGGCCGGTGCGCAGCGCCTCGTGCCGCCGGATCAGCAGCGTGAGCGCCCGGGCCAGCAGGTCCGGATCGAGCGGCCGGGCGACCCGCAGCGCCGCCGGGGCGTTGTACTGGGCGCTGCCCGGCTCCATCCGCTCCAGGAACCACAGCCGGCGCTGCCCCTCGGTGGCCGGCCGGACCGGACCCGGCTCGGCGCGCTCGAGCCGGGGCGGACCGGCCGGATCCGCCGCGCCGCGCAGCCGGCCGAGCAGGTGGCCGGCGATGTCCTGCGCGGTGGGGTGCGCGAAGGCCAGGTTGGTGGGCAGCACGATCCGGGCCAGCCGGCCGAGCCGGTTGCGCAGCTGCAGACCCATGATCGAGTCCAGGCCCAGCTCGGGCAGCCGGGCGTCGGCGGCGACGTCGGCGCGGCCGAGCAGCGCGGCGGCCTCCCGGCAGACCAGACCGGTCAGCTCGGCACGGGCGTCCGCGGCGGGACCGGCGGCGAGCCGGGCGGGCAGGTCGGCCGCTTCCTCGGTGTCCTCGGCGATCTCGGTCGCGGCGGCGGTCAGCGGGGCGTCGAACCAGAACCGGCGGCCCTGGAACGCGTAGCTGGGCAGCTCCGGCAGGTGCCGCCGGTCCCGGGCACCCAGCACCCGCTCCCAGGCCACCTCCTGCCCGTGGGTGTGCAGGATGGCAAGGGACCGCAGGATCTCCGCGATCGTGCCGCGGTCCCGGCGCAGCGTGCCGACCACCACCCCGCCGGCGCCGGCCGTCGCGCCGGTGAGCGGGACGCCGAGCACGGGGTGCGCGCTGATCTCCACGAAGACGCCGAAGCCGGCGTCGACCAGCCGGTCCAACGCCCGGTCCAGCCGCACCGGCTCGCGCATGTTGCGGCACCAGTACCCGCCGTCCAGCGCGGTGCCGGCCAGCACGTCGCCGGTCACCGTGGAATAGAAGGGGATCGTCGCATCCCGGGCCTCGACCCCGGTGAACCGCTCGGCCAGCCCGGGCAGGATCGGGTCGACGTGGGCGCAGTGCCCGGCGGCGTCGGCCTTGATCCGGCGGTGGAACACGTCCCGCCCGGCCAGCCCGTCGAGCAGCGCGTCCACCGCCGCCGGGTCGCCGGCCACCACGGTGGAGCCCGGACTGTTCACGATCGCCACGGACAGCGCCGCGCCGAACGGGGCGATCAGCTCCTCGACCTCCGCCGCGGGCAGCTCCACCACGGCCATCGCACCCCGGCCGCTGCACTCGCGCAGCAGTGCCTGGCTGCGCGCCACCACGATCATGGCGGCGTCGTCGAGGGCGAGGGCGCCGGCCACCACGGCCGCCGGCAGCTCGCCCTGGCTGCTGCCGACCACGGCGGCCGGCTCGACACCGAGCGAACGCCACACCGCCGCCAGGCCGACGGCCATCGTGAACAGCGCCGGCTGGATCACGTCAAGGCGGTCGAACGGCAGCTCCGGCTGCTCGGCGCCGGCCAGCAGGTCGCGCACCGACCAACCGGTCCACGGCCGAAACGCCGCGTCGCAGGCGGCGACGGACTCGGCGAACACCGCGGACTCGGTGAGCAGCCGGGCGCCCATCTCCCGCCATTGGCTGCCGTGGCCGGGAAAGACGAAGACCACCCGACCCAGCTCGGCGGCCTCCGCCTCGGTCAGGTCGTCGTGCGGCCGCCCGTCGGCCAGCGCGCGCAGGGCAGCCACGGCGTGCGCGCCGTCGCGGGCCAGCACCGCGGCGCGCGCGCCGAGGTGGGTGCGGGACAGCGCCGCCGCCCGGGCGGTCTCGAGCACCGGCTGATCCGGTCGCGCGGCGAGCTGGTCGGCCCACCGGCCCGCCTGAGCGCGCAGCGCATCGGGATCGGCCGCGGACAGCAGGATCGGATACGCCGGGGCGGCCACCGGTGCGGGTGCGGCATCCGCGCCGGGCTCCGCCGCCGGCGCCTCCTCGACGATCAGGTGCGCGTTGGTGCCGCTGATGCCGAACGAGGACACCCCCGCGCGGCGCGGCCGGGTCTCGTCGTGCGGCCAGGGCTGCGAGTGGTCCAGGAGCCGCAACCCGCTGCCCGCCCAGGCGATGTGTGGGCTGGGCTCCTCGGTGTAGCGGGATCGCGGAAGCTGCTCGTGCTGCAGGGCGAGCACCAGCTTCAGCACGCTGGCCACGCCGGCAGCGGCCTGGGTGTGCCCGATGTTCGACTTCGCCGACCCGAGCAGCAGCGGCCGGTCGCCGGGCCGGTCCGGCCCGAACACCTCGGCCAGCGCGCCGGCCTCGATCGGGTCGCCGAGCGGCGTGCCGGTGCCGTGCGCGTCGACCGCGTCGATGTCGCCGGGGGTGAGCCCGGCGGCGGCAAGCGCGGCGCGCACGACGCGCTGCTGCGCCGGGCCGTTCGGCGCGGTCAGGCCCTGGCTGCGGCCGTCCTGGTTGACCGCCGATCCGCTGACCACGGCGAGGATCCGGTCGCCGTCGCGGCGCGCTGCGGAGAGCAGCTTGAGCACCACCAGGCCGCAGCCCTCCGCCCAGCCGCCCCCGTCGGCCTGCGCGGAGAAGCTCTTGCACCGCCCGTCCGGCGAGAGCGCCCCGAGCCGGCTGGACTCGACGAACAGCACCGGCGAGCTCATCACCGTGACGCCGCCGGCCAGTGCGGTGTCGCACTCCCCGGTGCGCAGCGCCGCGCACGCCAGGTGGATGGCCACCAGCGACGAGGAGCATGCGGTGTCCACCGTGATCGCCGGCCCGCGCAGACCGAGCTGGTAGGACAGCCGGCCGGAGACGACGCTGCCGGAGATCCCGGTGCCCTGATAACCGTCCAATGTGGTCAGTCCGGCCCGGCCGGTGCCGTAGTCGGAGCGCATCGCGCCCAGGTACACGCCGGTTCGGCTGCCGGCAAGCGATCCGGGCGGGATCGCCGCCCGTTCCAGCGCCTCCCAGGCGGTTTCCAGCACCAGCCGCTGCTGCGGGTCCATGGACCGGGCCTCGCGGGCGGAGATGCCGAAGAAGCCGGCGTCGAACCGCTCGAGATCGGCCAGGAATCCGCCCTCCCTGGCGTAGCTCTTGCCGGCCGCGCCCGGATCCGGGTCGTACAGATCGAGATCGTCCCACCGGGACGGGAACGGGCCGATCGCGTCGCCGCCGTCGGCCAGCAGGTCCCAGTACGCCTCCGGGGTGTCGATGCCGCCGGGCAGCCGGCAGGCCATCGACACGATCGCGACCGGCTCGCTGTGCCGGTTCTCCAGTTCCGCGTTGCGTTGCCGCAGTTGCAGGACCGCGGCCATGGCGCGGCGCAGTCGCTCCTCGCTGGCTGGTGCGTTCATCTCTGCCTTCAGTGCTCGACGATGACGGCCATGTACGGCGGGAAGCCCGGCACCCGGGCACCGTCGTGCTCGAGCACGCGGATCTCGCCGTTCGCCGCGATCTCCCGGAAGCCGGCGAACTTGTAGGTGACGAACATGGCGCGGTTGCGGTCGGTGGGCACGAACTCGGCGCGCAGCGGCACACCCGCCGCGTGCGCCCGCTGGATCAGGTAGTTGAGCAGCACGGTGCCGACGCCGCGGGACATCACCCGGCAGGACATCAGCAACAGCTTGACGGTCCAGCATTCCCGGCCGCGTTCGACCAGGGCCAGGCCGATCTTGCCGTAGCCGCCGTAGGTGTCGGTCAGCTCCGCGACGAACAGATCATGGTCGGGCGAGCGGCGAAAGGCGTCCAGCTCGTCGTAGGAGTAGGTGTACCCGGTGGCGTTGAGCTGGTTGGTGCGCACGGTCAGTTCCTCGGCCCGCTGCAGATCGCGCTCCCGGGCCGGCGCGATCCGGAAGCACATGTCCAGTGCGGCGAGGAACTCCTCGGCGGTGCCCTGGTGCGTCTGCTCGGCGTCCCGGCGCCGGGCGTCGGACCTGTAGAGCTGCCGCCGCTCCCGCGAGTCGGACGTGACGAACCGCGGCCGCATCCGTGGCATGTCGGGGATCCGCTTGGCATCGACCGCGTCGATGCACAGCACCGCCGGGTGGGCGAAGGAGACCTCGTCGCGCTCGAAGGCCTGGTCGTCGACGAACGCCAGCGCGTCGATGCCGATGTTGATCGCGTCGGCGACCGCCCGCACCGAGTCGGACTTGTTGCCCCAGTTGATCTGCGGGTACAGGAAGTACTCGGCGAGGTCGAGTTCCTCCAGCTTGGCCATGGCCGCGCCGTGATCGTTGCGGCTGGCGATCGAGTTCAGGATGCCGCGCTCGTCAAGGGTCCGGATCACCTCGACCACCTCGGGCCGGGGCGTGACCGCGCCGTCCTCGAGCAGGATCCCGTCCCAGACGGTGTTGTCCAGGTCCCAGACGACGCACTTGACGGTCCCGGCGCTCATCGGTGCCTCCTCGACGCGTGGTCCTGGAACGCGTACTCGACCAGGCCCACCTGGTGCAGTTGGGCGCTGCCCTCGATGACCTCCATGACCCGGGAGTCGCCGAGGTAGCGCTGGACGGGGTAGTCGGAGCCGCACCCGTTGGCGCCGTGGATCTGCACGGCGTCGATCGCGGCCCGGCCGGCGGCCCTGGCGGCGAAGTACTTCGCCACCGAGGTCGCGGCGAGCGCGCCGGGGTCGCGCTCGTCGCGCAGCCGCCCGGCTTCCAGACAGAGCAGCCGGGCCGCCCGCGCGGCGGTGAACATGTCGCTGATCATTCGGCGCACCAACTGGTGTTCCTTGATCAGCGTGCCGAACTGCTCGCGCTGCCCGGCGTAGTCGACGGCGGCCTCAAGGCAGGCGTCGACGATGCCGACGCAGCCCCAGCCCACCGTGTAGCGGCCGAGGTCGAGCGCGGCGCCGACCACATGGGACACCCCGAGTCCGGGCCGGGCCAGGATGTTCTCCCCCGGCACCCGGCTGGCCTCCAGGTACACGTCGGCGGTCATCGAGGCGCGGATGCCGATCAGGTCCTCGATCGGCTCGGTGCGCACGCCCGGGGTGTCCCGCTCGACCAGCAGCGCGGTGGGGCCGTCCGCGGCGGAGCCGAGCACCAGGAACAGGTCGGCGGTCTCGCCGTAGGTGATCCATCTCTTGTGGCCGTCGATGATCCAGTCGTCGACGTCGCGGACCAGCCTGGTGGTGATCGCGGCGGCGTCACTGCCGACGCCCGGCTCGGACACGGCGAGCGCGGCGATGCGTTCGCCGCGGGCCAGCCGGGGCAGCCAGTTCTCCTTCTGCGCGCGGCTGCCCCAGCGCGCGATGGCGTGCGCCACCATGGTGTGCACGGTGAGCAGGCTGCGCACGGACGAGCAGGCCCGGCCCAGTTCTCCGGCCAGCAGGCCGAGGGTCACCGCGTCAGCGCCGCCGCCGCCGTACTGCCGGGCGATGGGCAGCCCGAGCAGCCCTTCGTCGGCGAGCAACCGGATGATCTCCGGCGGGGTGCGCTGCGCCCGGTGCCAGGCGTCGGCGTGCGGTGCGATGTGGCGGTCGGCGAACGCCCGGAACTCCTTCTGGGCGACGGCCTGTTCCGCGTTGAGTGCTCCGGTCATGATCCTCTTTTGCCTCGCCTACTGCGGGACCGCCTCGGTCAGCTTGCGCGTGACGAACTTCTCGAGTGCGCCGATGGATCGGAAGTTGTCCAGCTCCAGGTCCTCGTTCTCCACGGTGATGTCGAACTCGTGCTCGACGAACGAGACCAGTTGCATGGCGAACATCGAGCTGACGAAGCCGAGCTTGAAGATGTCGTCGTCGTCATTCAGGTTCTGCACCGGAAAGAACCGGGAGAGATAGTCCGCGATCCGGGCCCTGTTGTCCGTGTTCATGCGATCGTTTCCGTTCTGTCGTCTCACCGGTACCGGTGGAAACCCGCGCCGCTCTTGCGACCGAGCACGCCCGCGGCGACCATCTTCTTGAGCAGCGGGGCCGGCCGGTACTTGTCGTCGTTGTAGCTGTCGTAGAGCACTTCGACGGATTTCAGGATGGTGTCCAGGCCGATCAGGTCGGCCGTCTCAAGTGGACCCATCTTGTGGCCGAAGCAGGTCTTGAAGATCCGGTCGACGTCGGCCGGAGCGGCGACCCCGTCCTGGACGAGGAAGACCGCCTCGTTGATGGTGAGCATGAGGACCCGGTTGGACACGAAGCCGGGCATGTCCTCGACCACGATGCAGTCCTTGCCCATCCCGGCGAGGAAGCGCCGGGCGGTGTCGATGGTCTCCGCGCTGGTGTGGTAGCCCTGGATCACCTCGACCATCGGCTTCATCGGCACCGGGTTCATGAAGTGCATGCCCACCACGCGGTCCGGGCGGTCGGTGACCGCACCGACCCGGGTGATGGAGATCGCGGAGGTGTTGACCGCGAACACCACCTCGGGCCGCACGATCCGGTCGATCCGCCGGTACACCGCTTCCTTGATGTCCCAGTCCTCGGTGACGTTCTCGACCACGAAGTCGGCCTTGGCGAGCAGCTCGTAGTCGGTGCTGAAGTCGATGCGGTCGAACACCGCGGCCGGGTCGACCGCGGCGTCGCGGTTGAACAGCGTGTAGGCGCGGAGGCCGTCGCGCAGCTCGCGGCGCGCGTTGTCCAGCACCTCGTCGGAGATGTCGAGCAGAACCACCCGATGGCCGGTCTGGGCCAGGTTTTGGGCGACGCCGACGCCCATGACGCCCGCGCCGATGACTCCTACGGTCGTGAATTCCATGTCTCGTCCGAATCGTCAGCTCTCGCCGCGTACGGCGTAGATGTTGTGGATGTCCGTCCCGACGTACAGCTCGTCCTGCTCGACCGTGACGCTGAAGCCGCGGCCCTCGAGCAGTTCGACCAGGCGCCCGACCGCGCCGTGCGCGTCGTGCGCCTCCAGCACCAGTTGCCGGATCTTCGGCCAGTCCTCGTCGGCGATGCCGGCGACGACCTGGCACTCGCTCTTCTGCACGTCGATCTTGATCAGATCGATGCGGTCGATGCCCTGCTCCCGGATGACCGCGCTGAGCGGGCGCAGCCGGGCGGTGAACTCGATCGCCTCGAAGCGCACGTCCAGCAGTTCCTCCGAGCCGGCCAGCGCACCGATCTCCGCGCCGGCCTGCTGCTGGTTGGCGATGATCGTGCGCAGGTTGTGCCGCTCCTCCGCCTCGTCCGGGTGGAACGAGGACATGCCCGAGCTGCGCGGGTAGAAGGTGAAGTTCGCCTCGGTCTCGGTGTCCGAGACGCCGATGTTGAACAGCGTGGCGTTGACGCCGTGCTCGGCGACGTTGCGGCGCAGCAGTTCGAACAGCGGGGGTGCCGGCTCGAACGTGTACAGCCGCACGTCCTTCGCCTCGTGGTGGGCGAACAGCGTGAACAAGCCGATGTTGCCGCCGACGTCGAGCACCGTGGCACCATCCGGAATGGAGATTCCGTTCTTGGCGTAGGTGCGGTGGGCGAAGATGTCCTCGTAGAAGTGCCGGGTCTCGGCCTCGTTCTGGTGGGCGACCAGCATTCCGTTCGGTAGCCGGAAGGTGGCCTGAGAACTCCCGGTGTGTGAGGACGCCGCCGCCGCTTCCAGCCGGCCCCCGGCGCGCAGCGTGTCGATCGCCGCCGCCATCCGCACGATCGTCGAGGTCCGGTAGACCTGACTCAGCGACAGCTCGACCCCGAAGGCGCGCTTGACCCGCAGGGTCAGCCGGGTGGCGAGCAGCGAGTTGCCGCCAAGTTCGAAGAAGCTGACCTCGGGCGGCAGGGCTTCGGTGTGCAGCAGTCGCGCCCAGATGTCGTGCAGCTCTTGCTCGGTCGCGGTGAACGTGTGCGCGCCGGCCGGCCCGTTGTCCGGTTCGCCCGAGGGGAGATCGGTCCAGTGCACCTGCGCGCCCGCGAGCCAGAGCCGGTTCAGCGCGGTGCGCGCGACGGCGGAGTCGGACCCGGGTTCCAGCGGGTGCCGCATGGACGCGACGACCGTGTCGGCCCGGCCCCGGATCGCCGTTGCCATGCTGGACAGCGTCTGGCCGGGGCCGACCTCGAGCAGCAGGGTGGTCGGGGCCAGGCCGCGCAGCCCGTCGGCGAACCGGACCGGGCTGACCAGATGCCGGGCCCAGTACCCGGGATCGGTGGCCTGCTCGGCGGTGATCGGCTGGCCGGTCACGTTGGAGACGAAGGGAATGCGCGGCGGGTTGAGGGCGAGCGGGCGGACCAGCTCGGTCACCCGGTCCGCGATCGGCTCCATCATCGACGAGTGGAAGGCGTGCGTGGCCTGGACCCGGCGGCAGATCACCCGCTGCTCGGCCAGGACGCGCTCCAGCGCCTCGATGTCGGCGACCGGGCCGGCCACCACGCAGAACTCCGGTCCGTTGACCGCGGAGAGCGAGAGGTCCGCGCCGAGCAACGGCAGCACCTGCTCCTCGGGCAGCAGCACGGCGAGCATGGCGCCGCGCGGCAGCGTGTCGATCAGCGCGGCGCGCCGGGCGACCAGCAGTAATGAGTCCGAAAGGGACAGTACGCCGGCCAGCGCGGCCGCCACGTACTCGCCGAGGCTGTAACCGATCATGATGCTTGGCCGGGCGCCCCACGACTCCCACAGCCGGGCCAGCGCGTACTCGATGACGAACAGCGCGGGCTGGGCCAGCCGGGTCTGGTCCAGCCGGGACTCGTTCGCGCCGCGCGGGCCACCGTCCCGGCCGAGCATCCGGCGCAGGTCCAGCTCGGGGGCCGCGGTGTCCTCCCGGCGCGCCGCCGGCCCGGGGAAGACGATCCTGCGAAGGTCCAGGCCCAGCTCCGGGCGCAGCAGTTCGGCGCAGTCGTCCACGATTTCCCGGAACACCGGGAAGTCGTGGTACAGGTCCCGGCCCATGTCCAGGTGGTGGTCGCCGAGACCGGGGAACATGAAGGCCACCGGCACCGTGCCGGCCGTACCGACATCGTGCGCAGCAACCGAACCGGCGGTGTGCACGGCTTCGCTCGCCAGCTCGCTCATGCCGGCACCCCCCAGCGCAGCGCGGCGCCGCCCCAGGTCATGCCGCCGCCGAGGGCCACCATGAGCAGCACGTCGCCGTCGGCCACCCGGCCCGCCCGCACGGCGTCGTCCAGGGTGATCGGAACCGAGGCGGCACCGGTGTTTCCGTACCGGTCGACGGTCCGGTGCATCTGTTCCGGCCGCAGCTCGAGGATCTCGCACAGCTCCTGCAGGATCACGCCGTTGGCCTGGTGCGGCACCACCAGGTCGACGTCGCCGAGGTCCAGCTCGGCCGACTTGAGCAGCCGGCCGACCACCTCGGGCAGGATGCGATCGGCGAACTGCCGGACTTCCTTGCCCCGCATGGCGAAGAAGTGCTGGCCGGCCTCCAGGGTGTCCACACCGGCCGGACGGCGGCTGCCGCCACCGGGAATCTGCACCAGGTCGGCCAGCGTGCCGTCCGACCCCAGCGTGCTGGCCAGCACGCCCTGCCGGTCCCGGCTGCGGCCGAGCACGACCGCGCCGGCGCCGTCACCGAACAGCACGCAGGTGCGCCGGTCGTCGTAGTTCAGCACCCGCGAGTAGGTGTCCGCGCCGATCACCAGCGCGGTGCGCGATGCGGAATCGGCGCACAGCAGGCCGTGCGCGGTCACCAGTGCGTAGATGAAGCCGGTGCACACCGCGTCCACGTCGAACGCCGCCGCCCGGTTGGCACCAATGTTCGCCTGCACCGTGCAGGCGGTCGCGGGTATCGGCTGATCCGGTGTGGACGTTGCGACGATGAGGAAATCCAGGTCGTTCGCGTCCAGTCCGGCCGCCCGCAACGCCCGTCGCGCGGCCGCGGTGGCCAGGTCGGAGGTGGCCTCGTCGGCCGCGGCCACCCGTCGCTCCCTGATGTGCGTTCGGTCGACGATCCACTGTTCGCCCACCCCCAACCGGTCGCCGAGTTCGGCGCTGGTCAGAACCTTTTCGGGTAGGTAGGACCCGGTGCCAAGAATGGCGGTACTCACAATTGCCGCCCCTCACTTTCGTCCCCATTTCCAACCGCTGCCGACGCTATTCGCCGCAAGCGGAATCGACCTCAAGCCTGGCAAGCGGTGCACCGGACGCCCGGAACACCGGCGGACGAACCGGTTTTGTTCGAAATTTCGGACTCTGTACGGAAAGTCGCACGCGCGGTACGCTGGGTGAGCTACCGGCGCGCTTCTCCACCGACCCTGCAGGGAGGAACGGCGATGGGGCACGGGATCTCCACGGTCCGGCGGCGGACGGTGCTGACCGCGGCGGGCGCGGCGGCCATCGGGGGCACGCTGGCCACCGGGACGGCCCACGCGGACATGACGGTGGTGGTCGACCCGACCGCCGACTTCGGCCGCTGGGAGGGGTGGGGTACCTCGCTTGCCTGGTGGGCCAACGTGTTCGGGGACCGCGACGACCTCGCCGACATCTGGTTCACCACCAGGACGGTGACCTACCGGGGTGCGCCGGTGCCGGGGCTCGGGATGAACATCGCCCGCTACAACCTCGGCGGGTGCGGCTTCAACACGGTGAACGGCGAACGCATGGCGGTCTCACCGAACATCCCGGCGTTCAAGCAGATCGAAGGCTTCTGGCAGGACTGGAACAACCCGGACCCGAACTCGGCGGCGTGGAACTGGGCGGCCGACGCCAAACAGCGCGCGGCCCTGGTGAAGGCCACCCAGCGCGGTGCGATCAGCGAGCTGTTCGCCAACTCCCCGATGTGGTGGATGTGCCTCAACCACAACCCGTCCGGCGCGGCGAACGGCGGGAACAACCTCCAGTCGTGGAACTACCGCCAGCACGCCGCGCACCTGGCCGAGGTGGCGCTTCGGGCCAGGACGAGCTGGGGGGTCACCTTCCGCACCGTGGACCCGTTCAACGAGCCGGCCGCCAACTGGTGGCGGGCCGACGGCACCCAGGAAGGCTGCCACATCGATCCTGCCATCCAGCGCACGATCCTGGCGCACCTGCGCACCGAGCTGAACCAGCGCGGGCTGTCCGGCACGATGATCTCGGCCTCCGACGAGACCAACTACGACGTCGCGCGGGCCACCTGGGCGAGCTTCGACGCCACCACCCGGGGCCTGGTGAACCAGCTCAACGTGCACGGCTACCAGGGCTCCGGCGGGCGCCGCGACCTGCTCTACAACGACGCACGGGCGGCCGGGAAGATCCTGTGGAACTCCGAGACCGGGGACAACGACGGCACCGGGCTGTCCATGGCGCGCAACATCCTGCTGGACTTCCGCTGGCTGCACCCGACCGCCTGGGTGTTCTGGCAGGTCATGGATCCCACCCCGGCCTGGGCGCTGATCCACTACGACCAGGGCACGCTGCAGTCCGGCGCCGTGCAACCCAAGCTGTTCGTGCTGGCGCAGTTCAGCAGGCACATCCGGCCCGGCATGCGGATCCTCGGCACCGTGGCCGACAACGCGGTCGCCGCATACGATCCGGCGGCCCGGCGGCTGGTCCTGGTCGCGGCCAACACCGGGGCGGCCCAGACGATCACCTTCGACCTGTCCCGGTTCGGCACGGTGCCCAGCGCGACCATCCCGCGCTGGACGACCGTGCCGTCCGGATCCGACCGGTACACGCAGCGAACCGATCTACGCCCCACCGGCAAGCTGCTGCCGGTGCCGTTCCCGGCCGGATCGGTGCAAACCGTTCAGCTCGACGGCGTCGGCTGACCGGTCAGTGCGTCACCTGCCAGGTGCTGTTCGGCGTCTGCAGCGTGAAAGACAGGCTGTAGCAGCCGAAGTCGGTGCTGCGCACGTCGCCGGTGTGCGGCACCGAGGAGTTGGCCGGGGTCAGCGTCTGCCAGGTGGAACCGAACTTGACCTGGATGTTCGTCGCGAACCACATGGAACCGTAGGTTTCGGTGCAGTAGTGGCCCTCGCCGGTCGCCGGGTTGTACTCCGTGTAGACCTCGAACATGTCCCAGCCGCCGTGCGTCTCGGTGAGCTTGCTGGTGTTGGCGCTGGTGAACAATTCGTCCCAGGAACCGGTGTTGTGGTTGAACAGATACGCGGTCCACGAGTTGGTCACCGGGTTGGTCTGCACATCCCGGACGGTGTATGCGGGCTGCCCCTGGAATGGTCGGGTGTAGGTGCTGATGAAGTTGGCGTCGATCCAGGCGACGGCGGCGAACCCGGGTTGTGCGGCGCACCAGTCCCAGGCACCCACGCCGTTTCCGCCGTTGAAGTAGAACGTGGTCACCTCGATGCAGGTCTTTCCGCTGGGATCCAGCGTCGGCGCGTAGATCACGTCCGGGTTGTTCGGCGAGAGCCGGATGCCCGGATTGATCGTGTGCGTCGCCTGCGCACCGATCGACGCCTGGTGCGGAAACACGCCCCACACGGTGTGCAGGGCCCCGGTCCATGGCGTGATGTCGTTGGTGCGCGCCGGTTCCGTGCCGTTCCGCGCCATGGCGATGTCCCGGTACCTGTCGGTGACATGGGAACCCGCCGCGGCGTCCGCCGCCGCCCCACGCAGGGCCGGCACCAGCCGGCCACTGACCGGTCCGTCCGGACCGAAATCGTTCTGTGCGGACTCGGCGGCCGCCGGTGCGGCCAGTGGAGCGATCACGACCGAGGCCGCGACGACGAGCAACGCCACCGTGCTCATGGATCTGGATCTGCGGCCGAGCGTTCGGCCAAACGATACTGACAAGGTGAGTCCCCCTATTCGACAAAGCGAATACGAACACCACGGAGAAAGGAGACGGCGCGGTCGGAAACTCCCCCGTCCCCCCAGTGGACCGCGGCACCGCCACCCTACCAGCGCGTGATCACCAATGGCACCCGCTGCCGGTCACAGAAAGTTTCGGTGCCGCGGACACGCTCGCCTCGGTGGCGGCCGGGCTGCGGCCGACCACGGTCGCCAGGTCGCCGATCCCACCGCACGCGCCTGAGGCGGGTCACCGAACACGTTGCGCCGAACGCGGTCTTGTCGCCGCGTCGGTCGGGCGGGACCGTTTCCAGGAATGGAAAGGGGACGACCGATGATGCGAAAACTGTTCAGGCTCGGCGTGGTGCTGACGGCGGCCGCGGCCGCGGTGCTCGGTGCCGGCCAACCGGCGACCGCGGCGCCGACCCTGCGGGTCTCGGTGAGCGGCGCCCAACTGGCGCCGGGCGGCCTCCAGGTCGTGCTGTCCGGCCGGTACGTGTGCGGCCCGTTCGCCCCGGGCTCCGACGGCGTGGTCGACCTGACCGTGGTGCAGGCCGGCACCACCGGCTACGGCTATCTCTTCGTGACGGTGTGCGACGGCAGCGCCCAGAACTGGTCCGCGCCGGTGGACAGCGTCGGCGGTCCGTTCGTCCGCGGCCGCGCCGAGGTCACCGGCTCGGGCTACGCCTGCGACCGCGGTCCGGCCGGCGGCTGCGTGTCCACCAGGTTCGGCCCGACTCTGATCCGGATCCGCTGAATCCATCCACGTGGGACGGCCCGGTTGTGCGGAGTTGTTTGTGCGGCGGCGCTGCGGACACCGCACAACCGGGGATCGGCTAGACCTGGACTCCGGAACAGGGGATACCGAGGACCCACGGAGTCGGCATCGAGATCGAGTTCAGGCTGCTCGGCCCGGTGGAAGGCCGAGCGGGCGGCAGGCCGGTCAACCTCGGGCCGCCCAAGCAGCGCCTGGTGCTGGCGGCGTTGCTGCTCGAGGCCAACCGGCCGCTGTCCACCGCGCGGCTGGTGGACCTCACCTGGCCGGACTCGCCGCCGCCCTCGGCCAGAACGGCCATCCACGGCCGCATCTCCCGGCTGCGGATGGTGTTGGCCGACGCGGCCGGGGACGAGGTGGCGCTGGTCAGCCAGGGCTCGGTGTACACGCTGCGGATCGACCCCGGTGCGGTGGACGCGCACCGGTTCACCGCGTTGCTCGCCGCGGCCCGGGCGGCGCCCACCGACGAGCTGGCGGCCCGCCGTTACGACGAGGCGCTGGGACTGTGGCACGGTCCCGCGCTGGACGGCGTGACCACCGAGTCCGTGCGCCGGGAACTGTGCGGAAACCTCGAGGAGGCCCGGCTGCAGGCGGTCGACGAGCTGGCCGACGTACGACTGCGCCTCGGCATGCACCGGGACCTGGTCGAGCTGCTCACCGGTCATCTCGCCGCGCACCCGACCCGGGAGCGGACCGCGGGCCAACTGGCCCTCGCCCTGTACCACAGCGGGCGGGCGTGCGACGCGCTTGCGGTCTGCCGGCGCACCCGGCGGCGGCTGCACGAGGAGCTGGGCGTCGAGGCGGGCCCGGAGCTGGGTGCCATCGAGGTGGCCATCCTGCGCAACGACGAGTCGCTCGCGCCCGCGGTCCGTCCGGCGGTGCCCGCGCATCTCCCGGCCGAGGCGGCGGGGTTCACCGGTCGCGCGGCCGAGGTGCGGCGGCTGACCGAGCTGCTCAGCGACACCGACCCGACCGCCCTGCCGGTCGCGGTGATCTCCGGGCCGGCCGGTGTCGGCAAGAGCGCGCTGGCCGTGCGCTGCGGCCACGAGCTGGCCGGCCGGTTTCCGGACGGTCAGCTGCACGTGGACCTGCGTGGGTTCGACACCGGCGAACCACTGCGGCCGATGGCGGCGCTGATGACGTTCCTGCGCGCCCTCGGCCTGCGCGGCACGCGGCTGCCGGCCGACCAGGACGAGGCGATCCTGACCTACCGCTCGATGGTGGCCGGGCGGCGGATCCTCATCGTGTTGGACAACGCGGCCGGCGCCGAGCAGGTCCGCCCGCTGCTGCCCGGTTCACCGAGCTGCGCGGTTCTGGTCACCAGCCGGGACGAACTGCTCGGTCTGTGCGCCATCGACGGCGCCCGGCCGCTGAGCCTGGACGTGCTCACCCCGGCCGAGTCGCTGATCCTGTTGCGGCGCTTGGTGGGCACCGACCGGGTGCGCCGGGAACCGGACGCGGCCGCGGAGTTGACCCGGCTGTGCGGCCACCTGCCGTTGGCGCTGCGCATCGCGGGTGCCCACCTGGCGGCGCGCCCGGCCGAGCCGCTCGAGGAGTACGCGCGGGAGCTGGCCGGCAGCGACCGGCTCGGCACGCTGGCGATCTCCGCGGACCCGAGGGCACGGCTCGGATCCGCCTTCGACCTGTCCTACCAGGCGCTCGCACCGGCCACCCGGCGGGTGTTCCGCAGGCTGGGCCTGATCCCGGGCCCGGACTTCACCCCGGCCGCCACCGCGGCGCTGTGCGACGTCGCGCTCCGCGACAGCGCGGCCGAACTGGACCGCCTCGCCGCGGCCCGCCTGATCCGCGAGCACGCGCCGGGCCGGTTCCGGTTTCTCGACCTGCTCCGGCTCTTCGCCGCCGGGCGCGGGGAGGTCGAGGATCCGCCTGCCGAGCGCGAAGCCGCGCTGAACCGGCTGTATCTGTTCTATCTCCGGCACGCCGACGCCGCCGCGCGCCTGCTCCGCCCGCACCGGGTGCGGCCGGCACTACCCGAGCCGGAGCCGACCGGCTTCGCCCGGCCCGCCGACGCGCTGGCCTGGCTGGCGGCCGAGCTGCCCAACCTGACCGCGGCGGTGCACCAGGGAACCCGCGGCCGGCAGCGGCACATCGCGTGCCTGCTCGGCGAATCCCTCTGAGCCTGTTAGTGATCTGTTAGCGGCCTGCTGTTGGGTTGGCCCGCGCCCGTTGGAGGCGCGACCGACTGGAGGAACCCGATGGCACAGGTCAAGATCAAGGTCAAGGTGCGCAAGCTCGAGAAGCTCGAGACCACCGCGGTGCGCGACAACTCCGAGGGCTGATTCACGGTGCTCGCCGGGCCGGCCTTGCACCGGCCCGGCAGGCCGTGACGCTCGCCAGAACCGAAGGGATCGGCCGTGCTCCGACCGCGGATCAAGGATGTGCACTGCCCCGTCGTGCTGCCCGGAAACCGGATTCGCCTTGGGCTGGGACAGTACGGCATCGCGGCGGAGATCGAGGACGAGAACGGGGCGATCGAACGGATCCTCGTGCTGATGGACGGCACCCGGGACCGCGCCGGGATCCGCGCCGGTGTGGCGGAAACCCATCCGGACATCGAGGCGGACTCGGTGGACGAGGCGGTCGACGACCTCATCACGGCGGGCTTCGCGGAGGACGCGGCGGCGCCGCTGCCCGCCACGCTCACCGCGCTGGAGGCCGCGCGCTACACCGCGCCCCGGCACTTCTACGCGTGGCTCGACGACACCCCCCGCACGTCACCCTACGAGGTCCAGGCCCGGCTGAAGAGCGCGTCGGTCGCGTTGCTCGGACTCGGCGGCACCGGTTCCGCCGTCGCGCAGGGCCTGGTGGCCAGCGGCGTCGGCGCGTTGCACTGCGCCGATTTCGACGTGGTCGAGGAGCCGAACCTGTGCCGGCAGCTGCTCTACACCGAGCACGACATCGGCGCTCCGAAGCTGAAGCAGGCACTCGAGCGGCTGCGCGCGATGAACTCGTTCGTCGACGTCACCGGCGAGGAACGGCACGCGCGCGGCCCCGCCGACATCGCCGCGCTGATGACCGGCCGGGACGTGTTCGTGCTGTGCGCGGACACGCCGCAGCCGGACATCATGCGCTGGGCCAACGAGGCGGCCCTGGCGACCGGGACGCCGTGGTACACGGCGCTCTACACCGGACCGATGGCCGTGGTCGCCGGTTACCTGCCGGGCGAGACCGGATGCTGGGAGTGCGGCCGGCGCGACTTCGAGGCGCAGGAGCATGTTCGGGACGGCCGCAAGCTGAATTCCGGTCAGCGGCCGCACGCGGTGGTGCCGGCGAGCGCGAACGTCACCGGGCAGCTGTGCGCGCTCGAGGTGGTCTACCACCTCGGCGGTCTGCCGACGCAGGTGCGCGGGCGGGTACTGCACTGGAACCTGGGCCGCTGGGACCATCAGTACTTCATCGACGTGGCACGGTATCCGGACTGCCCGGCCTGCGGAACGCCGTGATAGCCCAGGATTCGGTGCTGCGGCTGCACCCGCTGGCGTTCCGGGACGGTGACGACTCCGACGACGTGGTGATCGGCCGGCCGGAGCTCGGTGAGTTCGTCGAGCTGCCTCGGCTGGGGGCGGTTGCCGTCCGGCTGCTCGGCGACGGCCTGGCGGTGCGGGCGGTCGAGGACCGGATCGCCCGCGAGCACGGGGTCGAGCTGGACGTCGCGGATCTGGCCGAGGCGTTGGTGGAGCTGTCCTTCGCGGCCTCCGTCGACGGCACCCCGCTGCCCGACCCGGCCGGCGAACGGCCCGGCTCGCACCTGCCCTGGCTGCGCGCCGAGCACGTGCGCTGGCTGTTCGGCCGGACCGCGACCGCGGTCTGGGCCGTGGTGGTCGCCGCCGCGCTGCTCACCTTGGCCCGCCGCCCGGACCTGATCCCGACGGCGAGCGACTTCTTCTGGACCCCCTACGTCGGTCTGGCCATTCTGGTCGGCACGCTCATGTTCTCGGTCAACGTCAGCGTGCACGAGCTGATGCACCTCGCCGCCGCCCGCTCCTACGGTGCCCCGGCCCGGATCGGCTTCTCCACCCGGCTGCACTACCTGGTGGTGCAGACCGACGTCACCGCCATCTGGACCGTCTCCCGGCGCGGCCGCCATCGCGTTTACCTCGCCGGCCTGCGCTGGGACGCCTTCACGGTCTGCCTGTGCACGCTGGTCATCGCCTACGCCGACCCGGCGCCGCTGCCGGCCGGGTTGCTCGGCGCGCTGGCCCTCACCGTGCTGCTGAGCATGATCGCGCAGGCCCAGGTGTACCTGCGCACCGATCTCTACTACGTCCTGATGGAATGGCTCCGGGCGAAGAACCTGTACCCGGACGGCATCGCCTACGTCCGCCACCTGTGGCACCGCGCCCGTCGCCGCCCGACCACCGACCCGCTCACCGATCTCCCCACCCGCGAACGCCGCGCCGTCCGCGTCTACGCGGTGGCCATGGCCATCGGCTGCACCGCCGCGCTCACCTCGTTCGCGTTGTTCGGCCTGCCGATCCTGGTTCAGGCCTTCGTCACCGCCTTCCACGGCCTGGCCGCCGGCCTCGCCCCGGGCGCAAATCCCTTGCGCACCCTGGACAGCGCCCTGGTGATCCTGGTCGAGGGGACCCTTCAGGTGCTCTTCGTGATCACCTTCATCCGGAAGCGACTCAAGCCGGCCGGACGCTGGTAACTGGGAGCGCCGCTTGGCCCTAGGTCGGGACATGTCCGTGACCTAACGTGCGAAGCATGGTGGGTCGAGGTGTGCTGGCGGCCGGGCTGGTCGGACTGCTGTCGGGGCTGCTGGTGGCGCCCGCTTCGGCCGCCCCACCGGGGTTCCTCGTCGCGGACGGCGTCAGCCAACCCATCCACGCGTTCGCCGACGCGGTGCGCGAGACGGTGTGGGTGGACATCGGCCTCGACCTGGACGGCAACGGGGTCGGTGACCGGGTGGCGACGGACATCGTCCGGCCGGACACGCCCGCGCCGGTCCCGGTGATCATCGATGCCAGCCCGTACTACGCGACATCCGGGCGGGGCAACGAAAGCGAGCGCAAGACCTACGACTCGGCCGGCGTGCCGGTCAAGTTCCCGCTGTTCTACGACAACTACTTCGTGCCGCGCGGCTACGCGGTCGCGCTGATCGACTTCAGCGGGTCGTCCCGGTCCACCGGGTGCATGGACACCGGCGGCCGGTCGGAGGTGGCCTCCGGCAAGGCCGTGATCGACTGGCTGAACGGCCGGGCCACCGGCTACTCCGCGGCGTCCGGCGGGACGGTGGTGACCGCCGGCTGGTCCACCGGCGCGGCCGCGATGATCGGAAAGTCCTGGGACGGCAGCATCACCCAGGGCGTGGCGTCGACCGGAGTCGCCGGGCTGCGCACGATCGTGCCGATCGCGGCGATCAGCTCCTGGTACGACTGGTTCCGGTCGGACGGTGTGTCGTTCCGCGGCTTCGGCACGCCGACCAGCCTCGCCGGCAACTTCGAGAACGCCAACGCGCGGTCCCGGTGCGCGGCGGTGCGATCCGAGATGACCGCGGGTGCTCCGGCCAACGGCGACTACACGGCGATGTGGCAGCAACGGGACTACGTCCGCGGCGCGGCCAACGTGCGCGCGGCGGTGTTCTCCGTCAACGGACGCGCCGACCTCAACGTCAAGCCGATCAACTGGGGCCAGTGGCTGGACGCGCTGCCGCCGTCGGTGCCGCGCAAGCTGTGGCTGTCGCAGACCGGGCACATCGACCCGTTCGACTTCCGCCGCGCCACCTGGGTCAGCACGCTGCACCGCTGGTTCGACCGGTGGCTGCTGGACATCCAGAACGGAATCGAGAACGAGCCGCGGGTCTCCGTCGAGCGCGGCGTGGATCAGTGGAGCGACAGTGCGACCTGGCCACCCGCCGGAACCCAGCAGCAGACCATGCACCCGGTCGCCGGCTCGGTCGCCGGCGTCGGCACGCTGGCGACCGCACCCGGCCCGGCGGCCACGTCCTCCTTCACCGACAACGGTTCCGGAACCCCCGCCGGCTACATCGCCACGCCCAACGCGACCTCGAGCCGCCGGGTGGTCTACAGCACCGGCACGCTCACCTCGGATCTCCGGGTGGCCGGGCTGTCCCGGATCACGGTCGCCGCGACCCCGTCGACCTCGACCGCGCACCTGTCGGCCTACCTGGTGGACTACGGCTCGGCCACCTCCCGAGGCACGACCGGCGAGGGCATCCGCACCTTGACCACCGAGTCGTGCTGGGGCGAGGACCGCCCCGGCGACGACGCCTGCTACCGCGACACCGTGCCGACCACCGCAGGCGTGGACGCCCAGATCATCGCCCGCGGTTGGGCCGACCTTGCCAACCACGCATCGCTGTCCACCCCGCGCACCCTGACCCCGGGCACCAAGTACACCATCACCTTCCGACTGTCCACAACGGACTGGATCGTCCCGCGTGGTCACCGGCTGGCCCTGGTCATCGCCGGCAACGACAGCAGCATGACCACCACCCCGTCCCGGCTGCCCCGGATCACCGTCAGCCTGGCCGAGACCACCGTCGTGATCCCCGTCGTCGGCACCGTACCGGCGGTCCCGTCCGGGCCGGCCCCACGAGCCACGCTGGTCCAACCGGACCCGGTCCCCGGCCGCCTGGACGGCTGACCGCCCGGACCACCGGCACGGCCGCGCCTCCGGCCGCACCGGTGCTCCGGGCGCGGTCGGCTCAGACGCCGGCCACCGAGCGGATGAAGGCGCGGTAGCGGGTGACGTTGGTGTAGAACGTCCGCCGGTCGCGGTCGCTGGTCGAGGCGATGCCGACCTGCTTGCCGTCGCTGAACATCGGGCCGCCGGAGTCACCGCCGGCCGCGATCCCGTCGATGCGCCGCGCACCGATCGCGATGCCGCCGAACGCGTCCTCGCCGTCAAGGGTCTGGACCCGCACGTCGGCGACCTTCAGGAACTGGGACTGGCAGTTGATCTCCGGCTGGTCGGTGCAGGTGGCGCCCCAGCCGTAGATCTGGACCGTGTCCCGGCGTTGTACGTCGGAGACCCGGCCGAGCCGCGCGTAGGTCGCGGCCACGCCGCGGTCCAGCTTGGCGACCGCGAGGTCCGCGACCGGATGGCTGCTGACCTCGACCGCGGTCGCCAGGGTGCCGCCGCTGGTCTGATCGAGGCTGCCGATCCGGAAGGTGTACGTGGCCGGCACATCGAAGCAGTGCTTGGCGGTCAGGATGTAGCGCGGCGCGATGATCGTCGCCGTGCAGAACTGCGAGCCGTCGCGAAACAGCCGGGCGGCCCACGGCGCGTCGGTGGCCAGCTGCCCGTCGATGATCATCGGGGTGAAGCCGGGCTCCGGGTCGGACGGCGGCGGAGCGGCGGACGCGGTGGGGGCGATCAGCGGCAGGCTGAGCAATGCCCCGGCAATCGTCAGAGCAAATCGGAACCTCTTCATCGGCGATTTCTCGATTCTGCGGCTGACGCCGCTACCGGAGGTGAATCGGGAAGCGCCACCCTGGCACCCGAATGAGCCGTCTCGCAAGACCGAGAAGGCGCAAGAATTCGCGAACGGGCGTTTCCATTCCAAGGTATTGAATGCTTCGGAGTACGCAGTTCGGCTGAACGGTCCCGTCGGATGGTTCGGTAGGCTCGATCCCGGCAGAGTTCAGGCAGGTGGCACGGACCGGTTCAGTGGCGTGTGCATGAGGTAGGCCGGACAGTGACATGGTTGGCCACACCGTGGGCAGTGCCAGTTCTCGGCCAGCGATTCCTCGGTCCAGTAATCGGGGATCTCGGCGACGATCGTGGACGCTCGCCGGTGCGCTATTTCCCGGGCCCGCGCCAGGGACCGGGGATTCCACAGCGGCGCATAGAAATCGGTGACCCGCCGGCCGCTCAGCCAGCCGTTGACATGATCCTGCAGGGCCCGCCCGATCCCGCAGCCGCGCGTTTCCGGCCGCACCGACACCTCATCGCCGTGGGCGACCCGCCGGCCCCGGCTGGACGGTGCCGCCGCCGGCACGATTCCGGTCAGCGACTTGCTTGCCTGCCACCGGGCGTAGCCGTCATCGTCGAAGACCCGGACGATCGCCGCCGCGAGCACGGTGTCCGTTGCGGTGGCGTGCACGGTGAAAACGCCGTGCTCGGTGTCGTGAAGTTGGCGCAGCAGTCGCTCCGGCCGGCAGCTACCCTGACCCAGCGCGTCGTTGATCAGTTCCGCTATCTGCGTCACGAACCGGGAACCGTGCGAACCGAGTCGGGCGATGCGGTACTCGGGCATGACCACAAGTAAAGTCCCCCACCGGTTCCGGCGAATTAGCCCGTTCGTGTGGGGTTTAGCGGTTACACCGGTGGCACGAGGGTGAAGTAGCGGTCGACCATCGCGGCATCACCGGTCACGGCCAGGCGATCGGCGACGATCCGCTGCCAGACGAACAACATCAGGTCCGAGGCGGTGCCGGCCAGTTCGACATCGCAGCCGCTACGGCCCTCCTCGAGGTGGACCTGCGCGCCGTCGAAGTGCACGACCCAGTTTCCCGCGCCGTCGGTCTGCCGGAACCGCATCCGTTCCCCGGTCCCACGACCCGATCACGAATGATCCCGGAAATCAGCCGGTGCACCCCACCCAGGTGCAGCACCAGATCCGCGACCGACCACCCAGGGCAGGACGGCACGATCGGCGCACCAGCCGACCCCAAAGCCCGCCGCACAGCCGCCTCGAACGCACCGACCTCACGCGCAAAATGCGCAACGTAATCCACCACCCCACTGTGCCACTCAGCGGCAGGACAATCTCGTCGCCTGGTTGTACCCCTACGGGGTGAATCAGGGCC
The DNA here is from genome assembly GCF_035762905.1 of Actinophytocola sp. Lineage (GTDB taxonomy): Bacteria > Actinomycetota > Actinomycetes > Mycobacteriales > Pseudonocardiaceae > DASYTH01. The sequence continues at coordinate 42,681 of NZ_DASUCC010000133.1, forward strand.
TTCTCAGGGTTGACTCTGATTCTGAATGGTCGGATTGATGCGACCATACGGCTGAATGGCTTCCGTGACGTGTCGAGGGGACGTGCACATGGGGACGGGATTCAGGACATTCGTCGTTGCCGCAGGGGTGTTGGCCGGCGTCGCGGCGTGCGGGGCCACGCCACCGGCGGCGCCGCCGTCCGGGGGTGCGAGCGAGAGCAGCAGCCACGGCCACGGTGGTCCACCGCCCGCGGCGGCGCCGCTGCGGGCCGGGGAGCGGTTCCAGGAGGTGGGCCTTGGTCAGCCGTACCGGCCGGTGCCGCCGGAGGGGGGCACCGACGAGTACCGGTGCTTCCTGATCGACCCGCGGCTCACCGAGCCCGCATACCTGACCGGCAGCCAGTTCCTGCCGCAGAACGCCGAACTCGTGCACCACGGCATCTTCTACAGCATCCCGGCTTCCGCGGTCGCCGCGGCCAACGACGTCGACGCGCGGACCGAGGGCGACGGCTGGCAGTGCTTCGGCGGCAGCGGTCTCGACGACGGGGCGAACGCCGGCGGCGACGACCCGTCGAGCTACATCGGCGCCTGGGCGCCGGGCCACGCGGAGACGCTGATCGGCGAGCGCACCGGCTACCGGTTGGAAGCGGGCAGCCGGATCGTGCTGCAGGTGCATTACAACCTGTTGTCCACCAAGGGAAAGCCGGGTCCGACCGACCAGTCCTCGATCCGGCTGCGGATGCTGCCGGGTACGGCGGAGGTGACCCCGCTGGTGGGCAGCCTGCTGCCGGGCCCGATCGAACTGCCCTGCACCCCGCAGGAGTCCGGCCCGCTGTGTGACCGCGAGGCGGCGATCGCCGACCTGGTCAAGCGCACCGGAGCCGACGCCCGCGAGGAGGTCGACGGGCTCAACAAGCTGTGCAACCAGGGCCGGCCGCCGGTACCCGGGGACACCCAGCACTGCGACCACAAGGTCCCGCAACCCGTGCTGCTGTACTCGCTCGCGCCGCACATGCACCTGCTCGGCCGGTCGATCTCGGTCGAGCTCAACCCGGGCACGCCGAACGCGCGGATGCTCCTGGACCAGCCGGGGTACAACTTCGACGACCAGTCCGAACAGGTGCTGCCGGAGCCGGTCCGGATCGACGCGGGCGACACGATCCGGGTCACCTGCACCCACGACGCGTCGCTGCGCTCGAAGCTGCCGCAGCTCAAACCGCTTCAACCGCGCTACGTCGTGTGGGGTGACGGCACCAGCGACGAGATGTGCCTGGCCATCCTGACCGTGACCGGAAAGTTCTGACCCCACATCGGGTCCGAGCGCCTGGTGCCCGTCGGCACCAGGCGCTTTCCCGTTCCGGCGCACGGAAGTTGTCATGAGACGTGGGGTGATTCTGGGTAGTCGGAGGGCCGAGCCGGACTTATAGGATCGTCGCGACCCACACATCGGTCCGCCGGCGAGATGAGGCCTTGGGTATGGGTTGGCAGTTCGGCCATTACCGGATGGAAGAGGTGATCGGCCGCGGCGGCATGGGCACGGTGCATCGTGCCTACGACACCCAGCACGACCGGGTGGTCGCGGTCAAGCTGCTCGCCGACCATGCCGCAGGCGACGAGGAGTTCCGGCGGCGGTTCGTCCGGGAGGCGCGGGCCGCTGCCCGCCTGCGCGAGCCCCATGTCATTCCCATCCATGCCTACGGCGAGATCGACGGCCGGCTGTACCTGGACATGCGCCTGGTGGAGGGCAAGGATCTGCGCGCGATGCTGGCCGACCGCGGTCCGATGCCACCGAGCACGGCGGTCGACGTGATCAGCCAGATCGCCAGCGCGCTCGACGCGGCTCATGCCGAGGGCCTCGTGCACCGCGACGTCAAACCGTCGAACGTGCTGCTCGATTCCGGCGGCTTCGCCTACCTGGTCGACTTCGGCATCGCTCGCTGGCTGGCCGCGACCGCCGACATCACGACGACCGGCATGCCGATCGGCACCGTTGCCTACATGGCGCCGGAGCGGTTTCGCACCGACGGTTCGGTGGATCACCGGGTGGACGTCTACGCCCTCGCCTGCCTGCTCTTCCAGTGCCTCACCGAAGTTCCGCCGTTCCATGCCGAGAACGCGCTGGCTCTCGTGCACGCGCACGTCCACCAGGCACCGCCGATGCCGACGGCGCTGCGGCCCGACCTGCCGCCGGACTTCGACCGAATCATCGCCACCGGCATGGCGAAGTCCCCCGAGGATCGGTTCCCGAGTGCGGGAGCGTTGGCGTCGGCGGCCAGACAAGCCCTGACCCGACCGGCGCCGAACCGGCCGCCGACGTTACCGATACCGCACCTGGGACCCGCGTCCGCGGCGGAGCCGCCGGCCAAGGCCGGAGGCCGGGGAGCGCTCATCGGCGGCATGGCCGTGATCGTGGCCGTGCTCGCGGCGGTGGCGGTGCTGATCTGGTCGCAGGCGAACCGGGCCGGCGAATCCGGGAAGCAGCAGATCAGCACCAGCACCCCGCCCGGCACCGCGGCACCGAACGCCGACCTGTCCGTCTCCGTTCCGCTCAGCACGCCGGCCTGCGACGGCAGCTACGTCCTCATCGTGGGCTCCGCGATCACCCCGCAGCAGTACCAGCGCACCGTCCAGACATTCCTCGACCAGTACCCCGGTGCGCGCTACTTCCACGCCCCCTCGACCGGATGCCGATCTCTGCGGCACCAACTCGACGGGGCCGACATCTACTCCATCTACTACGGCCCCTTCCCGGACAAGGAAACCGCCTGCGCCAGGCGCGCGACCACGGGTGGCGACTCGTTCGTGCGTCGGCTCGACAACAGCTCGACACCCGAGCGTGCCGTCAGCTGCGACTAGCCGGTCAGTGGGTAAATGGCGCCGGGACCGGTAGCGTGCAGGGATTGATCACTCAAAGGCGAGGAGATCCCCGTGCGTCGCTCGTCGTTGGTTCTGGCCCTGCTCGGCGTGCTGCTTGTCGCGGCCGCCGCCGTCGTTCGCCTTGTCGTCGTGCCTGGTGTCACCGACCTGCCGTCGGATCTGGATACCACCGCGCACTACGCGGGCAAGGGCACGCTGCTCAATACGTCCGCCCTGATGTCCGGCGACCTGGTCAACGTTCTGGCCCGGGACGTCGATGTCACCAGTGACCAGCATGTGTTCGTCAGCAAGACCGAGGGCGACACCGCGGTGGTGCACGTCGAGTCGACCCTGACCGCCGGGCAGACCAAGCTCGACCAGAAGCACGTCTACGCGCTCAATCGCGACACCCGCATGGAGGCACCCGCCCCCGAGGGCGAGACGGTCGAGCCGCACACCGGCCTGACCATCGCCTTTCCCATCGACCCCAAGGCCGACAACTCCTACACCTTCTACGACCCGACCAGCCAGACCAGCGGTCCTCTGAACTTCGTCGGCACCGAGACCAGGGGTGGCCGGGAAACCCACCACTACACCACCGAGATCACCGGCCCGGTCAAGGATCCCCAGCTCACCGCGACGCTGCCGCCGGCACTCCCCAGGGCGTTCGCCGGCCAGATCCTGCCGCTGCTGCCGCCCGACATCCAGGCCAGGTTCCAGCCACTCGCCGCCGCGCTGCCCGACGTCATCCCGCTGTCCTACACCGTGAAATCGACCTACGATCTCTGGGCCGACACCGAACTCGGCGCTCCGCTGGACAGCACGATCAAGCAGACCATCACCGCGGCGGCCGCCATCGCCGGCCAGAACCTCGAACTGCTGGCGGTCCTGGACCTCTCCCTCAACCAGACTCCCGCATCGATCCAGGAATACGCCGACCAGACCGACTCGGCCAGCACCCAGCTGGCCCTGCTGAGCATCTGGCTGCCCGTCGCCCTCCTCGCGATCGGCGTGGTGCTCATCGTGTTCGCGATCCTCCGCCGCAAGCCCACGGCCACCGCCCCGGCCGACTCGGCCGCGAATCAACCACCCCATTTACCCTCAGGTGGTCCGGAACCCAGCTAGTCGATGAGCAACAGTTCTTCCTCCGCCGCGGCACTGTCGTCGGCGGTGCCGGGCAGCGTGTCGAACGCCTCGGGGTCGATTCGGTCGACCGCCCCGGTGCTGACGTCGTTGAGCATGCGCATCAGTCCGGCGATCACCGCGCGGGTGAAGTGCACGCGACGTTGCTGGCCCAGCGTCTGGGTCTGGCCGCGCACCTCGAACAGCACGGTGCCGGTGCCGTTGAGCGCGAACGAGCAGCGGGCCTGGCCGGGCAGGTCACGGGTCGGCGCGTGCGGGTAGCGGGCGCCGATGAACCCGGCTTCGGTCATGCCGTTGAACGCGCTGATGGCGAGCTGGCGGGACTCGTCCTTGGTGTAGACCTCGGCGTACCTGGCGTACTTCTGCCCTGGTTCGAAGAACGCGTCGGGCAGCGGGGGGTAGTCGACGGCCACGTCGAGGAACCGGTTGGTGCCCTCCTGGCGCACGCAGGCGGCCTGATGATGCAGGTCGACGTAGACCTCGGGCACCCGGCCGCGCTCGGCGGTCAGGTCGAGATAGACATCGCGCAGGGTCTGCCCTTCCGGGGTGAGGAACCAACCGGGCCGGTCGGGACTGCCGGGCACGTCCTCCGGCCGCGGCAGGTAGTCCAGTTCGGGGTTGAAGTCCCGGTTCACGTCGAATCCGGGCCGGGTGCGGTAGTCGTCGCCCTGCTGCTGGCCGTCGATGTAGTTCCAGGCCGGCGGGCGCCCGGCGAGTTGGGGGAACTGCCGCTGGACGTCGGCCCAGCTCTGGTCGTTACCGCGCCGGTCGAGTTCGGCGCCGTCGACGTTGAGCTTGGGCACCGCGACGAGGGTGATCGTGGCGCGCAACCGCCTGGCCTCATGGGAGTTCGAGGTGCCCAGGTAGCGCAGGATGTGCAGCAGCGCGTCGGTGCCGGTCTTCTCGTTGCCGTGAATCTCGCTGGTGACCAGGAAAACCTTCGGTCCGGTGCCGACCACGGCGCGGTAGATCGGCCGGCCCTGGTTGGACGTGCCGACCTGGTCCACGTCCACCCGCCCGCGGCTGGTCCGCGCGATGCGGTCCAGCTCGCGTTGCAGCTCGCGCAGATCGGTGAATTGGTCGATCGGCAGGTCACGGGGTTCCTCGCTGCACGGCCGGACGTCCCCGGGGACGTCCGGCGCAGCCGCCGCGACCGGTGGCGCGAGGCCCATCAACAGCGGAATCCCGACGAACCCGGCGAGCACGTGCCGAACTGGCTTTCCCATGACAACTCCAGTGGTGTCAACCTGTGGAAGGCCAATCCAACGCTAGCGAGTCCGCCGTTCCCTGTCGAGGGTACGTCCACAATGGACAAACCGCGATCAGCTCGAGATCTGCCTGATCTCGATCTCGATGTTGTAGACGCCGGTGCCCCCGTTGATGAGCTGAAGGGTGGCGCTCAACGGTTGGCAGGGCAGGACCACGTCGCCGATCTCGTCGTTGAACACCGGGTCGTCCTCGATCACCCGGAGCCGGATGGCGCCGGCGAAGGTCCGGGTCGGGTTGTCGAAGGCCGACGCGGGTCTGCCCTGCCCGACGAAGGTGAACGGCACGGTGCCGCTGAGCGGGAAGTTCTTGTCGTTGAGCTCCATCCAGATCTCGTCGCCGCCGTTCTCCTGAAGTTCCAGGACCTGGATCTCGTCGCCGATCGAGCCGTCGATGTTCTTGACGGTCAACACGCAGGTCGCGGCCGCTTGTGCCGGAGCCGCGGTGGCCAGGCCGGTGGTGCCGCTGAGCATGAGCAGGCCGAGGCCGGCCGACAGTGCTCGCCGTAGTCGCATGGTGGTTCCTTCCGTTCGACCGCCACCGGCAGCACCGCCGGTGGGCTTCGGAAGAACAAGCTAAGGAGGCCGGACCGGCCGGGGCATGTAGCGAATTCGGTATCTCGCGCTGTAGCCGCCGGTGGGAATGCTGTATCTGTACCGCCGGCCGCGGCTCTCGTTCTGTGGGGATCCGGGAGGGTGATGTCGGCTTCGGATGTCCGGCACAACTTGCCGGCGGACATGTGCGGCCTGGTCGGCCGTGAGCGGGACGTGGTCGAACTTGTCGACGTGCTGCGCGGTTCCCGGCTGGTCACGCTGAGCGGGATCGGCGGGATCGGAAAGACCCGGTTGGCCCAGCGGGTCGCGGCGGAACTGGCGAAACCCCGAGACTTCGCCGACGGGGTCTGGCTGGTACCGCTCGCCGATCTGCACGATCCGGCGCTGCTGGACGAGGTCCTCGCCGCCGCGATCGGTGTGGTGGAGGAACCCGCCCGCCCACTGCGGGACACCCTCATCGATGCGCTGCGCTGCCGCGAGTCGCTGATCGTGCTGGACAACTGCGAGCACCTGGTGGCCGCATGCGCGCGGCTCGCCGAAACCCTGCTCCGCACCGGTCCGCGCCTGCGGATCCTGGCCACCAGCCGGGAACCGCTCGCGATCGTGGGCGAGGTGGTGTGGCGGGTTGCTCCGCTGACGCCGCCGCCGCCCGGAGTCGACGACGCCGGCACGGTGGCCGCCCGGCCCGCGGTCCGGCTGTTCACCGAACGCGCGGCCGCCGCGCGGCGCGGGTTCGCGGTGACGCCCAACAACGCCGCCACCGTCGCGGCGATCACCCGGGCCCTTGACGGTCTCCCGCTGGCCCTCGAGCTTGCCGCCGCGCGCGTCGCCGTGCTCACCGTCGAGCAGATCGCCGAGCGCCTCGATGACCGGTTCGCACTGCTCACCCAGGGCAGCCGCACCGCGCCGGCCCGGCAACGCACGCTCCGCGCCACCATGGACTGGAGCTTCGAGCTGCTCACCGACGACGAGCGCGTGCTGCTGCGCCGGCTCGCGATCTTCGCCGGCGGCTGGACCATGGACATGGCCGCCGACGTGTGCGGGGACGGCGACGACGTGCTCGAGCTGGTGTCCGGCCTGTTGACCAAATCACTGGTCGTGCTGGACGGGACGGTCGGCGCCACCGCGCGGTACCGGCTGCTCGAAACGATCCGGGTGTACGCCGTCGAGCGTCTGACCGAGGCCGGCGAGCACATCGACGTGGCCCGCCGGCACCTGCGGCACATGCTGGAACTGGCCGGGCGGCACCAGGACACCGGCTGGCTGAACCCGGCCGTGACCTGGGCGGACCGGCAGGCCGCCTACCGTCGGGTGGAATCGGAGCTGGACAACCACCGGGCCGCCCTGGCCTGGGCCCTCGGTCATGACGAGATCGACACCGGGCTGCGGCTGTGCGTCGCGCTGCGCTGGTTCTGGTTCGTCCGCGGCCACATCGCCGAGGGCCGATCATGGCTCAACCGCTTCCTGTGCCGGGCGGATCGCGGCGGTCGGGCGGTCGCGGCGGCGCTCATCGCGCACGGCGACCTCGCCTTCGAACAGGGCGCCCTCGACCAGGCCGCCGGCCTCGCCGAGGAGAGCCGCGCCGCCTTCGAGGCGGATGGCGACAAGTCCGGCATCGTCCAGGCGCGTAGCCTGCTGGCCAGGATCGACATCCGGCACGGCCGGGCCGCGCGGGCGCGGACCGCCCTCGAGGAGATCCGCACCCTTTCCCAGGCTGCCGGTGATTCCTGGACCGAGGCCGCCGCGGTCGGCTGGCTCGGCACGGTGGCGTCGCGCACCGGTCAGTTCCGCCACGCCGCCCGCTGTTACGAGGAAAGCCTCGCGATCTTCCAACGCATCGGCCACCTCGGCATGGCCGCGAACATCCTGATGGGTCTCGGCCTCGTCGCCCACGCCCAGGGCGACCACGACCGGGCCCTTCGCACCTATACGAAAGCCCACGCGATTCTGTCCGATATGGACGCTCGGCCGCAGTTGGCCCGATGCCTCGCCGGAATGGCCATGGTATCCCTCGACCTTGGCGACCTGGCCCTGGCCGACCGCCGCCTCACCGAGAGCCTCGCCCTGAACCTCGCCACCGGCCAACGCCTCGGCCTCGCCCGCCTGCTCGACGCCTTCGCCGACCTCGCAGCGAAGTCCGACTCCCCTGCCCGCGCCATCCGCCTGGCCGGCGCCGCCGCCGCACTGCGCGCGGCCGCCGGCATCCCCACCGACACGAGCAGCGCCAAGGGCCAAACCCGCCTCACCAAAGCCCGGGCCACCCTCGGCGCCCCCACCGCCACCCAACTGTGGACCGAAGGCGCCACCATGCCGCTCGACTCGGCGATCGCCTACGCCCTGAACCACCCCGGCCCGCCACCCCACGATCCCCCGCCGGCCAACACGATCAGCGGCCCAACCACCATCTCACCCCGCGAACGGGAAATCGCCGCCCTCATCGCCCGTGGCCTCACCAACCGCCAGATCGCCGCCGAACTCGTCATCAGCACCGGCACCGTCGGCCGCCACGTCTCCAACATCCTCACCAAACTCGGCTACTCGTCCCGCACCCAGATCGCCATGTGGATCACCCACGCGACCAATCACTCGTAGAGCCGAAGATCGGCGATGCTCCACCAGTTTCCGGCGGCGGCGGTCGAGGTGATGCGTAGGTGACGGGCCTTCGTGCGGGGCAGGTCGATGTTGGTCAACTGGCCGGTGCCGGCACCCGTGGCGAGCGTGCGCCAGGTGGTGGCGTCGTCGCTGACCGCCAGTTCCCAGCCACGGGCGTAGTCGCCGAGCTGGCCGCCGCTGTCGACGGCTACCCGGCGAAACGCCGTACGGGCACCGAGATCGACCTGCAGGTACTGGCCCGGTTCCTGGGCCGCTGCGCTGGTCCAGCGGGTCGAGGCGTCCCCGTCGACCGCCAGTCTCGGGCTCTCTCCGGCCGGTCGGGCGGTTGCCGTCGCACCGCGCAGCGGCACGGCGTCGAGTCGGCTGCGCAGCCCCTTCGGCCAGGTCATGGTGGCCACGGCGCCGCCGGGCAGCGTGTACTCGAGCAGATTCTCGCCGACCGCGACGGCGAACGATCTCGGGTCGTCGTTCTCGTTGTGCACCACCAGAACCGTGGAGCCGTCCGGATTGCGGAAGGCGACGTCCATGATCTGGCCGTTCCATCCCGTGGTGCCGAACGAGGTGCTGGCCACCCGGACGGCGCCGGACCGCACGAACTTCGACAGGTGCCCGATGGTGTAGTACTCCGCGTTGGTGGTGACGCTGCCGTCGGGTTGCAGGGTGACCAGGGCGGTACAGGTGTCGCAGCCGCCGTTGTGCGGGCCACCGGTGCTGTCCAGCGCGATGTTCCAGTTGACCACCGATTTCGCCCAGTTGCGCGTGGTGCCGATGGCGAGGTTGCGGGCGTGCCACACCAGGGTGTCGCGGAAGAACTGCTCGGGCGGGTCGGCCGGGCCGTGCGAACCGGAGCATTCGGTGAACCAGATTCCCTTGTCCGGGTGGGCATCGTGCAACGCGGTCTGGGCGCTGGGATCCCCGGAGTAGCAGTGGTAGGCGGTGCCGGCGACCCAGCGGGCGGCCGGACCGGCGAGAATCTGGTAGGGATAGTCGGTCTCCGGGCTCTCCCCGGGCGGCGTGCTGCCGATGTCGCCGGGATGCGTGGCCCAGTTGTGGTCGTAGGCCAGGATCTTCGTGCCCGGGCTCGCCGCGCGCAGCAATGGGCCGAGCGCCTCGATCACCCGGGTCTGCTGGCGCACGGGCAGGTCGGTGCCCGGGTAGCCGCTCGGCAGCCGGTTCTGCGGCTCGTTCTGCACCGACAGGTAGTCCACCGGCACCCCCGCCGCGGCGTAGGCCCGCACGAAGGCGACCAGGTAACGGGCATAGGCGTCGTAGACGGCCGGGTCGTCCTTGAGCCGCCCGCCGACCAGCGTGCCGGTGGTCTTCATCCAGGCCGGCGGGCTCCACGGGGTGGCCATGACCTTCAGCTGCGGGTTGAGCTGCCGCGCCCGCCGCAGCAGCGGCAGGATTCGCGCCTCGTCGTGGGCGATGCTGAAGCGCCGCAAGGCGAAGTCCGTCTCGCCCGCGGGCACGTCGTCATAGGTGTAATGGCTGGCCTCGGCGGTGAAGTCCGACGAACCGACCGGCTGACGCAGGAAGCTGACGCCGATGCCGCGCCGCGGGTCGAACAGCCGGCGCAGGGTGTCCTCCCTGGCGGCCGGACTCAGCCGGTACAGCACCTCGGCGGACGAGTCCGTGATCGACGCGCCGAAACCGTCCATCCGCTGGTAGGTCTGCTCCGGATCCACCACGATGGTCGGCAGCGTCGACGAACCCCGGTGAAACGCCACCGGAACCTGCTCCCGCATCAGCTGCGACCGGTCGACGGTGGTCAGCCAGATCCTCGCCGTCACCCGCGACTCCGCGGCCGGACCGGCCGCCGTACTCGTCGTCAGCGCCGCGACCGTGATCAGCACGCCCGCAATACGCACAATTGCCCGCATCGCTCACCTCGGTTTGCGACCGACCGCTCCCATGATGCCGATGCGCGCGGGGTCGTCGCCGACGTCCCCGGGTGCCTCGGGTCGCCATTGTGGTACCCAGACCAGACCGGGTTCCACCAGTTCCGTGCCCGCCATCAGATCCATGACCTCGGCGTGGTTTCGGCTGATGAACGGCGTCGTCGTATTGTCGTAGGCCCGCTCGGCACCGGCCGGCACGTCGTCGAGTCCGGCAGTGCTGCCGTGCGAGACCACGAAGTAGCTGCCGGGTGCCATGGGCCCCAGGTAGCGGGCGACCGAGGCACGCGGCTCGGCGGAGTCGGGGACGAAGTGCAGCACCGCGACCATCAGCAACGCCATCGGTTGCTCGAAGTCGATCAACCGCGCGACCGAGTCCGAGTTCAGGACCGTGTCCGGGTCGCTCAGATCCGCGTGCAGGACGGCCGCGTTCCGGTTGTCCTCAAGAATCGCCTCACTGTGCGCCACCGCGACCGGCTCGTTGTCCACGTAGACGACCCGGCACTCGGGCGCCAACCCCTGGGCGATCTCGTGCACGTTTCCCACCGTCGGAATACCCGAGCCGATGTCGAGGAACTGCCGGATTCCGGCGTCGACGCAGAACCGGACGGCCCGGCCAAGAAAAGCTCGGTTGGCCCGAAACGACCGGTCGACGTTGGGCACAATCTTCAGGAACTGCTCGGCAAACCTGCGGTCCGGCTCGAAGTTGCACGCGCCACCAAGAAGGTAGTCATAAATTCGAGCCGCGTTCGGTTTCTCCACATCAATATCCTGTGGTGCCCACGACGGTCGCTCAGCTGACATGCGCAGATCATACCGACCCGCCAGGGACCGCCACACATGATCAACCCGCACCCCGGTTCACTGCCCGGCCCGACCCACCCGGTGCTGGTTGCGGCGGCACCGGATCGTCCTCCTCCCTGGGAAAGATCGCGATCGAGGCGAAGACCAGGACGGCACCGAACGCCGCATGGACCGTGAGGTTCTCGCCGAGGATCAGGATCGCCGTGCACAGCCCGAAAACCGGTATGAGATTGACGATGGTTGCTGACAGACCCGCGGAGATCGACGCGAGCGCGTAGTTGTAGAGCAGGAAGCTTCCGGCGAAGCCGCCGACGCCGATCAGAATGGCGAGGATCCAGGACTGCCATGGGACCGAAAGGTCGAAGCGCTCCTCGCCCGTGCCTCACAGATAAGCGGTGAACGGCAGGATGAACAACAGTCCGGCGAGGAACTGATGTGCGGTCATGGTCAGGGTGTCGAGGTCTCTGGCCAGGTCGCGCGTCACCAGCACGTGGACCGCGGCGCTCAGGGTGCCGAGGAGTACCAGGAGATCGCCCAGGTTGACGCACAGTGGTGAACCGGTGCACCGTGGTCGGCAAGTAGTCAGGCCGAACCGAGCCACCCCAGATTTCGGCTTGATGATCGGCGTACATGTTCTGGACCAACAAGCCCTTGCTCCGCCGATTGTCAAACTCGGCGAAGACACCCTCAGTACTGTCGCTGAACGGACAGATATCTCCTGACCGAGAACATGTCGATACGGCCGAACGGCCTAATGTCCATTCCCCCAGTCGCACGTACCACGGAAGGTCGCCCGTCCCCACCCGTGCCAGGGTTGCCCGGCGGTCCTCAAGGTTCGCGCTTCACCAGGATCAGCGGTTCATCTCCGCCGGGTCGATCAGTTTGTCGGCCGGGGGCGCGGTAACCGATACGGGTTTGCCGAAGTTGGTCAGCCGCAGCTCGATCGTGGTGGTCAGGCCGTTCGGCGGCACCTCGACGCCGGCCAGCTCCATGATCTGTCGCATGAGGTCGGTCGCGTCCAGGCGCATGCTCTCGATTCGGCCCTGAGCATCGGTCACCGCCTCGAACGAGACCTCGCCGGTGAGCTGTTCGACGTCGATCTGGCGGCGGGCGAACATGCGCATCGCCGCCGTGCCCAACACTCCCACGGCCTCCGGTGCCGGCACGGTCAGCCGGAACGTCGATCCCGCCCGGGACACCGTCGCATCCGCACTGTCGATCAGGGCGAGCAGCCGCGACGGCGAGCGCGGGTCGTCACCGAGTTGCACGCCCTGGCCCGCCAGCATCGTCGCGGCGTCGTCCAGGGTCATCGGCAGCCACCGGCCGCGCAGGTTCTCCGGCCAGGCGCGCAGGGTCAGATACAGCTTGTCACCGACCCGTGACACCTCGGTCGTCAGATCCTCAAGCGCCATACCGGATCCGCCGGTGAGCATGCGTCCGAGCTCGGGCGGATCAGCGGAGAACGCGGTCACCACCCGATAGTTGCCGGATGGACCGTCGAAATCGGCCGTCGAGGTCCACTCGAAGGTCCCCTCGGCGCCGATGCCCATCACCTGCCGTTCGACCAGCTCGCCGGTCGTGGCCAAGGTCTTGGTCACCGCGGCCTCGACCTCATCGAGCGTCGCCGCCTGCGCGGGCGGCCCGGGTGCCGCGGACGGCCCGGATGCCGCGGGCGCACCGTCCGAACACGCGCTGGTCACCAGTAGGCCAGCCAACAGAACCCATCCGAACCGAGCGAGAACCGATTTCACGACCGCCCCCATCCGCCCCTGCCGGCGCAGGCACGTGGCGAGAAGCTACACCGACGCGCGGCCCGAGCTCCACCAGCCCACACGGAACCGAGACCGCCACGTCGTCCCAACGCCGGCGGCACCCGCCCGTCTGCTGATTTTTTCGCGGTGATGTCGAATGGCGCCGAGCGTGTTCGTAGCCAGGGTGAGAGGCCGGTAACGGGCCGGTCGCCACTCACCGGAGGCTCACGATGTCCGTCACCACCGCCGCTACCGCGAAGCCAAGGACCGACCGGCCTGCGGCCGACCAGGAGACCGTCAGCGCCACCCTGACCATCGCCGCGCCCGTCACCAGGGTGTTCGCGCAGCTGGCGGACCCGACCACCCATGCGGCGATCGACGGCACCGGCTGGGTTCAGGAAGCCGCCGACCGGGCGCCGCTGACCGAAGCGGGGCAGATTTTCCGGATGGACATGCACCACGCCAAACATCCGGACGGTGACTACCGGGTGGTCAACAAGGTCGAGGTGCTCGAGGCACCGCGCGCCATCGGCTGGCTGACGGGGCAGGAGAAGGCCGACGGCCAGCTGGAGTTCGGCGGCTGGATCTGGCGCTACGACCTGGTGCCGCTCGGCCCGTCGGAGACCCAGGTCACGCTCAGCTACGACTGGTCGGCGGTGCCGCAGCACATCCGCGAGTACATCCAGTTCCCGCCCTTCGGCCCCGAGCATCTGCCCAACTCGCTGCACCACCTGGCCGAGCTCGCCGCATAACCACATTCGAGGAGACCCCATGACCGCGACCTACACCTTCGACGTCTTCTCCACCCTCGACGGCTACGCCTCCTACGACAGCACCGGAGATTGGGGCGGCTACTGGGGAAAGCAAGGCCCGGAGTTTCTCGACCGCCGCCTCGCCCAGTACAGCCAGGACCAGCGCCTGGTCCTCGGCGCCAACACGTACCGAGAATTCGTGCAGGCGCTGGGCTCCGGTACCGAGGGCGCGAAGCTGCACGACCCGATCAACACCCGGATGCGGAACATGCCGACCACGGTGGTGTCGACGACCCTGGTCGGACCCCTGGACTGGCCGGACGCGACCCTCGTCCCCGGCGACGCCGTCGACGTCGTCGCCCGGCTCAAGGAGGAGTCCACGGTCCCGTTGCGCTCACACGGCAGCCTGTCGATGAACCGGGCACTGATGGCCGCCGGCCTGGTCGATCGCATCCAGGTGACGATCTTCCCGGTGATCACCGGCCGGACCGGAGCGGACCCGATCTTCCACGGTGCCGCCGACTTCGACCTCGAACTGATCGAGAGCCGCACGCTCGACGGCCACACCCAAGAACTCATCTACCGCCCCACCCCGCATTACTGAGCCCGCTCGTGCAGGCCGTGATGATTTGCCGGTCACCTCGCAATTGGCGAGGTGACCGGCATTGCGGCGTCAGCCCAGAGGCATCCAACCGGTCCAGAGGGTCAACTGGTCGGGGTGGCCGCCGTGCTCGACGGGTCGAATGTCTGTTCGAGCTTGACGCAGCTGGGCGCCTTTTTCGAGGCGTCGTCGAGCTCCTTGTTGGCGTCGAGCTTGGCCAGTGGGTCCCCGATGGCATCCATGTCATCGGTGATCTTGTTCATCGCCGCTTCCAGCGCGGCCGGATCCGTGGCCAGAGCCTGCTCTGCCGCGGCTCGATCATCGTCGAGCGTCTTCTTCGCCGCATCCAGCGCGGCGGTGGTCTCGTCGAGCATCTGCTGCCCATCGGCCGTCGGCGGCGGACCGGCCTCCCGCATCGCCTGGGACAGGGTCCCAAGGGCGGTCGCCATGGTGCCAACGTAGGCGAGCAAATCGGACACCGCCTGCTCCGGGTCGGACAGGTCGAGCTCCGGGGTGGCGGTGAGCTTCATGAAGTCGGCCCCGGCCGCCTGACACACGCGCTCCATCCAGGCTGTCGCGGCGTCACCCGAGGTCGTGCTCGACGTCGGGCCGGAGCCGGATGCCGATCCAGAGTCCGACGAGTCCGAACAGGCCACCAGGGCGAGCCAAGCCGTGGCCACCACCATGGCCGTCCTGATCCGACCCGGCACGCCAACTACCAGCAGCATCCTCATGGATGCGGAGCGTGACACGCATCGGGTGCCCTCACAACTCGGCGCACGCGGCCAACCCAGACCCGGCGGATGAACTCCGAGGCGTCGCCGATCTACCCGGGCGCATGGGACCGTACCCAAGCCCCGCGAGATTCGCCGGCGGGGTCAGGTCGTTGCTGGGCGGGTTGTGGTGGTTGGTTTCTTGTGGCGTTCGTGGTCGAATTCCGGGATCAGTTCGCCGATGAGTTGGATGCTTCTGGTTACCTTGTCATCGGCGATGCTGCCGATCTGGTGCAGGCACATGAGTCGGTCGATGCCGAGGTCGGCGTAGGTCTTCAGCTTCTTTCGGCAGGTTTGCGGGCTGCCGACGATCAGCGACTCCTGCGCGCTGAGCACGGTGAAGATGTCGTCGTCGGGTACCTTCTCGCCCTGCAGCACCCGGCCGATCAGCAACTGCGCCTCGGTGGGCGGGTTGCTGGCCTCGTCGCGCAGGAACTGGCCGGTGCGGCCGCCGCCGTCGGGGGCGCTGAGGATCTCCTCGACCCGCCGCATGTTCGCCGCGAACTCGGTGGCCGCCTCGAAGAAGGTCAGCGCGGTCACCGTGTACCACGCGGCCGCCGCAGCGGCACCATTGCGCATCGCCTCCTCGTCGCTGTCGGCACAGTGCACGAACGTGAAGTAGGCGACCTGATTGTTGACAAACGAGCCGACCGGCTCGGTGCAGGCCTGCGCGGCGGCCCGGTACAGCTTGATCATCCGGTCGACCCGCTCCAGCGACTCCCACATCGTCGTACCCAGCACGCCCACCCCGCGCCGCCCGGCCTCCTCGAACGAGGATGGGCTGGCCGCGGCCTGCCACAGCGGCGGGTGTGGTTGCTGCAGGGGCTTGGGAATGATCGAGATCTCGTCGATCTGGTAGGCATCGCTGTGATAGGAGAACCGATCCGTGGTCCACATCTTCGGGACCATCTCGAAGGCCTGCCGGGTCTGCTCGCGGGCCTGCTCCGGGGTGATGTTGAACAACCGCCACTCCGGAATGGTCGACCGGGTCAGCCCCAGTTCGACCCGGCCGCCGCTGAGGTGGTCCAGCGTGGCCGCACGCTCGGCGATGCGGATCGGGTGGTTGAACCGGCCCGGCGCGAGCACCGCCGAATGCCCCAACCGGATCCGAGTGGTGTGCTGCGCGATCGCCGCGAGCAGCAACTCCGGCGCCGAGGACAGGCTGAACTCGCCGGCTCCGTGGTGCTCAACCTGCCACCAGCACCCGTACCCCAACTCGTCGGCCAACTTCGCCTGCGCGATGGCCTGCTGGAACCGCCGCTGCTCCTGGTTCTGCGCCCACGGCCGGGGATTCTGGATCTCGTTGAACAAGTCGATCTTCACCCGAAGCACCCTCCGTCGCGCCGCAGTCACCGCAGGTGCAGTCTCCCAGCAGGATCCCCCTGTTACGCCCCGAACCCGACCGGACCGCGCCACGTCCACGCATACCAGGCGATCAACGACATGCAGACGACCTCCACGGTCGCGAGGAACGCGTAGTGGAGGTTGGCCGTCCCCCCGGCCACGGTGAAGACCGTGGTCAGCGCACACGCGATGATGTTGGCCCACCGGTTAACCCGATAGCTCAGCACGCGGGACAGGAAGATCATGGCGATGGGAACCTCCAGCAGCACGGCGAATGCCAGCAGGATTCCCGGCGTGCTGCGAAGCGAACCCGCATACCCAGTCATGATCTCCCGCAGCGTGCCGGGCGTGACAAAGTTCAGGATGTCGGCGAACAGCATGTTGAAAAGCACGACAACCCAGAGCGTCGACATTCTCAGCGTGACGTCAATCGCGGTGGGCGCCTTCGTGTCCGTGGTCATTTCCCTGCCCCTGTCCGTTGGATCGGGCCGGCCGTCCGCACCGTGGCCGGCCCGCGCATGTGCAGCCTGCTGGCGGGCCCGGTTCGCCGCGTCGGTT
>NZ_DASUCC010000134.1:0-19242 GCF_035762905.1 Actinophytocola sp.
TGGCTCACCGCGAACGCCTGCAGCGCCGGGCGGTTCTGCTCGTCACTGCCCCGGTGGTACTCGTAGATCCAGGAGGTCGAGCCGGCGTCGGTGACCGGGGTCCAGAAGTTGAACCCGTGCGGCACCGCGGTCGCCGGGAACGTGTTGCCCCGGGAGAAGTCCCGGGACGAGTGCGTGCCCCTGGTGGTGAGCACGCACTCGATGGGCGTCGGCCGGTGCGGACGCGGGCGACGGGTGCCGATCCGCAGGTCGTCGATCCAGCCACCGAACTTGACCGGGCCGTGCGGCGAGGCGTAGTGCACCAGGATCTTGGTGATCTTCTTTCCCGCGGCCACCGCGCCGATCCGGGCGATCCGGCGGTTCCACTGGTTGGCGTAGAGCGCCTTCGACTCGCCCTGTCCGCGCGGGGAAAGCTCGAACCCGAGCTGGTCGACCGCGCCCAGCTCGGACAGCTGGGTGCCGTCCTCGAAGGCAAGGTCGACCGTGACGTAGGTGCTCGGGTAGCGCAGATCGCCCCCGGTCAGCTCGGGAAAGATCAGGTAGGACAGCTCGGTCTCGGCGGTCACCTCGATCTCGACCCAGAAGATCCGGTTCACCACGAAGGCCGGGCCGTCGCCGCGGTGCGCGCCGTGGTAGCGCAGCGACCGCACGCCGGTGAACCCGACGCCGCGCCGGGCGTTGTACGTCTGGGACGGTCCACCGCCCGGATGCGTGCGCATGGTGGCGTGGTCCGAGCGCGGCTTGCCGTCCGTGGTGTCGATCGTGTCGGTCCACGTGGGAGCCGGGTCACCGTCCTCGAACGAGGTGAAGAACTGGTCGCCGTTCATCCGCCCCGAGCCCCTTTCCTAGTATCGCGGTGCACCCTGCCACAGATCTCCCGGAAAGGGCCCGGAATGTCCGCGGATCTCCTCGGTCATCGCGTCGTGCTGCGCCGCCGCGCCGGCGAACGGGACGGGCGGCCGGTGTTCGCCGACATCCTGGGGCATCTCGTCGACGTCTCCGGCGCGGGGCTGGTGGTTCGGCGCGACGACGGTACTCGGGTGTCCGTGCCGGCCGCCGAGGTGCACCGGCTGCGGGCGGTGCCGCCGGGCCGGGCCGACATCGTCGGGCTCGAACGGGTCGCGGCCGCGAGCTGGCCGGCGCCGGAGACCGCGGCGTTGGGGCAGTGGCTGCTGCGTGCCGGCGAGGGCTGGACCCGCCGGGCCAACTCGGCGCTGGTGCTCGGCGATCCCGGACTGCCGGTCCTTGTCGCGCTGGACCGGGTGCGGGACTGGTACGTCGCGCGGAACCTGGTGCCCCGGCTGGCCGTCCCGCTGCCCACGATGGCCGCCGCCGACCGGGTCGCGGCGCGGTCCGGCTGGGAGCACGACGTGGTGACCGAGGTCCTGGTCCGGCCGGTGTCGCCGGCACCGCCGGACCCGGAGGTGCGCTTCGCGCCGGTGCCCGACGCCGGCTGGGCGGCCGTCTACCAGGCCCGGTCGGTTCCGCCGGTGGCCAACGCGATCCTCACCGGCCCGCCCGTTGTCACGTTCGGATCGCTGGTGCAGGACGGGGTTCCGGTGGCGATCGGCCGCGGCGTGGTGGACGGGGACTGGCTGGGGATCGCGGCGATGGAGACGCTGCCCGGGCACCGCCGCCGCGGGCTGGCCGCCCGGATGCTGCGGGCGCTGCTGGGCTGGGGGGCGGCGCACGGCGCCGTCCGGTGCTACCTGCAGGTGGAGGACACCAACGCCGCCGCGCGGGCGCTGTACACCGGCCTCGGGTTCGTCCGGCATCACCGGTATCGCCTTCACACCGGCTGATCGGGTACACAGAGACGGGAACACAACGGGGCGGCGGGAAGGACGCAGGATGAGCACAGCGGACATCTCTCAGGAAACGACCATCCCGACGCTGTTGCGCCGCAACGCCACCGAGTACCCGGACCTTCCGGCACTCACCGAGAGCATCGACCCCGCCGCGGTGACCTACAGCTGGTCCCGGCTGCGGGCCGAGGTCGCCGCGTTCGCCCATGGGCTGGCCGGACTCGGACTCGGTTCGGGCGACCGGATGCTGATCATGATGAGCAAGCGGCCGGAGCACTGGATCGCCGACCTGGCCGCGATGCACCTGGGCGCGCTGTCGTGCACCACCTACGACACGCTCAGCGCCGAGCAGGTCCGGTACGTGGCGCGGCACAGTGCGGCGCCGGTGATCGTGGCCGAGGGCGCCGACGCGCTCGGCCGGCTGTTGCCGGTGATCGACGACCTGCCCGCGCTGCGCCGGGTGATCGTGATCGACGAGGAGGCGAAGCCGGCCGGGGACGACCGGTTCGTCTCCTACGAGGAGGTCTGGGAGGGCGGCGCCGCGCGGCGCGAGGAGCTGGCCGCCGAGTTCGAGCGGTTGACCGACGCGATCCGCCCGGAACTGCCCCTGTGCATGATCTACACCTCCGGGACGACCGGCGATCCCAAGGGCGTCGTGCTCACCCACGCCAACGTGGTCTACCAGGCGGTGATGTTCGACGAGACCGATCCGGTCACCATCGAGCACCCGCGTTCGGTGGCGTACCTGCCGCTGGCCCACATCGCGGAGCGGATCCTCGGTATCTACCTGCCGATCTGGCTGGCCGGGCACGTGACGATCTGCGCTGACCCGACCAAGCTGCTCCCCACGCTGCAGGCGGTGCGGCCGCACGGGCTGTTCGGCGTGCCGCGGGTGTGGGAGAAGATGGCGGCCGGGCTGCAGGGCGCGCTCGCCGCCGCGCCGGTCGAGCAGCGGGCGGCGGTGGACGCGGCCCGGTCGTTGGCCACCGAGGTGTACCGGCTGCGGGTCGCCGGCGAGCCGGTGCCGGACGAGCTGGCGGCGCGGTTCGACGCGGCCGACGCCGCGGTGCTGCGGCCGATCCGGGCGATGCTCGGGCTGGACGAGTCGGTGCGCAACTCCAGCGGGGCGGCGCCGATTCCGGTTGCGGTGCTGGAGTTCCTGGCCAGTCTGGGGTTGACCGTGACCGAGGTGTGGGGGCTTTCGGAGACCACCGGGGCGGCGACGCTGTCCACGCCCGAGGCGTTCGCGCCGGGCACGGTCGGGCGGGCCGGGCCGGGGGTCGAGATCCGGTTGGCGTCCGATGGCGAGATCCTGGTGCGCGGGCCGATCGTGTTCGCCGGGTACCTGCAGGAGGACGGCAGCATCCGGGCGGACACCGATGCCGACGGGTGGCTGGCCACCGGCGACATCGGGACCTTCGACGAGCGGGGTCTGCTGACGATCACCGACCGGAAGAAGGAGCTGATCATCACCTCGGGTGGGAAGAACATCGCGCCGTCCAAGGTGGAGGGTCTGCTGCGGGGGCATCCGCTGGTGGGTCAGGCGGTGTGCATCGGGGATCGGCGGCCGTACCTGACGGCGCTGATCGTGTTGGACGAGGAGGCGGCGCCGGCCTGGGCGGCGGCGCGGGGGATCTCCGGGGATCTGGCCACGTTGGCGCGCCACCCGGACGTGGTCGAGGAGTTGGACGCGGCGGTGGCGGCGGCCAACGCGGTGCTGTCCCGAGTCGAGCAGATCAAGAAGTACCACCTGCTGGACCGGCCCTGGACCCCGGAGTCCGGCGAGCTCACCCCCACCCTCAAGCTCCGCCGCCGGGTGATCAACCAGCGGTACACCACCGAGATCGACCACCTCTATGAGGCGGCGCTGGAGCCGACGACCTGACAGTGCTTCGCGTACTCCCGGTGAACCGGTGACCGGGTGAACATGTGAATCGTCCTCCCGTGCACATGGGGACGATTGATCATGGGAGCCTGGGGATTGTTGAACAATCTTGCCGAGGTGCGCGGCTGGGCTGCTGGGCGAACTGGTGGCTCTCGCCGAGGTGCGCGGCTGGGTTGGTGGGCTGGGCGCGGGGTGCGCGTTGGGGGTTGGGCGGGGTTCGGTCGGCGCCGGCATCGGGCGCGCGGCGGCTGGCGGTTGATCGGTGTGGTGCTGCCGGTGTGGTGGGTGGGGACGGGTTGACTTGGAGTGTGCTCCAGCTTTTACCGTTGGTGGGGTGGGAGGTGCTGGGATGCGGCGTCGGGTGTTGGGGCGGACTGGGCTGTCGGTTTCGGAGATCGGGTTCGGCGCGTGGGGGATCGGGGGTGCCGGGTGGATCGGGGCGGACGAGTCGGAGTCGGTTCGGGCGCTGCGCCGGGCGATCGAGTTGGGGGTGAACTTCATCGACACCGCCCGGCGTTACGGGGACAGCGAGCGGATCGTGGGGGAGGTGGTGCGCCAGCACGGGGCGGACGACATCGTTGTGGCGACCAAGGTGGCTCCGGCCAACCTGGTGTACCCGGCGCCGTCGGGGTTGGATCCGGCGCTGATCTTCCCGGGCGCGCACATCAGGCAGAGCGTCGAGACGAGTTTGCGGACCAGTGGGCTGGAAGCGTTCGACCTGGTGCAGTTCCATGTGTGGAGCGACGAGTGGGTCGGGCGCGGCGACTGGCTGGAGACGATCCTTGCGCTCAAGGACGAGGGGAAGCTCCGGTTCTTCGGGGTGTCGATCAACGACTATGAGCCGGACAACGTGCTGGCCCTGATAAAAAGTGGACATGTCGACACGGTGCAGGCGATCTACAACGTGTTCCATCAGGCGCCGCAAGAGCGACTGCTGCCGGCCTGCATCGAGCACGGGATCGGGCTGATCGTGCGGGTCGCGCTGGACGAGGGCGGGCTGACCGGCCGGATCACCGCCGACGCCACGTTCCCGGACGGCGACTTCCGCCGGAACTACTTCCGCGGCGACCGGCCCGCCCAGGTCGCGCGCCGGGTCCGCACCCTGGTCGACGAACTGGAGATCAGGACCGAGGACCTGGCCGAGGTCGCGCTGCGGTTCGTGCTCGACCACACCGCGACCTCCACGGTGATCCCCGGCATGCGCACCGTGCGCAACGTCGAGCGCAACACCGCGGTCAGCGACGGCCGCGCGCTGACCGACAAGCAGCTGGCCGTGCTCGCCCGGCATGCCTGGGAGCGCAACTTCTACACCAGGCCCTAAACCGTGGACAGGAACCGGTCGAGCACGTTCACGCCGAACCGCAGGCCCTCGACCGGCACCCGCTCGTCCACCCCGTGCGCCATGGCCCGGTAGTCGAAACCCGCGCGCAGGTACAGCGGGGCGAAGCCGAAGCAGTGGATCCCGAGCTGGGCGAAGGCCTTGGCGTCGGTGCCGCCGCCAAGGCAGTACGGGACCGCGACGGCGGCGGGGTCCTCGGCGGCCAGCGCGGCGGCCATGGCGGTGAACCACGGCGAGTCCACCGGCGCCTGCACCGGAGGCTGGCGCGTGCTGAACTCCCGGCGCACGGACGGCCCGATCAGCCGGTCCACTTCGGACAACAGCTCCTCCTCGGTGCCGGGCAGCACCCGGACGTCCACCTGGGCCTGGGCCACCCCGGGGATCACGTTCACCTTGTACCCGGCGTTGAGCACGGTCGGCGTGGTGCTGTTCCGCACGGTGTTCTCCGCCAGCTTCGCCGCCGGGCCGAGCCGGGCCAGCGTGCCGTCCACATCGGACAGATCGACCTCGACGCCGAGCGCGGCGCCGGTGCGCTCCAGGTAGGCCCGCACGGCCGGGGTCAGCCGGACCGGCCAGGTGTGCCCAGCCAGCCGGGACAGCGCTCCGATCAGCTTGACCACCGCGTTGTCGTCGTTGCGCCGGGACCCGTGGCCGGCCCGCCCGGTGGCGGTGAGCATCAGGTGCGCGGTGCCCCGCTCGGCGGTGCCCACCGGGTACAGGTGCACCGGCTCGCCGGACGCCGAGCGCAGCGGCACGGTGTACCCGCCGGACTCGCTGATCGCCGCCGTGCACCCGGCGAACAGCTCGGGATGCGCCTCGACCAGCCAGTGCGCGCCGTAGTCGCCGCGGTCCTCCTCATCGGCGAGGAAGGCCAGCACCACGTCGCGGCGCGGCCGGCGTCCCTCGGCGGCCCAGCGCCGAAGCACCGTGAGCACCATGGCGCACATGTCCTTCATGTCCACCGCGCCGCGGCCCCACACGTAGCCGTCGCGGATCTCCCCGGCGAACGGCGGCACCGACCACTCGTCCGGGTCGGCCGGCACCACGTCGAGGTGGCCGTGCACCAGGAGCGCGTCCAGCCCGGGCTCGGTGCCGGGCACCCGGGCCACCACGTTGCTGCGCAGCGGCGCCCGCTCGAGCAGGACCGGCGCGCAACCGGCATCGGTCAGGTTGGCCGCCACGAACTCGGCGGCCGCGCGCTCGCCGTGGGACTGGCCGTGTCCCCGGTTCGTGGTGTCGAACCGGATCAGCTCGGCACACAGTTCCTCGACCTGCTCACCCATAGGTGTCCTCCACGGCTCCCGCGGCGATCGCGGTAACCACCTTGAACGCCTTCATCGCCTCAGTCATTGTCGGGGCGTCGAACCCGACTCGCCGGGTGCCCACCAGATCCACGGTCGGAACCACGGCCGCGGCGTGTGCCAGGTGGGTCGCGTCGAACTCGACCTCGATCCGGTGTGCGCCGGGTTTCGGCTCGGTGCGGCCGGCCTCGACCATGGCCATCTGGGCGGCTCCGGAGATCTCCGCCCCGGTGCGGGTGGGCGGAGCGCAGATCGCGGCGTAGCGGCTCACACATTCCTTCACCGCGACCAGCCGGGCCCCTGGCGCGTACTCGGCGGCATCGACGCAGGTCAGGTCGTCCCCGGTGACCAGCAGGACCGGGACGCCGTGCTCGGCGGCCAGCGCCGCGTTGAGCCGCCCCTCGCTGGCCTGCACCCCGTCCAGCCAGACGCCGGTGATCGAGTTGGGCAGGTAGGTGTGGGACAGCACGCCGTCCATGCCGGCGCCGGCGTGGTAGCCGAGGAACACCACGCCGTCCATCCCGGTGTCGATGCCCTGCATCATGGACAGCGGCTTGTGCCGGCCGGTGAGCATCCTGGCCCTGGGGTCGAGGTCCTCGAGCAGGAGGTTGCGCTGGGTCGAGTGCGCCTCGTTGACCAGGACCTCGGTGGCGCCGCCGTCGTGCAGGCCGGTCACGCAGGCGTTGACGTCGCCGGTGAACATCCGCCGGAACCGCTCCCACTGCTCGGTCCCGGGCGCCACGTCGGCGCTCCAGGTGACGCCGGTGGCCCCCTCCATGTCCGCCGAAATCATGATCCGCATAGCGGACACGTTACTTCTTGGCGTTAGTTACGGGGACTCGTTGACTTTCTAGGTTGACAAGTGGTTACTTTCTCGCAACCCACCCGAGGAAGAGGTGATCATCGTGCGGTTGAGACGATGGGGGATCGGCGTCGTGTTGGCGGTGTCCGCCCTGGTCACGACCCCCTTCGCGGCCCCGCTCGGCACGCCCGCGGCGCACGCTCAGGAGCCCGTGACGCTGCGCGTGGCCTACACCAGCGACATCGACACGCTGAACCCGTTCCAGGCCACGCTGCTGGTGTCCACCCAGCTCGGCCGGAACATGTACGAGTTCCTGACCATCAACGGGGCCAAGGACTCCACCCCGGAGGGCGGCCTGGCCGAGCGCTGGGAGACCTCCAGCGACAACCTGACCTGGACGTTCCACCTGCGCGACGGATTGAAGTGGTCCGACGACAAGCCGATCACCGCCAAGGACGTCGCGTTCACCTACAACCTGATGCTGACCAACGAGGACGCCGCCGCGGCCAACGGCGTCGCGGTGGCCAACTTCGCGTCGGTCAGCGCCAAGGACGACCGCACCGTCGAGATCAAGACCAAGGCCCCGCAGGCGTCCATGCTCGGTTCCACCTCGGAAGTGCCGATCGTGCCCGAGCACGTGTGGAAGGACGTCACCGACATCAAGGGCTTCACCAACTCGGAGAAGTTCCCGGTGGTCGGCAGCGGCCCGTTCGTCCTCACCGGCTACCAGGAGGGCCAGTCGGCCACGCTGGAGGCCAACGACAAGTTCTGGCGCGGCCGGGCCAAGATCGACCGGCTGCAGTACGTCAAGTACGAGAACGCCGACGCCGCGGTGCAGGGCCTGCGCAAGGGTGACGTCGACCTCGTCTACCGGCTGACCGCCAACCAGTTCAAGGCGCTGGAGAGCGAGTCGACGATCAAGACCAGCGCGGGCAACGACCGGCGCTACGTCGAGATCATCCTCAACCCGGGCAACCCGAAGGTGGACGGCTCGCCGTTCGGCAACGGAAACCCGGTGCTGGCCGATGTCCAGTTCCGCCAGGCCATGGCGCACGCCATCGATGTGCCCACGATCATCGACAAGGTCTACCAGGGCCTCGCCGAACCGGCGGCGCAGGTCATCCCACCGGTGTTCCCGGACTGGACGTTCAAGCCGGCGGAGAGCCAGAAGCGCGGCTTCGACCTGGCCAAGGCGAACTCGCTGCTGGACGCGGCCGGCTATGCCAAGGGCCCCAACGGGATCCGCACCGACAAGCAGGGCAAGGAGATCAACCTGCGGCTGCTGACCACCACCGACGCCACCGATCGGCAGCAGATCGCCGAGTTCGTCAAGGCCTGGTTCGCCGAGATGGGCGTCGGGGTCACCAACGAGTTCAAGGCGTCCAACCAGGTCAACGACGACACCACGGCCGGCAACTTCGACCTGGCGATCAGTGGTTGGAGCGTCAGCCCGGATCCGGATTACCAACTCGCCCAGCAGACCTGCAAGATGGTCGGCACCGACCTGTCCGACTCCAACTTCTGCGACAAGGACTACGACGCGCTCTACGCCCAGCAGCAGGCCGAGTTGGACAAGGACAAGCGCAAGGATCTGGTGCAGAAGGCGCAGGGCATCCTGCACGACAAGGTCTCCGCGCTGATGCTGATCTACGCCAAGCAACTCGAGGCGTACCGCTCCGACCGGTTCCAGCCGTTCACCACCCAGCCGCAGGACGGCGGGATCATCGCCAACCAGAGCGCTTACTGGAGCTACTACCAGGCGACCCCGGTGGCCGCCGGCAGCGAGTCCGGCGAGTCCGGCGGGCTGAGCACCGGCGCGGTGGTCGGCATCGTCGGCGGCGCCGCGGTGCTCGTGGCCGGCGTGGTGTTCGGGCTGAGCCGGCGGCGCAAGGCTTCTGCCGACGAGCGCGAGTGACACCACATGGTTGATCTGCCGCTGACGACCGAACCGGTCATCGAGGTCCGCGGCGGCGAACCGACCGGGCGGGGCCGAGCCCTCGGCACCGCCCGGTTCATCGCCGCCAAGGGCGCCGGAGCACTGGTCAGCCTGCTCCTGGTGGTGGTGCTCGGGTTCTTCCTGTTCCGGGCGCTGCCGGGCAACCCGGTGCGGGCGATGATCGCCGACACCCGCACCAGCGTGGAGCAGATCGAGCAGATGCGCGCCGAGTGGCGCCTGGACCTGCCGCTGTTCCAGCAGTTCCTTGGCTACCTCGGGGATCTGCTGCGCGGTGATCTGGGCACCTCGCTGCGGTACAAGCAGCCGGTCGCCGACCTGATCATGACCCGGCTCTGGCCGACCCTGCTGCTCACCGGTACCGCGCTGGTGCTCTCGGTCGCGCTCGGCCTGTGGTTGGGCACCAGGGCGGCCTGGCGGCACGGCAGCCGGTTCGACCGCTGGTCCACCAGTACCGCGCTGGTGCTGTGGTCGGTGCCCACGTTCTGGCTCGGGCTGATCATGCTGATGGTGTTCGCCGTGGGGTTCGACCTGTTCCCCACCGCGGGAATGACCTCACCCGGCGGCGTCGACGGCTTCCTGCCGGCGGTGCTGGACGTCGCGCACCACCTGGTGCTGCCGGCGATCACGTTGACCGCCGTGGTCTATGCGCAGTACCTGATGGTGATGCGCTCCTCGCTGCTTGAGGAGATGAACGCCGACTATCTGACCACGGCGCGGGCCAAGGGCCTCACCGACGATCAGGTGCGCCGCCGGCACGCGGTGCCCAATGCGCTGCTGCCCACGATCACGATCATCTTCCTGCACACCGGGTTGCTGGTGGCCGGTGCGGTGACCGTGGAGACCGTGTTCACCTGGCCGGGGCTGGGCCTGCTCACCTTCCAGGCGATCAACTTCCCGGACTACCCGCTGCTGCAGGGCACGATGATCGTGCTGGCCGGCGCGGTGGTCGTGATGAACGCGCTCGCCGATGTCGTCTACCGGTTCCTCGACCCGCGGGTGAGGCAGACATGAGCGAGGACCGGTCATGAGCATCGTGTGGGCGCGGCGGCGGGCGGCCGCGGGACGGCTGTGGCGGGAGTTCGCCGCCGACCGGGCCGGGCTGGTCGGGCTCGGCGCGCTGCTGGGCATCGTGGTGCTGGCGCTGCTGGCCCCGCTGTGGATCAGCGCGGACGACCTGTCGGTGATCAGCGCGCCCGGCGGGATACTCGAGCCGCCCAGCGCCGAGTTCTGGCTGGGCACCGACCACGTCGGCCGCTCGGTGCTGGACCTGACCATCTACGGCGCCCGGGTGTCCCTGGTGGTGGGTATCGCGGCCGCGCTGCTCTCGGTCGGTATCGGCACGGTCGTCGGCATGCTGTCCGGGCACTTCGGCGGCTGGGTGTCCGCGGTGCTGATGCGGGTCACCGACTTCTTTCTGGTGCTGCCCGCGCTGGTGCTGGCCATCGCGCTGTCCACCATGCTGGCCCGCGGCCTGTCGACGATCATCGTGGCGATCGGGGTCACCTCGTGGCCGTCGACCGCCCGGCTGGTCCGCGCCCAGACGCTGACCATCGAGGCGCGCCCCTACATCGAGCGGGCCCAGGCGCTCGGCGGCGGGCACCGGCACGTGCTGCTCAAGCACGTGCTCCCGGCCGTGCTGCCGCTGGTGCTGGCCAACACCACGCTCGCCGTCGGCAGCGCGATCATCGCCGAATCCACCCTGGCCTTCCTCGGGCTGGGCGACCCGAGCAAGGTGTCCTGGGGTCAGATGCTCAAACAGGCGCTGGACACCGGATCGGTCACCGCCGGAGCCTGGTGGTACCTGCTGCCGCCGGGGATCGCCATCGTGGCCGTGGTGCTGGCCTTCACGCTCTGCGGCCGGGCGCTGGAGATCGTGGTCAACCCGAACCTGAGGGCGCGCAGATGAGCGAGCTTGCGAGCGAATCATTCGACACTTGCCCGGCGCCGAGCGTGCGAGGCGGCCGGGGTCGGCCTGCCCCGAGCTTGCGAGGTGCAGGCAGATGAGTGAGTTGCTTGAGCTGCGGGATCTCTCGGTGAACTACGCCGGGGCCCGCTCCGACCTGCCCGCGGTGCGCGGCGTGAACCTGCGCCTGGCGCCGGGGGAGAAGCTGGGTCTGGCCGGTGAGTCCGGCTGCGGCAAGTCCACCGTGGCCATGTCGGTGCTGCGGCTGCTGCCCAAGACGGCCACGGTGGACGGCGAGATCCTGCTCGACGGCGAGGACGTGCGCACGATGTCCTGGGGCCGGCTGCGAGCGGTGCGCTGGGCCGGCGCTTCTGTGGTGTTCCAGGGCGCCATGCATGCGCTCAACCCGGTGCGCCGGGTGGGGGAGCAGATCGCCGAGCCGATGCTGGTGCACAGCCCGCAATCGCCATCCCAGGTCCGGGCCCGGGTGCGCGAGCTGCTCAATCAGGTGGAACTGCCGGCCGCCAAGGCCAACGCCTTCCCGCACGAGCTGTCCGGCGGCCAGAAGCAACGCGTCATGATCGCGATGGCGCTGGCCTGCGAGCCCCGGCTGGTGATCGCCGACGAGCCGACCACCGCGCTGGACGTGATCGTCCAGGCCCAGGTGCTGGACCTGCTCACCCGGCTGGTCACCGAGCAGCACCTCGGCCTGATCATGATCAGCCATGACCTGGCCGTGCTGGCCGCCACCTGCGAGCGCCTGGCGATCATGTACCAGGGCGAGATCGTGGAGGAGGGCGAGTCCCGCGCGCTGATCGCGGATCCGCGTCACCCGCACACCCAAGCCCTGGCCGCCGCGTTCCCCACCGTCGGCGACCCCGCCTACCGCTACGCGCCGGCCACCAGCAGCCCGCTCGGCCTGCCGGACCCGCCCGCGACGGGCCCGGCCGAGCCGCTGCTGCGCACCGAGGACCTGCGGGTGACCTTCCACGGCCGCAACCGGGAGACCACGCACGCCGTGGCCGGGGTGAACCTGACCGTGCACGGCGGGGAGATCCTCGCCCTGGTCGGCCAGTCCGGCTCCGGCAAGACCACGCTGGCCCGGACCATCCTCGGCCTGCAGCCGCCGACCTCCGGTCGGGTGATCTTCGACGGCGAGCCGCTGCCCACCCAGAGCTCGGCACTGCGCGCCTACCGCCGCCAGGTTCAGCTCGTGCTGCAGGACCCGACCAGCGCGCTCAACCCGAGGCACAGCGTCTACGAGGCGGTGGCCGAGGGGCTGCGCATCCACCGGCTGGACGGCGACGAGCGGGAGCGGGTGGCCGCCGCGCTGGCCGCGGCCGAACTGCGCCCGCCGGAGGAGTTCATGCCGGTGCTGCCCCAGCAGCTCTCCGGTGGGCAGCGGCAGCGGGTGGTGATCGCCGGAGCGCTGGCGCTCGAGCCCCGGCTGCTGGTCGCCGACGAGCCGGTCGCCTCGCTGGACGCCTCGGTGCGCGGCGAGATCCTGGCCCTGCTGCTGCGGCTGCGCGCCCGGCTCGGCCTGGCCGCGCTGGTGATCACCCACGATCTCGGTCTTGCCTGGAACATCGCCGACCGGGTGGCCGTGATGTACCGGGGTGAGCTGGTCGAGTCCGGACCGGTGGACGAGGTGCTGGCCGATCCGCGGCACGACTACACCCGCGCGCTGCTCGCCGCCCTGCCCGACCCCGGGCCCGCGCCGGAAGGTGGCGCGAAATACGCCGTTGGGAGCAGACGGTCCGAGCGCACTGTGTAATCTCAAGCCCGCAATGGCCATCACGACCGACTCTTCCTCAGACGTAGCAGATCCGGTGGGCCCTGACGACGGCGCGACGAAGGCGGAGCCGGCCACGCGGCAACGAGGTCCGCTCCCGCTCCGCACCATCGCGCTGGGCACCGTCGGCAGCCTGACGATCCTGATCTGCGCCCTCGGCGCCGCCGGCACTCTTGTGCACGATCCGCTGCTCGGGCGCGGACCGCTGTCCTGGGTGCGCTACGGGCACGGGCAGAAGCTCGCCACGATGGCGCTGTTCGTGGGATTCCTGCTGGTGGTATGGGCCTGGGTGCGGTTGGGCCGGCATGTGCTGGCCGAGCGGGTCGGCACCCGCGCCGTGCTGATCGCCTCGGCGTGCTGGACCGCGCCGCTGGTGATCTCGCCGCCGCTGTTCAGCCGGGACGTGTACTCCTACCTCGCCCAGGGAACGCTGCCGCTGCACGGCTACGACCCGTACCTGCTTGGCCCGACCGTGCTGGACATCGAGCCGATCGTGCAGAACGTGCACAGCTTCTGGCAGACCACCCCGGCCCCGTACGGTCCGCTGTTCATCCTGCTGGCCAAGGGCGTCGTCTGGGTCACCGGCACGCACATGATCTTCGGTGTCGTGCTGATGCGCGTGGTCATGATGCTCGGTCTTGGCCTGCTGCTGTGGTCGCTGCCGGGCCTGACCCGACACCTCGGCGGGCGTCTGCCGGTCACGCTGTGGCTGGTGGTGGCCGGGCCGATGATGGTGGTGCATCTGGTCGGCGGCCCGCACAACGACCTGCTCATGATCGGCTTCCTGGCCGCCGGCTGCCTGTGTGTCCTCAACCGCAAGCACGTGCTCGGCGTGGTGCTGGTCACGATGGCCGTCGCGGTGAAGGCGACCGCCGCCATCGCCCTGCCGTTCCTGGTGTGGGTGTGGGCCGGGCACCTCGGCTCGACGCTGTTGCGCGGCTTCCTGCGTGCGGTGGCCGCGGCGGTGCTCACCTTCGTGGCCACGTTCGCCGCGCTCACCCTGGTGGCCGGGGTGGACCTCGGCTGGGTCATGACGCTCGGCTCGTCGTCGAGGATCGTCAACTGGCTGTCCCTGCCGACCGGGATCGGCGAGTTGATCCACACGCTGATCGGGATCTTCGTCGACGTGAACAAGTCCTGGGTGGTCAACATCGTCCGGGCGCTCGGCGGGCTGCTGCTGCTGGTGATCCTGGTCCGGCAGTGGTGGCTGGCCAGGGAGGGCGGCCCGGACGCGGTGCGCCGGGCCGGGATCGCGCTGCTCGCCCTTGCCATTCTCTCGCCGGCCACCCTGCCGTGGTATCTCACCTGGGGCTTCGTGCTGGTCGCCGGGATCGCCTGGCAGCGCCGGCAGCTCGCCGGGGTGGTCGGGATCGCGGTGTTCCTGGTGCTCACCTACTCGCCGGCCGGCGAGGACCAGCTCTACCAGCCGCTCTACCTGCTTCTGGCGGTCGCGGTGTCCGTGCTGGCCGGGGTCTCGCTGCTGCGCCCCGATCCGCTGCGACTGTCCATCCGGGCCGATCGCGAGGAGCAGGCCGCGCCCAGCCCGTGACCGGTGCCGTCGATGTCAGCGCAGCGCCGCGACCGCCCGCACCACCGCGTCGACCTGCTCGGGCGTGGTGACGATGCTCGGGCCGAACCGGACCAGCGGCTCGGCGTAGGGGGTGACGCTGGCGTCGATCCGGTGCTCGGACCGCAGCCGCTGCACCGCCTGGTTCGGCGACATGCCGTTGATCGAGCACATCACCAGTCCGGCGGAGACGGCCGGGTCCTTCGGGGTGACCAGCCGCACCGAGGAGATCCCGGCCAGGCCCTCCTTGAGCCGGGTGGCCTGCTCCTGGATCCGCGCGGCGATCCGGTCCCGGCCGATGGCCTTGTGGAACTCGAACGCCTCCTTGGCCGCCCAGCGGTGTTCGAACGAGTGGTAGCCGCCCGGAGTGGCCTCCCGGCCCGGGCTCTCCGCTCCGGAGAAGCTCGGGATCACCGGCGCCACCGCGGCCCAGGCCCGGCCCCACAGCAACCCGGTGCCGCGCGGCCCGAACAGCCACTTGTGCGTGCCGGCGGTCAGGAAGTCACAGCCCAGCTCGGTGACCGTGGTGTCCACCGCGGCGAACCCGTGCACCCCGTCCACCACGAGCAGCGCCTGGTCCGCCGGGTCGCGGTTCGCGTTCGCCTCGGCCAGCGCGGTGGACATGGCCTTGATCGGCAACCGCACGCCGGTGCTGGAGTGCACCCAGGTGACCACGACGAGCCGGGTGGCCGGCCCGATCCCGGCGCGCAGCCGGGCCACCATGTCCGCCTCGGTGGCCGCGGCCGGGTCGTCGTAGAGCCGCACCCGCCGGACCGGGGCGCCGGTGCGCTCGGCGAGCAGCCGCAGCGCCTCGTGGGTGCCGAAGAAGTCGTGCTCCGTCGTGAGCACCTCCTGGCCGGCGCGCAGGCGCATGCCGCCGCACAGCAACCCCATGCCCATGGTGGTGCTGTCGGTCAGCGCGATCTCGGCCGGGTTGGCGCCGAGGTAGCCGGCCGCCGCCTCGCGCACCTCCTCCTCGCGCTGGACGCCCTGGTTGAGGTAGGCGTGCGTGTCGGTGTCCAGCCCCGCCCGGTGCGTCTCGATCGCCGCCCGCACCGGCGCCGGGTGGGCGGCGAGCACGAACGCCGCGAAGTGCGCGATGCCGGGGTCGAGGGAGAACTGGGCGCGCACCGAGTCCCAGCTCTCCGGGTCGAACGCCGCGGGCTGCCGTGCGGCCGCCGCCGGCGGTGCCTCGGCCGTGGTGCATCCGGCCAGCGCCGAGCCGACCCCGGTCGCCAGCCCCGCCCCCAGTACCGCCCGTCGTCGCAGCCCAGCCATGGGCTAGACCGTAGTCCGGGGTGGATCGCTCAGCCCAGTGCCGGTTTGAGCACGGTCAGGGTGCCCTCGTCGGCGTTGAGCCGCGCCGGAACGCCGAGCGGGACCGTGAGCTGTCCCGGACAGTGCCCGAAGCCCAGCTCCCAGACCGTCGGAATGCCAAGGCTGCCAACGAGATCGGCCATCACCTGGGACACCTCGGACGCCGCGCCGCAGTCCGCCCACGAACCGAGCGCGATCCCGTTGACCCCGGTGAACCAGCCGGCCCGGAGCAGTTGCGTGATCATCCGGTCCAGCCGGTACGGCGGCTCACCCACGTCCTCCAGCAGCACGATCGCGTTGTCCGGCGGCGGGGGAGCGTCCGCCGCCGCCAGCCCGGCCACGATCAGGCTGAGGTTGCCGCCGGTCAGCACGCCCTCGGCGACGCCGGGAACGAGCGTCCTGGTCGCCGGGCCGGTCAGGGCCAGCACCTCGTCCGGTTCGAACAACGTGCGGCGCAGGTGTTCCTGGGCCACCGGGTCGAACAGCCCGCCGGCGATCATCGGGGCGAACAGCGTCGGCACGCCCAGCCGGTCGCCGATCGCCGCGTGCAGCGCGGTGACGTCGCTGGACCCGGCGAACACCGTCGGGCCGGCCGCGGCCATCGCGTCGAAGTCGAGCAGGTCGACCATGCGCAGGCAGCCGTAGCCGCCGCGAGCGCACAGCACGGCGTCGATCTCCGGGTCGCACCAGGCCCGCTGCAGGTCCGCGGCGCGGTCGGTGTCCGGACCAGCCAGGTAGCCGAGGGTCGGGTGCCGGTCGAGCACGTGCTCGCCGATCTCGACCCGCAGGCCCCAGTCGCGCAGCACCGCCACGCCACGGTCCAACGCCTCGGCCGACACCGGCCCGGCCGGCGCCACGACGGCCACCCGGCTGCCCGGGCGCAGCCGCATCACCGGCGCAACTCCACCGCCGGGATGCCCGGCGGCTCGAACCCGAATACCTGACCGTAGAAGGAAAGCTCGGCATGCAGCGCGACGACGATGCTCTCCGCCCTGCGGAACCCGTGCTGCTCGCCTTCGAACAGCAGGCAGGCGTGCGGAATCCCGGTGCCATCCAGGCTGGCCGCGAACCGCTTGGCCTGCTCCGGCGGGCACACCGGGTCCTCCAGGCCCTGCAACACCAGTACCGGCCCGGCGACCCGGTCCACGTGGTTGATCGGCGAACGCTCGATGTAGCGGGCGGTGTGCTCGGGCAGCGTGCCGACCAGCCCCTCCACGTAGCGCGACTCGAAGTCGTGGGTCTCGCCGCCCGCGCTGGTCCACGCGGCCAGGTCGATGATCGGGAACATCGCCGTCGCGCACCGGTAGGTGTCCACCGAGGTGATCGACGCCGCCGCGGTCCAGCCGCCGGCACTGCCGCCGCGCACTACGAGCCGGTCCTCGTCGGCGATCCCCTCCTTGGCCAGCGCGGTCGCCACGGTCGCGCAGTCGCCGACGTCGACCACCCCCCACTGCTCGTTGAGCAGCTCGCGGAACTCGCGCCCGTAGCCGGTGGACCCGCCGTAGTTCACCGCGACGACACCGAGACCGCGGCTGGTGAAGTAGGCGATCTCCAGGCTCAGCAACGGAATGAACTTCGACGTCGGCCCGCCGTGCACGTGCACGAGGAACGGCGGCGCCTCGCCGTCCGGCGCGGCGAACTCCGGGTTGCGCGGCGGGTACACCAGAGCGGGGATCGAGTGTCCATTGTGGTCGGTGAACCACCGCTCGGTGGGGACCGGAAGGTAGCTCTGGTCCGGCAGGTTCGGTGGCGGCTCGGTCAGCGGGGTCAGCTCACCGGAGGACAGGTTGAGCCGGACCACCGCCGTGCCGCGGGTCGGGCCGCCGGCCGTGCTCACCACCACGCCGTCCGCGGTCGCCAGCGACGGCATCCACACCGGAACGTCGCTCTCCACATCGGTCACGGTCGCGCTGCGCTCGTCCAGCACGGCCAGCCGGCCGGACCGCAGCACCGCGTGCCGGCCGGCGCCGAGTGGGGCGAACCAGCGCATGCCGAGCATCCACAGCGGGCCGCCGAGTTCCTCCTTGCCCGGAGCCAAGTTCGTCCGCCGCCCGTCGAGCGTGATGCGGTACAGGTTCCACCAGCCGTCCGGGTCGGTCAGCGCCAGCACCGCGTCCGGGCCGTCCCACTCGACCTGGCAGACGCTCTCGCTCGGCCCGCCGGTGAGCACCCGGTGCAGGCCGAACGAACCGTCCGGCTGAATCTCGGCGACGCACAGTTCCGTTCCGTCCCAAGGCATCCGCGGGTGGTCCCAGCCGATCCACGCGGCCAGCCGGCCGTCCGGGCTCACCTTCGGGCCGGTCATGAAGTGGTGGGTCGCGGTCAGTACCCGCACCGCGGCCGGATCGCCGGCCGCCGCGCCGGTGACCGGCAGCGCCACCAGATCGCGCCGCACGTCGGTGGGCGCATCGCCGGTGACCGTCTCGCGCACGGCCCACACGTGCTCGCCGCCCGGCCCGGCGGTCAGGTCCGCGTACCGGATGCCTTGCGGCCGTTCGGGTTCCGGACTGAGCGGTACCGGGTCGCCGCCGTCCGGGCCGCTCAGGTACACCCGCTGGTCCGCCCAGTTGGTGAAGGCGATCCCGCCGTCCACCCCGGTGAACGGCCGGCCGCCGTACTCGTGCACCCGGTTGCGCACGTTCCACGGCGCCGCCAGCACCTCGGCCGGCGGCTCGCCGGGCGCCGCGCGCAGCAACGCCACCCGGCCGCCCTCCTCCGGCCGGCTCTCGGTCCACCAGACCGCGCCGGCGTGCAGCCCGACCCACCCCGGCGTGCGTTGCGCTCCGGCCGCGCGCTCGGCACTCACCGGGGAGGTCCATGTTCCGTAAGGTGCGATCTCCACCATGCCGACGACCCTAACGGCTGGCCGGGCCCACCGTCCGCCCTCGACTACGGTAGAAGTCAGGTAGGGGCGCGGAACGGACCTGCTCTACGCCGCCATTTGCCCTAGGGTTTGAGGTGTTATGGCTCGGGTCATTCATATTTTTCGCCAACCCGACCGGTTCGTGGCCGGTACGGTCGGGCAGCCCGGCGACCGCACGTTCTACCTCCAGGCGTCGGAGAGCGCCAAGACCATCAGCGTGACGCTCGAAAAGCAGCAGATGGCGGTGCTCGCTGAGCGGATCGGCTCGCTGCTGGAGGAGGTGCACCGGCGCTTCGGTGCCGACCTGCCCGACGACACCCCGGACGATCAGGTGGACAGCGATCCGCTGGAGATCCCGCTGGAGGAGGAGTTCCGGGTCGGCACCATGGGTCTGGGCTGGGACTCCGAGTCCCGCGCCGTGGTGATCGAACTGCTCGCCGTCACCGAAGGGGAGGTCGACGAGTCCGTCGTGCTGGACGACACCGAGGAGGGGCCGGACGCGGTGCGGGTTTTCCTTACCCCGACCAGAGCGCGCGCGTTCGCCGAACGGGCCGACCGGGTGGTGCGGGCCGGCCGCAAGCCGTGCCCGCTGTGTGCCGAGCCGCTCGACCCGGACGGACACGTGTGCCCTCGGCAAAACGGGTACCGGCGCGCCGAAGAGTCCGACTGAGGTGTTGCCGAGCGACCCCGCGGCCGTCGAGCTGGTCACCT
>NZ_DASUCC010000135.1:0-100429 GCF_035762905.1 Actinophytocola sp.
TGCTCGCATCCAGTGCGAGACAGCACTGTCCATGCACCGTCGATACCACGACCGCGAGGGCGAGGCGTACACGCTGGACAACCTGGGATTCATCGCCCACCGCACGGGCAATCACACACAGGCGGTGGACTATTACCGGCAATCGCTCGCCTTGCATCGACAACGCGGCAACTCCTACGAAATGGCGGCCATCCTCGATCGGATAGGCCACCCACTGATTGCGCTGGGCAGGCCAGAGCAAGCTGGAGCGGCCTGGCAAGAGGCACTCGATCTCTACCAGGCGCAAGACCGCACTACCGACGCTGTCCGGCTGCGGCATCAACTCCGAGCGGTTGGGCCCGGCGCAGCTGATGGTCTCGCCGAGGGCATCGATGTCGGCGCCGTGCCAGAAGTCCACGACCTGATCACCGATCCCTGACCGCAACTCGACGAGCAGCCGTGGGCTGATGCAGCGGGGTCAGGTCAGTGCGT
Organism: Actinophytocola sp.; assembly: GCF_035762905.1. Taxonomy (GTDB): domain Bacteria; phylum Actinomycetota; class Actinomycetes; order Mycobacteriales; family Pseudonocardiaceae; genus DASYTH01. The sequence continues at coordinate 472 of NZ_DASUCC010000135.1, forward strand.
TTGTGGTCGAAGGTGATTGCACCGTAAGGGATAGCCGTGGGGCTGGTGAACAAGAACGGTTCGCCGCCGTTGCGGAGATCGTTCCTCAGCCTGGCGATCAAGAAGGGTGGCAGGATGATGGCGCGGACCGAGGCGGGTGTCTTGGGTGGTCCGAGCCAGATCCGAGGCGCGGACTCGTGTAGCGCGCCGACGTTGGGGTCGATGGTGATGGTGCCGCGGTCCAGGTCGACCTGGTCGCGCTGGAGCCTGGCGATCTCACCCTTTCGACACCCGGTCCACGCGGGATCACCAGCAGGCCGGCCGCAAGATCGCCCAACTGGGCGGTCCGCACGACTTGCTCGGGCATCGCCCACACCCGTTCCCGCGGTGCTGGGGCTTGGTCACGCCTGCGGACCGCCGTCGCCGCCGCACCGGTTTGGCCGACATCAATCGTCTATCGACTGCGTCGTCGCGGATCATGGACAGGATCGTGCGCAGCGTGACCACCTAGGACGCGCGTACCGCCGCCGTAGCTGCTTCAACCATTCGGCCCCTGCGTAGGCGGTGATCTCACCCAGCCTGAGTGCATCCGGAAGTCCGTGATGAGCCTGCATTCGCGGCGCCGCAGGTCGATCACTACGGGGTGGAGCCGCGTCCAGCACGAGCCAGTTGCCGAGGCCGCACAACGCAGAGCCAGGTGGTAGTCCAGCTGTGCCGCGTCGGCCCATCCGAGTGGGTGCGGTGGATGGGCCGATGCGCTGTCGATGGTGTCGGGGTTACCACCCGTTGGCGATGACGACTCCGAGTCCGTCGGACCACAGGCCGTGGCCGTCGCCGGTGAACATGCGGATGGTGCCGTTGGTGGGGTGGCGGGCGATGAGGTCGGGGTGGGTGGGGTCGCTGTTGTAGTTGACCAGGGCGACGAACGTCCAGCCGTTGAAGCCGCTACCCATCTGGATGCCGTTGTCGTTGTAGTGACCGCCGGTGGCGTCTCCGGTGTAGAGCTTGAGGGTGTCGTTGGGGCTGTAGCGGGTGAGGATGTCGTGGTGGCCGTCGGTGTTGAAGTCGATGATGCCGAACGGGGTGTAGGCCGAAGACAGTCCCCCGCCGATGGCGACGCGGTTTCCGGCGCCGCTGGTGAGGTCGCCGGGGTAGAGCCATTCGGTGCCCGCGCTGTCGGCGGCGATCACGTCGAAGTGGCCGTCGTGGTTCCAGTCGGCGACGCCGTAGGGGGTGAAGCCGTTCCAGCCGACGCCGAAGAGCAGGCCGGGGGCGAAGCCGGTGGGTGAGCCGCGGTAGATCAGCTCGTCGCCGTTGACGTTGTTGCGGACGATGAGGTCGGGGTAGTTGTCGTGGTTGAAGTCGGCGATGCCGAATGGGGTGAGCTGGTGCCAGCCGGCGGCGCCGACGGTGCTGGGTGGCCCGAGGATGCCGGAGGGCAGCCGCTGGAACTGCAGTAGCTGACCGGCCGGGTTGGCCGCGTAGAAGTCGGTCTGCATCTGGTTGGTGGCGGGGTTTTTCCAGTTGACCGCGCCCAGCGGAATCAGGCCGGCGCTGACCGGCGGGATCACGGTGCCGGCGGCGGCCAGGGTGCCGTAGGTGCCGGCGGCGTTGCCCGCAGTGTAGGTCGACGCCCCGGTGGACTTGATGCTCCACAGGTCGGGGTTGCCGTCTTTGTTGGTGTCGTTGGCGACGATGCCGGGGGCGTTGGTCAGGGTGAGCGCCGAGGTGGCGGATTTGGCCAGGGTGTAGGTCGCGTCGGTGAACCAGTTGAGGTTGTAGCAGTCGGCGGTGCAGTTGGTGCTGTAGAGGTCGAGCTTTCCGGTGGTGTTGTCTCGGACCAGTAGGGCGGGTTGGCCGCCTCGGGTGGTGCCGGTGATGGTCTTGGTTGACCAGTCGATGGTGTCGTCGAGGACGACGGCGGCGGTGCCGTAGAGGCCGGTGCCCATGCCGTGTTCGAACCACCAGAGTTGGTGGTCGCCGTTGTTGTTGACGACGGCGAGCAGGTCGGGGTAGGCGCCGTCGGTGGACGGCAGGCTGTCCTCGGGCAGATGGCCGATGGCGGTGATCTGGGTGATGGTCTGGGTCTGGCCGGCGGCCGGCATCGGTTCCCAGTTGGGGTCCAGGAACGAGCCGCCGAACAGCCCGCTGATGGTGCCGGAGGCCAGGCTCAGCGCGGATCCGTCGCCGGGGCCGGTGTAGATGCTCACTGTGCCGTTGGGGGCCACGGCGAGGATGTCCTGCATGCCGGAGCCGGTGAACTGCCCGGTGGTGACCAGGGTGCCGGCCCAGTCCTGCGGCGAGCCGACCGTGGTGGTCAGCGCGGTGCCGCGGATGCCGATGTTGGTCGGCGTGCGCAGTCCCCCGTTGCCGTTACCCGGGGTGAGCCACAGACCGGCGGCGGTGCCACCCGTGCCGCCGACGGTGAGCAGGTCCGGGTTGCCGTCCCCGGTCAGGTCCCCTTCGACATCCGGGTTGTCCGGGCGGGTGGCCAGTACGACGTGCTGGGCGGCGGGGCTCGGGGTGCCCACACTGGACAGTGCCTGCACGGTGAGCATGTTCGGACCGATGCGGGTGGGAGTGATGGCGCCGGTCCAGGCACCGTTGGTGGCGTTGACCGTGATCGGCAGGCCGCCGCCCAGCTGGTAGCGGTACTGGGTCGGGGTGGAACTGCCGGCGGGCGGGGTGAAGGTGACGGTTCCGGGCGTGCGGACCGGCTTACCGGTGACCCCGTCGTCGGGGTAGTCGGTGGATTGGATGTCGGGCACACCGGGTTGGGACTGGTCGACCTGGAACTTGCACAGCGGAGTCCAGCCGGAGTAGAGCAACCCGTCGAACACCCGCGCGGTCCAGGAGTAGCTGCCGTTGCCCAGCGTGTTCTGCGGGATCGGCACGATGGTCCAGGCGCCCGCGGTGGTCTGCACCGTGGGACTGGCCACGACCGTGCCGGTGCCCAGGTTGGTCACCACGAACTGCGCTTCCAGCGGCTTGGCCACGCCGTCGGAGGCCACCACCGTCTGCACGCCCAGGGACAGGTCGGTCTTACCGATCGCCGGGTATGGCGTCGCGCTGGTGCACCACATGACCGGGGAGGTGAACGTGTTGGACGGGGTCACCGGGGTGACGTCCCAGTTGACGGACAGCGTGGCATTCCACTGGGTGAACTTCTTCCACCCGTTTCCGGTGCTCTCATCGGCCGCGCGCAGCCCGTAGGTGGAGGTGCCGGTCCGGTTGTTCACCGCGTAGCGCAGCTGGTCGGTGACGTTGGCGGACATGGCACCGCCGCAAGTGCCGGAGGCACCGGGAGTGGCGAAAACGGCAGGTTTGGTGTTCCAGTCTGTGCTCGGCCCGATGGGGTTGGTCCAGTCCACATAGGTGATGGAGTTGCAGTTGACGGCGTACTGCTGAGTGAAGTTGACCTGCGCCGAAATGATCGCGGTGTTGTAGAGACCAGCGATGTTCCACTGGAAGTAGGAACGAGTGACACCGATCCCGTTGCACCCGTTGGGCGGGGGCCCGGGCCAGACGCAGTGGCCGATCTGCGCTTCGCCGCTCTGGTGCCAACCCTTGTAGTCGGGCTTGCCGGACTCGACCTCGGCCCAGTCGCCGTAGGCGCTCCAGACGTTGGGCTGCAGGGTCGGGTCGATCATGACCGGGTACACGGTCTTCGGGTCGGACAGCATCGCCCGGTCCGGCGTCACGTCGATGCCGGCCGAGGAGGCGGCGACGGCCATGATCGCGGTGCGGGCGGCCATGCCCGGGGCCTGTGGGGTGGAGGCCATGGGTTCACCGGTCGTGGCGTCGATCGGCGCGCCGCCGGTGGCCTCGACGAGTCGGCGGTCCACGGTGCCGGGTTTGGCGGCGGTGGCACCGGCCGGCGCCGGGGCGGAGTCCCACATCAGCGCGGGCGGCGAGGAGTAGGCGACCCGGCCGGAGCGGTCCTTGAGGCTGACCCGGCCCTGGCCGTCGGTGGTCGCGGACAGGTTGCGGCTGCTGGTGCGCAACCGGAGCCGGTCCAGCGCGGGGTGCCGTGCGGCCGCCGGGGTCTTGACCACCAGGGTCTGGGCCACACCGCCCTGCTCGTCGGCGGTGACCACCAGATCCACATCCGGCAGCACGCCGGCGTAGGTGGCGGTGCGGCCGGACACGGTGGGGGTCGGCAGGGTCAGCGGGAAGGTGACGCTGATGTCGTCGCCCCGGTTCTTCAAGGTCATCAGCGGCCCGCTGCCGCCGCCGGAGAGCCGGACCGACCCGGTGGTGGCCTTCGGGGAGTAGCTGCCGTCGCCATTACGGACAAGGTTCGCGTCCAGACCAACCCAGCCGTCGCCCCGGCGAACCCGGACCGGACGCAGGGACACCTGCCGGGTCAGGGTGCCGTTCGGATTGGCCGTGACCTGGGATACCGGGTCGGTCAGCGCCCCCGCGGCGACCGACCTACCGGTGGACCTGGCCGTGGCCAGTGCCTGCGCCACGTCCAGCTGGTCCGGATTGGACGATGTAGCCGCGGGAGGGCCGGCGCTCGCGACCGTCGGCTGGGTGACCAGTCCGGGTAGGACGCTGAGCATCAGTGCCGCGGTGACCAGGGTCCGTACGGGCCGCGAGCGACGACCATGACCGTTCATGATGGGCACGTCAGTCAACTTTCTTCCCCAATGGCGGGCGTTTGAGCCCATGATCCATTGTGGATCGTGGGCGAGCCGATCCGGTACTGGCAGCACCCCGATCGCTGCCCTGGATCGGTGACCCTACGCACCCTCGACGTGGTCCAGCAAGGCCTGGCCGATGTGATCTTTTGTTGAGGTTATTGGGAATTGATGATGGCGGGTCTCGGGCGGCGCGGCGGTTTTGGCTCGATACGGCGGGTCGCCGGGACGTCGCACACGTCCCGGCGACCCGGTGTATGGGGTTAGCCGATGACGCCGCCGTGGTCGGTCCAGGTCGTCCATCCGCTGTAGGGGACGAACGCCTTGTGGGCCAGCTGGTTGTAGGGGGTTCCGCGGGCGAAGAGGTGCAGGTTGCCTTGGTAGACGATGGCGGTGGGATCGGCGACGCCTCCGCCGTGGTCGATCCAGACGGTCCAGCCGCTGCCTGGGAAGAACGCCTTCTGGAATAGCCGGTTGCTCGGGTTGCCGACGGCGAAGACATGCAGGTCGGTTTGGTATTCCACCAGGGTGGGGTCGCCGCTGATGACGCCGCCGTGGTCGATCCAGTTCGACCAACCGCTGCCGGGGTCGAATGTCTTCTGAACCAGCTGGTTGCCGGGGGTGGCGCGGGCGAAGAGGTGCAGGTTGCCCTGGTAGATGATCGCGGCGGGGGTTCCGGCGATGGATCCGCCCAGATCGACCCAGTCGGTCCAGCCGCCGCCCGGAGAGAGGGACTTCTGAAGCAGATGGTTGGTGATGCTGTCAACGGCGAAGACGTGCAGGGTGGTGTCGTACTGCACAGCTGTGGGTGTGCCGGCGATCCTGCCATCGAGGTCATACCATGCTGCCCAGCCGCTGGTGGGGTTGAATGCCTTCTGGAAGGCATGGGTTTCGGGCATTCCGCGCGCGAACACGTGCAGCGTGTCACCCCAGGTCGTGACCGGCGCTGAACGCACGGATTGGGGGGCAGTCACGCCGGGCGGGATCACGGTGCCGGCGGCGGTCGGGGTGGCGTAGGTGCCGGCGGCGTTGCCGGCGGTGTAGGTGGCCGTGCCGGTGGGGGTGATGCTCCACAGGTCGGGGTTGCCGTCTTTGTTGGTGTCGTTGGCGATGATGGTGGGGGCGTTGGCGTGGGTGAGTGCCGAGGTGGCGGGTTTGGCCGGGGTGTGGGTGGCGTCGGTGAACCAGTTGAGGTTGTAGCAGTCGACGGTGCAGTTGGTGCTGTAGAGGTCGAGTTGGCCGGTGTTGTTGTCTCGGACCAGCAGGGCCGGTTGGCCGTTTCGGGTGGTGGCGGTGATGGTCTTGGTTGACCAGTCGATGGTGTCGTCGAGGACGACGGCGGCGGTGGGGTAGAGGCCGGTGCCCATGCCGTGTTCGAACCACCAGAGTTGGTGGTCGCCGTTGTTGTTGACGATGGCGAGCAGGTCGGGGTAGGCGCTGTCGGTGGACGGCAGGCTGTCCTCGGGTAGGTGGCCGATGGCGGTGATCTGGGTGATGGTCTGGGTCTGGCCGGCGGCGGGCATCGGTTCCCAGTTGGGGTCGAGGAAGTTGTCGCCGAACAGTCCGGTGGTGGTGCCGGAGGCCAGGCTCAGTGCGGATCCGTCTCCGGGGCTGGCGTAGATGTGCACTGTGCCGTTGGGGGCCACGGCGAGGATGTCCTGCATGCCGGAGCCGGTGAACTGTCCGGTGGTGACGATGGTGCCGGCCCAGTCCGCCGGCGAGCCGATCGTGGTGGACCGCGCGGTGCCGCGGATGCCGATGTTGGTCGGCGTGCGCAGTCCGCCGTTGCCGTCACCGGCCGTGAGCCACAGGCCTGCGGCGGTGCCGCCGGTACCACCCACGGCGAGCAGGTCCGGGTTGCCGTCTCCGGTCAGGTCCCCGTCGACATCCGGGGCGTCCGGGCGGGTGGCCAGCACGACGTGTTGGGCGGTGGGACTGGGGGTGCCCACACTGGACAGTGCCTGGACGGTGAGCATGTTGGGGCCGATGCGGGTCGGGGTGATGGTGCCGGTCCAACTTCCGTTGGTGGCGTTGACCGTGATCGGCATTCCCCCGTTGAGCTGGTAGCGGTACTGGGTCGGGGTGGAACTCCCGGCGGGCGGGGTGAAGGTGACGGTTCCGGGCGTGCGCACCGGCTTACCGGTGACCCCGTCGTCGGGGTAGTCGGTGGATTGGATGGCGGGCACCCCGGGTTGGGACTGGTCGACGTGGAACTTGCACAGCGGTGTCCAGCCGGAGTAGAGCAGGCCGTCGAAGACCCGTGCGGTCCAGGAGTAGTCGCCGTTGCCCAGCGTGCTCTGGCCGATCGGCACCGTGCTCCAGGACCCGGCGGTGGTCTGCACCGTGGGACTGGCCACGACCGCGCCGGTGGCCAGGTTGGTCACCACGAACTGCGCCTCCAGCGGCTTGGCCACCCCGTCGGCGGCCACCAGGGTCTGCACGCCGATGAACAGGTCGGTCTTGCCGATCGCCGGATACGGTGTCGCGCTGGTGCACCACATCACCGGCGAGGTGAATGTGTTGGACGGGGTCACCGGGGTGACGTCGTAGCTGACCGACAGCGTCGCGTTCCACTGGGTGAACTTCTTCCACCCGTTGCCGGTGCTTTCGTCGGCCGCGCGCAGGCCGTAGGTGGACGTGCCGGTGCGGTTGTTGACCGCGAAGCGGATCTGGTCGGTGACGTTGGTGCCGATGCCGCCGGAGCAGGTGGCGGCGGCCCCGGGCGTGTTGGCGATGCCCGGCTTGGTGTTCCAGTCGGTGCTCGGTCCGATCGGGTTGGTCCAGTCGATGTAGGTGGTGGAGTTGCAGTTGACGGCGTACTGCTGGGCGAAGTTCACCTGCGCGGCGATGATCGTGGTGTTGTAGAAACCGGCGATGTTCCACTGGAAGTAGGACCGGGTGACACCGATGCCGTTGCAACCGCTGAACACGCAGTGGCCGATCTGCGCCTCACCGGTCTGGTGCCAACCCTTGTAGGTGGGCTTGCCGGACTCGACCTCGGTCCAGTCGCCGTAGGCACTCCAGACGTTGGGTTGCAGCGTCGGGTCGATCATGACCGGGAACACGGTCTTCGGATCAGTCAACATCGCCTTGTCCGGAACCAAGTCGATCCCGGTCGCCGTGGCCGACACGCCCACCCGAGCCACCCGCGCCCCCATGCCGGGAACGGCCGCGGTCGAGGTCATCGGGTTGCCGGTCCGAGCATCGATGGCCGCGCCGCCGGTGGCGTCAAGGAGTCTGCGATCCACCGTGCCGGGCTTGGCGGCGGTGGCCCCGGCCGGGGCCGGGGCGGAGTCCCACATCGTGGCCACCGGCGAGGTGTAGGCGGCTGCTCCCGCGCGGTCGGCCAGGCGCAACCGTCCCGTGTCGTCGGCGGTGACCGTCAGGTCCCGGCTGGATGTGGTCAGGTGCAGCCGGTCCAGGGCCGGATTGCGTGCCGCGGCCGCCGTCTTGACCACCAGGGTCTGGGCGACCCCGCCCTGCTCGTCCGCGCTGACCACCAGGTCCACATCGGGCAGCACCCCGGCATAGGTGGCGGTGCGCCCGGACACGGTCGGCGCCGGCAACGACCGCGGAAACGACAGGCTGATCTGTCGGCCACGATGGGCCAGGGTCATCAACGGACCACTGCCCCCACTGGAAAGCCGGACCGACCCGGTGCCCGCCCTCGGCGAATAGCTGCCGTCGCCGTTGCGGACCAGGCTGGCATCCAACCCGACCCACCCATCGCCGCGGCGCACCCGCACCGGCCGCAGCGACACCTGCCGGGTCAGGGTGCCGTTCGGATGGGCGGTGGTCTGGCTGACCGGATCGGTCAACCCCTCCGCGACGACCGCCTTGCCGGTGGACCGGGCGACGGCTAACGCCTGCGCCACGCCCATCCGGTCCGGATCGGACACTGAACCGGCCGGCGGTGCGGCGGTCGCCGGCCGCATGGCCAGCCCGGCGGGCAGGATGCTGAGCAGCAGCGTGGTGGCTACCAAAGTAGACATCCGCCGACGCCCCGGGCGGTGCACAGTGGACACATCGGTCGGCATTCGTCCCCCATTTTCGGCAGCCGGGTCAGGTGCTGACAGCCCCCGATTGCTGTCCGGACCGGTGACCCTACGCACCACCGGCAGGCTTCGGCAAGACCTGACGCCAGTGATCTTTTGTTGGAATCACAGGGAATCCCGGGGATGGTCAGTGTCGGGTCGGTGTGGCAGAGTGCGGGACCCTGCCATCGGTCATCGGCGATGACGTGACGTGTCGGAGGCTCTGCGTGAACGTGTTCCGCCGCTCGGGACGCCCGGTTCGGTCTGGTACCAGATGGACGGTCACCGCGCTGGCCATCTCACTGATCGTCACCACGGTGTCGACGATCGGTGGCGGCACTCCGGTCGCGGAGGCGGCGCAGGGCCCGACACCGGCATGGACGAAGTCCGTCACCGGCCTGTATGCGATCAAACCTGCCACCACGGCTGCCCGACCGGACGCAGCCCGCCAGCCCTTCACCCCGCCCCCCGTGTCGCGGCCGGCGGCGAGCGAGGCGGACGTGACCGTTTCCACGGCGTCGGCGGGTCGGGTACGGGTGGCGAACTCGCCGCTGTGGGCCGAACCGGTTACCGGTACCGCCGGCAAGACTGCCGCCAGCGGCCCGATCTCGGTGCGGGCCGGGGTGGTGGACCAGCGGATCGCGACCCGGGCGGGGATCACCGGGGTGATCCTGACCGCGACCCCCGGAGCGGGGTCGCCCACCGGGGTGCGGGTGGGGCTGGACTACAGCGGACTGGCCGGCGCCTACGGTGGCGGGTTCGGTTCCCGCCTGCGCCTGGTCAAGCTGCCGGACTGCGTGCTGACCACTCCCGAAGTCCCGGCCTGCCAGGTGCAGACCCCGGTGGAGTCGGTCAACGACGCCAAGACAGCCTCGCTGTCGACCGTGATCCCGACCCGACTGTCCGGCAAGGAAGCCGCAGCGGCCGGTGGCGACACGGCGGCGCCACGGATGGTGCTGGCGGCGGTTTCCGGCGGGGACTCGGCCTCCGGGGGCGGGTCGTTCTCGGCGACGACGCTCACACCATCTGGTTCTTGGGCGGCGGGCCTTCAGTCTGGTGCGTTTACCTACGCCTATCCGATCATGGTTCCGCCTGCGGCGTCGAGCCTGGCACCCAAAGTGGGGCTGTCGTACGACTCGGGCTCGGTGGATGCGCGTACGGCGTCGAGTCAGGCGCAGGCGTCCTGGGTGGGGGATGGGTGGTCGACGCCGTCGTCGTTCATCGAGCAGTCGTTCGTGCCGTGCGCGGATTCACCCGGTGGGTCTCCGTCGCCGGTGGCCACGCAGGATCAGTGTTATGCGGGCCAGATCTTGACGATTTCCCTGAACGGAAGCTCGACCGCTCTGGTCTGGGATGCCGGCCGAGGTGTGTATCGGCTGGCCGGCGACGACGGGTCGGTAGTCACGCGGATCACGGGGAGCAACAACGGATCCGGCACGTACAACACCGAGTACTGGACGGTGACGCAGCGGGACGGCACCAAATACTTCTTTGGCCGTAATCAGCTGCCCGGCTGGAGCGCTGGAAAGCCGACGACCAACTCGGTGGATTCGGTGCCGGTGTTCTCCTCCCATCCGGGGGATCCGTGTTACAACCCGGCCGGCTTCGCTCAGTCCCGGTGCACCATGGCCTACCGGTGGAACCTGGACTACGTCGTGGACATCCACCGCAACGCGATGTCCTACTTCTACAAGCAGGACACCAACTATTACGGCGCCAACAACGGCACCGCCAACGTGTCCTACGTGCGGGATTCACATCTGGACCACATCGATTACGGCTTTGTCGACGGCGCCGTCTACACCTCCGCCGCCCCGAACCAGGTGCTCTTCACCACCGGGGATCGCTGCCTGTCCGGAATCTGCAGCCCGCTGTCGGCGAGCACGGCATCGAATTGGCCGGACGTGCCGTATGACCTCAACTGCGCCGCCGGCGCCAGCTGCGCCACCCGATCGCCGTCGTTCTGGTCGACCGTGCGGCTGACCACCATCGCCACCCAGCAGTACAGCACGGCCCAAAGCCGGTATCTGCCCGTGGATTCCTGGGCGCTGACCCAAACCATCCCGGGGTTCGGCGCCGGCAACCCGACCAGCCCCACCCTGTGGCTGTCCGGCATCACCCGCACCGGCCAGGACACCACCGCCGGCGGGTCGAGCTCGCCGATCACCCTGCCCACGATCTCCTTCGCCGGCCAGGGGTTGCAGAACCGGGTTGACACCCTCACCGACAACCTGGTGCCGTTGACCCGGATGCGGATCAGCGCCATCACCACCGAGACCGGCGCCACCATCGGAGTGGCCTATGCCGGCGCGGACTGCACCGGCCCGGTGAGCATCGACCCGTCTGCCAACACTCACCGGTGTTTCCCGGTGAAGTGGACCCCGCCCGGGCGCACCCAGCCGGTGGATGACTGGTTCCACAAATACCCCGTCGTCAGCGTGACCGAAACGGACAACACTGGGCGCGCACCCGCCACGTTCACCGGCTACACCTACCGCGGCGCGGCCTGGCACTACGACGACAACGAAATCGTCCAACCCAAGAACCGCACCTGGGGCCAGTGGCGCGGCTATGCCGGTGTGCAGGTGCGCACCGGGCATGACCCCGACTCGCAAACCCTGTCCGACACGACCTATTACCAGGGCATGGACGGCGACATCCTGCCCAACAACGTGACCCGGTCGATCACCATGATCGACTCCCAGGGCGGCGCGCACCGCGACGCCGCCCAACTTGCCGGGCGGGTGCTCGAGTCCACCAGCTACCGCGGTGACGGCGGGCCCATCGATGGCTCCACCATCACCTCATACTGGATCTCCCCACCCAACGCCACCCGCGCCCGCACCGGGCTGCCGGCCCTGACCGCCGTGTACACGGGCCCGGCGGAGACGTGGTCGCGGCAGGCGATCACCAGCACCACCCCCACCAGTTGGCGCATCACCGAAACCGACCACACCTACGACCCGGCCACCGGGCTCCTGGTCCACACCTACGACCACGGCGACCTGGCCCATCCCGAGCAGGTCACCTGCACCACCACCAGCTACGCCCCGGCCAACACGGCGGCCAACCTGGTCGGGCTGGTTTCCGAGGTCGAAGTCCTGGCCCTGCCGTGCGGTGGCAGTTCGCCCAACGGGGCTTCCGCCCCCGGCTCAGGGCAACTCAACGCCCTGACCGCACCGGCCACTGTGAACCGCCCAGGGGATGTGATCTCGGCGGTGCGCACCTTCTACGACAACCCCGCCCTCGCGCGCACCTGGCCGCAACCGGCCAACCCGACCTGGCCCCAACCCGCGCCCACCGTCGGCGACGTGTCGGTGATCCGGGCTGCCACCGGCTACACCGGCGGCAGCTACACCTACCAGACCACCAACGCCGTCGTGGCCGACTCCTACGGCCGACCGGTCGAGAACTACGACGCGCGTGGCAACAAGACCACCACCGCGTACACCATGTCCGGCAACCTGGTCACCGCCGTCGCCGGGACCAACGCCTTGGGCCAGACCTCCTCCACCACCATCGGTCCCGCCCGGGGTCTGGTGGTGGCGACCAAGGATCCCAACAACATCACCGCCACCCTGCGCTACGACGCGCTCGGCCGGCTGGTGAGTGCCTGGGGGGCCAGCCGGCCCACCACCAGCCCGCCGAACGTCACCTTCGCCTACGCGCTGTCGCAGACCGCGCCGTCGGTGGTGACCTCCACCCGGATGAACGAGGGGCAGGGTGTGATCCTGTCCACCGCGATCTTCGACTCGCTGCTGCGCCCGGTGCAGACGCAGACCCCGACTCCGCAGGGTGGTCGGCTGCTGACCAACACCTTCTACGACTCACATGGCTGGGTGACCAAGAAGAACAACCCGTACTGGTCCTCCGACACCCCGCCCAACGGGACGCTGGTCCAGGCACCGGACAACGAGATCCTCAACCAGGAGCGCTACACCTATGACGGTCTGGCTCGCCCCATCAGCACCGTCTCCACCCGCGCCGCGGTCCCGATCGAAACCACCAGCACCGTCTACCAGGGCGACCGGACCACGGTGTTCCCGCCCTCCGGAGGCGTGATCACCTCGACCGTGGTCGACGCCCGCGGCCGCACCACCCACCTGGACCAGTACACCACCGGCCCGACCGTTTCCGCGCCCGCCAACACCTTCACCGGTGTGTTCGGCATCAGCGGCGGGGTGCGGCAGACCACCCGGTTCACCTACGACCACCAGGGCCGGCCGTGGCAGCGCATCGACCCCGCCGGCAACACCTGGACCACCACCTACAACCTGCTCGGCCAGGTGACCAGCAGCAGCGATCCGGACACCGGCACCACCACGACCAGCTACGACCCCGCCGGCAACATCGCGGCCACCACCGACGCCAACAACCGCACCCTCAGCTACGCCTACGACGCCCTCAACCGCAAAATCGCCCAGTACAACGGCCCCAACACCTCCTCACCCAAACTGGCCTCCTGGACCTACGACGGCGCCGGCGCCACGCCCGCGTTGGCCAACGCCATCGGCCACCTCACCGCTCAGTCGTCCTATGTGGTCAGTGGCGGCGTTACCTATGCCTACACCCAGGCCAATACCGGCGGGTTCAACAACTGGGGCAAGTCCCTGGCTGACACGGTGACCATTCCCAGCATCGAGGGCGCGCTAGCCGGCAGTTACAAGGTCACCCACCAGTACACCGCGAACACCAGTCTGCCCGCCCGCGACATCTACACCGCCGCCGGTGGACTGCCCGCCGAAGCCGCGGCCTACGCCTACGCCCCGCCGCTCGACCTGCCCACCGGCGTGGCCGGCGGCACTGTCGCCTTTGCCAGCAACACCACCTACGACGCCTACAGCCGCCCCATACAAGAACAGATCAACTACGGGCCCAACTTCGGCTACCTCAGCTACAGCTACGACGACCACACCGGACGGCTGGCCACCAGCGGCGTCTACGGATCCCCCGCTCGGATCCAGGACGTGGCCTACCGCTACGACCTGGCCGGGAACCTGACCAGCCAGACCACCGTCCGCACCACCGGCGCCACCGAAACCGAGTGCTACGGCTACGACAGCCTGGCCCGGCTCACCCAAGCCTGGACCGCGACCGACCTCTGCACCGCCGACCCGGCCACCAACAACGGCGCCACCGTCGGCACAGGTCTCGGGGCATCCAGCGCGTACTGGACCAGCTGGACCTTCGACCAGCTCGGCCAGCGCACCAACCAAACCCAACACGGCCTCGGCGGCACCGCCGACACCGTCTCCACCTACACCTACCCCAATCCCGGTACCATCCAGCCGCACACGCTGACCTCCACCAGCACCACCGGACCCACCGGCACCGTGGCCACCTCCTACGGCTACGACGCGGCCGGCAACACCACCAGCCGCACCCGCCCCGGCGCCAACCAGACCCTGACCTGGACCCACACCGGTCAGCCGGCCAGCATCACCACCTCCGCCGGGACCACCAGCTACGTCTACGACGCCGCCAACAGCGTCCTGCTCCGCAAGGATCCCGGTAAGACCACGCTGTACCTGCCCAACCAGGAGTTGGTGCTCAACACCAGCACCAATGCCGTCACCGGTCAACGCTTCTACCCCCTGCCCGGCGGCGGCACGGCCATCCGCACCGGCCCCGGGCTGACCTACAAGTACGAGATCAGCGACCCGCACGGCACCGGCACCCTCGCCCTGGACAACACCGCCCAGATCCCCACCTGGCGGCAAACCACCCCCTACGGCGAACTCCGCGGCACCCCACCCGCCAGTTGGCCCACCAACCACCAATTCCTCGGCAAACCCCACAACCCCACCACCGGCTACACCACCATCGGTGCCCGCACCTATGACCCCGTCCTCGGCCGCTTCCTCTCCGTCGACCCCATCCTCGACTCGGCCAACCCCCAACAATGGGCCGGCTACACCTACGCCAACAACAACCCCACCACCCTCTCCGACCCCAGCGGCCTCCGCCCGGCCGGCTGCGAAGAGTTCCATCTCAACTGCGCCACTGGCGGCACCCACATGTCGTCCGACCCCGCCGAACAGGCCCGACACGAAGGCCTCCAGGCGCAGGCCGTGATCCGGGCCAACCTCTCACCAAAGATGGCCAAACCGGTGACGGGCAAACCACTGTCCAAGCCGACGTTCGAGGCACTGAAGGCCGCTGGATACAAGGGATCCCAGGACTACAACTGGGCAGACGCGATCGAGTTCGGCAAGCGGCCCGGCATCGGTTTCGACACGTTCTGCCAGAACGCGTTGCAACTGTCAGCCGAAGCGTGCCGAGCGGCCCGGCCCGACATGTACAACGACGACATCGGCGCCCTGGTGCACGGGATCCTCGACGTGGCCGGGTTCATCCCGGTGCTCGGCGAGATCGCGGACGGCATCAACGCACTGGCCTATCTGGCCGAAGGCGACTGGCAAAATGCCGCCATCTCGGCCGTCAGCCTCATCCCGGGAGTCGGCGATCTCGCCAAGGGTGCCCGCTATGCCGACGAACTTGCCGGTGTGGGGAAGGCCGGCTGCAGTTTCACCGGCGACACCAAGGTCCTCATGGCCGACGGCACCACCAAACCTATCGCCAACGTCAAAGTCGGTGACAAGGTCCTGGCCACCGACCCTGACGCCGGCGAGACCGTACCCCGTGAAGTCCTGGCCATTATCGTCCACACCGACGAAGGTGACATGACCGAACTCACCGTCACCACCCAGGACGGCGAAACCGGCACCGTCAAGGCCACCAGCTGGCACCTTGTCTACAACGAGGACACACGCAGTTTCACCCCTATCGGCGACCTCGATCCCGGCGCCCATCTACACTCAACCAACAACACCCAGCCCACTGTTGCCAAGGTCCACCACTACACCCAGTACCAACCCGTCTACGACCTCGCCATCAATGACATCCACACGTTCCACATCCTCGCCGGCCCAACCCCCATTCTTGTCCACAACTGTCCGGCCGCGGACGACCTCGATGCCGCATCGGGAATCCAACCGTCGCGTGGATCGACAGGCCGGACCACACCGGGTGGAGCGAATGAGCAACGGGCAATGGATCTCGTCAAAGGGAATCCGCAATACGGTAACCGGCTTCCTGTCACCATGGGTGACCCGAGATGGTCCGCCGATGACGGCTGGGTAAAGATGGAGCAGACGGTGGATGGCGTTGAAATCCACTATGTGTACAACACAAACACCGGTGTCGCTGACGACTTCAAATTCAAGGACTGGAGTGAGGGGCCATGAGATTGGTGTGCGTCGGCAGCGTCGGCAGTGATTTGCCTCCAGATGTGCTCGAGAAGTCTGGCAATACGCCGGCAAGCAGGTTCAACGTGACAGTTGGCCAAGAATACGTTGCTCGTGCCATGGCTGCTTGGACGTACGGCCTTGGTGTGCTCGTGGTCGATGACACAGGAAAGCCAAATTGGAAACCGATGGATCTCTTCGAGGTCTCCGATGGGCGTATCTCTCCCGGTTGGGAATTTTCGACCGTCAAGGATCGTGATCCGGTTCTTGCGCTATGGGGATATCCAACCCTCATTCGCGATCCACGGCACCATGACGATCTCATCGAACGAAAATTGCCAGCCTACAGGATATTTCTCCAAGAAACCGGGGATATCGACGGCGATCGATGATATTGCACCGACTACGCTCGGAAGATCAACGCGGCTGGTCGGCTGAGCGCCGCAGTCAAGATCGTTGATTCGTCAGCACCAGCGATGTCTACAGAGGACTGATTGGTCAACAAGTAACACGGCGTGGATCCTGTGCCACTTGATGAGAGAGGTCCTGACTGCTGTGCGAACTCCGGGTCGACTCTGGCATGGATCACCAGTGTGGGTGAGGACACTGGCTCTCAGTCTCATGACGGCGTTTGTCTCGTTAGGACTTGGCGGGCCACCGGCAACTGCAATGTCGCCTCCGACCGCGCAGCATCCGTCCGGTTCGGATCGGATCGGTGTGGCGGAAGCACTGGTTGCGGCGCGATCGAGTGGACAGCCGGTGGTGGCCGGGGCACTTACGGATCCGGTCAGTCAGGTCACGGCGCATCCGAATGGGACGCTGACCCGTCAAGTGTCGTTGCGTCCGGTGCGAGTGCGGCGGGGCAATAGTTGGGTGGGCTTGGATGCCAGTTTGGTTCGGAATGGGGAAGGTGGGTTCTCGACCGCCGCGACCACGGGCTCGGTTCGGCTGTCGGGGGGCGGCGCGGGCCCATTGATGACGCTGGCCCATCGTGGCCGTCAGGTGAGCCTCAGTCTGCCGTTTGTGCTGCCGGCACCGTCGGTGTCCGGGCATACCGCGACCTATGCCGAGGTGCTGTCCGGGGTCGATGTGGTGGTTAACACCGACGAGCAGGGTGGGGTGGCGCACACTTTGGTGGTGAAGAACCGTGTGGCCGCGGCCAATCCGGCATTGGCCCGCTTGCGGTTGACTGCCAGCAGCCGCGACCTGTCGGCCAGCATCGACTCCGAGGGGCGGCTGCGGTTCACGGATCGCTCAGGGCGGGTCGCCTATAGTTCGCCGGCCGCGATCATGTGGGACTCCGCTCCTGCGCCGGTGGGGGCCAAAGCGGCCAGGCCCGGCAGCGTGGACCGCAGACTGGTCGAGGCCACGGGTGGCGCGTTGATCGATGCTGCCACCGGTGCGGCGATGAATTCCACGGCGCGGACGCCGGGTGAGGCCGCCCGGGTTGCCGCGGTGGCGGTGAGCACCTCGCCGGCCGGTGTTGATCTGGTGCCGGATCAGGGGTTGTTGTCGGATCCGACGACGGTGTACCCGGTGATGATCGACCCGACGCTGCAGCCGAACATCTGGAGTGCCTACAACGGAGACTGGACCGAGGTCGAGTCCGGTAAACCCACCACTGCGCTGTGGAACCAGAGCGGGCCGGCGCAGATCGGGAACTGTGTGTGGCCCGGGCCCCCGCCCAAGTGCAATGGGATCGGTGTGACCCGGTCGTTTTTCCAGTGGAACATCGCCGGGTTCTACAACACCACCATCTTGGCGGCGCAGGTGAACTTCACCGCGCTGTATGCCGTCGACTGCAACAGCATTGTGAAGGTGGACTGGGTCGATCCGGTCGGGCCGGGCACCAACTGGAACAACCAGCCCCATTCCTCCGGCACCCCGGGCTCGGGCGGCACCTGCTCTGGTGGGATCGGCGCGGATGTCACCGACCAACTGCGCTACGCGGCCAACAACCACACCAACACGCTGACCTTTCGGTTGAAGGCGGCCGACGAAGGCGATACCGGCGCGGGCTGGAAGAAGTTCACCCAGAACAACGCCGTTCTCTCGGTCAGCTACGACGTCGTCCCGGTCACGCCGTGGCGTACCCAGACCTCCCCGGCGACGGTCTGCACCACCACAACGCCTTACCCGGTGATCGGCCGCACCGACGTGTCACTGTTCGCGGCGACCTCGCTGGCCGCCGATGGGGTGGCCAAGCCGCTGGAAGCCCAGTTCGTGGTGACCAACCTGGCCACCGGCGCCACGATCAACCGGACCACTCAGACCACCGCGGGATCCTGGACCCTGGCCCCGATCGCCCAAGGCGCGTTCGCCGATGGGGACTATTCCTGGACCGTGCGGGTGTTCGACGGGCTGCTGTACTCGGGGTGGACCCCGGCCTGCCGGTTCCATGTCGACACCTCCCAACCGGGTACGCCGACCATCACCTCCACGGACTTTCCCGGTGATGGCCTCACCGGTAGGCCGGTGCGCACCCCGGGTACGGTCACGTTCTCCCCACCGGTCGGGAGTTCGACCCCGGTGGGCTACCGCTACCAGATCAACGGCGGCATCCCGGTCATCGTCAACGCCAGCAATGGTTCCTGGACCGGTACCGTCACCCCCAGCCGGATCGGCCCGAACTTCCTGACCGTGCAGGCCTTGTCCGCGGCCGGCACGCCCAGCCCCGCCGCGCAGCGCATCCTGCTCGCCACCCCACCGGCCACTCCGGACCGCGACGGTGACCTTACCGGCGACGGCAAACCCGACCTGCTCACCGTGGGCGGCACCAACGGCACCGCCCCCGGCCTGTGGCTGACCCCCGGCACCGGCACCGGCACCCTGGGCGCCCCGACCAACATCGGGATCCGGGGCACGGCGCTGTCCACCACCCTTGGCACACCGACGGATTGGGCAGGAACGCTGGTCACCACCGGGCAGTTCACCGGCTCGGGCATGCAGGACATCCTGGCCGTCTCCCCCAACGGCACGGTCCGCGTCTACGCCAATCCCGGCGACGGCTCCGCCCTGACCCTGGACACCGGAACTATCACCACCCTGTTCGGCGACAGCTTCCTCGACCCCAACTGGGAACCCCTTCTCGGCCCCACTACCGCCATCACCCAAATCGTCAGCGTCGGTCATCTACCCGAAGACAGCCTGCCCAGCTCCGACTCCCGATACCCGGACCTGATCGCCACCGTCAACAACGGTGGGCATCACGAGCTGTGGTGGTTCGAACACGGCCTCGGCGCCGGGAACTTCGGCACTGCCGCGGTCGTGCTCGATGACACGGTCGACTGGTCGACCAAAACCATCGCCGCTGCTACGAAAGGCGGTCGGCCGGCGTTGCTGGTGCGGGACAACCCCACCGGTCAGGTGGACCTCTACGCCACCACCTGCACCGTCGACTGCTACAACCTCAACTGGTTCACCGACGCCACCCGCACCGTCGCGCGTCCCGCCAGCAGCGTGCTGACCAAGACCAACGCCCCCAGCATCCTCGGCAACGACACCAACAACGACACCCACCCCGACCTGTGGGCGGTCGGCCCCACCGGCGCGGCCTCCTACGCCACCGGCACCACCAGCGGCACCCTCAACACCCCGGCCGCGGCCGGCACCGTCATCCCACCGGTCAGCGCCAACCTCATCCCGATGGGCGCGGTCAACTGGACCAACCCCGCCACCGGCCAACCCCAGACCGACCTCTTCGCGGCCACCCCGACCGGACAGCTGCTCAACTACCAGCGGCTGCCCTCCGGCATCCTCGGCCCACCCACCGTCATCGACGGCGGCGGCTGGCAACACCTGACCATCTTCGGCATCGCCGACTTCAACCACGACGGCTACCCCGACATCATCGCCCGCAACAACCAAACCGGCCTTGAACTCATCTACCGCTTCACCGCCACCGGTGTCACCCCCGCCGTCGTGTTCAGCGACGGCTGGCAAGGCTTCACCCCCTACGGCGTGGCCGACTGGAACCACGACGGCTCCTACGACGTCGTCGCCGCCGACCCCAACGGCCTGCTCTTCCTCTACCCCGGCGACCTCAGCACCGGCCTGAACAACCGCCAACAAATCGGCTCCGGCTGGACCTCGGCCTACACCCCCTGGGGTTTACTCGACTTCACCAGCGACAACAACCCCGACATCCTCACCAACTACAGCCCCACCAACATCCTCAAGATGTACTCCACCAACAACCAAAGCCAATGGACCAACGACAACGGCTACACCGTCGGCGGCCCGTTCAACGGCTGGACCCCCTTCGCCCTGACCAACTACAACGCCGACCCCACCCACCCCAACCTCATCGCCCGCCACCCCACCACCGGCACCCTCCACATGTTCACCGGCAACGGCCAAGGCGGCTGGTCCGACCCCAACGGCACCATCATCGCCAACGGCTGGTAACCAATCCACCGTGCCCCGCTGGCATCTGCAGCTCACGCCAGCGGGGCAGCACGGCCCGGCGCTTCCATATCGGCATGGCTGTCGACGGTATCGGGATTTGCCCGGTGAGGGCCGTCTGACAAGCCCTCCAGCGACGCGGGGCTGTTCGCCGATGTCCTGTCTGCGTCCGGCTACCGTGAGGTCCTTCCCGGCACGGGCAATTACTGGACTGCCGAGCAGGTGCGTAGCTCGCTCAGCGGGTGGTCTGACCTTCCCCCCAGACCGTGGAGGCATGGACTATAAGGAGTGCCATGCCGGAGAAGCGACGGCGGTTCGACCGGGAGTTTCGTGAGGGTGCGGTCCGGATCGTGCGGGAGACGAACAAGCCGATCGCCCAGGTGGCCAACGATCTGGGGATCAACCCGGGGACTCTGGGTAACTGGGTGAACCAGGACAAGATCGACCGTGGTGAGGTCGAGCGGCTGAGCGGCGACGAGCGGGCCGAGTTGGCTCGGCTGCGGCAGGAAGTGACCGAGTTGCGGATGGAGCGTGAGTCCTCAAGCGATCCGTGGTCCTGTGGGTGAAGGAGGCGACGCGGTGAGCCTGGCCGCGTTCATCGCCGACCAGAGGACCTGCCACCGCGTGCCGCACACGGTCGCGTGCCGGGCGCTGGGCGTGTCGCAGTCGTGGTTCTATAAGTGGCAGCACCGGTCGCGCCGTCTCACGTCGACCGAGCGGCGCCGGGCCGAGCTGGATGCGGCGGTGGCCGAGGCGTTCGCGGCCGCGGACGGCTTGCACGGATCGCCGCGGCTTCTGGAGGATTTACGGGCCGTCGGGTGGGTGGTGAGCGAGAAGGCGGTGGCGAAATCGATGGCCCGGCAGGGATTGGTCGCGCGACCGAAGAAACGGCGCAAGAACCTCACCCGGCCGGACAAGCGAGCGGTCCCGTTCCCCGATCTGGTGCAACGAGTTTTCACCGCGCCGGCGCCGAACGTGACGTGGGTCGGCGATATGACCGAAATCCCGACCGACGAGGGCAAGCTGTACCTGTCCACCGCGATCGATCTGTTCTCCCGCCGGCTGCTTGGCTACGCCACCAGCACTCACCCCGACGCGAACTCGCTGGTCAGACCATCACGATGGCCGTGGCGGCGCGCGGCGGGAAGGAGCGGGTGGCCGGGGTCGTCTTCCACTCCGACCGCGGCTCGACCTACACCGCGCACCACTTCACCGGCCTGTGCCATCGTCTTGGCATTGTGCAATCGATGGGTAGGACTGGTTCGTGTTTTGACAATGCCGCGGCCGAATCATTCTTCTCCACGCTCGAGCACGAGGTGCTTTCTCGTCATCATTTCAAGACGCGGAAACAAGCGAAACAGACTATTGTGAAATGGGTCGTCGACTTCTATAATTCTCGACGGCGCCACAGTTCCTGTGGCATGCAGTCCCCGATCGATTATGAGACCACTGCGGCCAACCTGGCCGCATAGAGAAGTCCTCCACGATCCGGGGGGAGGCTCAGTCAGGTGTTGTTGTCGATGGTGAGGTAGGAGCGGAGGTGGTCGGCGTCGGGTGTGCCGAGGTCGGTGTAGAGGGTCAGGGCGTGTTGGTAGTGCTGGCGGGCCTGGGCTGGGTGGTTGAGGGTGTGGTGGGCGTGGCCGAGGCCGGTGTGGGCGCGGGCCTGCTGGTCGGGTGCGCCGATGTCGACGGCGATGGTGTGGGCGGCGGTGTGGTGGGTGAGGGCGTCGGTCGGGCGGTCGGCGTTGTGGGCGGCTTCGCCGAGGCCGTTGAGCGCGTAGGCTTCGCCGTCTCGTTCGCCGGCCTCGCGGAAGATGACCAGGGCTCGCTGGTAGTACCCGGTGGCTTGGGTGGGCTGGCCGAGGTGGAGGTGGAGGACGCCGAGGCTGTCCAGTGTCCAGGCTTCGCCGGCGCAGTTGCCGAGCTGCCGGTACAGGGTCAGAGCCTGCTGGAGATAGTCGGTGGCCGACTGGTAGCGGCCGAGCTTGACCTCGACATCGCCCAGGCCGTTGAGCGCGTAGGCTTCGCCGGCCCGGTCGCCGGCCTGCCGGACCAGGGTCAGGGCCTGCTGGTAATGATTGGCGGCCGACCGGTAATGGCCGAGCTTGACCTCGACATCGCCGACGCTGTTCAGTGCGTTTGCTTCGCCGGCCCGGTCGCCGGCCTGCCGGTACAGGGTCAGGGCCCGCTGGTAATAGTCGGTGGCTGGCTGGTAGTGGCCCAGCCGCGCCTCGACGCGGCCGAGGTTGTTCAGGGCGCGGGCCTGGCCGGCCGGGTCGGCGGCCTGCCGGTATAGGTGCAGGGCCTGCTGGAGGTGTTCGGTGGCCGGCACGGACTGGCCCAGCTGCGCGTGGGCGGCGCCGATGTCGGTCAAAGCCCGGGCTTGTCCGGTCGGGTCGTTGGTGTGGTCGGCGGCGTGGCGGGCGTGACCGTGGATGGCCAGGGCGTCAGCGAAGTGTCCGCCGTCGAGGTAGCG
This sequence comes from Actinophytocola sp., assembly GCF_035762905.1. Classification (GTDB taxonomy): domain Bacteria; phylum Actinomycetota; class Actinomycetes; order Mycobacteriales; family Pseudonocardiaceae; genus DASYTH01. Next base: position 23,255 of record NZ_DASUCC010000135.1, read on the forward strand.
GAACAGGGTGGTGGACAGTCGGGTGGTGTGGGTGGGCCAGCCGTGGGTGGCGGTGTGTGCGGCGACGGCGACGAGGGTGGGGCGTTCGGTGTCGAGCCAGGTGCGGGCGGTGTCCGGTTCGGTCAGGTCGGGGGTGGGGGTGCCGGTCTGGGTGACGCGGGGCCGACGGTGCGTCTCGGCGGGGTGCAGGATGTCCATGGCGGCGGCGGCGGTGGCCAGGTAGTAGTCGAACAGGCGGGTCAGGGCGGCGCGGCGTTCGGATGGGCGGTCTTCGTCGCTGGCCCGGCCGATGGCGTAGGCGCGGATGAGGTCGTGGAAGGTATACCGGCTGGGGGTGCCCTGTTGCAGCAGGTGGTCTCGGCACAGGTGGTGCAGGTGGGTCCGGGCGGTGGGCAGGTCGGTGTCGGCCAGGGCGGCGGCGGCGTAGGTGTCGAGGTCCTGGCCGGGGTGTAGCGCCGCCAGCCGCAGCAGCCGTTGCTGGTCGGTGGATAGATGCTGATAGGACAGGTCGAGGGCGAGTTCCACCGCGGTGTCCAGGCGCCGCTGATGGTGGCGTTCGTCGAGCCGGTCGGCGTGATCGGTGAGGGTCCAGCCGGGTGTGCTGCGGATGTGCCCGGTGACCAGGCCGAGGGCGAGGGGCAGGTAACCGCAGCGCCGGGCGATCCGGGCCGGGGCATGCGGGTCCCGGCCGACGGGAACGTCGGGTGCCGCCCGGGTGAGAAGTGTCACCGCCTCGTCGGCGGTGAACACGTCCACTGCCAGGTGGGTCGCGGCAGGTAGGGCGGTGAGGCTTCGTCGGCTGGTGATCAACGTGAGGCAGCCCGGGGTTTCGGGAAGCAGCGGGCGGACCTGGTCCTCGTTGGCGGCGTTGTCCAGCACAATCAGCGTGCGGGTGCCGGCGAGGCGGCCGCGGTAGGCGACGGTGCGGGCGGGCAGGTGGTGCGGGATCTGCTGGCCGGGCACTCCCAGTAGGCGCAGGAAGCCGTCCAGGACGGCGGCTGGGTCGGCCGGCGGCTGGGCGGGGTCGGGGTGGAAGCCGCGCAGGTTGACGAACAGGACTCGGTCGAAGGGCATCTCGCGGGTGAGCAGGTGCCCGGCGTGGATGGCGAGTTGGGTTTTGCCGATCCCGGCCATCCCGGCGATCGCGGAGATCACCATCGCGCCACCCTCCTGCTGGCTGTGGCGGAGGGCTTGGCGGAGACGGTCCAGCTCTGCGGTGCGGCCGGTGAAGGCGGCCAGATCCTGCGGGAGGCTGTCCTGGACCCGGATCTGCGCCGCGGCCCGGGCTTCCCCGCCGATCACTTGGAGCGCTTGGCGCCACTGCGTCACGTACCCCACGTCCGGGTGCAACGCCTGCACCACCGCGATGACGAGGTCAGTGTTCAGCCGTCGCCGACCGGGTTTGAAACAGTCCACAACTGTGGCTTTTTTTGTCAGTTCACTGGTCGGGCGACCGGCTGCCGCCCAGTCCTTGTTAATGCAGCCGGTGATCCATTCGTAGGACGGGTCGCCCGCCCAGACCTTCAGTGACCGTAGCTCCTCGATGAGTTCACCGAGGGTGCCGGCCCGGCCCGGGTCCGGAAGCACAGTGAACGTATGGTTCGGTCGCGCAGCAGTCATAGATCATTCCCGAAGAGATGACCACCAAACGGCCCGTCTCATCGTGCCTGCGACCCCAGCGAAGCCAGGGATCCTGCCCATGATGCGGCTGCAGAGGTGATGAGACAAGTCGATCTTTCCGTGCGGGATCGTATGGGATTTCCCCAGCTCGTTTCGCCCAATCGGAGAGTCATCGGCAAGGCCAACCGGAACCGCATGGGCGTCCCCTAATGATCAATCGTCACTGAGATATCTAAGTCGATACGGGTCCCGGCTGGCCTCAAGGTTGACGCAAGGTCTGCAAGCAGGGTGCGGTGCCACCGTAAACCACTCAAGTTCGGCGATACCAATCTCTGCCGATTGAACTCCTGTCGCCGCACGTTATTCGACGGAGGCCCACCTGTTGACACGGCCTGAAAGGACAGTCGTGGCCACATCTAGCAAGATCATCCCACATCCAAGGTCCTTAGGAGCACGCTGAGGGATGCATCTATGACTCGAATAATACTAGCGACGCGAGAGACGATGTCGCCCCCGGGGGTGCGCGCAGAACGGATCCCGGACACCCACGGTAATGGGTGCGGAGGCGCGTTACACTGAATTCTCTGGTGCTGATAGATCTTTCCTTCAATGAGAGGAAACCCACGTCAGGTCACGTCAAGATATTGCCGGTCTGTGGACTTGCCAGTTCGACCTTGTAGTACAGGGTAGCCGCACCGTCCGACCGGTTGGTAAAGGGTTGTGATGCGGTCACGTCTGGCTGCGCGGCTGCCCCGTCGTCTGCTTGTTGTCGGCGTCGCGGTGATGTTCGTGGTAGGTCTGGTAGTCCGCGCGCCAATGGCCGAGGCGGCGACGAAAGCCATATGGACGTATTTCTCATGGCAGAAAGGTGAAGCCGATGACAGATTTCTTGGAAACGGTGAAGAAGATGGCCGAGACGATAAAGATGTCGGTGGAGGATGACATCACTTCTGCGGATTCGACGAGTGTTTCGTCGCGCCGTCGCGAAGTGGTTGAATCGTCGGTTGGGCGATGGAATCCAATTAGGGGAGCGAAGCGAATGTCGAACAAAGTACTTTTTGGCAAGGGCGCTATGCGACGCTGGCTGCGTGGGTCGATCGCCGCCTTGGCATTGGCCGGTAGTATGGTGACAGTGCCAGCCATCGCGCATGCAGGGCCCGGTAGCGTCCACTGTGGCGTGTTTGTGTATGGCTTTATTGAGGACAAATACTTGTAGCTTGGTGCCGAGTGGGGAACGCTCGGTTGTCCCGCTAACGTCGAGGCAGACGCCACCGGCGGTGGCCGTTGGGAAGCGTTTCATGGCGGTGTGATCTACTGGCATCCTGCCACGCAGGCCCACGTCGTGGGGGGAGCAATCCTTCAGAAGTGGGACCAGTACTGGCGAGAGCAAGGCTTCGGCTACCCCTTGACGGACGAGACTTCCACCCCGGACCAAATCGGCCGGTACAACCACTTCCAACGCGCCTCGATCTACTGGACTCTCCAAACCGGCGCGCACCCGGTATACGGCACGATCCGCGACACCTGGGCTGCCATGGGCTGGGAGCGTAGCTGCCTCGGGTACCCATTGACCGATGAGGCCGACACGCCTGGCGGAGGGGGCCGGTATCAGGTATTCCAACACGGATCAATGTACTGGACCCTTGCCGGCGGGGCCCATGCAACCTGCTGACGTGCTACCGCCAACCATGCTCGCCGCCTGCACCCCACGGCTGTGATCGCCAGTCTCAGAACCAGGGGGACCAACTAGTTTGTAATCCAAACCTGTTGCTGTCAAGCGCACGGGAAAGGTCAGGTGTTGAAATACGTGGCTTCGGGGCGGTGCAGGACGATGGCGTCGGTGGACTGTTCGGGGTGGAATTGGTGATCCTCGGAGAGGGTCACGCCGATGCGGCCGGGGAGAGCAGGTCGGCGATCCTGGCGCGGTCTTCGCGGTCTTCGAGGTTGGGCAGTCGCCGTAGCCCAGTGCGAAGCGGGGCGCCGCGGTAGCTGAGGTCGAGGAAACATTCGACGTCGTCGGAGACTTCGTCGGCCATGGTCGCACCGGAGGGGAGGCACAGTTCTTCGCGGACGCGCCGGTGCGAGTACTCGGCGCGGGCTTCGGTGAGTTGCACCCGAGGCCGTGGACTTCGAGATAGTCGCGGTAGGCGTTGGCCTCGAGGAGTTCGTGGGCGTAGTCGGCGATGGGTTGGCTCATGGTGACGATGGTGAACGCGACCACGTCAGTCTCCCCCGACTCGCGTGGCCGGAAGAAGTCGGTGGTCTCCGCCCCGGCCGTTGCGACGACCACCGGCTGCTCATCGATTACCCGGCACCCGTGATCGAGGTCGTGGCCGCTTCGGCCTGTGCGATGGGAAAACGGTACGCAGCAAGCACATCGCAGCCGATGGCTAGTGGTGGCGGGCGAGTTCGACGGCCGAGATCAGCAGCACGCCGGCCAGGATCGGAATGAGCACCCGGTCGGACAACACGCCCACCAGCAGCCCACACAGCGTGGCGCCGGTGATCGAGCCGGCGACCATCACCACTACGAACCGGACGTTCGCACGGCGAAACTGCTGTCCCGGCTGTAGCGAGCGAAGGCAACCAGAATGGTCGGCAACGACACCAGCAACGACGCGCTGCCCGCGGTCTTGATGTCGATGCCGTAGAGCGGCACGATCGTCGGGATCAGCAACTCGCCGCCGGCCACCCCCATGACCGCCGCGACCACGCCGATGCCGAACCCCGCCACCACACCTGCGACCGCCTGCACCACGGCGGGCAGGATCAGCGTGCCCAGCGAGGTGAGATGGGTGACCACCAGCGCCGCGGCATGCCCACCAACAGCCCGGCGAGCACTCGGTTCAGCACGACCGCGCGCATCCGCACCGCCCAGGACGCACCCGCCCACGCCCCAGCAGGCACCCCGCCAGCAGATTCATCGCCACCAGCCCGTGGCCGGCCAGCTGCGCCCCGATACGCCCACAACAGCGCCGGCAACGCGGTCAGGACAACAATGAGCTTCCCCGGTTCCCGGAGGGGTTGTTACCTGGCGCCGGTTGGCGCAGGTTCTACGGTAGTTGGCTCGGGTTGATCACGGTGGGCTGTGCGCCAGGTGTGTTCGTACTTGTCGGGTGAGCGCCAGTCGAGGTGTTTCTGGATGCGGTGTGGGTTGTACCAGCCGTCGATGTAACTGAAGATCGCGTTCTCGGCTTCGTCGCGGGTGCGCCAGGCGTGGCGGTAGACCAGCTCGATCTTCAGGGTGGAGAAGAAGTTCTCCATCAACGCGTTGTCGTAGGAGTCGCCGACTGAGCCCATGGAGGGCAGGATTCCGTTGTCTGCCAGCCGTTGCGAGAACCGGAACGAGGTGTAGGTCCCAGCCGCGGTCGCTGTGGTGGATCAGCTGCCCGGCCCGCACATCGCGCGACCAGATGGCGTACTCCAGGGCACCGAGCACCAGGTCGGTGTCGCAGCGGTCGCTGGTCTTCCACCCGACGATCCGGTTGGAGAACGCGTCGCGCACCGCCGCCAGCCAGAACGCGCCCGCACCCGTCGGGATGCGAGTAGCGTCGGCCACCCAGAGCCGATCGGGCTGGTCCGCGGTGAACTGCCGGTTGACCCGATCCGGCGCCGGCGTGGCGGTCGGGTCCTGCCGGGTGGACGGGATCCGCCAGCGTTTGCGCAGGAACGCGCCCTGCAAGCCCTCCTCGTGCATCAGCCGTTCCACCCGCTTGCGTCCCACCCGCCGGCCCTGCCGAAGCAGGGTGGCGTGCACCCGCGGCGCTCCGTAGGTGCCGCCGCAGCGCTCGTGAAGGGCGCGGATCTCGGCGAGCAGTTGCTCGTCCTCGCCGCGGCGCCGGCCGGCTGGGCGGCCTGGGCCACCCAGCCGTAGTAGGTCGACGCCGCCACGCTGAGCACCCGGAGAACCGGCTCGACCCCGAAGCGGCCCCGCAGCTGGTCAACCAGCCTCATGACCGTCGCCGGGTCGGGTCGAGCTCCGACGCGAAAATAGGCACTCGCGCCTTCAGGATCTCGTTGGCCCGCTTGAGTTCGGCGTTCTCCTTACGCAGCCGCCGCAACTCCTCCAGCTCCGAAGTGGACGGACGGTCATCCCGCTCGCCGCGATCGGCCTCGTCCTGGCGGATCCAGTTGCGCAACGCCTCCGGATGCACTCCCAACTGCTCGGCCAGCCGGCGGATCACCGGCTTGGGGTCCGACTCCCGCTACAGCCGTACAGCCCGCAACTCGTCGGGGTACTTCTTCGGTGCGGCCACAAAGACTCCTCTCCTGGCCCATCAGACCATGATCGAAAGTCTCCGAGAAAGCGGGGGAAGCTCAAGGCGTGTGCGGTGAGATCCTGTGGTTCTGCCACCAAGCACCCACGGAGGCATACAACCAGCCGACCCGGGTATGGGGCTACGACGCCGATGGGCAGCCCGTCGAGCTGGTATGCGAGTGGCTCATCGCCGGACGCAGCCTTGTCTGACACACCGGGGGACATCCCGGTACCGGTGTCAGCTCCTCGGCTGCCGCCTCCAGCCGTGTGGCCAGGACCAGGAACTGCGGTAGCGCGGCGGCGTGGAACCCGAGCAGGTTCAACTCGCCCGGCCACCAGCCGTAACGCTCGTATTGCCCGTCGCGGCCACCAGGTGCCGAGAAGCCGCTCCAAGCCACCGATGGCCTGCCCGAGAGCTTGGATGCCGGCCGCACTGAACCGGCCGCGGACCACGCGCTGGCGAAGGGCATCGCAACTGGGTCCGTCAGCATCCATCGACGCAGGATGGCAGGCAGAGACCCAATTGGTCATCTCGGTATCCCCCTGAACGTCAACGAGGGCGATCGAACAGTTCGACGTTGACAGTTCTTGAAGGGCTGCTGCGGCGCGCCGGGAGTCGCCGCGAGGACTCAACAGCAACCCCGACCGAGGCAGGGCCAGTTCATTACCCCGAGTGAAGCCCGCTCAGCAGTGGGCGCGCGGTTCCTGAACATACCGAACGTTCCAAAGGTCGGCTTGGAGGAATGGTGCGCTGCGCTGTCGATCTCGCTTCAGGTCTTGGGTGCCGTGGCAGTGGTGTGGGTCGTGGGGCGAGGTTGAGGCAGATGTAGTCGGCGATGGTGCGCATGGTCTTGGCCGGGTGCGTGGGTCGTCGGTGTGGGCGAGGACATCGACGGCATGGGGGACTCAGAACGGGGCGGTCGCGCTGTCGCTGGGGGTGAGGTCACGGAAACGGGTGAGGAAGGCGAGTACGCCGGCGGCTCCGCTGGCCCACGACATGCTGCCCGGCCGGCCCAGGTTCCGGGCCGGTGGGGTCGGGGGTGCGTCGGCGTGGAGGAGCAACATCTGCGTAGTGGCGGATTCGGCGGCGGCGAGGAACCGGTCGTCGTGTGGGACGAGGTCGCAGAACAGCTCGCCGATGCCCGCCACGCCACAGCACTGACCGGGCGTGGTGAGGTAGGGCAGCCACCGCAGGCAGCCGTCTCCACAGGCCACGGCCAGGTCGATCAGCGACCTGTCGCCCAGTTGTCGGCCCGCGGCGAGCATCACCCGACCCATTCCGGCCATACCGCGGCACCATGACGTGCACAGCGGGACGGCGTTCGGTTTTCCTGACGCCTCGACGATATGCGTCACCCCGTCAGTGAGCGTCGCCAACCGGGTCGTGAGCAGCCGCCGCGAATCGTCGGACGGAGCCAGGCGGCACAGCTGCCGGAAGAACTCAACCACTCCGGCCTGGCCGTGGGCGACGCCGATGGTGGTGTCGAGCCCAGGGATCGGCACGTCCTCCGTCGGAAAGAACGAGACCGCGTCGTCGTGCGTGTCGAGCAACTCGAGGCACTGCCGGACCTTCTCATCGTGCTCCGGACGCGGATCCAGCTCGTTCAACAGCAGGTGACCCAGCCCGACACCGGCGGCGCCGACGATGATGTCGTCGCCTTCCGGTGTCTCCTCGGGTTCTCCGAACAGCAACTCCGCCGGCAGGGGCGTCGCTTCCACGCTCGCGGCGATGGCACGTCGTAGGAAGAGCTCCACACCGGTGCTGCCGACATACAGCGCCGGCCGCATCTTCACCTGCCGAGCGGTGCGCGAGGTGAACGAGGCGAGGCGTGCCACGGTGGTGGCCACGCCGGGGCGGTCGAGGTGCGGCAACAGCGACAGACCGATACCCGCGGCGCCGCGGTAGACGTTCGCGTCCGGCTCGCGTGACTCGTCGAGAACCTCGTTGGTGCGGGACACGAGTTCGGTGAGTACGCGGTCGACCAGTGTGCCGGTGTCCGGTCCGTGGCGGTGGACGGCAGGGCTATGGCGCCGCAGCCGTCGGGGATCAGCGGGGACGCGCCCGTCGGCAAGAGCGGTGAACGCGGTCACCATCGTGTCGGGGTGGCCGGAAAGCAGGTCGGCCACCAGAGCCATCACCGGTGGCAACTGGTCCCGGTAAATCTGGTCGATCATCCGCAGCGCCATCACCCGCGAGGCGTCCGGATCGTCGTCGACGACGATCGGCTCGGCACCGGTCGCGGCGGCGAAAAGTGTCATACCGAGCGCATGGAAGTCATCACCTGGCTCGGCGGGCTCCTCGTTAGTCTGCCGCTCCGTGGCATACCCCTTGGTACCGCCCCGGATCACCACATCGTGGTGGTTGCAGTGGCCGAAGTCGATGTAGGTGACCTCGTCGCCGGTCATGCTGACGACGATGTTCTTGGGGCTCAAGTCACGTACCAGGTACCCACGGGCGTGTATCTCCCGCAGCGTCCGGGCGAGCGGGTGAGCGAGCGCGTCGAGGCTACGGGAATCGGCGAGTGCGGGAGGGTAGGTACTTGGGTCCGGGTTCTCCAGGGGTACGTAGCGCCCCTTACGCGCGACGTTCTCCGACAGGTTGAACTTCCCGTTGAAGGAGGTGACGAGGTACTCGTCGGTACCGTGCCGGAAGTGGTCACGGAACCGCGCCACCCGAGGGACGTCGTGCAGCGCGCTCAGGACGAAGCGTTCGTTGCGCAGCCGGATTCGCGCGTCATCGCCGTAGGGTGACTCCGCGACGTACGCCCGCGCCTCCTTCACCACGACGGTCTCGTCGGTACGGACATCGGTTGCGGCGTATACGTTGCCCCGCCCCGACGCCAGCAACCCGTTGAACAGCTCATAGTGGTTCCCGAGCAGGGTCGGCTGATCCGTTTCGACGGCCGGGGCATCGGCACCGTTCGTGGCCGGTCGGAACGGGTCGTCGGCCCAGGGTGGCTGCTGGTAGGTGGTCGTGGCCAGACCCTCGAAAGTGTCGCCGCTGGGACCGACCATGACCGTTTTCAGGTCCCCGGCGGTACTCGCCACGACCGTACTTCGGAACGGTCCGTACCGGTAATACACCGGAGCATCCGGCGCCACCTGGCGATCGCTCAGCACTCGCGGCCCCAACCGGCCGCGGAGCAGCTCCGCGAGCCTGGCGCCGAGCTGTGTCACCCGGTCCTGGTCCGGGTAGACCGTGACCGCCTTGCCGACGCTTGGCGGCGATGATCCGCCGTCATTGAGCTCGCTGAGCACTCTCATCGAGCGGGCCAGCTTGAAGGTGCAACCCTCAGTGAGCAGGAACGGCACCAGCACAGTCACGAGGTCGAAGTAGTCCGCGAGTCGTGACGAGATATGGAACTTCCAGCCATGCTCCGGCAAAGAGTCGAGAGGATTCGTCACGTGGATCCAGGTCGCGTTGTGTCGGATCTGGTTTCGGCCGTCGGCCGAAACCAGATCCGACACAGTGGCCGCGATGCTAGGAACCGGCGTCTTGACATTACCCGCTGTCATTCCCATTGCACCTTCATGGAAGCCGTATCCATCGCCACCGAGGCCGGTTCACCTGATCAGATCTCGTCGTCGGCCGCGGGAATGGCGGACCGTCCGGTCGTGTTGCACGCCAAATCGCAGGTTTGATGGCAGGCGGCGATTTCGTGCAGGTTGATACCTTCCAAAAACTCGACGTTGACGCCGCTAGGCGCGGCGCCGGCGTCGCGGGGAGCCAACTCAAGCAGTGCCGTCATGGCGATCCTTTCTATCGGAACTGAATAATTTCCGCCGCTCGGAAACCCCCAGGGCTCCGACCGATCATCACTGTGGCATCAGGCTGACGAATACTCTAAGGGCTTCTCCTCTCCTCGCCCGAGGCTAAGCGGCTCGATAGACTGAAATGGCGCTGGTGGATTCCTTGCTTAATGGCTGTCGAGTCCAATCGGCGTAACGCTCGGCGAGGTCGAAACCGCAGTCGGCGAACATCGCGTCGAGATCGTCGAGTTCCCAGAAATGGAACTCGCCTGGTATCAACTGGGTGCCCGAGTTGGTGATTCGTACGTCCTGAACCTCAACCAGGCGCTTTTCGGGTGACACTCGGGTAATCTGCAGCTCCACGAACCCGGCGTCCATGCGCAGTGGTTGGATTCTGAAGCAGGGTGAAGTGAAGAAGTCTGCCGTTGGTACGGCCGCCTGGACGATGAATGGGGCGCCGGGAACCACGCATTGCCGGACATGCGTCACCGCGCGCCGTTGGGCGGCGTGGTCGCCGAGCATAGGTAGGGTGTTGAGGACGCAGTAAGCGCCCGTCAGCGAGATATCGGGTAGTGACTTCGTCACGTCGCAGACCATGCGGTCGACCGAGGAGTCCGCGCGTTCTGCCAGAATTTCGAGCATAGCGGACGACACATCGATGCCAAGCACGCGTGCCGACGTCGCGGCGGCGAGGGGCACGGCGATCCGACCAGTGCCAACACCGATTTCGGCCACCAAGCCATCTGGCAGACGTTCGGCCAGGAATTTTACCTCGTCCGCCGTGTCGAAATCTCCAATACGGGAGTCGTACCACGGGGCAATGCCCTCGCCCCACATCTCGCTGGAGAATTCCTGCATGTGCCGACCTTCTCCGCCTAGCTGGGATCGTTCGAGACGGACCGTTTCTGCCGGACGCTTGCCTGGTCACGCCCATCGCCGGAAGATCACCGTTGCCAGCGTGGTCGACGAACGACGCCCCCAGGTGCCGACGTAACCAGGAAGTCCCGACCGCCACGACGCACCGCTCTCGCCAGGCAAACCGGAAAACCCCCATAACCGCATGATGCCCAATGCGAGCCGCGGTGGCAAGACTTCCGGGATGATCGGTGATGCGCCGGGACACGGCGAGGCGCATGAGAACGATCACCGCCGCGGTTCTGTACCGACGACGCCGCAGTCACGATCACGCACGCCGAAGATCCACATTGTTCCACAGCGACTGCCATTCACCGACACGCAGGCGGACGCCGTGATCGACGTCCTGTCCGCACCGTGCTCACCACGTCATGCGACGGTCGGACACTCCCGAGCACCCGGCCCGGCAACCTCACCTGAGGTCGTCAGCCGGGTGCGCCCAACCTCCCGAACTGAGCGGCGGTGCCGGCGGGGATCTCGATGATGGTGGACTCGTGCAGCTCACGGCGAGCGTGGAATTGTGCATGGGCCGACATGTGCTCACGACCAAGTCCCTTGTCGAATCTGCTGAGATGGTGTTGTTGTGTCCCCGGCGATGGCTTGGCCTGGAGCGGCCTGACACCTGAACTCGACGCTGCTCGCGCTGCACGGCGCTGGCATACGAATGGATGGTGACGCTTTAGTATCAGATTCAAACGGGGAGTAAAGGTCATGATGTGATCTCGTGCGCGGTTGGAGATCTCTGGGCCGCTGATGCCGTACCCGGCAGGTTCATCGAATGGTTGGGGCACAAGGGTTATGTGCCGACGACGGTGCGGACACATCAGCGACGCGTGATCCACCTGAGCCGGTGGATGCAGATCACAGGAATCGACACCGCCGAGTTCGGTCCGGCAACCGTGGACGCGTCCATCTCGGCCAGAGCACGGCTGGGCGGTTCGCGGATTGGAAGGCCGGATCGGTGGGCGGCGCTGCTCCAGTATTTGCGGTCGATCGGTGTGATGTTGGCCGACCCGCCGGCCCCGGTGGTGACCGCCGCTGACGCGCTGCTGACCCGGTACGCCGAGTACGAGGCGACCGAGCGGGGCCTCGTTACTCGGTCGATCGAGCGGAATGTCCGCGCGCTCCGACCATTTGTGGAATGCCGGATGCGTGATGGCCAGCGCGGGCTGGAGCTGCCGACCGCCGCCGAGGTGACCGCGTTTGTGGTCGAGGAGGCGCGCAGGGTTGCCGGCCCCCGGCGCATCTGGGGCCTGCGCTGTGGTCTCTGTTGCGGTGTCGCAGCGCTGCGGTTCGAGGACATCGATTGGCGCCGCGGTGACTGGTCGTCACGGGTAAGGGTTGGCGTTGTGAGTAGCCCTGTGTCGAGCCGCGGCGCACCGGCTGCGCCTTGGCTAGCTCTGGGCGTCGGCGGTGCGGCGGAGGCGTTCGAGTCCGTCGAGGAGCAGGTCGAGGGTGAACTCGAACTCGACCTGGCTGTCGCACCATCCCAGTGTGGGATCGGCGCTGTCGTGCATCTCGGTGGCCATCATGGCCGCGAGGTGCGGCATCTGCTGGGCAAGCGCGACGAGTTCGGCCTCCGAGACGCTGTCGGCCGGCCCGCCGTCGGCCGGTGCCGGGCTGAAGATCTCCTGCACGAACCCGAGCGGCAGGCTGCCGAACGCGTGCAGCGAACGGTGCGCGAGCCGGTAGGAGAACCCGGCGCCGACCATGGTGCCCAGGATGCCTTCGTAGAGGGCGAACACGCCTGGCGGAATCGTCCGGCGCGTGCTGAGCAGCCCAGGCATCCACGGATGGCGCAGCATGACCTGGCGCGCCGCGAGGAACTGCCGCCGGATCCGCGCGCGCCAGTCGTCGTCGCCGTTCGTCGGGAGGCGGGCGGTCGCGGCGTCGATCTCGGCGAGCACCGTCTCGACGACGCCGTCGAGCAGGGCTTCCTTGGCGGGCAGGTGGTAGTAGAGCGACATCGCCTCGACCCCGAGGTTGGCCGCGAGGCGGCGCATCGTGAGCGCCTGGATCCCGTCGGAGTCGGCCAGGGCGACGGCCGCCGCCAACACGCGCTCGCGGCTGAGCGGCGTTCGGGATGCCTTGGCTGTCACGGGTCTCCTCACTCTTGCCAGTACCGCACATCGTAAGTAATCTTACGGCGTAAGGTGCCTTACGGCGTAAGGCCGTTCCGGCCCTCGAAGGAGCCACGATGCACCCGCTTGTCCGCACCGCCCGCACGACAGGCCTGCTCTACCTCGGCCTGGCCATCGCCGGCGGCCTCGGTTTCCTGCTCATCCGGTCGCAACTCTTCGCCGCCGACGACCCCGCCGCGACGCTCGCCAACCTGGTCGAGCACGAGACGCTCGCCCGCGCCGGCGTCGCGTTCGAACTGCTCGTGGTCGTCACGATGGCGCTCGCCGCCGGGTGGTTCTACCGGCTGTTCCGCACCGCGGATTCGTTCGCCGCCGCCGGCATCGCAGCGTTCGGCCTCGTCAACGCGGTCGCGATCCTCACCAGCGCGGCGATGCTCGCCACCGCGCTCGAGGTCGCGCTGAAGCCGATGGGCGACGCGGCCGCCACCGTCCAACTGCTCTACCTGCTCAGCGCGAACCTGTGGGAAGTCGGCGCGCTGTTCTTCGGCCTGTGGCTGATCCCGATGGGCTGGTGCGTGCTCCGCTCCGGGTGGATGCCGCGCGCGCTCGGCTGGGTGCTCATCGCCGGCGGCATCACCTACCCGCTCAGCGCGTTCGTGCACTACCTCGTCCCTGGCGCGCAGGGCGTTGCCGACGCGCTCACCCTGCCCGCGACCGTGGGCGAGATCTGGATGGTCGGCTACCTGCTCGTGCGCGGCGTGGGCGTCCGCGCCCGCGAGGAAACGCCGACGGCTACGCCGGCTGCGGTCTGACGGGGACAGGATGCCGGGTTCGAAGTGGGCGGCTCACGACCGTCCCCTCAGGGCAGCCGGCGCCGACCGGCGAAACCGAGATCAGTGCGGTGCTACCACGCCAACTCGGTCTGGTGCTGGTTGTTGTGGTGAAGTGGCGTCGATCAGGGAGCTGAGATCGGTCCGGAGCAGACGCTCACGGTGGGCGGCCGGCCGGCCGTGCAGTATGTGATCACCGGCACGAGCGAGGGCATCAACGCCGTGTCCTGGCAAACCATGGTGGAGGGCGAGCACAGCTACTTCCAGGTGGTCGGCTGGACCGTCCCGTCCCGGCGCGCGGAGGCGGAGGCGACCATCCTCGAGGTGATCAACACCTGCCGTGTGCTCTGACCCGATGGGCCGAGTCCTTGGGGACCAGAAGGTGTGCCAGCCGCTGGTGCCCGGTTAGGTGCTGGCCAGTCGTTGGGGGGGGGCCCGGCCGGCAGTGGTGGGCTGGGCGCGATTGCAACGCGGCCCGAAGGACAACCACCGTCCCAGTCGGACAGTACAACGAACATTGTCCGGGCTTGCATGTGCCACAGCTTGGTAGCGGGGGGTTGGCGGGTAGTTCCACCGGAGATCGCTGGTTCACGAAGGCCGGTGCGGGGGTGCCGGGAACTCGGTGACCGGTGTGGTTGGGGTATCTGGATCGGTGGTGTCTGCTCTTGTCATTGTGGACCCGATGATGGCGAGTGGGCTGGCCGACGAGTCACGCCCGTTCGGCTTGGTGTCCACTGCGGGGCCGTCCGCCGGCGCTCCGTTTCTGGCGGGATCGGCGGGGTTGCCGCGTCCGCTCGATGTCGAGGTGCCGCGTCTGCGGCTCGTTCAGCGCCTGGCGCAACGCTGGGACCGGCCGATCACTCTGGTCGTCGCCGGACCGGGATTCGGTAAGACGACGGTGCTCGCCCAGGCGGTGCGGGCGCATCTGGCCGCGCCTCGCGGGATCGATGTCTGGCTGAGTTGCGAGGCGGCGTATGAGGATCCGGTCCGTTTCGCGCAGGCGCTGCTCGATGCGATGTCCGCCGGACGCGGCCACGAGCAGTCTCCAACGCCCTGCCGGCGAGCCGATCCCGGGGCGCGCGAGGTCATCGACACCGTGATCCGCTGGGCCCCCCTTGAGGTGTGTCTGCTGCTGGACGACGTGCACGAGATTCCGGTGGGCTCGCCGGGAGCGGCGCTGCTTCGCGACATCGCGGCGGCGCTGCCAGCGACCGCGCATCTGGTGCTGTCCGGGCGGGTTGAGCCTCCGTTGCCGTTGGCGCGCCGGGAGGCGGCGGGCGAGGTGGTCCGGGTCAGCCCTGCCGACCTCGCCTTCACCGACGTCGAGGTGGCGGCGTTGGCTCGTCGGCTCGGGCGGGACGCGTCGGCGGCAGCGGCGCTGCAGGGCTGGCCGGCCCTGGTACGACTCGCGTTCGCGGCCGGGTCTTCGGCGCCGTGGCGATACGCCCGGGAGGAGATCCTCGGCCGGTTGCCCGGTCCACAGTGCCGGGCCCTCGCCGCGCTGGCCGCGCTCGGTAGCGCCACCACCGGCGAGGTCGCGGCGGTCACCGGTGGGCCGGTCGCACTCGACGATCTGGTCCGGCGGATCCCGCTCGTCGACGTCCTGGCCGACGGCCGGTACCGCGCGCACGATCTGTGGACGGACGCGGTGTCGCGGGCGATGACGGTTCAGGAGACGCATTTGCTGCGCCGACGTGCCGTGATCACACTGATGGCGCGGGGCGATCTGGCCCGCGCCGGTCGCCTTGCCTGCCAGTCGCGGAACTGGGACCTGCTCGCCGATCTCGCCGTCGAACTCGTCCACACCACGCTGTCGGCGCTGCCCCGCAGCATCGCCGAGCGGTGGCTCGCGGCCGTCCCCCCGTCGATGGCGGATGAGCCGGCGTTCGTGCTGCTCGCGGCAGCGGTGACGCACGCGGGCGACTTCACCGATCCGAGCATCGACCCCATGCTCGACCAAGCCTGGCAAGGCATGCTCGACCGCGACGACGAGGCGGGCGCCACCGCCGTCCTCGGCCAGGCGACGATCACCGCGCACTCGCGGGCCGATCTCGCTCGGCTCGCCGCGCTGGCCGGGTGGTCCGACCGGCTCGACGCCCCGTTCTCCCCCGTGCTCAGGCTGTTGCGGCACAACGTCGCCGCGATGCACGCCGAGGTCCTCGGCGACCCGGAGGGCGCGCTTGTCCATCTCGTCCAGGCGCCCGTGCTCGGGGTGCCCGCGGCCCTGGCGTTGTCCACCTGGCGATTTCACTACCACTGCCTGAACATGTGTGGGCGTTGCGGGGCGGCGGCGGAGTTGGCCGACCGGACTCTGGCGGACGCCAGCGACGCGCTGGTTGCGCTGTCCGGCGCCGTGGCGCGCTGGTTCGACGGTGATCCCTCCGATCTGGGTCGGCTCCGCGGTTCGGGACGCGCCGCGGCAGCGGCCTGGCGCCGGCAGCCGAACGTCGACCCGGTCCCGGCGACGGCGCGGGACGCATTCGTGGCAATGGCGCTGGCGGCGGTGATCGCGTCCTGCTGCGGCGAGGTTTCCGTGGCGCCGGAACTGCCCTGCGGCAACCCGACCGACAAGGCCAATCCCCGAGACGCCATCCTGGCCTGCGCCGCGCAGGCGGCGATCGCGGTGGCCCGCGGTGACGAATGCACCGCACGCGAGGCCTACGCCCGCCAGCTGACCGGCTGGCCCATCGAGAATCGGTTCACCGAACGGCATCTGCGGCGCTTCCTGGCCCTCGGGTACGTCGTCAACGAGCGGCTGCGCGTGCACTGGGACGGCGTTGATCTCGGCCCGTCACATCTCTCGGCCCGGGCAGCCGCACGCGCCCTGCTCCGGGCGAGGGCGGGTGACCTGACCGCCGCCGGCCGGCTGCCTCCCGCACACGCGCTGTGTTTCCTGCCGCTGCCGTGGTCGGTGGAGCTGGCGGCACGACTCGCCGCCGATGATCATCCGGCCGGGCTCGAGCTGGGCCGCTGGTTGGCCGACACGATCGGGCCGGCGGTTCACCGGCAGTTCCGGGCGACGTCGCAGGCCGCCGAGGAAGCCCTGGCAACAGGCGCGACCCGGCTGCTCGCCGCCCTTCCCGCCCCGCCGACGCACCGGATCCGCATCGAGGTCATGGGCACGATGCGGCTGACGCGAGACGGTGTCCCGGTCGACGCGCCGCAACTGAGACGGTTGCGGGTGCGACAGTTGCTGAGCGCGCTGGCACTGGATCCGGTTGTGGTGCGCGACAAGGCGATCGAACTGCTCTGGCCAGGACTGGCCCCGGCCAGTGCGGCCCGGAACCTGCGCGTCACGTTGACCTATCTTCGCCAGCTGCTGGAACCCGACCGGTCCGGCGGCGACGCGAGCTTTCACCTGCGCACCAACGGGGACACGATCCGGCTCATTCCCTCGGGGTCGCTGTCGGTGGACCTGTGGACCTACAACCAGTTGGCAGAGCGCATCGACCAGGCCCGGGCCGACGGTGACAACGACCGGGCAGCGGACCTACTCGGCGAGGCGATCGCGTTGTGGCGCGGCGATCTCCTGCCCGACCTGCGTGACCTGTGCGACCCGGACGTAGCGATCGAGGTCGATCGGGTGCGGGCTCGGCATGTCCGCGACCTGCTGGCCCTCGGTGAGCTCCGCCTCGTCGCCGGGGACACCGCGGAGGCCGCCCGGCTGGCCACCCGTGCCCTGTCGGTGGAGCCCTACGACTCCCGCGGCCACCGGCTGGTTCTCGCCGCCGCGCTCAGAGGCCGCAAACCGGCGCACATCGCCGCGGCGCGCGACCGGGTCCTGGCAGCGCTTCGGCAGCTCGCCGCCGCACCCGATCCCGCCACCGCGATCCTGCTCCGCCAGACGCTGCCACCGCCCCCAGACCGAGCAGTCCGGTCTGGGGGCGGGGCGGGGCGAGCGGCCCGAGCCCGTTGCGATTAGCAGCTGTTCACGGTCTCCGTGGCCACACAGAGGTCCGCGCCTGCTCCGCCGTCGCCGCGGTCGCCCTCGACGTGCGGTCCACCATCGAAGAAGTCCATTCCGTTACCGCCACGCCAATCGTCGTCATCGTCCCCGCCGAAGCCACGGTCGTTGCCGGGACCGCCGGTGATGTCGTCCTGCCCATCAAGTCCACAGATGACGTCGTCCTCCTGGAGGCCGTGGATCACGTCGTTGCCGTTGGTTCCGAGGATCACGTCGGGATCCACCGTGCCGAAGGTGACCATGTTGGGCGCGGGGACGACGATCGTCGGCGCCAACCCGTCACAGGACAGCAGTGCGGCCGTGGGCGGGACCGGGGCGGCGGTGGCGACACCGCCGGCTGCCAGCAAGCTGGCGGCGAACAGCGCCGCGCCGGTGAACACGGCAAGGCGAGTGCGTAGATACATGATGGACTCTCTCTGTCTATGCGGTGGTGCCTCGTGGCAACCGTTATCCAGAGTCCGCATCCGGCGCTGCCGGAACGTTAGCCGGGCGCCGCCAGTGCCCACCGAACAGGAACACGGCCGGGACGAACAGCAGCAGGCACACCAGCGAGATCGACAGCCAGGTGCGCCAACTGGTGGCCGCCACGACCGGCGGTACCGTCAGCAGCACGAGTACCGCCATGGTTCTGCTGGCGAAGCCGAAGATTCCCCATGCGGTGCCCTGCAGCCGCGGGTCCACGTTCTCCGCATCCTCGGAGAAGTTGGCCATCCACGGCCCGAACGCCACCGCAAGGGCGGCGCCGAGCAGCGCACCGGTGAGCATCAGCTGACCGGCAGGCACCGACGGCCGTCCCATGAGGACCGCGAGGTAGCCGGCCACGAGCACGGCGGCGAGCGTGCCACCGAGCGCGAACGGCTTGCGCAACTGCAGCCGGTCGGAGACGCGACCGACCGCGATCAGCACGACGAGGTCGAACACCCAGAACGCGGCCATGATCGCCGACGCTCGGGCGGTGCTCACCCCGAAGCTGTCGACGAGCATCGCCGGCCCGTACAACGCCAGCGTGAGATAGGGCACCAGCCACAACGAGATCCCGATCGTGTGCGCCCACACCCGGGGCCGGGTAAGCAGATCACGCCCGCGCGCCCGGCCCGTCGCCTTCGCCGCCGGCACCACCCGCCGCTCGGTTTGCCGGATCCGTTCCCGCAGTTGTGGCGACAGGTCGACGATGTTGAGGGCGATCACAACGGACAGGACCAGCGAGATCCCGGCCATGATGACGAACTGCGATCGCCACGAGTCGTGGAAGATCGGCAACGTCCAGGCGGCCAGCCCGGCGGCGAGCAGCGATGCCCCCACCGGCCCCCAGGTCCAGAATCCGAACGCCTGAGCCCGCCCCTGCCGAGGAGAGAAATCCCGGACCAGCGGGGCGGTGCTCGCCAACGCCATACCGTCGACGAACGCCAGCACCACCCGGGCGATCAGCAGATCGCGCGGGGAGTGCACCAACGTCATGGCCAGACAGCACAACGCGGTGAGCAGCATCAGCGGGACCAGCAGCCGCACCCGGCCGAGGTGGTCGGTGAGCCGTCCACCGATCGCGGCGGCCACCGCACCCGAGACCGCGGCAACGGCCGAAACCGCGCCGTAGGTTGTCAGGTCCATGTCGAGGTCGTCGAGCAGCAGCGGGACGACCGGCGCGATCTGAGCCTCGTACGACCCGACCAGAACGGCCAGCACCGCCATGGCCAGAATCCACAACCGGCGCATACCCTCGGGGTACTCGTCGAGTTCCCGGACGTAGGACCAGGATCGCCTCATCGGAGGCCTCCGACCTGTGCGGCGGTGTCCCAGGCGGCGCCGTGCACACCGCCCGCTACACCAACCCTAGGCCGCATTCGTGGGGCCGGTCCGTTCCGACCGGCCCCACGAGCGACGAACACGGGCGCTACGACACCGTGAAGAACACCTCGTAATGCGTACCGGCGGTCTTGAACTGCATCGAAGCCGGGTTGCCGGTTTCCTTGACGGGGAACGCGGCACCGATCTGCAAGGACTTGCCGTTGCTCACCTCGTCCAGGGTCACCGAGGTGGTGCCCTTGAACACGCGGGTCACATTCACGGACCGAACCTGGTCCTGGTTGGTGTTCATGACTTCGTTCCACACGATGGCACTGTCGATCTTGAGTACCGGCTCGTCGTCGCCAATGACGTCGTGCTTCCGGTGGCACCTGATCGAATTCAGTTTCAGCGTAGCCATTGCCTGTTTCTCCTTGTCGTTGACAGGAGAACCGTGTCAGGGCGGCGTTAACCGAGCGCTAGCTACCCCGCCCGGCCCGCCGAAGCCCGGTCACGCAACCCTTTGGTGGGTGGTCGGCGATCTCGGCTGCGATCTCGATGGCGATCTCGATGGCTCGCGTGGCGAGTGGAGACTGGGTGCGTCCGGCGCGCCAGTGCAGGTAGATCTCCCGTGCTGGCAGGGGCGGTCGCAGTTCGTGGATGCGGAGCCGTTGGTCGGATTGGACGTTGGCGCCCCGGATCGCGAGCCAGGGCAGCACCGCCGATCCCATGCCGGCTCGCACCATGGACAGGAGGGTGTCGTTGATCGCGCTACGAAACACGATGCGCGGACGGGCACCGCTGTGCGTGAGTGCCTGCTCCATCAAGGGTTGGTCGCAGGTCAGTGGCCAGGCCACCATCGGTGCGCGGTCGAGTTGCTCGAGCCGGACCGGGCCGTCGGGGAAGGCGCCGTCGCCGGCCACCAGGAGGTACGGGTCGTCGAGCAGCTTGACGTGCTCGACGTCGTCTTCGATCCGGCCGTCGTAGAACAGCAGGTCGAGATCACCGATCTGTGGCTGCTCCGGCTCCTCCTCGGAAAACCTGATGTCGCAGGCGGGGTGCTCGTCTCGCAGCCGGCGTACGACGGCCGGCAGGATCACGTTGGACACGCTCTGGAATGTGCCGATGTCGATCCGGCCGTCGCCCGCGTTGAACCGGTCGACCGCGTCGGCCAATCGCCCTGCTTTCGCCAGCAGATCGCGACCGTGGTCCAGGACCACGGTGCCGAGCGGTGTGATCCGTACTGGTTTGGGCCCACCCGGCCGATCGAACACCGGGCCGCCGACGGCTCGCTCCAACGCGGCGATCTGCTGGCTCACTGTCGATTGGGCGTAACCGAGCCGGGCGGCCGCCCGGCCGAACGAGCCCTCGTCGGCGACGGCCGCCATCGCGGCGAGGTGGCGCAGTTCGACGTCGGTCACGAGTCCCAGCGTAAACCGTCATTGCGAACTTCGATCGAATCGATCGGAAACTATCGCTTTTCACGATGAAGTCTTCGGCTTAGCGTGAGAGGGCCAGCCAGTTCACCGAAGACGTCCGAAAGAGGGCCGACATGACCGCGCCGACCACGCACGGCGAGCAGCTCCTCGAGATCAACGGCGTCGAGCTGTGTGTCGAGACCTTCGGAGACCGAGCGGACCCGCCGATCCTGCTCGTCGCCGGGGGATCCGCGTCGATGTTGTGGTGGGACGCCGAGCTGTGCGAACGGATCGCGGCGCGCGGCCGGTACGTCGTCCGCTACGACCATCGCGACACCGGACGGTCGACCAGCTATCCACCGGGCGAGCCGGGGTACTCCTACACCGACCTGGCTCTCGACATGCTCGGCATCCAGGATGCCCTCGGCATCGAGCGGGCACACCTGGTCTGTCAGTCGATGTTCGGTGGGATCGGCCTGATCGCGGGTGTGGACCATCCCGATCGGGTCGCGTCGCTGACGTTCGTCTCCAGCTCCACGGACGGGCCCGGCCTTCCGCCACCGACGGACCAGCTCGCCGAGGGTCCACCGGCCGATCCCGACCCAGCCGATTCGGCCTCGGTCGTGGAATACGTGATCGGCTCGGCAAGGGCGTACGCGGGCGGCTCGCCGTACTTCGACGAGGCCGCGACCCGGGCGCTGGTCGAGCGGGACGTCGCGCGGGCACGGGACTACGCGTCGACTCTGGTCAATCACTACGCCATCGAGGCCGATCGGCCGACCCGAGGCGGCTTCGGCGGAATCGCGGCGCCGACGCTGGTGGTCCACGGTGAGGCCGACCCGTTCCTGCCGCTGCCGCACGGCGAGGCGTTGCGGGACGCGATCCCCGGCGCGGAGCTGTTGGTCCTGGCGGGAGCCGGACACGACCTGCCGAGGCCGGTGTGGGATGCCTTCGTGCCGGCCCTGATCCGGCACACGGGACGAGGTCGCGCATGAGCCGGCTGCGGTCGGCACTGTGGCTGCCGCTCTTCGACGATCTCGCCGATCCGAGGGTGGTGGCGCGGCTGGCCGCCGAGGCGGAGGCGGCCGGGTGGGACGGCTGCTTCGTGTGGGATCAGCTGTGCTGGCGGGCGCCGGTCCGGCAGGTCGCCGACCCGTGGATCGTGTTGGCGGCGATGGCCACCGCGACCGAACGGCTGCGGCTGGGCCCGATGGTGTCGCCGCTGCCCCGTCGCCGGCCGGCCAAGGTCGCTCGGGAGACCGCGACACTGGATCGGCTCAGCGGCGGTCGGCTCATCCTCGGCGTCGGCATCGGCAGCGACCGGTTCGGCGCCGAGCTGTCCAAGACCGGTGAGCAGCTCGACGATCGGCGGCGCGGCCAGATGCTCGACGAGTCCCTGGAGATCCTGGCCGCCGCCTGGTCCGGCGAGCCGGTGCACCACCACGGCGAGCACTACACCGTCGACGCCATCGAGTTCCTGCCGCGCCCGGTACCTCGGTCCGGGGTGCCGGTGTGGGCCGCCGGATTCCCCGGCAACGTCAAGCCGATCCGCCGGGCCGCCCGGCTGGACGGTTTCTTCCCGGCCAATCTCGAGCAACCGGACCAGCTCGCCGAGGTCGTCGCCACCCTCACCGAGCTCCGATCGAGTGTGACCGGACCGTACGACATCGCCGTCGGCCTGCCCTTCGACGCCGACCCCGCACCGTTCGCCGCCGCCGGTGCGACCTGGTGGCTGCCGGAGTTCGAGCCCGGCGTGCCGCTGGACACGGTGCGCGGCGTACTGCGCGACGGCCCGGCGAGTCCGGGTGGTGATTGAGTTGTTCGACTACGACGCTGAGCTGAGTCGCTACAACGTGCGGCTGCGAGCGGTCGCCGGCGTCGGGCCCGCCGATCGGGTGCTCGACATCGGCTGCGGTACCGGGCAGACCACCCGGGACGCCGCCAGATCCGCGCCATCGGGAAGCGCACTCGGCGTGGACGTGTCCCGCCCGATGGTGGACCGCGCCCGGGCGCTTGGCGCGGAGGAAGGAATCCGAAACGTCAGCTTCGAGCGGGCCGATGCCCAGGTCCACCCGTTCGCCCCGGAGGGCTTTACCTTGGGGCTCAGCCGGTTCGGCACGATGTTCTTCACCGACCCGGTCGCCGCGTTCACCAACATCGGGCGGGCATTGCGGCCGGGGGCGCGGCTGGTGCAGCTGGTGTGGCAGGCCTACCACCGCCAGGAGTGGTCCACTGCGATCCGACAGGCACTGGCCGCTGACCGGATGGCGCCGGCTGGGCATGGCCACGGCGCCTTCTCGCTGGCGGATCCGACCGTCACGGCCGGCGTCCTGACCGCCGCCGGCTTCACCGCGGTCGAGATCACCGAGGTACGCGAGCCGATCTACTACGGCCCAGCCGCGGCCGACGCCCGCGACGCCCTGTTCGAACTGCGGATGGTCCAGGAGCTGGTCGCCGGCCTGGACGCCGCGGCGACGGCTCGTGCGCTCGACCGGCTGCTGGTCATGCTCGACGCCCACGACACCGGCGCAGGCGTATGGTTCGACTCCAGTGCCTGGCTGGTCACCGCCCGTCGCGGGCCGGCAGGGAAGGCTTCGGTCGGGTCATGCCTGCCGCATGCCGGGAATCGATTGACGCTGGGTCGAGGCGGCCACCCAGTGGCCGATGTCGAAAAGCGCGGCGATGATCACCCAGAACCATCCCCACCCGGTGAGGCCCAACCCCGGCACGTACAGCAGCACGTAGATCAACGTCGTGAACGGGAAGAACACGATTCCGAGCAGCGGCCAGATCCAGGTGTCGAAGGCCGCGTTGACCAGCGCCGGCCGGGCGACCCAGACGATGAACAGGCCGAGCCGCGGGAAGATCCCACCGATGATCGCGAGTAGACAGCCCATGGTCGTTCCCTTCTGCGGTCGGGGCGTTCGCCGGACCGGGGCTCCACGATCACACGGCCGGCCGAGCGCGGCCTCACTCGTGCCGGGTGACCACCGCAGGCCCCTCGGCGGATGCGAAGACGACGCTTACCAGGTGACGGGCAGGGCGGTGAGAGACCGGGTGGGGGTGCCGGTGTGCCAGCGGAGGTGGGTCTCGTCGACGGCGAGGGACAGGTGGGGGAAGCGGTTGAACAAGGTGGTGAACGCGATGCGGAGTTCGAGGCGGGCGAGTTGGGCGCCGAGGCAGAAGTGGGTGCCGTGGCCGAACCCGAGGTGCTGGTGGGAATTGGCTCGGGTGATGTCGAGCCGGTGCGGGTCGGTGAACACGGCGGGGTCGCGGTTGGCCGCCGGATTCACCACGACCACGGCGTCGCCGGTCTTGATGGCCGCGCCGGCGAGGTCGGTGTCGCGCAGGGCGATCGTGGCCTGCATGGGGACGGTCAGCCGGACGTAGCGCAGGAGTTCCTCGACGGCTCGTTCGATCAGTTCGGGTCGGTTGCGGAGCAGGGTGAGCTGGTCGGGGTGTCGAAACAGCGCCAGCAAGGAGTTGGCCAGCTGGTTGGCGGTGGTTTCGTGTCCGGCGATCAGCAGGAGTTGCAGGTTGGCCAGCAGCTCGTTCTCGCTCAGGGCGTCCTGCTCGTCGGCCTGGTGGACCAGCTCGGTGATCAGGTCATGACCGGGTTCGGCGCGGCGGGCCGTGGCCAGGGTGCCCAGGTATTCCCGGGTCTGTCCGATGGCGTCGGTGATCTCGGCGACGGTGAACCCGGCGGTGGCGAGAACTCGCTTGGCCCAGGCGCGGATCTTGTCGCGGTCGTCGTAGGGCACGCCGAGCAGTTCGCAGAGGACCACGATCGGCAGTGGCTCGGCGAAGAGGGTGACCAGGTCGGCCGGCGGGCCGTTGGCGGCCACGGCATCGAGCAACTCCTCGCAGAGTTGGTGGATCCGCGGCACGAGGCGGTCCACCATGCGGGGGCTGAACGCGCGCGCCATCGCCCGACGAATCCGGGTGTGTCGCGGGGGATCGATACTGAGCAGCAGATCGGGATCGACCGCGGCCCGCAGCAGTACCGGCGCACCCGGCCGGAGCGCCTCCGCGCGGCTGAACGTGGAATCAGTGAACACCCGCCGGGCCGCCTCGTGGCTTAGCACCAGCCAAACCTGGGTCCCATCGGGCAGCTGTGCGCGTACCACCGGCGCCGTGCCGAGCAGCTTCGCGGCCACCACGTCGCCGTCGTCACTCGGTGCGAGCACATAGGGAAACGCCTGCATCCGAACACCTATACGCCTCGTCCCACACGGCAGACACCGCCGATCGGGTCGGGGTCGACCAGGCCTTAGTCGGGGGTGCGGCGCGCGACGAGTAGGGCGATGTCGTCATTGGCGGGTTGGGCGCCGACCAGTGTGGACATGACGTGGGCGCAGACGGCGGCGGGAGAGTCCGGAACGACCGTGTCGCGCAGGAGCGCCAGTCCGTCGTCAAGGAGGTGGCCGCGCCGTTCGACCAGGCCGTCGGTGTAGAAGGCGAGCACCGCACCGGGCGGCAGATCGACGGTGACGCAGCCGCGGTGGCCGGTGGCAAGGCCGAAGCCGATGGGTGGGTCGGGCGCGGCGTCGAGCAGGCGGGTTGGCTGGTTCGGTGCGGCCAGGACCGGTGCTGGATGGCCGGCAAGGGACAGCCGCATCCGGTTGTGCGTGGCGTCGATGACGGCGTAGCCGACGGTGGCCATGGCGCCCTGCTCGAAGTGGCTGGCCTTGCGGTCCAGCCGGCACATGACCTCGCCGGGGTCGTCGTGGTCCAGCGCGTAGGCGCGCAGTGCGCTGCGTAGCCGGCCCATCACGATTCCGGCGGCCAGGCCGTGGCCGGCGACATCGCCGATCGCGATGCCGATCCGCTCGCCGGGCAGCTCGAACACGTCGTACCAGTCGCCGCCGACCGTGGTGTCCGAGCCGGGAACGTACCGGGCGGCGAACTCCAGGCCGGGCGGGCTGGGTAGGTGCGCCGGCAGCAGGCTGCGCTGCAACGCGGTCAGGGCGGCCCGCTCGGCGGTGGCCACCCGCACGTGCGCGGCGAGCGCGAGCCGGTCGCCCACCAGCTGCAGCAACGCGACATCGTCCTCGGTGAACCGGTGCTGGGTGAAGGAGCCGACATGCAACACCCCGACCAGCTCGCCATGCACCAGCATCGGTACACCAAGCATCGTCTGGATGCCCTTGAGCCACAGCAACGGGTTGACCACTGTGGACTTGTCCACGCGATCGAGAATGACCGGCTCCCGGCAGGCGGCCACGTGTCCGGCGAACCCGACCCCCACCGGGATGTGCACGCCCTGCCACACTTCCTCTTCCAGCCCTGTCGCCGCGGTCGCGATCAGCTCGTCACTCCCGTGGTCGTAGAGCAGGACCGCGGCGGTGTCGACCTGGAGCAGGCCGGGCACCTGCGTGACCAACGCCGCGATGACCTTGTCCAGGTCCAAGCGGGCCAGGGCGGAGTCGGTCACCGCCTCGAGCACCCTGAGCCGACCTTCAGCGGCAGCAGAGGTAGGCATCTCACCAGCCTAAACGCTCCGGCCCCCCGCCATGCCGGTGCCCTCCGACCCGCTGCTTGCCTGGCCGCCTACAACGTGGCCGCCTCGACCACGTTCACACACAGCACCAACACCTGGTCGAGCCCGGTGACCTCGATCGAACGGCGGACGATGGGGTTGACGCCGACCACGATCCGCAGTTGGCAGGACTGCTGGTCGGCTTTGGCGGCGGCGTTCGCCAGGACGGCCAAACCCGGTGAACCGAAGAAGGCCACGTCGGTCAAGTCGACGACCACGCACCCGCCGGTCATCCGGTCAAGCGTCTCGTCCAGGGCTTGCTGGAGATTCGGCGCCGTCTTCACGTCGACCTCGTCCGTGACCCGGACCACCAGGACATCATCCACCCCGGGCCCGAGGGTGCGGCCCTTCAGTTCGCTCATCTCCACGGTCATGGTGGCGCCCTGCCTGCAGTACGACCAACGTCAACAAGAGGCCTACCCGTAACCTCAGCGAGGCAAACGCCGACTAGGTCTGCCAGGCGGGGGCCGTCGTCGACGCAGCGAGCAGGGTCGGCCGGGAAGAGGGATTGTGGGCAATGCCCGACTGGTCGGCCGTCGTGCGGCAAGAACGCGGCGACCCGTCCTTGATGGGCCATGGTGCCGGGCTTTCCTCGTAAATCAGGGGCCCGAAAGGCGATACGTTGCTTATCCCGAAGTGCAGGTTGAACGATGACCGCGCGGTCCAAGGACGTCCTGTCGTCACGGACAGGAGATGCCGGCACGCGAGCCGCGTGCGGGAAATCAGCGCCGAAAGCGGCAGCATGGTGAATCACCTTTCAATAGGTGCCTCGGCGAGGATGACCCCGGTCGCGTCGGGGTCATCCTCGGTTCGACGCAGTGCCGTGCGAGGGCGTCCAGGGACCGGATGAGGTTGGTTCCGGAGTCCGGCGGTGGGAATCGAGGCCTCGGTGTGAAAAGTGCACATACCGGTCCTCTCCCTTGCTGCTGAGCGCCCGACGGCGGATTGGTGGCCAGCCTCAATCCCTTGCCCTCCAGTGGTAACGTGCGAAGTTGGTCGGGATGTCGTCCGGATTCTCAACATCGGATCAACATGGTTTTCTCTACCCCCGATGCGGGTGGTGCCCAGGTCGGATCGCGTCCGGTGATCATGCTGATCGAGGACGATCCGGACCTGTTGGCGATGTGTCGGGCGTATCTGGAACGTGCGGCGTTCAGCGTGCGGCACGCGACCGACACGCGGGGTGGCCTGAGTGCGATCGAGCGGGATCGGGTCGATCTGGTGGTCCTCGATCTGGGGCTGCCCGACGGGAACGGGCTGGACCTGCTTCGGTCGTTGCGGCATGGCGAGCGCAGCCAGATCCCGGTGATCATCGTGACCGGGCGCGGAGAGGAGGCCGACCGGGTGGTTGGCCTGGAGTTGGGCGCCGACGACTACCTGGTCAAGCCGTACTCGCAGCGGGAGTTGGTGGCTCGGATCCGGGCGGTCCTGCGCCGGGCCGCTGCGGAGGCGCCCGCGGCCACGGTCATCCATGTCGGCGGGCTGATGATCGACACCGGGGCGCACGTCATCCGCGCATCCGGCGAGCCGATCTCGTTGACCCCGAGGGAATACATGCTGCTTGAGTTCTTGGCCACGACACCGGGCCGGGTGTATTCGCGTGACCAGTTGCTCGCCCACGTGTGGGACTCCTCGGGAGACTGGCAGGCCCGCGCCACGGTTGACGAGCACGTGTATCGGCTTCGTCGCAAACTGAATGCCGCAGGTGTGAGCTCACCCAGGATCATCACGGTGCGTGGCTTCGGCTATCGCCTCGACGCCTGAGAGGCATTCATGACCGATCCGAAAGCGGTGGACTATCGGCGGCTTTTCGACGCCGCGCCGACCCCGTATCTGATCCTGGCCGCCGACCTGACGATCGTCGAAGTCAACGAGGCCTACCTGTCCGCGACATCGACGCAGCGTCATACGCTGCTCGACCAGTCGATCTTCACCGCGTTCCCGGACAATCCCGATGACCAGAACGCCGACGGAGTGCGCAACCTGCGGCGGTCACTGGAGACCGTGCTCGCCACCGCGGAACCCGACACCATGGCCCTGCAGCGCTACGACATCCCGATCGGGCCGGACGGGCATTTCGAGGAGCGGTACTGGAGTCCGATCAACACACCGATCCTGGACGACGACGCCCGGATCACGCACATCATCCATCGGGTGCAGGATGTCACGGCGTTCGTGCACCTGCGGAGCAGCGGGCATGACCGGCAGCAGGCCGAACGCGCCCTGGCCCGCGCCGAGGCGATGGAGGCGGACCTGGTCGCCCGGGCTCGCGAGGTCCAAGACGTCAACCGTCAGCTTCGCCACGCCAACGAGGAGCTGGCGGCGACCAGCCAGGCACTGCGCGAGCAGCAGGAGGCCAAGGACCGGTTCATCGCCACCCTGTCCCACGAGCTGCGCAACCCGTTGGCCGCGATCCAGGCCGCCGTCGAGCTGCTCGCCCTGGACATCCTGCCCGACCACCCGGCGCTGGCCGTGCTGCAACGGCAGACCGCCGCGCTCATCCGGATGACCGACGACCTGCTCAGCGCTACCAGGGTCCTGACCGGCCGCCTCGATCTGGTCCGGCAACTGCTCGACCTGCGGGAGGTGGTCCAGACCGCGGCCGCCGACGTCGCGGCCGAGTTCGCCGCGTCGCATCGCGCCCTGCGGGTGTCGCTGCCCGGTGATGCGGTTCCGCTCGATGGTGACCGGATCCGGCTCGCGCAGTTGCTGGGCAACCTGCTCAGCAACGCGGGCAAGTACACCCAGCCCGGCGCCACCGTCACCATCGACCTCAGCCGCGCCGGTGCTGCGGCCGTGCTCGTCGTCCGCGACGACGGCATCGGCTTCGCCCCGGCCGCCGCCGAAACGCTCTTCGAGGTCTTCACCCGCGCCGTTCCGTCCGGCACCACCCCGATCAGCGGGCTCGGGCTGGGTCTGGCGATCGTCCGCAACATCGCTGAGTTGCACGGTGGCTCGGTCACCGCGCACAGCGACGGTCCCGGCACGGGCGCCGAGTTCCGCGTCCGGCTGCCGCTGTCGACGGCGGCCTACCCGGGCGACCAACCCCCACCACCGGCCGAGCGTCCGGCTCGCCGGCCCCTGCGCGTCCTGGTCATCGAGGACAACACCGACCTGGCGGCCACCTACCGGGCGGTGATGCACCGGCACGGCGATACCGTCACCGTCGCCACCACCGGTCACGCGGGGCTCGCCGAGGCCACCGCACAGCCCTTCGATCTCGTGCTCTGCGACATCGGTCTGCCCGACATCGACGGCTACCAGATCGCCCGGCGGCTGCGTGACCATCCCGCCACCCGCGACACCAAGCTCGTCGCCGTCTCCGGATTCAGCCAAGACAGTGACCGCCAACAAGCGCTGCACGCCGGATTCGACGCTCACCTCGCCAAACCCATGACGCTCACCGACCTCGAAAGCCTCCTCAATTCCTGGAGCATCAACAACTCCTGAACGAGTTGGCCGTCACGGTGCGCCCCCGGTCGTCAGGTCGGTCAGGTGTTGCTGAACGCGGATGGCGTCAGCGGTGCGATGTTGCGCCTGGTAAAGGTGCAGCGCTTTGCGCCAACTGGCATGTGCGAGCTCGGGGTTGGTCCGAGCGCATGCCTCGCCGAGCAGCGAGAGGGCGTCGGCTTCCTTGTACGTGTTGCGCAGATTCTGGAAGAGAGCGACAGCGCGAGTGTGGTGGTCGGCGGCCTGAACGTAGCCGCCCACGTTGTGGGTGATGTAGCCGAGACAGCTCAGTGAGTCGGCTTCGCCGTAGGTGTTGCGGGACTCCTGGTGCAGCGCGAGGGCGATCTCGCAGTGCGAGCGCGCGTCCTCGAAGTTGCCGACTCGGGCGTGGCACCAGCTGACCGTGGTGCGGGCGATCGCCTCCCATGCAGGTGTCCGGAGGGTGAGGTAGAGGTCCAGGGCATCGATGGCGAAGGTCAGTGCCTGTTGATGATCGCCTTGTCTGGTGCGGTGTCGGGAGATGGTCCGTCGGGTGGCGGCTTGACAGAGAACGTCTCCCGCCTGCTCGGCCAGCAGGAGGGCCTGCTGTAGCTGGTCGGATGCCTCGGCATGGCGGTCGAGCCGGGCGAACGCCTGCCCGAGCTGTCGGTGGGCCCATGCCCGGGCCGCCGGGTCGTCCCAGCGTTGGGCGGCGTCGAGCCCGGTCTGCCAGGTCCTGACGTAGTCGTGCAGGTGTCCTTGCCAGCGCAGGTAGTCGGTCAGTGCCCAGGCCAGTGTCCAGGCCGGCTCGTACCAGCCGTGGTCCATCGCCAACTGCTGGGTGGCGATCAGGCATTGATGTTCTGTCTCGAACCAGGTCAACGCGGCGGCGTCGGTCGTCGGGACGCGGACGTGATCCGACAGCGGTGGCTGGGGGTGGAGCGGGCGTCTGTCGGGGGCGAGCCTGCGGTCGGCGGCATACGCGGTCTGGACGTAGAAGTCGACCAGTCGACGCAACGCGGCAGCCCGTACGGCTGGTGGAAGGTCGTGCCGGGCACGCGCGGCGGCGTAGTGTTTGACCAGGTCGTGCGTGCGCCAGCGACCGGGGGAATGCTGGTGGACCAACGAGATGCCGTCGAGTTGGCGCAGCACCACGCCGACTTGGTCGGTCGGCCGGCCCAGGAGGCTGGCGGCAGCGGTCCGGCTGATGTCTGGTCCCGGTGCCAGTCCGAGTAGTCGGAACAACGTGGCGGCGTCACCGGACAGTGTGCGACAGGACCAGGAGAACACCGTCGCCAGGTTGGATCGGTCGTCTCCTCCGTCGAGCGCGGCCAGTCGCGCTGTCGTGTTCGTCAACTCGGCCACCAAAGTGGACAGTGGAACCCGCGGCTGAGCGTTCACCCGGGCGGCCACGATGCTTAGGGCGAGCGGAAGGCCGGCGCAGTACGCCAGCAGGTCGCTGACCGCTTGTGGTTCAGCGGCCATGCGGGCGGTGCCGATGCGTTCGGCGAGGAGTTCCTCTGCTTCGCCATCAGTCAGCACATCCAGGGGCAATGTCCGGGCCTCGTGTGCGGTGACCAGGCTGGCGAGACGATGGCGACTGGTGACTATCACGGTGCAGGAGGACGATCCCGGAAGTAGTGGGAGCACTTGTTCGACGGTTGCGGCGTTGTCCAACACGATCAACATTCGTCGGCCCGCGACCAGGCTGCGGTACAGCGCTGTTTGTGCTTCCGGATCATTGGGGATCCGACTGGCATCGATCTCAAGGGCGTGCAGGAACGTCCGGACCGCGGCTTCGGGACACACCGGCTGGGTCACCGGATCGAACCCGCGCAGGTTGATGAAGAGTTGCCCGTCCGGAAACCGCTCCAGATGTTGGTGGGCCCAGTAGAGCGCCAACCAGGTCTTGCCGATCCCGCCAAGGCCCTCGATCGCGGAGATCACTACCGTTCCCCCACCGGTCGCGGCCCTGCCCAAAGCGGCCGACATCGCCGCCAACTCCTCAGCTCGGCCGGCAAAGCACCGAG
This sequence comes from Actinophytocola sp., assembly GCF_035762905.1. Classification (GTDB taxonomy): domain Bacteria; phylum Actinomycetota; class Actinomycetes; order Mycobacteriales; family Pseudonocardiaceae; genus DASYTH01. Next base: position 54,871 of record NZ_DASUCC010000135.1, read on the forward strand.
GGGAGGCCGGAAGCTGCCGGGGGACGAGCCCGGCGGCCATGGCGGCGTGCAGATGGACGTCACCGGTAATGCTGCCGGTCTGCACAACGTGACCGCCGATGGAACCGGCGACATCGTTGTGAATTGCTTCGACCGGCTCAGACTCGTCGCGGTGGCGGCGCGACGCGGCGCACTTCTTCCGCAGGACCTCGGCATCGGGATGGCGGAGGGTGTCGAGGATGTCGGAAGCCTGCCGCCACGCCAGTTGGGCACGGTGACCGAGGCCGGCGGCGTGGTGCGCATCCCCGAGGCGATCCAGCACGACGGCCTCCCAGTATCGGGAGCCCAACTCACGGTTGATCTCGATGGAACGCCGGTAGCACTGAATGGCTCGGGTGTGGTCGCCCAACTCCTGGTGAATGTTGCCGAGAACATGGAACGCATAGGCGTTGCCTTCTGGATGCCCGATTTCCGAATAGATCTCGAGCGCCTGTTCGCAGAAGGGCAGCGCCTCGACGCTGCTTCCCAGCCGAGCCTGATCCCAACTTGCGGCGGTCAGGGCGTCCGCAAGGTACATCCGACTCGTCGAGTGCCGGGCAAGATCCAGTGCCCGCCGCGCATGGTGCATGGCCTCGGCGTGCCGCTGCTGAATGTCCAACAGTTGGACGTGAGCCAGATGGATCGCGATCTGGTGGTACTCGTCCCCCAGGATGTGGTTCACATCAGAAGCTTCGGCAAGGCACCGAGCCGCCTCGTCATGGTGACCCATACGTGCGACTGTTCGAGACAGTGACCACAGGTTCCTGATCTGGGCGGCGAGATCTCCGCAGCGTCGTGCGGCGTCCAGCGCCATCCGGTTGACGGCGACCCGCTCGTGGCGCTGCCCGGTGCGACCGAGAAAGGTGTCACAGGCCCATGCGAGCTGGTCCACCCGCGCGTCGAACCCCTGCCGCGCGGCCAGGGTGATCATCGCGAGCAACGTTTCGTTCTGCGCCGTGAACCAGTCCATCGCCGCACGCACAGTGGCAATGACCGGCAAGCCCGCGGTAGCCGGTTCGGTACGGACCACCCCGTCGCGACACGGCATGATGCGGAAATCGGCGAGTGCCGCGGCCGCCAGGTAATAGTCGATCATTCGCTGCATCGCGCCCCGCCGCTCGGATGGTGATTCGTCACGTTCGGCACACTCGGCGGCGTAGGTGCGAAGGAGATCGTGGAATCGGAACCGGTTCGGGCGGTATTCGTCGAGAAGGTTCGCGGCGGTCAGTTCGGTGAGCGGGGGCCGGTCCAGGAGGGCCGCGCAGGCGTGGCGGTCGATGTCGGGCCCCGGATGGAGGCCCAGCAGGCGGAAGAGTCGGGCGGACTCGGGGGAAAGTGCACGGTAGGACCAGGAGAACACCGCTCGGAGGTCGAGATCGGGGTCGCCGAGATCGAGGGCGTCCAGACGGTTGCGCTCATCGTCGAGTTCGCGGACAAGGCTCGCGAGTGGGTGGTTGGCGGCGCGGGCGGCGACGATGCTCAGGGCCAGTGGCAGGCGGGCGCAGAGGTTGATCAGATCCGCTGCGGCTTCCGGTTCGCCGGCCAGGCGGTCCGGTGTGATGCGCGCAGCGAGGAGGTCGCGGGCATCGGAGTCGGGCAGGACGTCGAGGGCGATGCGGTGCGCGCCTTCTCGGACGGCCAGACCGTCGAGGCGGTTGCGGCTGGTCACGATCACCAGGCAGGTAGGGGTGTTGGGCAGCAGCGGACGAACCTGGTCGGCGGAGGCGGCGTTGTCGAGCATGATCAGGAGGCGGCGGTCGGCGACCAGGCCGCGGTACAACGCGGCCCGGGCGTCGAGGTCGCTGGGGATGCCGGACGGGACCACGCCGAGAGCTTCGAGGAAACCGTGCAGGACCTGACTCGGGTCGAGGCGAGCGTGCGCGTCGAAGCCACGAAGGTTGACGTGGAGTTGACCATCGGGGAAGCGGTCGAGAATCTGGTGCGCCCAATGCATTGCCAGCGCGGTCTTTCCGATGCCGGCGGTACCCGCGATCGCGGTGATGATCACCGTGCCGCTCTCCGCGGCGGCGGCGTCGAGCACGGTGGCGAGTTGGTCGAGCTCGCCTCGACGGCCGGCGAAATGCCGGTGCCGTACCGGAAGCTGCCGCGGGACCGGGTCTCGCGGACCCGCTCTGGACACCCCGCCGGGCAGCCGCACCCACGCGGTGGTGTTGGTTTCCTTTACCGAGACCGGAATCGAGGCGTACGCGTCGTGAACGGTGCAGTGCCGGACGACCTCCTCGTAGAACCAGGACGAGGTGATCACCGCGAGCACGCCGTCGGAGGCCGCGAGCGCGGACTTGACCGGCGGCGCGTCGAGCAGGCGGAAGGTGTGGTTGACCGCCGTGCCGACCACGCCGTGGTCGTCGTAGTGAACTTCCCCGGCATGTAACGCCATGCGCAGGCGGATCCGCTGCGCGGGACCGGCCGAGTGGTTGTGGGCCAGCAGCCCCGACTCGAGCAACTCCGGCAGCGACTCGACCAGCATGCCCTTGGCCACCGTCGCCGGAATCACCACCAACACGCCGTCGCCACGATCCTCGTGCTCGCAGGACGACCACCCGATGCCGACACCGTCGAAGGACTCCGACAACGTCCGATACAGGACCTCGCGCATCCGAACCCGATCACGGTTCGAACGGGCGAGATCACCGAACCGCTCGATATCCACGGCCAGGATCGTTCGGTGCACCGCCAAGTCGCCCACTCAGCCAGGATCGCCGACCCCACCGCACCCCATCAACCAACGAACACACATCACCCGGTCATGTGCCGCGCGGCCCGGCCGTCATGGCACGGTGATGGTCACCTGGACGTTGTCGGCGCCCAACTCGTCCGGGAGCAGGGCGTCGATCACCACCTCGCCCGGTCCGGTGAGCGCCGCGACGCCCCGGTTGCCGAACAGGACGTGGAAGCCGGCGCGGGCGGGCGCGCCGTCGGCGGTGAAGGAGTGCAGCTCGAACGGGATGGGCGCGCTGCCGATCGGGGTGAGCGTCGCGGTGGCCACGAAGCCGAAGCCCAGCGGATCCCTGCCGGTGTTCACCGCCGTCAGGACGATGCTGTCCTCGCCGGGGTCGAAGACGGCCGGCCCCATCTCGGTCCACCAGCGGGCCGCGGCGCCCTGCTCGACGTAGCTGTGCCGCTTGCGCCCGTCGGTGCCGGGATCCTGCGGGGTTTCGAGCCGGAGCGCCGCCCAGGTCTGGTTGCCGACGATGCCGTCCACCTTCAGGTGGCGCTGGTCCTGGAAGCCCCGCACCGCGGCGTAGGTGGCGCCACCGAAGTCCCCGTCGATCACCAGCGGGAAGCCGTAGCCATTGAGCAGCTCCTGCAGGTATTCCACCCAGCCGTCCGCGCTCTTGTCACCGCGGCGCAGGGTCGGCTCGCGCACCTCCCCCTGGGGCGGGTGCTCGCCGCCGCCACCGCCCGGCTGCGGGGGGAGCGGCTCCGGGCCGGGAAGGTCGCCACCGGGGTTGGTCGCCGCGAAGAATTCGCCGCTGGTCAGTCCGATGATGCCGCCGCCGCTGAGCACGTGCAGCTTCCAGATGTAATTGCCCGGCGGCAGCGGAATGTGGCCCATGCCGCCGCCGATCTGCGTCTCGCCCGACACGGCGTTGTGGTGCGGTTCCTGCTTGAAATCGATCACGGCTCCGTTCGAATGGACGATGAGGAACTCCTCGTTCACATCGGCGAGAAACGTGTCGCCGGCATAGCGCCAGCTCCAGGTATACGACCATGTCCCGTCGTCCATGCAGTCGACGTCCCCGGTCAGGTCAACAGCGGTATCCATGCGGTCCAGGGTCCATCAGCCGGCCGGCACGGTCCTGCCCGAAAGGGCGGTCAAATGCCCATCATTGGCAGCTCGTTATCCAGAAATATCATTTGACCGCGGCCTTAAAATGACGCCAGTCTCAGCCGCATGAATCCTCCTCGCCCACGCTGTCCAGCGCCTTCTCCCGCGCTGACGACAGCAAACCATCCGGTCTCGCCGATCATGCGGAGAGTCAGTCCAGCGCGGCCGCTTTGCGCAACAGCACTGAGCGTTCGCGTTGGTTGGCGCACAGCCGGGCGGCCAGTTCCAGCTCGGTGCGTGCTTCCGGTCGCCGGCCGAGGCGGGCCAGGAGTTCCCCGCGCACGGTGGGCACCAGATGCGAACCGGGGAGCCGGTCGGAGGCGATCAGCTCGTCGACGATGGCCAGGGCTTGCGCCGGGCCCGAGGCCATGGCCACGGCGACGGCCCGGTTGAGCTCGACCACCGGCGACGGCGCGACCCGGCCGAGCGCCTCGTAGAGCAACACGATCCGGTCCCAGTCGGTCGCCTCGACCGAGGGCGCCGAGGCGTGGGTGGCGGCGATCGCGGCCTGCAGGCCGTAGGGACCCAGGCCGCGGGTCGACGCCTTGGCCAGCGCGGCCAGCCCACGGCGGATCGCCGAGAAGTCCCACCGCCGCCGGTCCTGGTCGGTGAGCAGGATCGGCGAACCGTCCGGGCCGGTCCGGGCCGGGAAGCGCGCGGCGGTCAGCTCGCACAGCGCGAGCAGGCCGTGCACCTCCGGCTCGTCCGGCTGCAGCGCGGCCAGCGTGCGGGTCAGCCGGATCGCCTCGTAGGCGAGGTCGGGGCGCAGTAGCCGGTCACCCGAGGTGGCCGTGGACCCCTCGGTGAAGATCACGTAGAGGACGCTGAGCACGCCGCCAAGCCGCCCCCGGCGCTCGCCGGCCGCCGGCAGCTCGAACGGCACCCCGGTCGCCGCGATCGTCTTCTTGGCCCGGGTGATGCGAGCCTGCACGGTCGGCACGGGTACCAGGAACGCGCGGGCGATCTGTTCGCTGGACAGGCCGCCGACCACGCGCAGGGTCAGCGCCACCCGGGCCTCGGGGGAGAGCACCGGGTGGCAGCTGACGAACATCAGCGCCAGGACGTCGTCGTCGATCCGGTCTGGGTCGATGTCCTCGGGGCCGATTTCCTCGTCGGTCGCCAGCAGGGCGTATCGGTCCCGCAGGGCGCTGCGGCGGCGGATCGCGTCGATCGCCCGCCGCCGGGCCGTGGCCATCAGCCAGCCGGCCGGATTGGCCGGACAGGCCAGCGGCCACGACACCAGCGCCTCGGCAACCGCCTCCTGGGCCGCGTCCTCGGCCAGCCCGAAATCGCCGGTGAACCGGGTCAGCGCGGCGACGATCCGCGCCGACTCGATCCGCCAGACGGCCTCGACGTCGGTCGCACCCATCAGGGCAGCACGGTGCTGTCCTGCGGGATCTCGTCCTCCCCGGGCACCCGCCGGATCTCGATCTTGGATCCCGGGGCCGCCGGGACCCGCTTGGCCCACTCGACCGCCTCCTGTTTCGAGACGACGTCGAGCAGGAAGAAGCCCCCGAACAGTTCCTTGGTCTCTCCGTACGGCCCGTCGGTGACCACCGGGGTCTCACCGCTGAAGTCGACCACGACGCCCTGGCCCGGATCGTCCAGCCCTTCGGCGGCGAGCAGAACGCCGGCCTTCATCATCTCCTCGATGAACAGGCGGGTCCTGGCAATCCCCTCCTCGATCGAGGCCATCATGGCGGCGTTCGACTCATCGGTGCCCCGCATGATCAGCATGTACTTCGGCATCGCGCTCTCCTCATCCGGCAGGGCCGCCGCTCGGCCCGCGCACCCACAGGTCGAACGAGCGGCCCGCGGATCGACACGGCCCCGGAGAAATCTCTCACCCCGCGACGCAGCCGATCCCTCCGGGTCGTCCACCTTCGCTACCAGCGCATACGCTGAGTTCGATCGTCGGTGGACGACCTCGACTCCACCGAGAAGGACAGACCCGCGGAGGAACTCGCCATGCCCCATGCCGTGGACTTCGACACCGTGTCGACCGTCGGCCTGGAGTCCTCGCGGTCGCGGCCGCGCTCGCGGGTCTGCGGGCGAACGAGGCCCGGTACTTCAAGAACAAGTACGGCCACGTCTTCACGGTCGCGCCCGCGAGCGACGCCACGTCGACCATCGACTGGGTGAACCGGATCCTCAAGGAAGAACGCGACATCGTCATCTCCGCTCGTCCGCTCGAAGCGACCGCGTTCCAGGTCGAGAACATCCGGATCGCCTACGTCTTCTACGACAACGGTCTGTCGATCAACGTGATGTACACGATCGACGACTCCGGGAAACGGGCGGTCGGGTTCAAGCTCTCCGACGGGATGGACGTCCCCACCGAACTCGCCTCGTTCAAGTTCGCCCGGCAGAAGTCGAAGCTGGCCGGAACCATCCGCGGCTCCTACTTCGTCATCAAGAACGAGTACTGACCCGGGAGCAGCTTGCCGGTCAGCCTCTTCTGCCGGTCATGTCCACCGCGGCCGCGCCCACACCGGGACCGTCCGGTGCCGAAAACCTTTTCGGCACCGGGTAGCCGAAAACCTTTTCGGGAGTATCAGCCTGAAGCGAGGACTGGAGACCGAAAGCTTTTTCGGCAGCAGTCGAGGAAATCGCGGCGGTGGTACGGGTTGCTCGACTTCGGGCGTGAGTGTTGACCGTGACGACTCGTGTCGTTACCGTCATCGGTACATCCGAATTATCAAACACTGTTCGAAATATCGAACATGTCTGGGAGCGCTCCCAGGAACGGTGACCCCGATGTCGGGGTTCGCGGTGCCTGGTCGTCACATGCGGAGTTGGGATGGCAGCAGCAAGGTCGTCCGACCTGACCTGATTGTCCTGAGCGGACAGTGCGGTTGGGGTGGCTGGCGCGGGACTTGCCCTGCCAAGCACCGAACGCAGTGTCGCGACCCGCGCAATCAGGGCGCCGGCGTCCCCCGGGTGCGGCGGCGGTCCAGTGGGAGCACTTCGACCGGATCGGGCTGACCGGCACGACCACGGGCAACCTCGACGAGGAGGAGGATCTCCATGAGTGGGACGAGCAGGGTTTCGTGGGGCTTGCCGCGACGTGGTCCGCGGTCGGTGGTGCTGACCGTGGTGGCGGCGCTGCTGGCGGGCTTGCTGCTGGTGGTGGTTGCGCCGGCGACGGCGCGGGCGGCGACGGTTGATCCGGCCGCGTGGTACGTGTTGATCAATCGCAACAGTGGCAAGGCACTTGACGTTTCCGGCGTGTCGACCACCGACGGCGCGGCGCTGCATCAGTGGGCCCGGCACGACGGCACCAACCAGCAGTGGCAGTTCGTTGACTCGGGCGGCGGTTTCTACCGGTTGCGGGCGCGGCATTCCGGCAAGGTGCTGGATGTGTTCAACTTCTCCACCGCCGACGGGGCCCAGATCGTGCAGTGGAGCGACCTGAACGGAACGAATCAGCAGTTCCGGCTGGCCGACTCGCCGGACGGCTACGTGCGGTTGATCAACCGCAACAGCAACAAGGCCGCCGCGGTCCAGGGTGGTTCCGCCGCGGACGGGGCCAGGGTCGTCCAGATCTCGGACTCGGGCGCGACCAGTCAGCAGTGGCAGCTGGTCCGCCTCGGTGACACCCCCGGCGGGTCGTTGCCGTCGACGTTCCGGTGGTCGTCCAGTGGTGTACTGGCCGGGCCAAGGCCCGACGCCGCACACTCCCAGGCGTTGGCGATCAAGGACTTCTCGGTGACGCGGCACAACAACCAGTGGCTCATCTACGCCACCACGGCCAGCCCGTCCGGCTGGGGCCTTGTGCAGTTCGCTTTCAACGACTGGCCCCAGGCGGCGGCCGCGCAGCACACGTACCTGGACACCTCGGGGATCGGACCCGGCTACCGGGCGGCGCCGCAGTTGTTCTTCTTCGCGCCGCAGAACCTGTGGTACCTGGTCTACCAGACCGGCCCGCCCACGTTCTCCACGAGCACCAACCCGGCCGACCCACGGTCGTGGTCGGCGCCGCGGACGTTCATCGCCCAGGAGCCGCCGATCGTCACGCAGAACAAGGGGCCGGGACAGTGGATCGACTTCTGGGTCATCTGTGACGGCGCCACCTGTTTCCTGTTCTTCTCCGACGACAACGGCCACATCTACCGGGCGCAGACCAGCCAGGGCAGCTTCCCCAACGGGTTCGGCAACACCCAGATCGTGCTGTCGGACAGCCGGTTCGCCCTGTTCGAGGCGACCAATGTGTACAAGGTCGCCGGCAGCAACCAGTACCTGCTGCTGCAGGAGGCGATCGGCTCGGACGGGCGGCGCTGGTTCCGGTCCTACACCTCCACCAGCCTCACCGGCAGCTGGGCGCCGCTGGCCAACACCGAATCCAACCCGTTCGCCCGGTCCAACAACGTCACCTTCCCGGGTGGGCAGTGGACCCGCGACATCAGCCACGGTGACCTGATCCGGGCCAACAACGACCAGACCCAGACCATCAACCCGTGCCGGCTGCAGTACGTGTACCAGGGCATGGACCCGGGCGCCAGCGGCGAGTACATCCGGCTGCCCTGGCGCATGGGCCTGCTCACCCAGACCAACTCGACCTGCTGAGAGGGAAACCATGCGCAGGCACGCCCCACGGTGGGCCCACGCGCTGGCCGCCGTCGCACTGGCCGCGAGTTGTCTTGCCGGGACCGGCGTTCCCGGTGCCGCACTGCCCCGCGGTGCGGCACCGGTGACGCCACCTGGCGATGCTGTCTCGGTCGCCGCGACGCCGATCACGAATCCGGTGTTGTGGGAGGACCTGGCCGACATCGACATCTTCCGGGTGGACAACACCTTCTACTACTCGGCCTCGACCATGCACTACTCGCCGGGGGCGCCGATCCTGCGTTCCTATGATCTGGTGAACTGGGAGTTCGCCGGCCACTCGGTGCCACGGCTGGACTTCGGGGCCAAGTACGACTTCAACGGCGGGCGCGGCTACGTGCGGGGGATCTGGGCGTCGTTCCTCAACTTCCGCCGCAGCAACAACACCTTCTACTGGGGTGGTTGTGTCGACTTCGCCCAGACGCACATCTACACCGCCACCTCGGTCGAGGGGCCCTGGCAGAAGCGCTCGACCATCCCCAACTGTTACTACGACGCCGGCTTGCTGATCGACGACAACGACACCATGTACGTCGCCTACGGCAACACGACGATCAGTGTGGCGCAGCTGTCAGCCGACGGGCTCAGCCAAGTTCGGACGCAGCAGGTGTTCCAGACACCGTCGAGCATCGGAACCCTGGAAGGTGCCCGGTTCTACAAGCGCAACGGGGCCTACTACATCTTCCTGACCCGTCCGGCCAACGGCCAGTACATCCTGAAGTCGACCAGCGGCCCGTTCGGCCCCTACACGGTTCGCCAGCTCCTGCTGGATCTGCCAGGTCCGATTCCGGGAGGTGGGGTACCGCATCAGGGTGGGCTGGTCCAGACGCAGAACGGCGACTGGTACTACCTGGCCTTCGTCGACGCCTTCCCCGGCGGCCGGGTGCCGGTGCTGGCCCCGATCACCTGGACCGCCGACGGCTGGCCGATCCTGCAGACCGTCAACGGCGCCTGGGGCACCAGCTACCCCGCACCCAACCTGCCACCCCCGCCCCGCACGGTGAAACCACCGACCGGCACCGACACCTTCACCGGCACCGCGCTCGGCCCGGAGTGGGAGTGGAACCACAACCCGGACAACACCCGGTGGTCGGTCGGAAGTGGACTGCGGCTGCAGACCGCGACCGTGACCAACGATCTGTACTCCGCCCGAAACACCCTCTCCCACCGGATCCTGGGACCGATGTCCACCGCGACGATCCCGCTCGACTACGGGAGTATGCGCGACGGCGACCGGGCCGGGCTTGCCCTGCTGCGCGACTCCTCCGCGTGGATCGGCGTCAAACGCGACGGCGGCACCAACCGGGTGGTGATGGTCAACGGCCTGACCATGGACAGCAACTGGAACACCACCGGTTTCGGCACCGAGCAGGCCGGCGCCACCATCTCCGGTGGCCGCATCTGGTTACGCGTCAACGCCGACATCCGCCCCGGCACCGGCCGCCAGGGCCGCTTCTCCTACAGCACCGACGGTGTCAACTTCACCCCGCTCGGCCCCGGATTCGTCATGGGCAACGACTGGCGCTTCTTCATGGGCTACCGGTACGCCATCTTCAACTACGCCACCCAAGCCCTCGGCGGTGCGGTCACCGTGCCCCAGTTCACCCTCGCCGGCCCGAACCCCGCCCCACCGTCGCGGGTGGTCAGCCTGCGGGCGCAGGCCAATGGCCGGTACGTCACCGCGGAGAACGCCGGCGCCAGCCCACTGATCGCCAACCGCACCACCATCGGCCTGTGGGAGCAGTTCGATCTGATCAACAATGCCAACGGCAGCGTCAGCTTCCGGGCACGCGCCAACAACAACTACGTCTGCGCCGACAATGCCGGCGCCAGCGCGTTGATCGCCAACCGCACCGCCATCGGCCCGTGGGAAGAGTTCGATCTGATCAACAATGCCAACGGCAGCGTCAGCCTCCGCGCACGCGCCAACAACAACATCGTCACCGCCGACGCCAACCCACTGATCGCCAACCGCACCACCATCGGTGCCTCGGAACAGTTCGACCTCGTCGGCTGAACGGCACAGCAGGCAAGCGTCTGCCGTAACTGCCGAGGAAGCCGCGCACCCGCCCGTCCTGAGAGGTACCACCATGTCGTCGCCATCGTTCTCGTCGCGCCGCCGCCGGCTGCTCGCCATCGCGGCGGTGCTGATCCTGCCCGGCTTCGTCACCGACCAGCCCGCGGCGCTGGCGGCGGCCGGCAGCCCCGCGGTCACCCCGCCGTTGGGGTGGAACAGTTGGAACAGTTTCGGCTGCGGTGTCAACGAGACGCAGGTCCGCCAGGCGGCCGACGCGATGGTCAACTCGGGGATGCGCGACGCCGGCTACCAGTACATCGTGGTCGACGACTGCTGGTTCGATCCGCAGCGCGACGCGGCGGGCAACCTGCGCGCCCACCCGACGAAGTTTCCCGGTGGCATGCGGGCGCTCGGCGACTACATCCACAGCCGCGGGCTGAAGTTCGGGATCTACCAGGTGCCCACCGAACGAACCTGCGCCCAGCGGGTCGGCACGCATCCCGGCTCGACCGGCAGCATGGGCCACGAGGCCCAGGACGCCCGTACCTTCGCCTCCTGGGGCGTGGACTACCTCAAGTACGACTGGTGCTCACCCAACGGCACCCGCGACGAGCAGGTCGCCCGGTTCACCCTGATGCGGGACGCCCTTCGGGCGACCGGACGGCCCATCGTCTACAGCATCAACCCCAACAGTTTCCACGCCATCACCGGCGACAAGTTCAACTGGGGCGAGATCGCCGACCTGTGGCGTACCACCGAGGACCTGCTCGACATCTGGCAGAACGGCAACGTCAACAGCTTCCCGATGGGCGTCGGGAACGTCGTCGACATCAACGCCCCGCTCGCCGCGCAGGCCGGTCCCACGCACTGGAACGACCCGGACATGCTGGTCGTCGGCAGGCCCGGGCTCAGCCTCACCGAGTCCCGGTCCCACTTCGCGCTGTGGGCGCTGATGGCCGCCCCGCTGATGGCGGGCAACGACATCCGCACCATGTCCGCCGACATCAGCGCGACCCTGCGCAACCCCCGCCTGCTTGCCGTCAACCAGGACCGGCTCGGCGCCGGGGGTCGGCGGGTGCGTGACGACGGCGACACCGAGGTGTTCGCCAAGCCCCTTGCCGACGGCTCGGTCGCCGTCGGGCTGTTCAACCGCGGCGGCGGCACCGCCACGGTCACCGCCACCGCCGCGCAGGTCGGCCTGTCCGGCGGGTCGTTCACCCTGACCGACTTGTGGACCGGCGCCACGTCGAGCGCCGGCGGGCAGATCACCGCGAGCGTGCCCGCGCACGGCGTGGCCGCGTTCCGCGTGGCCGGCGGGGCGCCCACCGCCAGCACCACGTCACGGTTGCGCGGCGCCGGCTCGAACCGGTGCCTCGACGTCGACAACGCCGCCACCGCCGCCGGTGCCAACGTGCTGATCTGGGACTGCCACACCGCGGCCAACCAGCAGTGGACGACCTGGGCCAACGGCGAGATTCGCGTCTTCGGCGACAGGTGCCTCGACGCCGTCAACCAGGGCACCGTCAACGGCACCCGCGTGGTGACCTGGGCGTGCAACGGTCAGGACAACCAGAGGTGGACCGTCAACGCCGACGGGTCGATCCGCAACGTCCATTCAGGACTGTGCCTGGACGTCAACCAGGCCGGCACCGCGAACGGATCGACCGTGATCCTCTGGGCCTGCCACAACCAATCCAACCAGAGGTGGGTCCGCACCTGACACCGGCCGCACCGGACTGGTGGCAATGCAATGCGTAGTCGACGCTCGAGGAGCGGCATGATGTTGATGCAGAGGACTTTCATCGGGCCGGTCGTGGTCGCGGCCATGCTCGTCCTGACCATGGGCGGCTCGGCGCAGGACAGTGTTCCCGGGAAAACCGCATCGCCCACGGATGTCGGCACCATGGCGGCGTCCGCAGGGTGCGGCCGGACACCGACGCTGAACAGCGGTACGCATACGATTCAGAGCAGTGGCCGGAACCGCACCTTCATCCTGCGGATTCCCGACAACTACGACAACAACCGGCCTTACCGGTTGGTCTTCGGATTCCACTGGCTGAACGGCACCGCCACCGATGTCGCCACGGGGCAGACCGTGCAACGGGATGTGTGGGCCTACTACGGACTGCTGCGACTGTCGAACAACAGCACCATCTTCGTTGCCCCCCAGGGCCTCAACAACGGCTGGGGCAATGCCGGTGGGGAAGATGTGACGTTCGTCGACGACATGCTCAGGCGGATCGAGGCGGATCTGTGTGTCGATACCGAGCAGCGTTTCGCCACGGGTTGGAGCTTCGGCGGCGCCATGTCGTACGCCCTCGCATGTGCCCGGCCGACCGTTTTCCGTGCGGTGGCGGTCCTTTCCGGCGCGCGGCTCAGCGGATGCAGCGGCGGCACCGCGCCCGTGCCCTACCTCGGGGTGCACGGCATCCGGGACTCGGTGCTCAACATCTCGTCGGGACGGTCGCTGCGTGACACGTTTGTCCGGAACAACGGCTGCACCGCCCAGACCCCGCGCGAACCGAGCCAGGGCAGCCTGACGCACATCGTGACCGCCTACACCTGCCGCGCCGGGTTTCCGGTGGTATGGGCGGCGTTCGACGAAGATCACAACCCGGCTCCCGCGGACGGGGTGCCCGGTATCAACGGCTCCCAGACCTGGGTCCCGGCGGAGACGTGGCGGTTCTTCACGCAGTTCCAGGCCACCCCACCGCCGCCGCCACCGCCGCCGGGGAACGGAACCTGCCGGGTCGCGGACACCGTCGACGCCTGGAACACCGGCCTGACCTCGAACATCACCATCACCAACACCGGCAGCACCGCGATCAGCGGCTGGTCGCTGGTCTTCACGCTGCCCGGTGGGCAGGCCATCACCTCCGGCTGGAACGCCGGCTACGCGCCCGCGTCCGGCCAGGTGACGGCCAGGAACGTCGCCCACAACGCCGACATCGCCCCCGGCGCGTCGGTCAGCATCGGCTTCCAGGCCACCCACACCGGCAACACCGCCGAGCCGACCTCGTTCACCCTCAACGGCGCGGCCTGTGCCATCGCCTGAGCGACAACGCGCAACCACCGGCGCCTTCGTCGGGCCCGACCAAGATGGGGCCGGCACGTTGTCGCCGGCGATGAACACAGCGGGCCGCGTCGTTCCTAGCGTCGTCAGGTATGAGTGAGCCTGCGAGCGAACCATCGGCCGTGCGCGGTCTTCATGATGTCCGGGCCTGGCTCGACGAGCGGCTGCCGACGCTGCTCCGGGAGTACGGCGTGCCGGGTGCGGCGTGGGCGGTGCTGTACGGCGGCGAGGTGGTCGACGGGGCCGGCGGGCTGCTCAGCACGGCGACCCGGGTCGAGGCGACCGTGGACTCGGTCTTCCAGATCGGGTCGGTCACCAAGCTCTGGACCAGCACGCTGGTGATGCAACTGGTCGACGAGGGCGAGGTGGAGCTCGAGGCGCCGGTCCGGACCTACCTGCCGGAGTTCCGCGTCGCCGACGAGGCGGCCGCCGGGCGGATCACCGTGCGGCAGTTGCTCAACCACACCGCCGGGTTCGAGGGCGACATCTTCACCGACACCGGGATGGGCGACGACTGCCTCGAGAAGTACGTCGCGAACCTGCACGGGGTACCTCAACTGTTCCCGCCCGGCGAGCAGTTCTCGTACAACAACGCCGGCTACTGCGTGCTTGGCCGGCTGGTCGAGGTGCTGCGCGGGCGGCCGTACGACGAGTGCCTGCGCGAGCACCTCATCGGACCGCTGGGGCTCACCCACACCGCGCCCGGTCCCTACGAGGCGATCATGTTCCGGGCCGCGGTCGGTCACGTCCAGCCGGAGCCGGACGCGGGCTACGTCCCGGCCCCGGTGTGGGCACTGGCGCGGTCCAACGCCCCGGCCGGCTCGACGCTCGCGATGCGCCCCCGCGACCTGGTCGCCTTCGCCCGGATGCACCTCGAGGACGGCCGCGCGGCCGACGGCACCCAGGTGCTGGCGCCGGGAACCGCCGCCCGGATGCAGACCCGGGAGGTCGACCTGCCGGCGCTCGGCCTCATGGGGACGTCGTGGGGGCTCGGCTTCGAGCGGTTCGACACGCCGGCCGGCACGATCACCGGTCACGACGGCAACACCATCGGGCAGAGCGCCTTCCTGCGGATGGTGCCCGACGCCGGGCTGGCCGTCGCGCTGGTGGCCAACGGCGGTGACGCGGTCTCGCTCTACCGGGACGTCGCCGGCCACGTGCTGGGTGAGCTCACCGGCGTTGCCTTGCCCCCGCTTCCGGTGCCGCCCCCGGACCCCCGCCGGATCGACGCCGAGCGGTACGTCGGCACCTACTCGGCCGAGGTGTTCGACCTCACCGTCAGCCAGGACGACGACGGACGGATCTGGGTCGAGCAGGTTCCCAAGGGAGTCTTCGCCGAGCTGGGCGGGCAGGTCGAGCGGATCGAGCTGGTCCACTACCGGGACGACTTGTTGATCCCGCTCAAGGCCGATCGCGGCATGTACATGCCGCGCGCGTTCGTCGGCGACGACGGCACCGGCCACGCGCTCTATCTGCACCTCGGCCGCGCCGTCCGCCGCGCGAACGCCTGACCCTCCCACCGGAACGGAAAACCGCGATGAAACTGTCCACTGTGGGCATTGCCGCCCTGTGCCTGACCGCCGCACTCGCCGGGTGCGGCGGCCCGGCCCCCTCGAACAGCGGGGACGCTCAGGTCGTCGACGGCGGCACCTTCACCCTCGGGCTCTCCTCGGATCCCGGAAGCCTGGACCCGCAGATGGGCGCGGGGTCGACGCTGTTCGCCGTCACCCAGTTCGCCTACGACCAACTGGTCAGCGTCGACGACCGGACCGGCGAGATCAGGTCCCAACTGGCCTCGAAGTGGGAGGTCGGGACCACCACCGGCGCCAACACCGTCACGCTGACCTTGACTCCCGGCGTCACCTGTGCCGACGGTGCCAAGCTCACCGCCAAGGCCGTCGCCGACAACCTCAACTTCGTCGCCGACCCGAACAACAAGAGTCCCTTCCTGGGAACCTACCTCCCGGCGGGCGCCACGTCGGTTGGCGACGACGCGGCCGGCACCGTGACGATCACGTTGGCCCAGCCGGCGCCGTTCGTCCTCAATGGACTGGCGGCCCTGCCCATCGTCTGCCCAAGCGGCCTGGCGAACCGCGCGTCGCTCGCGAAGGCCACCGCCGGCACGGGGCCGTACCAGCTCACCGAGGCGGCGCCGGGTGATCACTACACCTACACGATCCGCGACGGGTACACCTGGGGACCCGGCGGCGCGACGACCGCGACCAACGGGCTGCCCGACACGGTTGTGGTCAAGGTGGTCGAGAACGAGTCGACCGCGGCCAACCTGCTGCTCTCCGGCGGCCTCAACGCCGCCGCGGTCCTCGGGCCGGACGCGGACCGGCTGGAGAAGGCCGGTCTGTTCACCGCCACCACGCCGGCCATCGTCGGCGAGCAGTGGTACAACCACGCCGCCGGCCGGGTCACCGACGACCCGAAGGTCCGGCTGGCGTTGACCCAGGCCCTCGACCTCGACGAGCTCCAGAAGGTGCTCACCTCCGGCCGCGGCCGCACCGCCACCACGATGGCCACGAACGAGCCGGCCGCCTGCCCGGGCGACTCGGTCTCCCACGCGCTGCCGGTCGGCGACGCCAAGACGGCGGCCGCTCTGCTGGACGAGGCCGGCTGGACGGCCGGCGCCGACGGCGTGCGCGCCAAGAACGGCAAGCCGTTGGCCCTGAACTTCCTGTACCAGAACAGCCTCGGGAGCAGCGGCGACGCGGCGGCCGAACTCGCCGTGCGGCAGTGGAAGGACATCGGCGTCCGCGCCACCGCGCAGAGCCAGAACGAGACGACGCTGACCGGCACGATCTTCGGCGCGGGGGACTGGGACGTCGCCTGGGTGGCACTCAACGTCGGCAGCCCCGACCAGCTTGTGCCGTTCCTGTCCGGGCCGGCGGCTCCCCAGGGCACCAACTTCGCCGCGATCTCCGACCCGGACTACGACGCGGCGGTGCAGAAGGCGATGGCGATGCCCGGCAAGGACGGGTGCAAGACCTGGCTCGACGCGGAGTCCGCCCTCATCGCCAAGGCGGAGGTGGTGCCGTTCGCCAACGACAACGTGCGAACCTTCGGCAAGGGTGCCAAGTTCGAGACCCCGGGCCAACTCATCCCCACCAGCATCCGCATGCTGGCGAGCTAGGGCGTGACCATGACGGCCAGCATCGCGGCCGTGGGCCAGGCCCGGCCTTGGGTCCGGTTCGGCACACGGCGGCTTGGTCGGTTGCTGGTCTCCCTGTGGGTGTTGGTGACCGCGTCGTTCGCGATGATCCACCTCATCCCGGGCGACCCGGTGCGCGGCGCGCTCGGTCCCACCGCGCCGGCGGAACTGGTCGAGGCGCGCCGGGCCGCACTCGGCCTCAACGACCCGATCCTCACCCAGTACGTCCACTACCTCGAAGGTCTGGTCACCGGCGACCTCGGCACGTCGCTCTCCTCGCGGCTGCCGGTCTCGGACATCGTCGCGCAGCGGCTGCCGGCCACGCTGGCGTTGGCCGGGCTCGCGTTCCTGGCGGCTGTGGTGGTGGCGATCCCGTTGGGCGTCGCCATGGGGGTGCTGACCAGGCGCGGCCACGGGCGGCGCACCGAACTCGGCTTCACCACCACCAGCATCGTGGTGGCGACCGTGCCGGACTTCCTGGTCGGGGTCGCGCTGGTCTACGTCTTCGGGGTCCGGCTCGGGTGGCTCCCGGTGGCCGGCAACGACACCCCGCAGGCATACGTGCTTCCGGTGCTCGCGCTGGCGATCGGACCCGCCGCGATCCTCGCCCGGATCGTGCGCGTGGAGATGGTGCGGGTGCTCGAGGCGGACTTCGTGCGCACGGCCCGGGCCAAACGGCTGCCCGCGCGGACGATCTACCTGGGCCACGCCCTGCCCAACGCCGCGACGGCCGCGCTGACGCTTGGCGGGCTGCTGCTCGGCGGACTGGTCGCGGGCACCGTCCTGGTCGAGAACGTCTTCGCCTGGCCGGGCCTCGGGAGCACGATCGTGCAGTCGATCCTGAACAAGGACTATCCGGTGGTGCAGGCCATCGTGCTCGTGTACGGCGTCGGCGTCCTGGTCGTCAACACCGTCGTCGACGTCACGCTCGCCCGGCTCGACCCGCGCTCGCTGATCCGGGAGGGCTGAGCAGGTGAACCGCCGCTGGTCGCGGGTCCTCCGCACGCCGCTCGGCCTCGCGTCGGCCGGGCTCATGGTGCTGGTCCTCGGGCTGGCCGTGCTCGGCCCGGTCCTGTGGGGCGCCGCCGCCGAGGCCGTCGACACCGACAACATCCTGGCCGGGCCGTCGAGCGCGCACTGGGCGGGGACGGACAACCTCGGCCGGGACATCCTCCTGCGGGTCCTCGTGGCGGCCCGGCTCTCGATCGTGCTGGCCCTGCTCGCCGTCGTGATCGCGGTGGTCGCCGGCCTGCTGCTCGGGTCGGCGCCGTTCCTGGTCGGAAAGCGGTTCGGCCGGCTGCTGTCGGCCACGGTCAACATCGCCGTCGCGTTCCCGGGACTGCTGCTGGCGCTGTTCTTCGCGGTCGTGTTCGGCGTCGGCGCGACCGGGGCGGTGCTGGCCATCGGGCTCGCGGGCGCCCCGGCGTTCGCCCGGCTCACCCAGACCCTGGTGGCCGGGATCGCGGCCAGGGACTACGTCGCGGCCGCGCGGGTGGCCGGCGTCGGCCGGGTCCGCATCCTGTTCCGACACGTGCTGCCGAACGCCGCCGAGCCGCTGGTCGTCAACGCCACCATCGGCGCCGGCGCCGCGCTGCTGTCGTTCGCCGGGCTGTCCTTCCTCGGTCTCGGCGTCCAGTCGCCGGCCTACGACTGGGGCCGGTTGCTCCATGACGGCATCGGCGCCATCTACGTGAACCCGGCCGCGGCGATCGCCCCCGGCACGGCCGTGCTCGTCGCCGGCCTGGCGTTCAACCTCTTCGGCGAGTCGGTCGCCAAGGGACTCGGCGTCGGCGCCGGCCCGCTCGCGGTGCTGCCGGCGCGCACCGAATCGGTGCGCCGGCCCGAAACCGCCGTCGAGGAAGTCCGGAGCGTGCCGTCCTCCGATGTGGTGCTCGACGTCCGCGACCTGGAAGTGACCTTTCCCGGGCCGGTGCGGCCGGTCCGCGGGGTGACGTTCGCGGTGCGCCGGGGCGAGGCGCTCGGCATCGTGGGGGAGTCGGGCTCCGGCAAGTCGCTGACGGCGCTGGCGGTCACCGGGCTCGTCGGCGACGACGGGCGGGTCGACGCCGCCCGGCTCGAACTGCTCGGCCACGACCTGCGCGCGGCGGACACGCCGGTCCGGCGCCGAACGCTCGGTACCTCGCTGGCCATGGTGTTCCAGGACCCGATGACCTCGTTCAACCCGGCCCGCCGGATCGGGGGCCAGCTGGCCGAGGTCGCGATCCACCACCAGGGCACGGCCCGACGCGCGGCGATCGCCCGCGCCGTGGACCGGCTGGCCGCCGTCCGCATCCCCGACGCGGGCACGCGCGCCCGGCAGTATCCGCACGAGTTCTCCGGTGGGATGCGCCAGCGCGCGATGATCGGCATGGGTCTCATGGGCACCCCGGCACTGATCGTCGCGGACGAGCCGACCACGGCCCTCGACGTCACCGTCCAGCAGCAGGTGCTCGACCTGCTCGCCGCGATCCGCGCGGCGGACGGCGTGGCGCTGATGCTGATCAGCCACGACGTGGCGGTCGTCGGCGACGTCTGCGACCGGGTCCTGGTGATGTACGCGGGCCGCATCGTCGAGGACCTGCCGGCGACCGACCTGGCCGGCGCCGCCCGGCACCCCTACACCCGGGCGCTGGTCGACGCGGTCCCCGACATGAGCACCGACCTGGACGAGCCGCTCGCCACGATCCCGGGCCGCCCGGTCGACCCGGCCCACATGCCGCCCGGCTGCGCCTACGCCGACCGCTGCCCCCTTGCCGACGCCCACTGCCGCGCCGAAGACCCCCCACTGACCGCCGACCCGGGCCACCGCGTGGCCTGCTGGCACGCCGGCGAACCCCTACCGACGCCGAGGGCGGCGGACGAGTTGGTGGAGTCCCCATGACCGAGCGCCAGCATCGTGCCCGCCAACCGCACCTAAGGGGAACGAGACGTAACCCAGCCACCGACACCCCGCCAACCGGGCTATACCAACGCACCGCGACAACAGGAGTTAATTCCGGAGGGGCGGAGCTGGTCACCGTGACCACACTCTTGTTCGAGGATGTGACTGTCCGGTATGGACGGATGACCGCCGTCGACGGGGTAAGCCTCGCCGTGCCGGCGGGGGAGGTGGTCGGGCTCGTCGGCGAGTCCGGCTCCGGCAAGTCCACGCTCGCCAAGGCCGCCGTGGGTCTGGCTCCGCTGAGCGGCGGCCGGATCAGCCTCGGTGGTGCGCCGGTCCCGACCAGCGGCCGGCGCCGCCCGCTGCAGATGGTCTTCCAGGATCCGTACTCCTCGCTCGACCCGCGGATGACGATCGGGGACAGCGTGGCCGAGGCGATGCCGCCGGGCGGCTCCCGTGCGCAGCGGCGGGCCGAGGTGGAACGGCTCCTCGACCTGGTGCACCTCGACCCGGCCAGCGCCCGGGTGTGGCCGTCCCGGCTTTCCGGCGGTCAGCGGCAGCGGGTCGCGCTGGCCCGCGCGCTGGCCGCCGACCCGCGTGTGATCATCGCCGACGAGATCACCTCCGCCCTGGACGTGTCGATCCAGGGGGCCGTGCTCAACCTGGTCCGCGAGCTCCAGCGCGAGCTGGGCCTGTCGATCCTGTTCATCTCCCACAATCTCGCGGTGGTCCGCTACGTCGCCACGCGCGTCGCGGTCATGCGGCACGGCAAGGTGGTCGAGCAGGGACCCACCTCGCAGGTGCTCGCCGAACCCAGCCACGAATACACCCGCGAACTGCTCGCCGCCGTTCCCGGACGAACCATGCGAAGGAGCCGGCCGTGACCCGACGGATGCGTATCCAGGACCTCACCGATCTCGCGGTCCCGTCCCAGCCCGCGCTGTCGCCGGAGGGCGGCCGGATCGCCTACGTGCTCCGGACCTCCGACGCCGACCGGGACCGCAACATCGATGAGCTGTGGCTGGTCGCCGCCGACGGCTCCGCACCCCGCCGGCTCACCGCGGGGCCGGATGACACCTCGCCGGCCTGGTCTCCGGACGGGCGCCGGCTCGCGTTCCTCCGCGACGGGCAGTTGGCCGTGCTCGACACCGATGGCGGCGAGCCGGAGCGGGTGACCGACCTGCCGCTCGGGGCCGGCGCCCCGCGGTGGAGCCCGGACGGTCGCCGGCTCGCGTTCACCGCGCCGGTCGACCCGACCGGTGGCCGGCGGGACCCGATGGTCACCGACGGCCTCGACTACCAGGCCGACGGCGCCGGCATGTTCGGCGTGGTCCGCCACCAGTTGCACGTCCTCGACCTCGGCAGCCGCGAGCTTCGCCAGCTCACCGACGGGCCGGAGAGTGCCGGTGTCCCGGCCTGGTCGCCCGACGGCACCACCGTCGCCTTCACCTGCCGGACCGGTGCCGACAGCGACCTGCACCACCGCACCCCGGTGCACCTCTTGGTGGTGGACGCGCCGCACGGCAGGCCGCGCGTGCTCGCGTTCGCCGGCGGCGTGGCCGCCACCGTGTCCTGGACCGCCGACGGTTCCGCGCTGCTCGTGGTCGGCTGGTCCGGCGACCCGGTCGGCCACGCCCACCTGTTCCGCGTCGGTGCCGAAAGCGGCGAGGTCACCGACCTGTCCGGGGGCACCGACCGCAACGTGCTGCCCGGCGCGGCGGCCTACCCCGGCGGGGTGCCGCAGGAGCACGACGGCCGGGTGTTCTTCTGCCTCCGCGACCACGGGTGCACCCACCTGTGGTCGGTCGCCCGCGATGGCGGCTCTGATGACGGGGCGGCCCGCCCGGTCCTTGGCGGCGCGGGCCGGGTCGTGTCCGGACTGTCGGTCGCGGGCGGCCGGGCCGCGATCGCGCTCGGCACCCCCGAATCCTTCGGTGAGATCGCCGTCGTGGAGCTCGCGACCGGCGCCCTGACGGTGCTGACGGACCACGGCACCGGCCTCGGCCTGCACCCCCGCGAGGAGCGGTGGTTCACCATCTCCGACGGCACCGAGGTGCAGGCCTGGCTGATGCACGACCCCGCGCGGAGCGGTCCGCGGCCGCTGCTGCTCGACGTGCACGGCGGCCCGCACAACGCGTGGAACGCGGCCGCCGACGAGATCCACCTCTACCACCAGGAGCTGGTCGATCGCGGCTGGGCGGTGCTGCTGGTCAACCCGCGCGCCAGCGACGGCTACGGCGAGGCGTTCTACACCGCGGCGTGCGGCGCGTGGGGCGTGGCCGACGCGAAGGACTTCCTCGAGCCGCTCGACCAACTCGTCGCCGAGGGGTTCGCGGACCCGGCCCGGCTCGCGGTCGCCGGCTACAGCTACGGCGGGTTCATGGCCTGCTGGCTGACCGGTCACGATGACCGGTTCGCCGCCGCGGTCGCCGGCGGCACGGTCGCCGACCTGGTGAGCATGGGCGGCACCAGCGACGACAGCCACTTCCTCAGCGCCTACGAACTCGGCGGTCCGCCCTGGCAGGAGCCGGAGCGCTACGCCGCCATGTCACCGCTCACCCGCGTCGCCGACGTCCGCACGCCGACCCTGGTGCTGCACGGCGCGACCGACCTGACCTGCCCGGTCG
Source organism: Actinophytocola sp. (assembly GCF_035762905.1). Classification (GTDB taxonomy): domain Bacteria; phylum Actinomycetota; class Actinomycetes; order Mycobacteriales; family Pseudonocardiaceae; genus DASYTH01. Next base: position 77,099 of record NZ_DASUCC010000135.1, read on the forward strand.
GCCAGGCCCAGCAGTGGCACACCGCGCTGCGCGAGCGGGGCGTGCCCACCCGGCTGGTCGTCTACCCGGACGCGTCGCACCTGTTCATCCTCACCGGCCGGCCCGCGCAGCGGCTCGACTTCAACCGCCGGATTCTCGACTGGCTGGAGCAGCACACCCGGGCCGGCCGGCCCCGCATCGACGTCGCCAACTGGCAGCGGCGCCTGGCCCGGCTGGCCGAGCGGTACAAGGTGCCCGGCGCGCAGCTCGGCATCCTCCGCCTCGGGACCGGCGGGGCGGACGACGAGGTGGTCGATGCCGCGTACGGCGTGCTCAACGTGCGCACCGGCGTGCCGGTCGGCACCGACGCGCTGTTCCAGATCGGCTCGATCACCAAGGTGTGGACGGCGACCGTGGTGCTGGCGCTGGCCGACGAGGGGCTGCTCGATCTCGACACCCCGGTCGCCGAGGTGCTGCCGGAGCTGCGGCTGGCCAACCCCGAGGTGACCAAGTCGGTCACGCCGCGGCACCTGCTCAACCACACCAGCGGCATCGACGGCGACGTGTTCACCGACACCGGCCGCGGTGACGACTGCCTGGAGCGCTACGTCGACGAGCTGGGCGACGCCGGGCAGAACCACCCGCTCGGCGCCACCTGGTCCTACTGCAACTCGGGCTACGTGCTGCTCGGCCGGGTGATCGAGAAGGTCACCGGGCAGACCTGGGACCAGGCGATGCGCGACCGGCTGTTCACCCCGCTCGGGCTCAGCCACACGGTGACGCTGCCCGAGGAGGCGCTGCTCTTCGCCACCGCCGTTGGCCACGACGAACGGGACGGCGAGCCGGTGCCGGCCAGGTCCTGGACGCTGCCCCGCTCGGTCGGCCCGGCCGGGCTCGTCACCGCCACGGTCGTCGACGTGCTGGCCTTCGCGCGCCTGCACCTCACCGGCGGGACCGCCGCCGACGGCACCCGGGTCCTGCGTTCGGAGACCTGCGCGGAGATGGCCGCGCATCAGGCCGACCTGCCCGACAAGTACATCCTGGGCGACTCGTGGGGGCTCGGCTGGATCCGGTTCGGCTGGGACGGCCACCGGCTCATCGGCCACGACGGCAACACGCTCGGCCAGTCGGCGTTCCTGCGGGTGCTGCCCGACCAGGGGCTCGCCGTGGCGCTGCTGACGAACGGCGGGCACGCTCGGGACCTCTACGACGACCTGTACCGGGAGATCTTCGCCGAGGTCGCGGGCGTCCCGATGCCACCTGCGTTCGCGCCGCCCGCCGAGCCGGCGCCGGTGGACGTGGCGTCGTATGTCGGGGTCTACGAGCGGGCCGGGGTTCGCATGGAGGTCGAGAGCGGCCCGGACGGACCACTCCTGCGGACGACGATCACCGGCCCGATCGCCGAGCTGTTGCCGGATCGGGTCCAGGAGTACCCGCTGGTCCCGGTCGGGCCTGCGCTGTTCGCGGTCCGGGCGCCGGCGACGCGGACCTGGATGCCGGTCACCTTCTACGAGCTGGCGACCGGTGAGCAGTACGTGCACTTCGGGGCGCGCGCGACCCCGAGGGTCGGCTGATGGCCGCCGTGACCGATCTGCTCGCCGACATCCGTGCCCTGGTCGAGTGCGAATCGCCGTCTGCGGACGTGGCCGCGGTCGCCCGCTGCGCCGAGGTCGTCGCGCGGGTCGGCACCGCGCACCTGCGCGCCGAACCCGAGCGGATCGTGCTGGACGGCCGCACCCACCTGCGCTGGCGGCTCGGCGCGACGCCGTCGCGGGTGCTGCTCCTCGGCCACCACGACACCGTGTGGCCGCTGGGCTCGCTGGCCGATCACCCGTGCACGGTCGAGGGCGGGGTGCTGCGCGGACCGGGCTGCTTCGACATGAAGGCCGGGCTGGTGATGGCGTTCCACGCGGCCGCGGGGCTCGACGGCGTCACCCTGCTGGTGACCGGCGACGAGGAGCTCGGCTCGCCCAGCTCCCGCGGGTTGATCGAGGAGGAGGCCAGGACCGTTGGCGCGGCCCTGGTGCTCGAGGCTTCGGCGGCCGGCGGTGCGCTCAAGACCGAGCGCAAGGGCACGTCGATGTACGAGGTGCGCGTGATCGGGCGGGCCGCGCACGCCGGGCTCGAACCGGAGCGCGGGGTGAACGCCACCATCGAACTCGCCCACCAGGTGCTGGCCGTCGACGCGCTCGCCGACCGGCAGGCGGGCACCACGGTCACGGCGACCGCCGCCAGCGCCGGCACCACCGGCAACACGGTCCCGGCCGCCGGGTTCCTTGCGGTCGACGTGCGTGCCAGGACCGTGGCGGAGCAGGACCGGGTCGACCGGGCGATCCGCGCCTTGCGGCCGGTGCTGCCCGGCGCGCGGGTCGAGGTCACCGGCAACCCGAACCGGCCGCCGCTCGAACCGGCCGCCTCGGCGGCGCTCTTCGAGCGGGTGCGCCGGATCGCGGCGCGCCTCGGCCTGCCCGAGCCGACCCGCGCCGCGGTCGGCGGCGCGTCCGACGGGAACTTCACCGCGGGTGTCGGCACGCCCACCCTGGACGGCCTCGGCGCGGTCGGCGGCGGCGCGCACGCGCCGGACGAGCACGTGCTGATCGACGACCTGCCCGGCCGGACCGCACTGCTGCGCGCACTGGTCGAGGACCTGCTGGCGGAATCGACGAACCCGGTCGCCCGCTCTGGTCGGGCACAACCATGACCTCCCCCGACGAGCGCAGGAACATGAACCTCATGACCGACATCAGCGAGGCGACCGGGCTCGACGCGGCCGGGCACGCGGCGCGCGCCGCGGCGCGGACGGCCGGTGTCTCGGTGCGCGAGCTCACCGACCTCGCCGAGCTGAACCAGGTGGTCACCCTGTTCGCCACCATCTGGGGCCGCACCACCAACCCGCCGGTGACGATCGAACTGCTGCGGGCCTTCACCAAGGCGGGCAACTACGTGGCCGGCGCGTTCGTGGCGCAGCGTCTGGTCGGCGCCTGCGTGGGCTTCTTCCACGCGCCGGCCGGGGACGCGTTGCACAGCCACATCTCCGGTGTCTCGGCGACCACCACCGGTGGCGGCGTCGGGTTCGCCCTCAAACTGCACCAACGCTCGTGGGCGCTGGCGCGCGGCGTCTCCGAGGTCGCCTGGACCTTCGACCCGCTTGTGTCCCGCAACGCCTACTTCAACCTGGTGAAGCTGGCGGCGCGACCGGCCGAGTACCTCACGAACTTCTACGGCCCGATGATCGACGCCATCAACGGCGACCAGGACTCCGACCGGCTCCTGGTGCGCTGGCGCCTGCGCGACCGCGCGGTGGCACTGGCCAGTACGGGCGGCGGCGTCGGCGCCGTCGCGGCGGACGAGGTCGCGGCGGGGGCGGTCGTGGCCCTGAACATCGCCGGGGACGGCAGCCCGGTGCCCGGCCGGCTCGACGGGTCTACCTCGCTCGTCGCCGTGCCCCGCGACATCGCGGGTCTCCGCGCGGCCGACCCGGTGCTGGCTCAACGCTGGCGCGTCGCCGTGCGGGACGCGCTCACCGGCCTGGTGGGTCGCGGCGGTGTGATCGACGGGTTCGACCGGGCGGGCTGGTACGTCGTGCGGCGTCAACCGTGAAGGGGCAACCGTGAAGCTGACCGGGGTCGAGCTGCGCCGCGTCACCATGCCGCTGGTCGCGCCGTTCCGCACCTCCTTCGGCACCGAGACCACGCGCGACGTCCTGCTCGTACGGGTGGTGACGGACGGTGGCGCCGAGGGCTGGGGCGAGTGCGTGGCGATGAGCGGCCCGCTGTACTCCTCGGAGTACGCCGACGCGGCCGCGGACGTGCTGCGCCGGTTCCTCGTCCCCGCACTGATGGCGGCCGGTCCGGCCGGGGCGCACGCGGTCGCGGGTGTGCTCGCGCCGTTCAAGGGCCACCGGATGGCGAAGGCGGCGCTGGAGATGGCGGTGCTCGACGCGGAGCTGCGCGCCGAGGGCCGCTCGTTCGGCCGCGAGCTCGGCGCCGTGCGCGACCGCGTCCCGTGTGGAGTCTCGGTCGGCATCATGTCCACCGTCCCGGAACTGCTCGACGCCGTCGGCGGCTACCTGGCGCAGGGCTACGTCCGGATCAAATTGAAGATCGAGCCGGGCTGGGACGTCGAGCCGGTGCGGGCGGTCCGCGAGCGGTACGGCGAGGACGTGCTGCTCCAGGTGGACGCGAACACCGCCTACACCCTGGCCGACGCCCGGCACCTGGCCCGGCTGGACGACTTCGATCTCCTGCTGATCGAGCAACCCCTCGACGAGGAGGACGTGCTCGGCCACGTGGAGCTGGCCCGGCAGCTCCGGACGCCGGTCTGCCTTGACGAGTCCATCACCTCGGCGCGCGACGCCGCGGCCGCGATCCGGCTGGGCGCCTGCCGGGTGGTGAACATCAAACCCGGCCGGGTCGGCGGGTACCTCGAGGCGCGCCGCATCCACGACGTGTGCGCGGCCCACGGCGTGCCGGTGTGGTGCGGTGGGATGTTGGAGACCGGCCTCGGCCGGGCCGCCAATCTCGCTCTCGCCGCGCTGCCCGGGTTCACGCTCCCCGGCGACACCTCGGCATCCGGGCGGTACTACGCGCAGGACCTCACCGAGCCGTTCGTCCTCGACGGCGGCCACATCGACGTCCCGGACGGCCCCGGTCTCGGCGTGCTGCCGCTGCCGGACCGGCTGGCCGAGGTCACCACCGCCACGGAGTGGCTGACCCGCTGAGGTTGTCGGATCCGACGAAGATCGTGGCCGGACTTGGTGGGATCGGACCGGCAGACCGCCGCTACGGTAAGGCCGTGCAGCACACCGCGCGCCCCCGGGCGAGCCTCGGCCGGGTCCTCGACGACCTGGGCACCACCCTGCTCGACCTCGCCCACGGCGTTCCCGACCGGGCCGGGGACATCGGCGGCGTCGTCATCCACGACCCGCTGGACCAGCCGGTGCTGCCACCCCACGCGCTGGTGCTCGGGGTCGGGGTCGACGCCCCCGGCGAGGTCGCCGCGCTCCTGCGCGCGCTCGGTCGGGCGCGGGCGGCGGCGCTGGTGCTGCGGGCGCCGGTCCCGCTCACCGACGAGGTGCGGGCGGCGTCCGACGAGGCGGCCGTTGCCGTGCTCGGGCTGAGCCGGGGCGCGCCCTGGGGCCACCTCAGCGAGCTGCTCCGCTCCCTGCTCGCCGAGGGTGACATCGGCGTGGACCAGGCGGAGTCGCTCGGCGGTCTGCCGTCGGGTGACCTGTTCGCGGTCGCCAACGCGGTCGCGTCGCTGCTCGACGCGCCGATCACCATCGAGGACCGCAACTCCCGGGTGCTCGCCTTCTCCAGTCGCCAGGACGAGGCGGACGCGCCACGGGTCGAGACCATCCTGGGCCGGCAGGTGCCGGAACGCCTGTCCCGGATCCTCCGCGAGCGCGGGGTCTTTCGGGACCTGCACCGCAGCGACCGGCCCGTCTACATCGACGACATCCCGGACGGGAAGGGCGGCTTCGCGCTGCCGCGCGTCGCCATCGCCGTGCGCGCGGGCGACGAGGTGCTCGGCTCGATCTGGGCGGCGGTGCCGGGGCGCCTGTCCGACGAGCGCCACGAGGCCCTGCGCGAGTCGGCCAAGCTGGTCGCCCTGCACCTGCTTCGCGTCCGCGCCGGCGCCGACGTGCAGCGCCGGGTACGGACCGACCTGGTGAGCTCGGCGCTGGACGGCGGTGCGGGTGCGAGTGAGGCGCTGGAGCGGTTGGGGCTGGCGAACCGTCCGCTGCTGGTGCTGGGTGTCGTCCTCGACGAACGCGCTCGCCGCCGCGACGTTCCCGACGGCGATTCCGACGGCGTGACCGCGGCCGCGGAACGGCAGCGTCTCGGCGACGCCTTCGCCATGCACCTGTCCGCCATCCACCCGCGCTCGGCCGCGGCGGCGATCGGTGCGGTCACCTACGGCCTGGTGCCTGCCACCGGCACGGGGGACAAGGCCGAGACCCGCGCGGTGCGGGCCCTGCAGGACTTCCTGGACCGCGTCGGCGACCGCCTGCCCGCGGTCGCCGCGGTGGGACCGGCCGCGCCCGACCTGTCCGCCGTGGCCCACAGCCGGTCCTGCGTCGACCGGATTCTGCGGGTACTGCGCGAGGGAAGTGTCCACCGGCGGATCGGCCGCCTCGACGAACTGCAGGGCGAGGCGCTGATCCTGGAACTGCGGGACATCGCCGCCGCCCGAGGCGACGTGCCGACGGGAGCGCTGGCGAGGCTGATCGACTACGACCGCCGGCACGACAGCAAACTGGTCGAGACGCTTCGCGCCTGGCTCGACGCCTTCGGTGACGTCGTCGCGGCCGCCGACTCGGTCTTCGTCCACCAGAACACGTTCCGCTACCGGCTGCGGCGGGTCGCCGAGGTCGGCCAATGCGACCTCGGCGACCCGGACCAGCGGTTCGCCACGATGCTCCAGCTGCGGGTACTCCGCCTCGACTCACCAACGTAGGCAAGCCTTCGGGTCAGGCGTCGGTGACCCAGTCCATGTGTTCGATCCAGTGGTCGAGCAGTGCCCGATCCCCGTGCAGTTCCAGCGCGGTAGCCGCATCCAGCGGGCGACGCCTGCTGATCACGAGCAGTAGTTCGGCGGCCGGGCCGCGTACCGCGACGTCCGCCTTGGTGTGCGTACGTTCCAGGACGATCATGTCCGGTTCCCGGCGGGCCAGCCACTCCCCGGGCGCGTCGGTCGCGTGGAAGTGCAGGGTCTGGCCGGTGCCGCGCATCGCATCGGCGAAGCCCGCCTGGTTCTCCCAGTAGCCGGGGGAAGTCATCGTCTCCAGCCAGTCATCGACGGCCGCGACGGCAGGCTCCGGCGCCAGTTCGTACCGGATGCCGAGCGCCGCGGCCGCGTCCGCGCGATGCACGCAAACCTCGCCGAACAGCCGGCGTGACCAGAACGGCACGCCCGCTTCGCCGCCGGACGGATCCCACACCGGCGTGTCGTCGGCGGCCGATTCGAACGCCTGCTTCGCCTCGGCCGCGGTGTCGGTCAGCCAGGCGCGCCACTGGTCCGAATCGGTCGGGGCCGGAACGTAGCCGGCGAACGCCTTGCTCGGCTCGGTCATCCGCTCGCCCACGAGCATCGCCACCATTCGCTGTGTCGCGCCGACATGGTCGACGAGGTCAGCCAATGTCCACTTCGGACAGGTCGGCACCGGGACCGTCGAATCCCTGCCGTGCACCCAATCGCCGAACGTGCGCGTCTGTTCGACTACAGCGTTCACATACGCGGACGTGTCCATCGTTGCACCTCCAAGTGCTCCGTCGACATCTGCTGAAAAATGCGTCATCCAGCCGGTCCCGAGCGGACGGCCGATACGACGGCTTACGTGATCCTTTCCCCAGACCCCGGCCGGGCGGCAGGATCCGTGGCCCGGCCGGCCACAGGTGCGGATTCAACCAGAACCAGAACTCCTCGACCAGGCCCGGCTTGGCGACGGGTGTTGCGCCAGCTCCCCGCAACTATCACAGCCGGCACGCTAGCGGGTGGTGATCACGAGGAGCCGGTCGCCAAGCACATCGTCAGCCTCGCCGCCGCTGTTGCCGGGACCTACAGCTGCCACCACCAGGTTTCGAGGTCGTGGCGGTCGGCGGACTCCACGGGAACCGCGTAGGGCGACCGTCGTGCGATGGGCAGGGCGTCGGTGCGGCGGACGATGGACCGCAGGTCCCGCACAGCAGGCATTTCGGCGAGTTCGTCGACGTCGAAGGGGCAGCCTGCGGGGCCGCCGAGCAGGGTTTCGCAGCCGAACCCGTACCACAGGCCGATGAGTTCGTGGTCCCGCTCCTGCTCGGCGGCGACGGCGACCTCGCGGACCACGTCGATCAACCGGGTGCGGCGCAGCGGGGCGGCGTCGGGACCGTGGAGTTCACCGAGGGCGACCATGCGCCGCCACAGCGCGGTGCCGGCGTCGCAGTACAGCAACGGCGGTTCGACGTAGCCGTCCTCGAGCCAGGAGTCGTCGCCGTCGAAGTCGTCATCGTCATCGTCCGCAGGGCGGTGAACTCCGTCAATGCGTCGAAGTAGGCGGACCGCTCGGCGTAGTCGGGGTGCCGGTCGACCGGGAACCGGTACGTGTACCCGCGGCGCTGGGGAAGTCCAGCACGCGAAACCGCGTGAACGAGCAGTCGAAACCGCTCTCGAAGCCGTACAACACCGCGAACCAGTCCCGGACGCGCGGGTCGCCCGTCTCGGGGTGGCCGTCCAGGACCCGCACCGAGTCCGCGACCAGGTCCTCGATCACATGCTCGGACATCAGGGTCTTTCTTCCGTCGAGCCAGATCCCGCACGGTACGGCTTGCTGAGGTTAACGGGCGTCCATGGCGGCGGCCTGTTCTGGGGTGGGGGCGGTGCCGCCGAGGTGGGTGGGCAGCCACCAGGGATCCGCACCGGGCTTCGGGGCGTCGGGGTAGTCGCGCTGGGCGGCGTCGAGGAGAGCGGTCATCCTGGTTCGCAGGTCCTTGGTGAGCACCTCCGGGTCGTCGCCCGGGACGGGCTGGAACGGTTCGCCGACCCTGATCAGGATCGGCACGTGGCGCTGGGTGAGGTTTTTCGGCCGGCCCTTGGTCCACAGCCGCTGGCTGCCCCATACCGTCACGGGCAGGACCGGCACGCCGGCCTCGGCCGCCATCCGCACCGCGCCGGTCTTGATCGGCTTCACGGTGAAGGACCGGCTGATGGTGGCCTCGGGGAACACGCCGACCACCTCGCCGGCCCGCAACGCCGCCACCGCCTCCTGGTAGGAGGCCTGACCGGCGGAGCGGTCCACCGAGATGTGATGCATGCCGCGCATCAGCGGGCCGCCGATCCGGTTGGCGAAGATCTGCTGCTTGGCCATGAATCGGGTCTTGCGCTTGGCCGGCAACCCCGCCAGCCCGCAGAAGATGAAGTCCAGGTAGCTGACGTGGGTGCAGGCCAGCACCGCCCCACCGGCCGTTGGGATGTGCTCGCTGCCGCGCACTTCCAGTTTCAGGTCCAGCACCCGGAACATGGCCTTGCAAGCCAGGATCACCGGCGGATAAACAAGCTCCACTGCGCCTCAATTCGACAGGATCATCCGTTTCGCACGGATCACGTCCTTCGCATCCTCCCATTTCGCCGGGGCTCACGCCGGTGACCGGCACTGTGCCTCGGGTCACCCCGGCTGCCGGTGCGGGCGGGCCGCGATCGTCGACGGGCCGGATCGGCACCGTCAACGGCGCTTGCCGGTGGTCCGGTTCGGCTTGTCGCGCTCGCGCCGGACGGTTACCTTGCGTCCCTTGATGGTGCTGCGCCGCAGCGCCGCGATCACCTCGTCGGCGGCGGCCGCGGGCACCTCCACGAGGGAGAAGCGATCGGCGATCTCGATCCCACCGATGTCGCGGCCGCGCAGGGTGGACTCGCCGGCTATCGCGCCGACCAGGTCCTGGGGGCGGATCCCGGCGCTGCGACCGACATTGAGAAAGAGCCGCGTCACGTCGCCGCCCGGTCCACGGCCGCGCCCACCCGTGGTGCGGCGCTGCGATCTGGGGTGCGTCGTCTCGGCGATCTCGGGGATGTCCTCGTCGTCGGTGGTCACCCCGGTGGCCTCGTGCGCCAGCTTCACCGCCGCGAGTGCCACGTCCATCACGTCGAACTCGTCGGACAACGTCTCCACCACGACCCTGAAACGTTCCAGGTCGTCGGCGAGGAGGCTTTCCCGCAGCGCGGCCCGGGTCAGCTCCAGGCGCCGCGCCCGCAGATCGGCGGTCGTCGGCACCTTCTCGACCGCGATCCGGTGCTTGGTCATCCGCTCGATCGCCTTGAGCATCCGGTGCTCGCGCGGTTCGGCCAGCGTGATCGCAACACCCTGTCGCCCGGCCCGGCCGACCCGACCGATGCGATGCACGTAGGCCTCGGGTGCCGCGGGAACGTTGTAGTTGATGATGTGGGTGAGCTGTTCGACGTCGAGTCCTCGGGCGGCCACGTCGGTCGCGATGAGCAGGTCCACGGTGCCACCGCGCAGCCGTTCCATCACCCGATCACGTTGCTCCTGGCTCATCCCTCCGTGCAGCGCTTCGGCGCGGTAACCCCGGCCGGTCAACGTCTCGGTGATCTGATCGACCTCCTCCCGGGTTCGGCAGAAGACGATCGCGGCCGTGGGTGACTCGACGTCGAGGACCCGTCCCAGCGCCGCGGGCTTGTGCGCGCGGGCGACCACATAGGCGCTCTGCCGAACCAGCGGGCCCTCATCTCCTGCCGGTGCGGCCCGACCCATCTCGATCCGGATCGGGTCACGAAGATGGCGCCGAGCGATCCCATCGACCCGCGCCGGCATGGTCGCCGAGAACAGCACGGTCTGCCGTTCCCGCGGGGTCTGGTCGAGGATCTCCTCGATGTCTTCGACGAACCCCAGGTCGAGCATCTCGTCCGCCTCGTCCAGCACGACCGTCCGCACCGCGCCGAGAGCGAGTGTCCCCCGGTTGAGGTGGTCGAGCGCGCGCCCTGGCGTGGCGACCACGACATCGACCCCACGCTGAAGCACCTGCAACTGACGCCCGATCGGCTGCCCACCGTAGATCGGCAGGACCCGCACCCCGAACTCCCGCCCGTACCGGTGAAACGCCTGCGCGACCTGCACGGCCAGCTCACGGGTCGGCACCAGCACCAAGGCCACCGGCCCGGTACCCTGCCCGACCTCGGCCAACAACTGCAGCACCGGCAGCGCGAACGCGGCCGTCTTCCCCGTCCCGGTCGCCGCCTGGCCGAGCACGTCCCGCCCGGCCAGCAGGGGCGGGATCGCCTCCCGCTGGATCGGCGTCGGCTCCTCATAGCCGAGACCGGCCAAGGCCCGCAGCAGCTCAGGCCGCAGGGCAAGATCGGTGAAGCTCGACCCTTCCCGGGTCGCGCCTACACTCATGATCGCCTCCTACCGCACACGCCGATCAACTGTCGCCGGAACATCGGCACCCGGCCAGGCCACCGGGGCGCGTTGAACAGGCTAGGTCGGCGCCGAGCATGCTGCTGGTCCATAGTGGATGATCGTAATCCCTGGCCCAGCTGCTCATCGCATCGTCGAAGACCCACCGACAAGATCGGCGCAACGTGATCACGGTGGACGCCGAATATCCGCAACGGTCGCATGACCTACGCCGTGGCCGCCTTCTCATAACCGGACTGGTTCAAGAGCACATGTCACACATCGCGAAGGAGGTCGAGACTTCGATTCAGGTCACGCTGATCGCGATTCCCACGTCGCTGTCCGCGCCGTGCCGAATCCTTCCAACGGCAATCATGATCCGGCCGGTCACCGGGAATTTCGACTTGATCAACCGGCGCGCCTTCGCCGCCCCCGTCGTGTCCAACACCCGTGCCCGCCCCTTCACCGCAGGCCCGCTCGGCCGCCCGCGCAGGTCACAAGCGGCAAGTTCGACCTCGCCGTTGTTCCGAATCCGTTTGGCCTTTCCGGTGTTCTTCTCGGTCCAGATGACCAACTCGTCGCCGTCCCTGACCACCCACACCGGCGTCGCCACCGGCGTGCCGTTCCTACGGAATGTCGTGACCAACACGTACTTTCCGGCTGCCAGCCGGTCCACCTCCGATGCCATGCCGGCACAATAGCCGCGGCTGTCTGAGAAACCTGAGAATCCCGGCGATGACAGGGACGGGTTCGTCCCCGAGTGGCCTCACGTCTTGGTCGCCGTTGAGTGGGCGATCGGTGCACGGTGCTCAGCCGGTATGTGCGGTTCGGATGAGTTCCACCAGTTCGGTTATGGCGGTGCGGAGGTGGTCGGGGCGGAGAGGGTTGATGCTGAGCCATCCGCCGTTCGTCGGGTAGGTGGTGACCTGTATGCGACCTTTCAGGGTGTCCAACCAGGATAGTTCCGTGCCGGCGCGGGTGTCGGTGTGTTGGCGGGTCGGCGTTGTGGCCCCGAGCTGTCCGACCGGACCCGCCGAGTTGGAGATCGTCAGGCCTGTGGCTGATTGTCGTCCCGTCCTGGTGCCGGGATCGTGCGGGGGAGAGTCAGGGTGAAGGCCGCTCCTGCGCCTTCTGCGTTGTGCACGGTGATCCAGCCGCCGTGCATCGTCGCGTTTTCCTCTGCGATCGCCAGACCGAGGCCGCTGCCTTCGGTGTAGGCCCGGGCGTGGTCACCCCGGACGAACCGGTCGAAGATCACGGAGGCGAGATCGGCTGGGACGCCCGGTCCGGAATCGGTGACGGTCACCGTCACCTTCCAGGGGACGGTGCCGTCGATGGCCACGGATACCGGTGGGGCGCCGTGGTGTTCGGCGTTGACGAGCAGGTTGCGCACGATGGTGTGCACCCGGCGGGCATCTCCCTGCATCGTCGTCTCGCCGGCGGAAGCGAGGGTGACCTCGGCGCTGGTCGAGACCAATCCGGCGGCATCGGTCACCAGTTCCGCGAGATCGATGGGTTCGGGCCGGAACTCAGCCACCCCCGCGTCGATGCGGGAGATCTCGAGCAGGTCCTCGACCAGGATGCTGAGCCTGCGGACCTGGGTGCCGAGCAACTCGACCGAACGGGTCCGATCATGGTGGTCGGGGCTGTCGAGGCTGTCGGTGAGCGCGACGAGCGAGGCCAGCGGCGTGCGCAGATCATGGGCGACGTCGGCGACGAAACGGCGCTGCTGGGCGTCTTTGCGGCGAAGTTCGGCGATGGACTCGCCCAGCCGGCCGGCCATGGTGTTGAAGGAACTGGCGAGTTCGGCGACTTCGTCCTGGCCGTGCACCGGCAGTCTGGTGTCGAGTGCGCCCGTGCCGAGCGCCCTGGCAGCCGAGGCCGCGGTCCGGATCGGGCGCTGGATGCGCCGGGCGGCCAGCAGCGCGATCGCGGCTGCGATGGAAGCGACCACGAGGGTGGCCACGGCGAGCTGGGTGCGGAGGTTGGCGACCTCGCGGTCCAGTGCACCGGTGCTGTAGAACTCCGCAAGCACGATGTTGGGGGTGATCGTCCCGGCCACCACGAGGTAGGAGCCGTCGTCTCCTTCGTAGCTGTAGGTGATCGCTCGGCCGTTCGCGCTGTTCGCCTGCTCGATCCGATCGGCCGGGAGTTGGCCGACGCGCGAGCCGGTGTTGCCGGCGACCGGGACGTACCTGCCGTCTCGCAGAACGGATGCGCCTTGGCTGAGGTCGACCAGTGCCCAGGTGATGCCGAGCCGTCCCCTCATGTAGCTCGCCGTGGACCTGACCTCGGTAGGCGGCCCCGGGGAGGCCTGGTCCAACATGGGCGGTCCCGGGGGGCCCTGGTCCAACGTGGGGTACTGGGCGGCCTGCCGGGCATCGGACCGGAACCCGAGGGTCGCCGAGGTGACGAACCGGTCCCTGGCCGAGTTGGCCTGCAGGAAGTAGACCACGACAGCCAGCACGGCCGACGCGCCGACGGTGACCAGGACGACCGTGATGGCGATCTTGGTGCTCAGGCCGAAGCGCCACCTCACGGTTTGACCATCCGGTAGCCGAGTCCCCGCACGGTGCGCAGCAAGGCCGGGTTGGCCGGGTCCGGTTCGATCTTCGCCCGCAGCCTGGCCACGGCGGCGTCCACCAGCCGGGAGTCGCCGCTGTAGCCGTAGTCCCACACCCGCTGCAGCAGCGTCCGACGGCTCAGCACCTGGCCGAGGTGATCGGTGAACTCGAACAGCAGCCGCAACTCCGTCGGTGTGAGGTGTACCTCCGTTCCCCGATTGGTCACCACGCAGGCCGCACGGTCGACGCCGAGATCGCCGATGGTGAGCACCGGCGAGGAAAGCTCGGCCGGCGTAGCGGGCAGGGCCCGGCGCAGGACGGTCTTCACCCGGGCGTCCAGGACCCGAGGCTGGACCGGCTTGACCACGTAGTCGTCTGCGCCGCCCTCCAGCCCGGCGACCACGTCGATCGGATCGCCGCGCGCCGTGAGCAGGATCACCGGGGTGGTGTCGCGGGCGCGGATCCGGCGGCACACCTCGAAACCGTCGATGCCGGGCAACATCACATCGAGGAGCACGAGGTCCGCGGCGATTCCGTGGTCGTACAACGATGTCAGGGCCTGCTCACCGTCGCCGGTCACGGTGACGGAGTGCCCGAGATCACGCAGTGCGCGGGACAGCACCTCGGCCAGCACGGCGTCGTCCTCGACCAACAGCAGGTGGGACACCGGTATGTCTCCTTACTCCGGCGATGTCCGGCCGAAACCGATTGCGCCGATTGCCCATGAGACCGAGTGTAAGCCGACTTCGGTACGGGTCCTGACCTGCGCGAACCGCCTGGTTTCGGCCCGTTTGTCAGCTACCGGCACCGTGGGTCGAATGATGTGCCGGTGCCGCGCCGGGGTGGGCTCGGCGGAGCGGCGGCCGTCCGCCGCTGTCCGGGATGTACTCGAAGTGCCACCATTCGTTGTCGTATGTCCGATGGAGATCGTGGTTCGCGCCGTGCCGTTCCAGCCATCGCGCTCCGGCGTACGGCCGGATGTCCAGCGCTGTTCCCCGGACGTGGCTGGATTCTTCCGGCGGCAGGACGCGTCTGCGCGCCGCCGATACGGAGCCGGTGTGCCGGATTTCCGCGGAGTACAGCCGGAATTGCTCGCCGGCGTCGCGGTGTCCTGAGGTGACGCCGATCAGCTGGCCGTCGCGCCAGAACGCCACCGTGCGGGCGGCGGTGAAGGCCGCCCGAGTTCCGGGCGTGAGCCCATCGAGGTTCTCCCGGGGGAACCGCAGGCCGAGGGCCCACTGACAGGCCAGGTACCTGGCGCGTCCGGGCGCGCGGAGCGCGGCGACCGGAAACAACAGCACGGCAAGGACGAACGTGGCCGCGTGCAGGAGCCGGTCCCGATACCCGTCCGGGACCGCCCGGGGCGGCGCGATGATGGCCGAGGTCGATTCGCTCATGCCGTCGAGGTTCGGTGTCGTGGGTGCCGACGGTGTCGGGCTTCGATGACCGGTTCTCGACAGCGTGTGACAGTTCTGTGCCGACGGTGAGGTCCGCCACACGCGGCCGGCCTGGTGGTCGTTGTCGCGGAACTGTCACACGATCATCGCGCCACGCGGACATCGACCGAGCACGGTGAGGCCCATGCGAAGACGTGCTCCGCTGATCGGTGCCGCCCTCGTGCCGCAAGCACGGGTGTCGGCGTGACCGCGCCGGTGACCGGCATCAGGCGGGCGTGCGCCCCGGTCCACGAGGCGACCTTGGCGATCGACCTGTCCGCCGTCGCCGCCAACACCCGCCGGTTCGCCAAGGCCACGCGCGGGGAGCTGATGGCGGTGGTGAAGGCCGACGGGTTCGGGCACGGACTGGCCGACGTGGCCAGGACCGCGCTCGACAACGGCGCGACGTGGCTCGGGGTCACGTCGATCGCGGAGGCCGTCGCCGTGCGCGCCGCGGGCCTGGGCGCGCCGGTGTTGAGCTGGCTGAACCCGGTGGATGGCGACGTGGAGACCGCCTGCCGGCATCGGGTCGATCTGGCCGTGCCGAGCGTTCGCCATCTCGCGGCCGTCGTCGAAGCCGGGCACCTGGTCCGGATCCACCTTCAGCTCGACACGGGGATGGCCCGCGACGGCGCCGCCCCGGACGAATGGCTCGAACTCATGGCCGCCGCCCGGCGAGCCGAGGCCGCCGGGCGGGTCACGGTCGTGGGTGTGATGGGACACCTGGCCATGGCCCACGATCCGGGGCACCCGGCGAACACGATGGGACGGCACGCGTTGCTGCGTGGGGTCGAACTGGCCAGGCGGGCCGGGCTGCGCCCCTCGGTGCGCCACCTGGCCGCCACCGCCGCCACGCTGACCGACCCCGGCACGCACCTGGACCTGGTCCGGATCGGCGTCGGACTGGTGGGCATCGATCCGTCCGGCAGCACGCGCCTGCGGTCCGCACTGCGGCTCACGGCGCCCATCGTCCAGGTGCGACGGGTGTCCGCCGGGGTCGGGATCGGGTATGGGCACACCCACGTGACCGACCGTGCGACCAACCTGGGGTTGCTGCCGATCGGCTACGCCGATGGCCTGCCGCGCGCCGCGTCCGGCCGGGCGGAGGTCATGGTGGCCGGTCGGCGTCGCCCGGTCGTCGGGGTGATCTCGATGGACCAGGCCGTGGTGGACCTGGGGGACGAGCCGGTCGATCCGGGCACCGCCGCGGTGGTGTTCGGTCCGGGTGACGGCGGTGAGCCGACCGTCGACGACTGGGCGGGCTGGGCGGGCACCATCCCGCACGAGATCGTGACTCGGATCGGTCCCCGCGTGCGGCGGAGCGTCCGGTGAGTGGGCGACTCCGGGTGGCCGTGATCGGCGGCGGGCAGAACTGTGAGCACGACGTCTCGCTCGCCTCCGCGGCCTCGGTACGCGCCGCGCTCGACCCGGCCCGGTACGAGGCGGTGGCGTTGACCATCCGCCGCGACGGCAGGTGGCTGGGCCCGGACGAGCGGCCGCTCGGCTCAACGACGACCGACAGCCTCGCTGCCGCGCTCGCGGTGCTGGCCGAGTGCGACCTGGTGCTGCCTCTGGTGCACGGCCCCCGAGGTGAGGACGGGACCCTCGCGGCATTGTGCGAGCTGGCGGGCATCCCGTGCGTCGGGGCGCCGGTGCGCGCCGGTGCTCTCGCGATGGACAAGTGGGCTACCAAGCTGGTGGCCGAGGCCGTCGGGGTGCGCACCGCGCCGGGCAGGCTGGTCACCGGGGCCGACCTGCCGACCGTGGTCTTCGACGGGCCGGTGGTGGTCAAGCCGGCCGCCGCGGGGTCGAGCTTCGGAGTGCGCCTGGTCGGCAGCAAGGAGGAGCTCCAACCGGCACTGCGGGCGGCGCTGGTCCTTGACGACCGGGTGCTGCTGGAGCAGGTGGTGGTCGGCCGGGAGATCGACGTCGCGGTGCTCGACGACCCGGACGGCGGGCGCCGGGTGGGGCCGCCGCTGGAAATCCGCGTCGACGGCGGCCTGTTCGACACCGCGACCAAGTACGACGGAAGCGCCACCTTCGTGATCCCGGCGGAGCTGTCCGAAACCGAGGCCGCAACGCTGACCGACTCGGCCCTGCGGGTGTACGACGCGCTCGGCTGCCGCGGCATCGCGAGGATCGACTTCTTCCTGACCCCGGACGGGCTGGTGCTCAACGAGGTCAACACGATGCCGGGGATGACCGCCGAGTCCCAGGTGCCCAAGATGTTCGCCGCCGACGGGCTGACCTACCCGGAGTTCCTGGACCGGCTCATCCGGTCGGTGCCGGTCAGCCGGGGCCGGGTCAGAGCAGGTCGGCGAGCAGGGTGGCGGCGCGGGTGGCGCCGGTGGTTTCGACGGGGTGGTAGTCGATGGGGCGGTGCAGTTCTTCGGCGATCGCGGCGGCAAGGGCGTCCGGCTCGATGATCTCGTCGTAGGTCATCCGGCGGCCGGCTCGGTAGCGGTCGAGACGGTGGCGGACGTGGAAGTTCTGCTCGAAATGGTGGCGCAGCGGCACGTAGATGAACGGCCGGCGGCTCGCGGTGAGCTCCATGCAGGTGGTGAGCCCGCCCTGCACGACGGCCAGATCGCAGGCGGCGAGGTGGCGGTGCAGGTCCGCAAGGTAGCCGCGGATCGACACGCCCTGGCGCCGGGGCAGCGAAGCCGGGTCGATCCGGGGCCCGGTGACCACGAGGAACTTCAGCCCGGGCACCAGTCGGCGCGCTGCGGGGGTCGCGTCGAGGATTGCCCTGAGCAGCGGCGCTCCGACCGCGGAGCCGCCGACGGTGACCACGCAGAGCAGATCGTCCGGGCGGATACCGAGCCTGCGGCGCAGGGTGGCGCGCTCGGCCTCGCTCGGTGGGTCGAATCCGGTTACGTAGCCGGCGAAATCGAAGTTCTGCTCGGTCCAGTCGCGAATGGCGGGCAGGCCCGGCCCGAACGGCAGGTCGACGACGTCGTCGGGGTTGCCCACGAAGACGGACCGGTCGCGGACCCGGCGCAGGCGGGCCCGATGCTCGATCATCTCGGCGTTGTAGTCGGCGGTCAGGCGCTCCTCGCGGGCACCGCCGTCGGGCATCGGCAGCCAGCCGACGAAGTCGGTCAGCCAGGCGAATGCGAACCGCTTCAGCTCGGGGTTCTCGTGCAGGAAGTAGTCGACGTCCCAGGCCTCGTCGCCGATCACCAGGTCGTACCGCTCGGTTTCGATGACGTCGTTGAACACCATGAAGTTGTTGACCAGGATCTGGTCCATCCGCCGGATCGCCGCAAACGCGTGCAGGTCGTGCTCGCCTGCCTCGTCCTCCATATGGGACGACTCGTTGGCCAGGGCGGCCGACGCCGGATGGATTCGCTCCCGGACCGGATCAAGCAGCGCGGTGACCGGGTGCTGGGCCAGCCAGTCGATCTCCAGCTCCGGCCGCAGCTTGCGCAACTCGGTGGCGATGGCCAGATCCCGCCGGGCGTGCCCGAGGCCGATCGGCGAGCTGAGGTACAGCGCCCGCGGCGGCCGGCTCACCTGCCGCGCCCAGGTCGACCTCCTCGCCGTGGGATGCACTCGGTCGACGAACTCCTTGATCAGCAGGTTGACCCGCACCGGTTCGCGCGCAGGCGGCCCGTGCCCGGCCCCCTCGAGCAGCACCAGCGAGCCGCCGGTCAGCTCGGCGAGGCGTTGTCCGACCTTGGGTCCGCGGACCCGGTCGTCGGTGCCGTGGATCACCAGCACCGGGCACCGGACCCGCGGGCACAGTTCCTCGACCGACACGCAGACGGCGCCGTCGCAGCCGAGCCGCCCGGCCGTGGTGTCGGCCAGCGTCTGCGGCTCGAGCTCGTGCCCCCACCGCACGGCGTCCTCGATCTGCTTGGTGGAGTGCGGTTCGGGGTACATCGTGTGGAAGAACCACCCGACGAAATCGCTGTACCCGCCACCGAGCCAGTAGTGCCTGTTGTACTTCGCCCAGCCCTCGGTGGTGTCCAGCGGAGTGTCCCAGCCGTACTGCTCGCGGGCCGGCTGGGCGAGTTGGAACCCGCAGGACGGCGCGATCGCCACCAGCCCGGTGACCCGCTCCGGATGGCCGGCGGCCACGTGCACCGACCAGGCCGCCCCGCAGGACAACGAGACCAGCACGGCGCGGTCGGTGGCGGTGATGTCCATGACCGCCAACGCATCCTGCGCGTACTCGGAGTCCACATAGGACGCCGCGCCGGGCGGCCGGTCCGAGGCGCCGGAACCCCGGCCGTCGAAGGTCACCACCCGGAAGTGCCGAGCCAGGTACGGCACCTGCAGCTTCCAGAACCGGGATGGCACGATCGACCAGGTCGGCATCAGCAGAACCGTCGGCCGGCCGGGGTTGTCGTAGACGCTGTACGCGATCCGCACGCCGGCCCGCTTGGCGAACCCGGTCCAGCTCGCCGCCCGGGCCGGGTTCGGTTCCTCCCTCGTCACGGTCACAGTGTCCTCGCAGATTACGGCCGGACCTCGAGGACCTGGTTGAACGGCGTCTGCGCCACCCTGGCGAACCGGGTGAACCCGCCGGCGGTGGCCACGTCGCGCAGCCGGGCCGGGCCGGCCTGGGTGCCGAGGGCGAGACCCACGTCCTGGGACAGCGAGGACGGGGTGCACAGCAGCGCGGAGAAGCCGTAGTAGGCGCGGCCGACCGGGTTGAGGTTGTCCTCGACGTGGTCGCCGGCCATCGGCTCGACGATCATCCAGGTGCCGTCGGCGGCCACCGCGTCCCGCACGTGCTTCGCGGCGCCGACCGGATCGCCCATGTCGTGCAGACAGTCGAACATGGTCACCAGGTCGTAGCCGGTCCCGCTGAACCGGTCGGCGGCGGCCACCTCGAACCGGATCCGGTCGCCGACACCCGCGGCCGCCGCCCGGGCCCGCGCGGTCTCGATCGACTCCGGGTGGTAGTCCGAGCCGACGAACGAGGAGTTCGGAAACGCCTGGGCCATCAGGATGGTCGACGCGCCGTGCCCACAGCCGACATCGGCGACCGTGGCCCCGGTCCGAAGCTTGGCAAGCACGCCGTCCAGCGCCGGCAGCCATGCCTCGATCAGGTTCGCGTTGTAACTCGGCCGGAAGAACCGCTCGCAGCCGACGTGCACGTCGGTGTGGTGCTCGTGCCAGCCGACGCCGGAGCCGCTGCGCGCGGCGGCCAGCACGTGTTCGGCGTCGTGCACGGTGCCCAGCGTGATCTGGAACAACCCGGGCAGAAACGCCGGACTGTCCTCCACGGTCAGTGCCACCGCCTGCTCCGGCGGCAGGGTGTAGCGGCCGGTGCCCGGGTCGTAGGTCACGTAACCGCCTGCCGCCTGGGCGTTGAGCCATTCCCGCACGTACGGCGTCGCGGTGTCGCTGCGCTCGGCCAGCTCAGCCGGGCTGATCGGGTCCCCGGACGCCATGATGCGGTAGTAGCCGAGCTTGTCGCCCATGACGACCAGCGCGGCGTTCAGGGTGGCGCCGGCCTCGTCGACGGCCCGGAAGACGAACTGCATGAGCTTCTCGCCGTCCACCTCGACCGCCGGTTGGGTTGCCGTCATCGTGTTCCTTTCCTCGGTGTGCGGCGGAAACGTAGGGGCGTGGCGCCGGCGACCGCATCAGGTGCCCCACCTAGTGGCCCAACTGGACAGCCCTGAACAGCGGGTTCACTCTCCTAGACTCCAGGGGTGCTGATGGGACGGGACGCCGAGCGGCGGGCGATCGAGCGCCTCGTGGCCGGTGCGCGGATCGGCCAGAGCGGCGTTCTGGTCATCACCGGCGAGCCCGGCGTGGGAAAGACCGCGTTGCTGGACGACGCGGCCGAGTGCATGGCGGGCATGGGGTCGCTGCGCGCCGCCGGCAGCGAGCCGGAGCGGGAAATCCCGTTCGGCGCGTTGCACCAGCTGCTGCGGCCAGCGCTGGACCGGATCGACGAGATCCCGGCACCCCAGGCGCAGGCGCTGTCGGCCGCGCTCGCCCTGCGTCCCGGCGCGACCGGCGACCGGTTCGCCATCGGCGCCGCGACCCTGAGCCTGTTGTGCCGGTTCGCGGAGGACCGGCCGGTCGCGATCCTGCTCGACGATCTGCACCTGTTCGACCGGCCGTCGGCGGATGCGCTGACCTTCGCCGCCCGGCGGCTGATGGCCGATCCGATCGTCCTGCTGGCCACGTCCCGTACCCCGGAGCCGGCCGTGCTGCCCCAGCTGCCGCTGTCCGGAATCGATCTGGTCGCCGCGCGCGAGTTGGTCGCGCGCCATGCCCCGGCCACGGTGTCGGCGGAGCTGGTCGCCCGGCTGCACCGGGCGACCGCGGGGAACCCGCTCGCGCTGATCGAACTGGCCGGCGCGGCGGACCGGGTGGAGCACACCTCGCCCGAGGTGCCGCTGCCGGTGCCGGCCACGCTGGCCAACGCGTTCGCCGCCCGCGCGCGGTCGCTCGGCCAGGCCGGCCGCTCCGCGCTGACCGTCGCCGCGGTGGTTGGCAACGACCTGCGGTTGGTCGCCCAGGTTTGCCTGCGCCTCGGCCTCGGCGTCGACGCACTGACCGAGGCGGAGGCCGCCGGGCTGATCCAGATCGTCGACGGCCGCATCGAGTTCCGCCATCCGCTCGTCCGCGCGGCCGTGTACGGCGACGAAACACCGGAGCAGCGCCGATCGATCCACCGTGCCGTTGCCGACACGCTCGGTCCACACGAGCCGGACCGGCAGGCCTGGCACCTGGCGGAGGCGACGCTGGGTCCCGACGCCCGGGTCGCCGAACTCCTGACCCGGGCGGCGACGCGGGCCCACGACCGCAGCGCGCACGACGTCGCGGCGGCCGCACTCGAACGGGCCGCGCGGCTGAGCCCCGACCTCGAGGTGCACGCCACGCTGTCCGTTGCGGCCGCCGAGTCGGCCTGGCTCGCCGGCTCCGGGCCGCGGGCCACCGGGTTGCTGCACGAGGCCGGCGTCCTGCGCGCACCGGCAGATCGACTGCGGGCGCTCGAGCTGCGCGGCGCGATCGCGGCGCGGACCGGGTCGCTGACCGAGGCCCGCGACATCTTCCGGGCCGCGGCCGCGCAGTCCCCGGACGCGAACGCCCGGGTCATGCCGCTGGCCGACGCCGTCAGCGTCTGCTTCTACCTCGGCGACGCCGCGGCCGCGCTCGAACTGGCCGGCGAGATCGAGGACCTGCTCGACAGGACGACGACGCCGCGGGCGCGCGGCCTCGGGCTGCTCGCCGCCGGGGTGGCGCGAATCCTGGCCAACCGCGGCGGCGTCAACCAGATTCGCGAGGGGGTTGAGCTCCTTGGTGCCGCCGACCCGCTGCGCGACGACCAGCGCCGGGTGCCGTGGTTGCTGGTCGCGCCCCTGTTCCTGCGCGACTCGGACACCGGCGGTGAGCTTCGGCGCATCGTCGGGGAGATCCGGGCCGAAGCGGCGGTTGGCGCTCTGCCGTACCTGTTGTTCCACGTCGCGCGGGACGAGGCCACCACGAACCAGTGGGTCCGTGCCCAGGCGACCTACGACGAGGCCATCCAACTGGCGCGCGAGACCGGTCAGAACACCGAGCTGGCGATGTGTCTGGCCGGACTGGCCTGGCTGCAGGCCCGGCTGGGCCGCGCGGAGCACTGCCGGGCGCTCGTCGCCGAGGCGTTGCCGATCTGCCGCGCCCGGGACATCCACATCGGACGGATATGGTCGCTGTTCGCGTTGGCGGAGCTGGAACTGGGGCTCGGCGACCTGCGCGCCGCGCTGACGCATCTCGAGGAGCTGGACCCGCTGCTGGCCGCGCTCGAGCTGTCCGATCCGGACGTGTCGCCCGCGCCCGAGCTGGCCGATGCCTTGGCCCGGTTGGGCAGGCGCGACGACGCCTGGCGAATCGCGCGAACCTACCGGGCCGCGGCGATGACGAAGGGCCAACCATGGGCGCTGGCACGTGCCGAGCGCACCGTGGGCATCCTCAGCCCGGACGCCGACATCGACGCGTGTTTCGAGGCAGCCCTTGGGTTTCACGCGAACACCTTGGACGGCTTCGAGACCGCACGCACCCAGCTGGCGTACGGTGCCCGGTTACGCCGCGCGCGCCGGCGGGTGGAGGCCCGGCCGCAGCTGCGCGCCGCGCTCACGATGTTCGAGCAACTGCGCGCCGTCCCGTGGGCCGACCACGCCGCGATCGAGCTGGAGGCGACCGGTGAGGCGATTCGGCGAAGCGCGCCAACCGGCGTGCAAACCCTTACACCGCAAGAACTTCAGGTCTCCCTCCTGCTCGCCGAGGGAAAGACCACCAGGGAGGTTGCCGCCGCCCTGTTCCTGAGCCCCAAGACGGTCGAGTACCACCTGCGCAAGGTCTACACCAAGCTCGGCATCAGGTCACGCGCCGAGCTGGCCGCTCAGCTGCCGTGAGCACTCGGGCGGCCGCACGGCGTCGAAGCCCGGAGGTGTTCCGGGCAGTGTGAAGCCGCCTCGGCGATGTGGGGTTCGCCGAGGCGGCTGGGGTGGGG
>NZ_DASUCC010000136.1:0-6768 GCF_035762905.1 Actinophytocola sp.
CTGTAAATCAGCCGCGAAAGCTTCGGAGGTTCGAATCCTTCACCCGCCACCATCACTGCAATTCCACCGTTTCCTAAGGGACTGAGTCCCGAAGCGGGTAGCGGATTGGTCTGGTCCAGGCCCGTTGATCAGGTTGAAGTACGTGTCGGCGTGCGCATCCATGGTGCCGATAACGGGGTGAAGCCGAAGGCGGGGCGGCGGCAGGCGTGGGAAAGGGTTGCGGCTACCGGAGTTCGTTCGTCGGCGCGGTCCGAACCCTGCTTCGAGTGGCACCGCACGACGGTCTTCCGTCACCGTGGCACGCCGCCTGGCTCGTGAATCAGGTGCGGCGGCGCCGGGCGCGGGTGGCTTCGAAGATGAGGATGATGCCGAGGATGGCGACGATGAGGCCGATGATCAGCCAGGTTTGGGAGCCGCTCATGAAGCTGCCGCCGATGACGCCGGCGCCTTGGAGGGTCCAGATGCCGCCGACGAGGATGGCGATGATGCCGAGGATGAGCAGCACCTTGTTTCTCATGGGTTGAGTGTTGCGGACGGACGGTGCCGCGGACCACTCGAACGGGTGAAATTGTTCGAGCCGGGATCGTCGGTGGGGGTGGCTAGCGTCGCGGGCGTGCGAGCGCTGACGGCGGGTGGGGTGCGGGCCGCGCGGGTGCGGGCCCAGGGTCTTGGTGACGACCCGGCGACGAGCGTGCTCGATGCTGTGCGGCGGGTGGTGGGGTTGCAGGCGCAGGACGTGCGGGCGAGCCGGTTGGCGGTGCGGGCGCGGACCATCGGGCTCACGGCGTCCGATGTGGACCAGGCGGTGGCGCGGCGGCGGGTCGTGCGGACCTGGGCCATGCGGGGCACCCTGCACATGCTGGCGGCGGAGGACCACGGGTGGCTGGTCGGGCTGTTGGGGCCGTACTTCGCCAAGGGCCTTGCCGGACGCAGGCGGGCGCTCGGGCTGGACCAGGACACCTGCGCGCGGGGTGTCGAAGCGGTGCGGGCGGTGCTCGGCGAAGCCGGGAAACTCGAGCGGGCCGAGCTGGTCGAGCGGATCGCCGACCACGGGGTGGTGCTGGACCCGAAGAGCCAGGCGCCGGCGCACCTGCTCGGCTATGCCGCGATGACCGGGGTGATCTGCCGGGGGCCGGAAACCGCGGCGGACGAGCCGACGTACGTGCTGGTCCGCGACTGGATCGAGGAGGCGGGCGATGTGCTGCCGGAGGACGCGGCGATGGCCCGGCTGGCCCGGCGCTACCTGGCCGGATACGGGCCGGCCACCGCCGGGGACCTCGCCTCGTGGTCCGGGCTGCCGGTGGGCCGGTGCCGGCAGGCGTTCGCCGACATCGACGCCGAGCTCGCGCCGGTCAGCGCCGGCGGCGAACCGGCGTTCGTGCTGGCCGGAACCGAACTGGACGCCCCGGGCCACAACGGGGTGCGGCTGCTCGGGCACTTCGACACCTACCTGCTCGGCTATCACAAGCGCCGGCTCGCCGTGCCGGAGCGGTTCGACCGGCGGATTCAGACCGGAGGCGGGTTCATCATGCCGGCGGTGCTGGACGGCGGCCGGGCGGTCGGCACCTGGCGGCAGGTGCGCCGGCGCAACGGGCTGGTCGTCGCGGTCGAGCCGTTCACCACGATCGCCCGGCGGGCGCTGCCGGCCCTCCGGGCAGAAGTGGCAAGTGTTGGGCAATTCCTGAACCTGCCCGCGGAACTGGATCTTCGCAGGTGACGGGCGCCGTTGGGCCGTTCGGACGCGGTCGCGCACCCGGTCGGAACAGTCGGCACCGGCGACCGGGCGGGGTACAGTAGCGCGACCGTGACGTGCCCGGCCGGGGGGCGCCATCCGCAGCCCGCCGTTGCGTGTCGAGTGTGCTCGGACCGGAGCGGCCCGAGGAGGTGTTCATGCCGGAACTGCCTGGCACGAGCAACGTCGCCGAGCCGCAGCGGACGACCGCTGAGGACGGGCGCTACCGCCGCCGGTTCGCCGTCTTCTCCGTTGTCGTGCTGCTCTTCGCCCTGGCCGCCGCCGCGCTGGTGTCCTGGTGGCAGCCGATGGAGCCGGACCCGAAGTGGCTCTGGATCGGCGCGTTGCTCGCCGTGGGCTTCCTGCTCGCCGAGCTGCTCGCGGTGAACGTCGACGCCCGCGGCGGGGTGTCCTGGACCATCTCGTTCACCGAGATCCCGCTGGTGATCGGCCTGTTCGTGGCGCCGTTCCAGGTGGTGCTCGCCGCCCACCTGGCCGCCGCGGTCGGCACCTATCTGGCCCGCCGGGTGCAGGATCGGATGATCTACAACACCGGCGTGTTCATCATCGAGATCGCCAGCGCGTTCTCGGTGACGGCACTGGTCAACATGCTGCTCGGCGGCTCCGGACCGGCCTGGCTCGGCGTGCTGGCCGGCGCCCTGGCCGCCCCGCTGTCCAGCACCCTGCTCGCCGTTCTGGCCATGCACGTGCTCGGCCGCGGGATGCGGGTCGGCGCCGCGCTGCGGCTCGTCTCCCGCACCCTGGTGATCGGCGTGGTCAACGCCTCGGTGGGCGTGGCCGGCTTCGAGGTGGCCACCCGGATCGACACCGGCTGGCCGCTGGTCCTGGTCGCGCTCGGCGGTCTGACCGTGCTGTACCTGGCCTACTCCGGGCTGGTCCGCGAGCAGCGTGATCTGGAGGCACTGTCCGAGGTCAGCCTGATCGTGGCCCGGTCCGGACACCAGGCCGCGGCCCGCCCGGCCAGCGGCCTCG
Source organism: Actinophytocola sp. (assembly GCF_035762905.1). Classification (GTDB taxonomy): domain Bacteria; phylum Actinomycetota; class Actinomycetes; order Mycobacteriales; family Pseudonocardiaceae; genus DASYTH01. The sequence goes on from NZ_DASUCC010000136.1 coordinate 2,726, forward strand.
AGGACACCGCCGAAGTGGTGAACGACGCCGAGTGGCAGGGGATCGCGCACCGGATCAAGGACCAGCTCGGCGCCGCCCGCGTGGTCATGCGGCTGCAGCTGTGGATCCAGGGCCCGATGATGACGTTCACGTCCGGCGATCCGCTGCCGGACGAGGCCGCCGCGCTCGAGGTCACCGGCGCCCGCGCCGACCCGCTGCTGCGGCTGCCCGGTTCGAAGGTGCGCCACCTGCGCCGCGACGACACCACCGCGGAGCTCCGCCAGGCGCTGGACCGGCGCGGGGTGGAGGAGGCGCTGGTGGTGCCGCTGCGCAGTGCCAGTCACCTGCTCGGCGTGGTGGAGGTGCACGACAAGCTGTCCCGGTGGCGCGGGTTCGGCCAGGCCGACCTCCGGATGGTCGAAACCATGGCCAGCCACCTGGCCACCGCGATCGACAACCGCCGGCTGCTGGCGACGCTGCGACACGACGCGTACCACGATCCGCTGACCGGGCTGCTCAACCGTCCGGGGTTCCGGCAGGCCGCCGGACAGCAGTTGCGGGACCGGCCACGGTCCGTGGTGCTGCGGCTGGACCTCGACGTGCTGCCCACGATCAGCGACGCGCTCGGCTACGCCTGGAGCGACCGGATGGTGATCACCGCCGGCCGCCGGCTGCGCGCCGCGCTCGGCCCCGAGGCGCCGCTGGCCCGGCTGGAGGGCGGCGCGTTCGCCGCGCTGCTCGTCGACGCCACCCTCGAACAGGCGCACGGCACCGCGGAACGGCTCTGCGCCGAGCTGTCCGCGCCGTACCCGGTGGACCGGCTCACCGTGGACGCCGGCTCCGTGGCCGGGTACTCCTCGCCGGCCGCGGTGGCCGGTGGGCCGGGCGGCACCGAGATCGACACCAACCTGGCCACCGCGCTGGACGTGGACACGCTGTTGCAGCGCGCCGACGTGGCGCTGCGCGGGGCGCGGGCCGCCGGCGAGCGGGTGCGCGCCTACCTGCCCAGCATGGGCCAGATCTATCTGCGCCGGTTCCAGCTGGTCAGCCAGTTCCGGGCGGCGTTGGAGACCGGTCAGGTCAAGGTGCACTACCAGCCGAAGGTGGCGCTGCCCAGCCGGCAGCTGCTCGGGGTCGAGGCGCTGGTGCGCTGGCGGCATCCGGAGTTCGGGCCGCTGGACCCGGACGAGTTCGTGCCGGCGGTCGAAGCGGCCGGGCTGGTCGACACGCTCACCCACTTCGTGATGGACCAGGCGCTGGTCCGGGCGCGCAAGTGGATCGACGCGGGCCTGCGGCTGTCGGTGGCGGTGAACATCTCGGTGCGGTCGCTGTCCGACCAGGACTTCCCGGACCGGGTCGCCGAGCGCCTGCGGCAGCACCGGGTGCCGGCCGAGCTGCTGACCCTCGAGCTGACCGAGTCCGGCGTGATGGCCGACCCGCAGCGCGCCCTCCCGGTGCTGCGCCGGTTGCACACGCTGGGCGTGGTGCTTGCCGTCGACGACTTCGGCACCGGCTACTCGTCGCTGGCCTACCTGCGCCAGCTCCCGGTGGACGAGGTCAAGATCGACAAGAGCTTCGTCCTCGGCATGGGTTCCGATCTCGGCGACCTGGCCGTGGTGCGGTCGATCGTCGAGCTGGGTCACTCGCTCGGGTTGACCGTGGTGGCCGAGGGGGTCGAGGAGGACATCGCTCGCGACCAGCTCGCCGCGATGGGCTGCGACGTCGCCCAGGGCTACCTGATCTCCCGGCCGCTGTCCGAGCGCCGGCTCGAGGCCTGGCTTTCCGCCCGCACCACCCCTGCTCAGGGGCTACGTGACGAGGTCGTGCTGACCCTGATCTCGTAGCAAACCCGGTTTCCCAACCCCCACCCGCTTGTGTACAGTCGTCAACGCTCGCGCTGCTCGCGAGCGCGCCCCAATAGCTCAGTCGGCAGAGCGTCTCCATGGTAAGGAGAAGGTCTACGGTTCGATTCCGTATTGGGGCTCGGTGATCCTGTCGCGGTGCTCGGCTCGGGCCCCGCGGCATAATCATGTCGAGGCGGTGTAGCTCAGTCGGTAGAGCAAGCGGCTCATAATCGCTGTGTCGCCGGTTCAAGTCCGGCCACCGCTACCCGAACGGCAAGCGAGAGGGAGGTCCGACCATGGCTGCCACCGATGTGCGACCGAAGATCACGATGGCGTGCGAGGACTGCAAGCACCGTAACTACATCACCAAGAAGAACCGGCGCAACGACCCGGACCGCATGAGCCTCAAGAAGTTCTGCCCGAACTGCGGCAAGCACACCGCGCACAAGGAAACCCGCTGACCGCGCCAGCCTGACGATGGGGCTCGATCAGTCGTTCAGCGGGCGGAGCTACCCGCCCACCTGGGTCTACGAGGTCAGCCGGGAGAAGATCAGGGAGTTCGCCGACTCGATCGGGGACTCCAACCCGATCCACCTCGACGTCGACGCGGCCAAGGCGGCCGGCTACGAGGACGTGCTGGCCCCGCCCACGTTCCTCACGATCGTGAACATCCGGGCCATCGACTCGATCATCCACGACCCCGAGCTTGGTCTGGACTTCGGCCGGATGGTGCACGCCGACCAGAGCTTCCGCTTCACCCGACCGGTGCGGGCCGGCGACCGGCTCACCGTGACCGCCCACATCGAGGATGTGGCCACCCGGCTGGGCAACGACTTTCTGAGCGTCCGCGCGGAGATCGCCACCGAGGACGGCGAGCCGGTGTGCACCGCGCGCGCCTCCCTGGTGGTCCGGAGGGCCGAGTGAGCGGAGCGAGCCGAAAGAGCCCGGTCGCGACCGGGGCGGTCGGCGACCAGCTTCCCCCGTTGGAGGTCCGGATCACCCGGGCCGACCTGGTCCGCTACGCCGGGGCGGCGCTGGACTTCAACCCGATCCACTGGAACGAGACGCTGGCCCGCGAGGTCGGGCTGCCCGACGTGATCGCGCACGGGATGCTCACCATGGCGCTCGGCGCGCGGCTGCTGACCGAGTGGACCGGTGACCCCGGCGCGGTCGTCGAGTACGGGGTCCGGTTCACCCGTCCGGTCGTGGTGCCCAACGACGACGCCGGCGCCCTGGTCGAACTGTCCGGCAAGATCGCCGAGCGCCGCGACGACGGCACCGTCCGGGTCGACATCACCGCCCGGCACGGCGGCCGCGCCGTCCTCGGCAAGGCCACCGCCCTGCTCCGCCCCTGAACCGACCTCAGCGGGCTTCGCGCAGGAGGTCGGCCATGCGGGTGACGCCGGTGGCGAGGTCTTCGTCGCCGAGGGCGTAGGACAGGCGGAAGTAGCCGGGGGTGCCGAAGGCTTCGCCGGGGACGACGGCGACCTCGGCGTGCTCGAGCACCACGGCGGCGAGGTCGACGCTGGTGTCGGTGCGCTGGCCGCGGATCTCCTTACCCAGCAACGACTTCACCGACGGATAGGCGTAGAAGGCGCCCTGCGGGACCGGAACCTCGATGCCCGGGATGTCGCCGAGCAGTTTGACGATGGTCTGCCGGCGCCGGTCGAACGCGGCGCGCATCTCGGCGACCGCGTCGAGCGGGCCGGACACCGCGGCCAGGGCGGCGCGCTGGCTGACGTTGGCCACGTTGGAGGTCAGGTGCGACTGGAGGTTCGCGGCCGCCTTGGTCACGTCCGCAGGGCCGATCATCCAGCCCACCCGCCAGCCGGTCATCGCGTAGGTCTTGGCGACGCCGTTGACGACCACGCAGTTGTCGACGAGGAACGGGCACAGCACCGGCATCGACCCGGTCTCGACGTCGTCGTAGACGAGGTGCTCGTAGATCTCGTCGGTGAGCACCCAGAGCCCGTGGTCCTCGACCCACTGCCCGATCGCGCGGATCTCGTCCGCGGTGTACACCGCGCCGGTGGGGTTGGACGGGGAGACGAAGAGGAGCACCTTGGTGCGCTCGGTGCGCGCGGCCTCGAGCTGCTCGGGCGTCACCTTGTAGTCCTGCGTCTCGTCGGCCAGGACCTCGACGGGGACGCCGCCGGCCAGCCGGATGGCTTCGGGGTACGTCGTCCAGTACGGCGCCGGCACGATCACCTCGTCGCCGGG
>NZ_DASUCC010000137.1:0-33122 GCF_035762905.1 Actinophytocola sp.
ACCCCGCCGGCGAAGTGATTGGCGCGGGCCGCGCCGGGCGCCGTACATTGGGGCCACAGGCGCTCGAGCCGTCATCAGCGGCGAGCCTCCGGAAGAACGGGACCCGTCCTCGGGCAGGTCCTCACTAGACCCGGACGGGTAGGCCCGTCACAGCCGTGAACGAAGCGGTTTGCTCCGCGGGCTTCGAGACGGTCGGCACCGCGACCTCCTCGGCCAGCGGAGCAGGCAAGCGAGGTGGTACCGCGGCACCCGCCCCGACCCGGGGGAGTCGTCCTCGTGGCCAGCAGCCCGAGGACCGACCCGCAGGAGATGCCGACCATGACCTACCCCAAGGTCTCCCACACCGATGCCAGCCAGGTGCCCTCCAACCCCGCCTTCCCGGCGATCGAGGAGGCCGTGCTGGCCTACTGGAAGGCGGACGGCACGTTCGAGGCGAGCGTCGAGCAGCGGCCGACCGGCGAGAACGGTGAGAACGAGTTCGTCTTCTACGACGGCCCGCCGTTCGCCAACGGGCTGCCGCACTACGGGCACCTGCTCACCGGCTACGTGAAGGACCTGGTGCCGCGGTACCAGACCATGCGCGGCCGGCATGTGGAGCGGCGGTTCGGCTGGGACACCCACGGGCTGCCGGCCGAGGTCGAGGCGGAGCACCAACTCGGCATCAAGACCAAGGCCGAGATCGAGGACATGGGGATCGCCCAGTTCAACGAGTACTGCCGGACCTCCGTGCTGCGCTACACCGACGCCTGGCGCGACTACGTGACTAGGCAGGCGCGTTGGGTGGACTTCGACAACGACTACAAGACGCTCGACCTGGACTACATGGAAAGCGTCATGTGGGCGTTCAAATCCTTGTGGGACAAGGGTTTGCTCTACGAGGGCTTCAAGGTGCTGTGGTACTGCTGGCGCTGCGAGACGCCGCTGTCCAACACCGAGACCAAGATGGACGACGTCTACCTGGACCGGCAGGACCCGGCGGTCACCGTCGGGCTGCGGCTGGAGTCCGGGGAGCTGGCGCTGGTGTGGACGACCACGCCGTGGACGCTGCCGAGCAACCTGGCCATGGCCGTGCACCCGGCCGTCGACTACGTGGCGGTGGAGCATGACGGCGAGCGCTACCTGCTGGCCGAGGCCCGGGTCGCCGCCTACGCCCGCGAGCTGGGCGAGGACCCCCCGGTGGTGGCCCGGTACCGGGGCAGCGACCTGCTCGGCCGGCGCTACACGCCGCCGTTCGACTTCTTCGCCGGCGCCAGCAACGCGCACCGGGTGCTCGCCGCGGACTACGTGACCACCGAGGACGGCACCGGCATCGTGCACATCGCGCCGGCCTACGGCGAGGACGACAAGCTGGTCACCGACGCGGCCGGGATCACCCCGGTCACCCCGGTCGACCCGCAGGGCCGGTTCGGGCCCGAGGTGCCGCCGTACGAGGGCATGCACGTGTTCGACGCCAACGGGCAGATCATCGCCGACCTCAAGGCGCGCGGTGTGCTGCTGCGGCACGAGACCTACGACCACGCCTACCCGCACTGCTGGCGCTGCAACGAACCGCTGATCCAGCGCGCGGTGTCGTCCTGGTTCGTCGCGGTGACCGAGTTCAAGGACCGGATGGTCGAGCTGAACAAGCAGATCAACTGGGTTCCGGAGCACATCAGGGACGGCCAGTTCGGCAAGTGGCTGGAGAACGCCAGGGACTGGTCGATCTCCCGCAACCGGTTCTGGGGCTCGCCGATCCCGGTGTGGGTCTCGGACAACCCGGAGTACCCGCGGACCGACGTGTACGGCTCGCTGGACGAGTTGGAGCGCGACTTCGGGGTGCGCCCGACCGACCTGCACCGGCCGCACGTCGACGAGCTGACCCGGCCCAACCCGGACGACCCGACCGGCGCCTCGACCATGCGCCGGGTGCCGGACGTGCTGGACTGCTGGTTCGAGTCCGGGTCGATGCCGTTCGCCCAGGTGCACTACCCGTTCGAGAACGCCGACTGGTTCGAGCACCATTACCCGGGCGACTTCATCGTCGAGTACAACGGGCAGACCCGCGGCTGGTTCTACACGCTGCACGTGCTGGCCACGGCGCTGTTCGACCGCCCGGCGTTCCGCAACTGCCTTGCGCACGGCATCGTGCTCGGCGACGACGGGCAGAAGATGTCCAAGTCGCGGAAGAACTACCCGGACGTCAACGAGGTGTTCGACCGGGACGGCTCGGACGCCATGCGCTGGTTCCTGATGGCCTCACCGATCCTGCGCGGCGGCGACCTGGTGGTGACCGAGCGCGGGATCCGGGACGCGGTCCGCCAGGCCGTGCTGCCGTTGTGGAACAGCTGGTACTTCCTGGCGCTGTACGCGAACGCCGAGGGGGTGTCCGGGCGCTGGCGCACCGACTCGCCGCACGTGCTGGACCGCTACGTGCTGGCCAAGACGCACGACCTGGTGCGCTCGGTGACCGCGGCGCTGGACGGCTACGACGTGTCCGGGGCGTGCGCGACCGTGCGGGAGTTCCTCGAGGTGCTCACCAACTGGTACGTGCGGCGGTCCCGGGACCGGTTCTGGGACGGCGACGCCGACGCGATCGACACCCTGCACACCGTGCTGGAGGTGGTGTGCCGGGTGGCCGCGCCGCTGCTGCCGCTGACCACCGAGGCGGTGTGGCGCGGGCTGACCGGCGAGCGGTCGGTGCACCTGGCCGACTGGCCGGACGCCGGCGCGCTGCCGGCCGATGACCCGCTGGTCTCGGGCATGGACCGGGTCCGCCAGGTGTGTTCGGCCGCGCTGTCACTGCGCAAGTCGGCGAAGCTGCGGGTGCGGCTGCCGCTGGCGAAGCTGGTGGTGGCCGCCGGGGACGCCCCGGTGCTTGAGCCGTTCGTGCCGCTGATCGCCGACGAGGTGAACGCCAAGGCGGTCGAGCTGACCACGGAGGTGGCCGAGCACGGCCATTTCGAGCTCGTGGTGAACGCCAGGGCGGCCGGCCCGCGGCTGGGCGGTGACGTGCAGAAGGTGATCAGAGCGGTCAAGGCGGGCGAGTGGACCACCGGCGAGGACGGAACGGTGAGCGCCGCGGGCATCGAGCTGCTGCCCGGTGAGTACGAGCGGCGCCTGGTCGCGACCGACCGGGGTGCGACCACCGAGCTGCCGGCCGGTTCGGGTCTGGTGGTGCTGGACACCCAGGTCACCCCGGAGTTGGCCGCCGAGGGCCTGGCCCGGGACCTGATCCGGGCGGTGCAGCAGGCCCGGCGGGCGGCGGACCTGGAGGTCTCCGACCGGATCGAGCTGACCATCGACGCTGCGGCCGAGGTGGTCGCCGCGGCCCGGGCGCACGAGGCGTTGCTGCGGTCGGAGACCCTCGCGGACTCGGTCGAGTACGGTCCGGCCACCGGCTTCGCCGGCACGGTGGGCGACGGGCTGCAGATCGGCGTGGCGGTGCGGCGCAGTCGATAATGGCCTCATGGTGTGGTCGCGTGGGTTGGCACGGTTCAACAAGCGGGTGACCAACCGGGTGCAGGGCCTGTGGGCCCCGTACCTGCCGCCCTGGGCGATGGTCGTCCACACGGGACGGAAGTCCGGTCGGGAGTATCGGACGCCGGTGCTGGCCAAGCGGTCCGGGAACAGGCTCGAGGTGGTGCTGTTCTACGGCGAGCGGGCGGACTGGGTGCGTAACGTGCTGGCCGCCGACGGGGCCCGGGTGGTGCGGGCCGGGCACGCCGGGAGACTGATCCACCCCCGTGTGCTCGACCCGACCGACCCGGTGGTCAGCCGGTCAACGCGTCGCGTCGCCGGGCGCCACCGCCGGGTGCTGTTGGCGGACCTCACGGACTGAGTGCCTGGCGCGCGGGAGCACCCCGCGCAGCACCCGCACCCAGGGCGACCACCGGGCCCTCTCGGCCGGCGGATGCCCGACCGACTCGGCGGCGTGGTCCATGAGGTCCGCCAACAGCGCGTTGTGCAACGAACGGAGCGCCACCGGCCAGAGCACCCGCCCAAGGCCGCGTGGCCGACCGAGCACCACGTGCCGCAGCAGACAGGTGTCGGGCCGCACACCGTCCCGAATGTGGAAGGTGTGCGTGCCCTTGATCAGCCGCCAGGTGAAGGTGAACTCCACCCGCCGTCCTGGCTGGTAGGCGGTGCACCGGTAGCGCACCGGACCGTGCCGGCCGTTCGCCCCTACGTCCAGTGGGCCGTCCAAAATCATCGCCGGCCAACGCCGGACCGGCCACAGTGGACTGTCCGGGCCGGCAATCCGGTCCAGCAGTTCGCCCAGCCACGAGGCCGGGATCGGATACACCCGTTCGTGCACGTTGTAGATCATCTGCGCACTCCTGTGCCAAGCAGTTCCATACGGCACCGTATGGTCCTACCCGTACGGTAGCGTATGGAAGCATGACGGCAAAGGCCGGGGTGAAACGCCTGACCAAGGACGACTGGACAGCGGCGGCGATGAGCGCGCTGGCCGAGGGCGGCATCGCCGCGGTCGCGATCGAGCCGCTGGCCACTCGGCTGGGCACCACCAAGGGCAGCGCCTACTGGCACTTCGACAACCGCGAGGCGCTGGTCCGGGCCACGCTGGAGCGCTGGGAGCGGCTGCACACCGAGGCCGTCATCGAGACCATCGAGGCGGATCGGTCCGCGCCCGCCGACCGGCTGCGCCGGTTGTTCAACACCGTCCTGGACAACAAGAAGGAAGCCCAGGTCGAGATGGCCCTGCTGGCCTCGTCCGACGACCCGCTGGTGGCCGCGGCGGTGCGCCGGGTCAACGAGCGCCGGCTGAGCTACCTGGCCATGCTGTTCTCCCAGCTCGGCTACACCGAGGCGCAGGCCAAGCGGCGGGCCGTGCTCGCGCACTCCATCTACCTCGGCCAGGCGCAGCTCACCCGGGCCGTGCCGGACGTGCTGCCGCAGACGCCCGCGGCGCGCCGGGCGCACGTCGAGGACGCCCTGCGAACCATGACGGTGCCGCCCGGCGCGGCGTGATGACCGGCTTCCGGTTCGCCGTGCGGGTGCGGCCGGGAGCCGCGCGCACCGCCGTCGGCGGCCGCTGGGCGGCGCCGTCCGGCCCGGCGCTGATCGTCGCGGTGTCCGCTCCGGCCGTGGACGGCCGGGCCAACGAGGCGGTCCGGCGCGCGCTGGCCGACGCGTTCGGGGTGCGCCGGGCGCAGGTGGCGATCGTGCGGGGCGAACGGTCCCGGGACAAGCTGGTCGAGCTGGCCGCCGAACCGGACCGGACCGCGCGGTTGCTGACCGAGTTGCTCGCGGTTCCCGGCTAGTTCGGACATCCGACACCGGACTGGGAGAATGTCCGCCAACGACGGCGGATCCCGGGAGGTGGAGTGGCCGAGCTGACGATGGTGCTCGGTATCGGGGCAGCGGTGCTCCTGGTTGCGGTGCTGGCTGTGCGGGTGTCGGTCCGGGTCGGACTGCCGTCGCTGCTGCTCTATCTCGGCATCGGGGTCGCCATCGGCGAATCCGGTCTGGGCATCAAGTTCGACAACGCCCAGCTGACCCAGGCCCTCGGGCTGGCCGCGCTCGTGCTGATCCTGACCGAGGGCGGGTTGACCACTCGATGGACCGAGGTCCGGCCCGCGCTGGGGATCGGAATCGCACTGTCCACTGTGGGCGTCGTGGTCAGCGTGGGGATCACCGGCGCCGTGTTGCACTACCTGCTGGACCTGGACTGGCGGCTGGCGCTGCTCTGGGGCTCGGTGCTGGCCCCGACCGACGCGGCCGCGGTGTTCAGCGTGCTGCGCCGGGTGGGGGTGAGCCGGCGCCTGGTCGGGGCGCTCGAGCTGGAGTCCGGTTTCAACGACGCACCCGGCTACATCGCGGTGGTGCTGCTGGCCTCCACCGCCATGGTCGACTGGACGCTGCCGTTCATGGTGATCTACGAGCTGGCCGCCGGCGCGCTGATCGGTCTGCTGTTCGGCTGGGGCGGTGCGTGGGCGCTGCGCCGGGCCGCGCTGCCGGCCACCGGCCTGTACCCGCTGGCCACCGTGGCGGTCTGCGTCGGGGCGTTCTCCACCGGCCAACTCGCGCACGCCTCCGGCCTGCTGGCCACCTACATCGCCGGGCTGGTGCTTGGCAACGCGCGGCTGCCGCACCGGGCCGACACGCTTTCGTTCGCCGAGGGGCTCGGCTGGCTGGCCCAGATCGGCCTGTTCGTGCTGCTCGGGCTGTTCTCCTCGCCGACCAGGTTGCTGGACACGATCGTGCCGGGCGTGGTGGCGGCCGCGGTGGTCACCCTGCTCGCCCGCCCGCTGTCCGTGCTGGCCTCCGCCGCGCCGTTCCGGATGCCGCTGCGAGAACAGATCTTCCTGTCCTGGGCCGGATTGCGCGGCGCGGTGCCGATCGTGCTGGCCATGATCCCGCTCACCGAGGGGGTGCCGGGAGCCCGGGAGCTGGTCGACGCGGTGTTCGTGCTGGTGATCGTGTTGACCCTGGTGCAGGGCGGCACCCTGCCGCTGCTGGCCCGCTGGCTGGGCCTGAGCCGGGGCGTGGAGTCGGTCGAGCTGCAGGTCGACTCCGCGCCGCTGGACGAGCTGGGCGCCGAGCTGCTCCAGGTGCGCATTCCCCCCGGCTCCAAGCTGCACGGCGTCTACCTCAGTGAGCTGCGACTGCCGCCCGGTGCGTTGGTCAGCCTGATCGCCAGGGACGGCACGGCGTTCACCCCGGAACCGACCACCCGGCTGCGCGAGGGCGACGAGATGCTGGTGGTCACCACCGAAGCCGTGCGCACCACCGCCGAACGCCGCATCCGCGCCGTCGACCGGGCCGGCCGCTACGCCCGCTGGCGCGGCGAGACTGGAAACTGAGCGCATGGATCCCGTCGACACACTCCGCCGCCTGTGCCTGGCATTGCCGGAGACCACCGAACGCCCCAGCCACGGCGAGCCCACCTGGTTCGTCCGCGACCGCAAGACGTTCGTGACCCTGGCCAACCACCACCACGACGACCGCCTCGGCTTCTGGTGCGCGGCGCCGCCCGGCGTCCAGGAGGCCCTGGTCGCCGCGCACCCGAACCGGTACTTCCGCCCACCCTACGTCGGTCACCGCGGCTGGCTCGGCGTCTACCTGGACGTCCCGGTCGACTGGACCGAGATCGCCGAACTCGTCGAAGACGCCTACCGCACGGTCGCCCCGAAACGACTCGTGGCCATGCTGGAGTCCACAGTGGATGATTAGCGGTGGGTCGGATCACCGCTGTGCCGCGACAATGCGGACAGCGCCGCGGGCAGCGCGGCTGCGCCGCGCTGCCCGCGCAGCCGCGGTCTATCGATCGCCCCGCAAGCTGTACTGCTGCCTCATCCGCAGCCGAACCGGCCGCCGGTCTTCCATCGGCAGGCCGATTCCCGGCGGCGCGACCTGCACGATCACCGGAGCCTCCGGGTGGTTGGGTGCCGGCAGCGTGAGAACTGCGCGCAGGGTCCACACGGCGTTGCTGAAGTAGGTCCACACCACGTACCCGGGTGCGAGCAGATCAACCTCCGGGCCGGTCAATGCTCGGTAGGCACGCGCCTCGGTCTTGCTGTGCATGATCAGCACGTCGGCCGTCTCACCCCAGTCGTAGATGGCGGCCAGCACGTCGGGACCATTTCGGTCACCCTGAAAACTGCTGATCACGAAGCCTTGGCGGCCCAGCCATTCGAGCAGCCTGGTTAGTTCGTCGGTCATATACGCCCTGCTCTCTCCACTGCTGCCAGAACGGTAGGGTCCTTTCTGACAGACCGCTGACGCTTGCATGAGCGGACAGAAGCCGGGGCTCCGTATGAGTGGACAACGCAAGGGACCGCACGCACGGGATCGCATCCTCGGCGCCCGGTTGCGAGCGGTCCGCAAGGAGCAGACCGAGCTGTCGCTTGAGCGGGCGGCCGATTTGGCGCAGTGGTCGCCGTCCACGCTGTCCCGGATCGAGACGGGCAAGCGTCACGTCTCGCCGGAAGACGTGGCCACCCTCTGCACCATCTACGGCGTGCCGGTGGCGCAGCGGGATGAGCTGGTGGACTCGGCCAAGGTCGGCGGCAACACGTCAGGCTGGTGGGACAAGCCGCTGCCCGGCGTCCCAGCGGAGATGGGCGCGCTGGCGAGTTATGAGGCGGACGCTCGGCGACTGACCGACTGGTCGGTGACGTTGGTGCCCGGCCTGTTGCAGACGTACCACTACGCGGTGGGGGCTGCTGCTTTCCGGCGGGGTCGAGCCCGGTGACCTCGAACGTCGATGGATGGCCCGCCTGCGCAGGCAACAGATCCTGGGAACAGTCGACTACACGGCCTACATCTGCCAGGCAGCGCTGCGCATTCCTTTCGGCGGCGCCCAAGCACTGAAGGAGCAGGTTCAACGCCTGGCCGAAGCGCACATCAGGGGCATTCAGGTTCGTGTTGTACCGGAGCGATTGCCGCACGCCGTGATGCTCCACTCCTGGCTGCTGTTGGAGTTCCCGCACGCGTCGCCGGTGGTGAACGTCGAGGTCATGAATGGCGGCGTCTACTTGCACGACGACGACGCCCGCGCCTACCTATCGGCGCTGGATGCCCTTGATCGGGTGGCTCTGTCCGCATCTGCAAGCCGGCATATGCTGCAACAAACGGCGGAGGAGTTGTGATCACCATGTGGCGTAGGTCCACCCGATCAGGCACGTCGGGCAACTGTGTCGAGGTCCGGCGTGACCTGGCGGCCATCAGGGACAGCAAGAGCGACCAAGCCACCTTGTCGGCCAGCCGGCAGGCTGTGGTCGGCCTGGTGAGGTTCGTCCGGTCTCGGTAACTCGAGCGCATCTGCCCGGGCTTTCACCGCTGCCCCGCGCGGCGCAGCCGCGCGGGGCAGCGGTGAAAGCCGTGAGGTAAGTGAACCCCGGCTCCCCCGCGCTGCGCGGCGCAGCCGCGCGGCGGGTTCGGGTCAGTGGGTGAAGACGATCTTTCCTGCGGTTTCGCCTGCGAGCATGGCGGTGAAGCCGGTGGGGGCGTCGGTCATGGGGAGCTGCTGGCCGATTTGGGGGCGGATGCCGGCGGCTTGGCAGAAGGTGAGGAGGTCGGCCAGTTCGTCGCGGGTGCCCATGGTGGAGCCGATGACGCGGAGCTGGAGGAAGAAGAGGCGCTGGAGGTCGGCGCTGGGGTCGGGGCCGCTGGTCGCACCGGACACGATGATCGCGCCGCCCGGCCGGACCGCGCGCATGGAGTGTGGCCAGGTGGCTTTGCCGACGGTCTCGAAGACGGCGTCGACGCGTTCGGGGAGCCGGGCGCCGGACTCGAAGGTGTCGTGGGCGCCCAGTTCGGTGGCCAAGGCCCGCTTGTCCTCGGTGCGGCCGGTGACCCAGACGCGCATCCCGGCCGCCCGGCCGAGTGCGATCAGCGCCGTGGACACTCCACCGGAGGCGCCTTGGACCAGCATGGTCTGGCCGGGGCGCAGGCCGGACTTGACGAACAGCATCCGGTAGGCGGTCAGCCACGCGGTGCCCATGCACGCCGCCTCGGCGAACGACAGGCCTGCGGGCTTGGGCAGCACGTTGCGGGCCGGCACCGCGACGAGATCGGCGAACGTGCCCGGGTACTTCTCGGTGAGCAGGGTGCGGCGCGGGTCGAGGGTCTCCTCGCCGGTCCACTTCGGATCGCCGATCACCGAGTGCAGCACCACCTCGGTGCCGTCCTCGAGCACCCCGGCCCCGTCGCAGCCCAGGATCATCGGGAACCGGTCCGGTTTGATGCCGACCCCGCGCAGCGTCCACAGGTCGTGCATGTTCAGGCTGGCCGCCCGGACCCGGACGGTCACCCAGCCGTCCGCCGCCTCCGGCTCGGGTCGCTCGCCCACCCGCAGCGCGGCGATCGGGTCGTCCGGACTGGGCTCGGCGGCATACACGGCGAACATGACCATCAACCTATCGAGCCGGACCGCCACCCGCGGCCCAACAGTGAGCGAGGTCTACCCTCGAATCCGTGGGTGACTGGTGGAACGGCGTCGAGCTGTGGGTGATCGGCCTGCCGTTCGCCTTCCAGTTCGCCCTGGTCATGACCGTCGTGACGCCGATGTGCGTCGGCCTCGCCTGGCTGATCGACCGGATCGTGGACTACGCCTCCGCCCGGTTCGGCCCGTCCCCCGAGAACGAGCGCCCGCTGTAGCTCAGGGCACCCAGTTCGGGGTGCGCTTCTGGGCGAAGGCGAGGATGCCCTCCTGGCCTTCTGGGCTGGCGAAGAAGCCGGCGGAGAGCTCGGTCATGGCGGCGAAGTCCTCGGCGAGGGTGGCCGGGCGCTCGCGGCGCAGCATCTGCTTGGTGGCGGCGAGCGCGTTCGGGCCGCCAAGGGTGAGCATGTCGGTGTAGCGCTTGACCTCGGCGGCCAGCGCGGCGGCCGGAACGGCGGAGTTGAGCAGGCCGATCCGGACGGCGCGGTGCGCGTCGAACTTCTCGCCGGTGAGGAACAGCTCGTGGGCGGCGCGGGGGAGCAGACGGGGCAGCACGGTCACCGAGATGACGGCCGGCACCACGCCGATCCGGACCTCGGTGAAGGCGAAGGTGGCGTCCTCGGCGGCCACCGCGATGTCGGCCGCGGCGACCAGACCGACGCCGCCGGCCCGGGCGGGTCCGGCGAGCCTGGCCAGCACCGGCTTGGGGGAGTTCCAGATCTGCTGGAGGATGGCCGGGAACTCGTTGACGCCCTGGTCCGACCTGGCCGCCCCGCCGGCCTCCTTGAGATCCATGCCGGCGCAGAACACCGGACCGGTGTGGTCGAGCACCACCACGCGCGCCGCGTCGTCGTGCTCGGCGGCGGTCAGGTGGTCGCGCAGCTCGCGGCGCAGCTGGGCGGACAGGGCGTTGCGGTTGTGCGGCGAGTCCAGCGTGATCGTCGCCACCCCGGCGGACACCGCGTAGTGCACCAGCTCATCGGCCATGCCCGCACTCTAGTGAACCTCCTGGTGGTGGTACCGGTGCACGACCGCGTGGCCTTTGCCACGGTCGATCAGCCACTTGTTCACCGGCACGGTCACCACGAAGGCGACCGCGAAGGCCACCGCGAGGCTGGCCCAGAACACCCAGTCCGCGATGCCGGCCTCCATCGCGCCCGGGATGCCCACCATGATCGCGTTGTCCACGATCTCCATCACGGTGATCGACACGGTGTCCGCGGCCAGCGTGACGCCCACCGCCGCCCGGAACCCCACCCCGGCCCGCAGCACCGGGCGGATGGTCAGCGAGTAGCCGAACAGGAAGGCCAGCGCGACGGCGAGGATCACCGTTGGCCAGGTGGACCAGCCGAGCGAGGTCCCGATCACCATGCCGAGCACCTCGCCGATGGCACATCCGGTCAGGCAGTGCAGCGTCGCGTTGACGGCGACGCGCCAAGGTCCGCTCATGCACCCGACTATACCCCCCTGGGGTATAAAACTCACGCATACAGCCGGACGTCCATCGGATTTCGAGCGGCGGTGTAGCGGTCCAGGACGACCTCGGCAAGGGCCGGCGCGGGTCCGAGTGGTGCGGCCACGGCGGCCGTCGGGTCGGCCCCGCGGGCCTTGGCGGTGACCCGGTCCGGCAGCAGCCCGGGGGCGACGAACCAGGAGGCCACCGCGATCCGGCGGGCGCCCCGGGCGCGCAGCCGGGCGATCGCCGTGGGCACGTCGGGTCCGGCGCCGCCGGCGAACGCGGCCAGCGCGCCGGCCCAGCCGTACCGGGCCGCCAAGCGTCGAGCCACGGTGGCCACCGCTGCGTTGGCCGGGGCGTGCGAGGAACCGGCAGCGGCCAGGACCACCCCGAGATCGTGGTCGTCCGGCCGCACGCCGGCGGCCAGCAGGCGGTCCACCGCCGCCGACTCCAGCCGGGGATCCGGCCCGAGCACGCCGGCCACCGCCACGGACAGCCGGGGGAACCGGTGCAGCGCCTCGTCGACCAGCGCCGGCACGTCGACCCGGGCGTGGAACGCGGAGCCCAGCAGCAGCGGCACCACCACCGCCGCCCGGTGGCCCTGGCCGTGCAGCGCGCCGAGCACGTCGCCGAGGCGCGGCGCGGACAGGTCCAGGAACGCCGCCCGCACCTCGAGACCGGGCCGGCGCACCCGCACCACGTCCAACAGCGCGGCCACGGTGGCGGCCGACCGTGGATCCCGGCTGCCGTGCGCAACGGCGACCAGCGGCGGCACGGTGTTTGATGGTTCGCTCCCGCTCGGCCGCTGCTGGTGCCGGCTTTCCTCGTGCGCTGCTCGCCGCTCGTTCCTCGCGGCTGCGCTGCTGCTCGGTCCAGCCGGCACCGCGGCCGCGCTCCCGCTCACAGGGCTGCTGCCAGTCCGCGGGCGTGCAGGACGGTGCGTTCCAGGGGGCGGAAGACGAGTAGTTCGATGCCGACGCCGACGAAGAAGATCAGGGCGATGGCGGCCATGACCATGGACATGTCGTTGAGGGAGTGGCCGTTGTGCAGGAACTGGCCGAGGCCGGTGCCGAGTTGGGGTGAGGTGGCGATGAGTTCGGCGGCCATGAGTGAGCGCCAGGAGAAGGCCCAGCCTTGTTTGAGGCCGCCGAGGAAGCCGGGTAGGGCGGCGGGCAGCATGATGTGCCGGATGCCGGCGATGCGTCCGGCGCCGAGGACTTTGCCGACTCTGGGCAGGATCGGTGGGATCTGGTCGATGCCGGAGACCAGGCCGTTGGCGATCGAGGGCACGGCGCCGAGCAGCACCACGAAGTAGATGGCCGGGTCGGTGAGGCCGAACCAGAGGATCGCCGCGGGCACCCAGGCGACCGAGGGCAGGCTCTGCAGGCCGGTGATCAGTGGTCCGATGCCGCGGCGGAGCACGCCGATGTTGGCGATTAGCAGGCCGAGTGGCACGGCGACGGCCAGCGCGATCAGAAAGCCGATCACCGCGCGGTGTACCGAGATCCACAGGAAGCCGGTGATCTCGCCGGTCGGGATCCGCTCGGCGATCTGGGCCCACACGTCCCTCGGCGCCGGCAGCTGGAACTCGGGCCAGATGGCCGCGGCCCACAGTGCCTGCCAGATCCCGACGATCGCGACGATGGCCAGCACCGGGGGTGCGGCTCGGCGCAGGAAGCCGAACAGCCGGCCCCGGCCGGTTCGGGTGGTCGCGGTGGCCGGGGCGTCCAGCGCGTCGAGGCCGGCGACCGCCGCGTCGTTGTCGGCCTGGTTGTCGGCCTGGTCACCGGTCGGGGCGGCGGCCAGGGTGCGGTCAGGTCTTGCCATGACTGCTGATCACCTCGCGCAGCCGGGTGTTGACCGCCTCGACCGTGGCCAGCTCCTCGGCCGCGGACAGGCCGTCGACCGACCACTCGTCGACGACCCGGCCGGGCCGGGAGGACAGCAGCACGAGCCGCTGGCCGAGCCGGACGGCCTCGCGCACGTCGTGGGTGACGAACAGCACCGCGGTGCCGGTGGCCTTCCAGATCCGCAGCAGCTCGGACTGCAGCACGTCGCGGGTGATCGCGTCGAGTGCGGAGAACGGCTCGTCCATCAGCAGCAGCGGGGTGGCGTCGGCGTCGGCCTGGTGCAATGCCGAGGCCAGCGCACGGGCCAGGGCGACCCGCTGGCGCATCCCGCCGGACAGCTCGTGCGGGCGCTTGTCGCCGACCCCGTCCAACCGGACCAGGGACAGCAGCGCGGCCGTGCGGTCCCGGCGGGTGGCCCGGTCCACCCCGGCCAGCCGCAGCGCCAGCTCCACGTTGCGGGCCGCGGTCAGCCACGGCATCAGCGCGGCCTCCTGGAACATCACCGCGGGCCGGGAGGTGTTCAGCTCGATCTCGCCGGCGCTGGTCGCGTCCAGGCCGGCCACCAGGTTCAGCAGCGTGGTCTTGCCGCAACCGGAGGCGCCGACCAGGCAGACGAACTCGCCCGGCGCGACCCGCAGGTCGACTTCCTCGAGCGCGGTCACCGCGCGCCGCCCGGCGCCGAAGGTCTTGCCCACCCCGGTCAGCCGGACGGCGTGGTCGGAGCTGACCCGGGTGGTGGGAACCTGAAGCGCTGCGGTCATGATCGGGCTGCCCTTCTACTTCTTGTCCAGGCCGGACGGGTCCACTTCGGACTTGCCGAGCTGCTTGAGCACGGTGTTGAGCGCGGACAGGTCGGCGAACCCGGCGACGCTGGCCGCTTCCTTGGCCACACCCGCGGTGACCGCGTCCTTGGCCAGCTGCGGGAACTGCCCGGCGGCCGGGTCCAGGGTCAGCTCGATGTTCGCCCAGGCCCGCTCGGTGACCGGCCCGCTGAGCTCCTTGCCGGTCAGCTCCTTGAGCTGCTTGTTCACCGCGGCCTGCGCCTCGGTCTTGCTGGCACCGGCGAAGTCGATCGAGGCGACCAGCCCGCGCAGCAACGCCTGCACGGTCTGCGGGTGGTCCTTGAGGTAGGCCGTGCGCACGATCAGGACCGTGGTCGGGAACTTGCCGCCCGGCCACAGCTCCTTCTCGTCCACCAGCACCGTGGCGCCGGCTTCGAGCACCAGCCGAGACGACCACGGCTCCGGCAGCCAGGCCGCCTGCACGTCGCCCTTCTTGAACGCGTCCAGCGTCTGGGCGTTCTCCAGGTTGGTGACCTGGACCTTTTCGGTCAGGCCCTTGTCCCCCAGCCACTTCTTCAGCGACACGTCCTGGGTGTTGCCCAGCTGCGGCGTCACCACGGTCTTTCCGGCCAGGTCCTCCGGCTTGGTGATGTCGCTGCGCACCACCAGCTGCGCGCCGCCCGAGGTGGCGCCGGAGATCAGCCGTACCGCCGCACCGTTGGACTTGGCGTAGGCGTTGATCGCCGGGCCGGAGCCGATGAAGCCGGCGTCCAGCGACCCGCCGAGCAGCGCGGCGACCTCCTCCGGGCCGGCGTTGAACTTCGTCGGGGTGAGCTTGGTGTTGCCCAGCTCCTTGCCGAACAGGCCCTTCTCCAGCCCGATCAGTGCGGCCGCGTGGGTGACGTTGGGGAAGTAGCCCAGGCGCAGCTCCGCGGCCGGGCCCTTGTCCTGTGCCGGTGCGGATGCCGAGTCGGTGCCCCGGTCGGCGCGGGAGCACGCGCCGGCGGCCAGCAACGTGACGGCGAGGGCGGCGGTCAGCAGGCGTGTTCTCGACACGGTGGGCCTTTCAGGTCAGGTGAGCGGTTGCGGGGAGCCGACCATTCCGGCGGCCAGCGTGGTGCCGTCGGTCGGATCGATCACCAGGAACGCGCCGTTGCGCCGGCTGGTGGCGTAGTCGTCGACCGGCAGCGGCTCCGCCATCCGGAGCAGCACCCGGCCGATCTCGTTGAGCAGCAGGTTCTCCGGGTTGGCCACAGTGGACAGTCGCTGTTCGTCGAACCGGGAGACCAGGGTGGTGGCGATCGCCGGGACCGTCCGTGCACCGTGCTTGACCAGCACGCGGGCGTTGTGCCGCAACGGTTTGTCGGCGAGCCAGGCCAGGGTGGCGTCCAACTCGTCGGTCACCCGGGGCGGTGCGGCGGCCGAGACGATCAGGTCGCCGCGGGCGACGTCCAACTCGTCGGCCAGGATCAGGGTGACCGAGCGACCCGCGGCGGCCTCGGCGAGCGGGCCGTCCGGCGTGTCCACCCGCAGCACCGTGCTGCGCAGCCCGGACGGCAGCACCACGACCTCGTCACCGGGTGCGATCGTGCCGGCGGCCACCTGCCCGGCGTAGCCGCGGTAGTCCGGGTGCTCGGCCGTGCGCGGGCGGATGACGTACTGCACCGGGAACCGGAACGGCGCGTCGTGCGGGTCCGGCTCCACCGGCACCGTCTCTAGGTGCTCCAGCAGCGTCGGGCCGGTGTACCAGGGGGTGCGCGGACTCGACTCCACCACGTTGTCGCCCACCAGCGCCGAGACCGGAATGGCCAGGACCGAACTGACGGCGTAACCGAGCGCCGCGGCGTGGTCGCTGAACTCGGTGGCGATCGTGGTGAAGGCGGTCTCGTCGTAGCCGACCAGGTCGATCTTGTTGACCGCGAGCACCAGCCGCGGCACGCCGAGCAGGGCCAGCACCGCGGCGTGCCGGCGGGTCTGCTCCACCAGGCCCTTGCGGGCGTCCACCAGCAGCACGGCCAACTGCGCGGTGGACGCGCCGGTGACCGTGTTGCGGGTGTACTGCACGTGGCCCGGGGTGTCGGCCAGCACGAACGACCGGCGCGGGGTGGCGAAGTACCGGTACGCCACGTCGATCGTGATGCCCTGCTCGCGCTCCGAGCGCAGCCCGTCCACCAACAGCGACAAGTCCGGTGTGGACAGTCCCTTGTCGACACTGGCTCGGTGCACCGCGTCGAGCTGGTCGGCCAGCACCGACTTGGTGTCGTACAGCAGCCGGCCCACCAGCGTCGACTTCCCGTCGTCGACGCTTCCGGCAGTGGCCAGGCGCAGCAGGTCGGACATCAGAAGTACCCCTCGCGCTTGCGGTCCTCCATCGCGGCTTCGGACAGCCGGTCGTCGGCCCGGGTGGCACCCCGCTCGGTGAGCCGGGACGCGGCCACCTCGGCGATCACGTCGTCGATCCCGGCCGCGTCGGACTCCACCGCGCCGGTGCACGAGCCGTCGCCCACCGTCCGGTAGCGCACGGTCAACTCCCGCACCGCCTCGCCCGGCCGCGGCCCACCCCACGGGCCGGCGGTGAGCAGCATCCCGTCCCGCCGGTACACCGAACGCCGGTGCGCGAAATAGATCGACGGCAGCTCCACCTTCTCCCGGGCGATGTAGCGCCACACGTCCAGCTCGGTCCAGTTCGACAGCGGGAACACCCGCACATGCTCACCGGGGCGGTGCCGCCCGTTGTAGAGATTCCACAACTCGGGCCGCTGCCGGCGCGGCTCCCACTGCCCGAAGGCGTTGCGCAGGCTGAAGATCCGCTCCTTGGCCCGGGCCCGCTCCTCGTCCCGCCGGCCACCGCCGAACACCGCGTCGAACCGGTGCCCGGCGATCGTGTCCAACAGCGGCACGGTCTGCAGCGGGTTGCGGGTGCCGTCACCGCGCTCGGCCAGCCGGCCGTCGTCGATCCACTCCTGCACCCGGGCCACCTCAAGGCGCAGCCCGTAACGCTCCACCGTCCGGTCCCGGAAATCGAGCACCTCGTCGAAATTGTGCCCGGTGTCCACATGCAACAACGGAAAAGGCACCGGCGCCGGCCAGAACGCCTTCACCGCAAGATGCAACAACACCGTGGAATCCTTGCCGCCGGAGAACAGGATCACCGGCCGGTCGAACTCCCCGGCCACCTCACGGAAGATGTGCACCGCCTCCGACTCGAGCCGGTCCAGGCTGTCCATCGCTGTCCTGGTCATCCGTGCAACCCGCATTCGGTCTTGGTCAGGCCGGCCCACCGGCCGCTGCGCAGATCCGCGCCGGGCAACGGTTTCGCGGTGCACGGGGCACACCCGATGGACGGGTAGCCGGCGGCCACCAGCGGGTTCTCCAGGATCCCACGCTCGACGACGTAGGCCCTGAACTCTTCGTCAGTCCACGCCGCGATCGGGTTCACCTTGACCAGGCCGTTGCGTTCGTCCCATTGCACGATCGGCGTGTCCGCCCTGGTCGGTCCGTCGGCCCGGCGCAGCCCGGTCACCCAGGCCTCGTAGTTGGCCAGCGTCCGCTGCAGCGGAACCACCTTGCGCAGGTGGCAGCAGCGGCTCGGGTCGGTGCGGTTGAGCAGGCCGAACTCGGCCTCCTGCTCGGCGACCGACTGCTCGGCGGCGGCGTCGATGACGTGCAGCCGCGGGTAGACCACCTCGATCGCGTCCCGGGTGCCGATGGTCTCGGCGAAGTGGTAGCCGGTCTCCAGGAACAGCACGTCCACGTCCGGCTTCACCCCGACGGCGAGGTCGATCAGCACGGCGTCCTGCATGTTGGACGCCACGATCCACGAGTCGCCGAACGTCTCCGCGGTCCAGGCCAACGCCTCGGTCGCGGTCGCCTCGGCCAGTTCGGCCCGCGCGGTCTCGGCGAGTTCCTTCAGAGCACTCATGACCGCACGTCCTGGATCACCTTGAGGCCCACGAACTTCACCGTGAACACCCGCCGGCAGGCGGTGCACAGCCAGGCGCCGTGCGGCTCCTCCTCCGGGCGCAGGTCCTCCTCGCCGCAGTACGGGCAGTGGAACGGCGTCGCGCGTTCTGTCGTCACCGCAGGTCCCCCTCCTCGGCCCGCGCCACCCACTGGGCGAACCGTTCCTCCGGCAGCCGGTTGGCCACGTAGTTGCGCACCACCCGCTCCACGTAGCCGGACAGCTCGGCGCCGGTCACCTTGTGGCCGCGCAGCTTTCGGCCGAACCCGGCGTCCAGGCCGAGCCCGCCGCCAAGGTGCACCTGGAAGCCCTCCACCTGGTTTCCGTCCGCGTCGGTGACGATCTGGCCCTTCAGGCCGATGTCCGCGGTCTGGATCCGGGCGCAGGAGTTCGGGCAGCCGTTGATGTGCACGCTGATCGGGGTGCTGATCCCGGCCGTGATGTCGGCCAGTCGGGCCTCGAGGTCGGCGACCAGCTCGGCGGCCCGCGCCTTGGTCTCGACGATGGCCAGCTTGCAGAACTCGATGCCGGTGCAGGCCATCACGCCGCGCCGCCACGGCGACGGCTCGGTCTGCAGACCGATCTTGGCCAGGTCCCGGCGCAGCCCGGGCACCTCGGCCTCGGGCACGTCCAGCACGACCAGCTTCTGCTGCGGGGTCAGCCGGACCCGGCCCGAACCGGCCCGTTCGGCCGCCTTGGCCACCGCCACCAGGGTCGAACCGGACACCCGGCCGGCGACCGGGGCCGCGCCCACGTAGAAGTTGCCGTCCTGCTGGCGGTGCACGCCGATGTGGTCGCGCGGCTGGGCCGGAACCGCCGGGGCCGGCCCGTCGATCAGCTTTCGCTTGAGGTACTCGTTCTCCAGCACGTCCCGGAACTTCTCCGGACCCCAGTCCTTCACCAGGAACTTGAGCCGGGCCCGGTGCCGCAGCCGGCGGTAGCCGTAGTCGCGGAAGATGCTGACCACGCCGGCCCACACCTGCGCCACCTCGGCCTCGGGCACCCAGGCGCCGAGTCGCTGCGCGATCATCGGGTTGGTGGACAGCCCGCCGCCCACCCACAGGTCGAAGCCCGGGCCGTGGTCGGGGTGCGTCACCCCGACGAAGGCGATGTCATGCACCTCGTGCGCCACGTCCGGGAGCCCGGACACCGCCGACTTGAACTTGCGCGGCAGGTTGGCGAACGCCGGGTCGCCGACGTAGCGGCGGCGGATCTCCGCGATGGCCGCGCTGCCGTCGATCACCTCGTCGGCGGCGATGCCGGCCACCGGCGAGCCCAGGATCACCCGCGGCGTGTCCCCGCAGGCCTCCATCGTGGTCAGCCCGGCGTCCTCGAGGCGGCGCCAGATCGCCGGCATGTCCTCGATCCGGATCCAGTGGTACTGGATGTTCTGCCGGTCGGTGATGTCCGCGGTGTCCCTGGCGTAGGTCTGGGACAGCTCGCCGAGCAGGGTGAGCTGGGCGGTGGTCAGGGCCCCGCCGTCGATGCGCACCCGCAGCATGAAGAACTCGTCGTCGAGTTCCTCCGGTTCGAGCGTCGCGGTGCGCCCGCCGTCGATCCCCGGTTTGCGCTGGGTGTAGAGGCCGAACCAGCGGAACCGGCCGCGCAGGTCCGCCGGGTCGATGCCGTGAAAGCCGGTGTGCGCGTAGATGTTCTCGATCCGGGCCCGGACGTTGAGTGGGTTGTCGTCCTTCTTGCTGCGTTCGTTGGGGTTGAGCGGCTCCCGGTAGCCGAGCGCCCACTGGCCCTCACCGCGGCGAGCGTGCGCCCGAGTGGGAGTGACCACCGTACGGTCCTCCGGAGGTCAGGGCGAACGGTGCGCGCGCGGTCGCGGACGTGCCTGGCCGGCGCACCCCGTCGCCGGCTGGAATACGGCACAAAACGGCGGCGGACTACCCTGCCCGCCGGCACATCGCGCTGGAGACGCGCCGGAAGTCCACGTGGCGGCGGGCCACGAGGTGGACTTCGGTCGCGTCGAACACGCATCCGAGACTGCCATTCGCCCAGGCCGTGGTCCACCGGCATCCGCATCGTGGGATGCGGTTGACTGGTTTCGTGCCATCCGTGCTCCCCCCGGGTGAACCGGCTCCCGCCGACGGCGCACTGCCGCCGCCGGCGCTGGCCGCGCTCGGCCGTCGCCCGTTCGGGGTGTATGTGCACGTGCCGTTCTGCGCCACCCGGTGCGGCTACTGCGACTTCAACACCTACACCGCCGGCGAACTGGGCACCGCCGCCTCGCCCGCGTCCTGGCTGGACGGCCTGCGCGCCGAGCTGGACCTGGCCGCGCGGGTGCTCGGCACGCCGCCGGCCGCCGGCACGGTGTTCGTCGGCGGCGGCACGCCGTCGCTGCTCGGCGCCGACGGTCTGGCGGCCGTGCTGGACGCGGTGCGGTCCGCGGTCGGCCTGGCGCCGGACGCCGAGGTCACCACCGAAGCCAACCCGGAGTCGACCTCGCCGGAGTTCTTCGCCGGGATCCGGGCCGCCGGCTACACCCGGGTCTCGCTCGGGATGCAGTCGGCCGCGCCGCACGTGTTGCGGGTGCTGGACCGCACGCACACGCCCGGCCGGGCTGGCGCGGCGGCCGGCGAGGCCCGGGCCGCCGGGTTCGAGCACGTCAACCTGGACCTGATCTACGGCACCCCGGGGGAGACCCGGTCCGACCTGGCCGCCTCGCTGAACGCGGTGCTCGCCGCCGGCGTCGACCACGTGTCGGCGTACGCGCTGATCGTGGAGGCCGGCACGGCGCTGGCCCGCCGGATCGACCGGGGCGAGCTGCCGGCCCCGGACGACGACGTGCTCGCCGATCGGTACGAGCAGGTGGACTCGGCGCTGTCGGCGGCCGGTCTGCACTGGTACGAGGTGTCCAACTGGGCCACCGGCCCGCAGGCATGGTGCCGGCACAACCTCGGGTACTGGCTCGGGTGCGACTGGTGGGGCGCGGGGCCGGGCGCGCACAGCCACGTCGGCGGCGTGCGCTGGTGGAACGTCAAACACCCGGCCCGCTACGCCGAGCTGCTCGCCGAAGGACGGTCGCCGGCCGCCGCCCGGGAGGTGCTCTCGGCCGCCGACCGCCAGGTCGAACGGATCATGCTGGAGCTGCGGCTGTCCGACGGCCTGCCGGTGGACGCGCTGGACGGCGCGGGCCGGTCGCAGGCCCGCGCCGCGGCGGCCGAGGGTCTGCTTGATCCCGACGCGCTGGCCGGTGTGCACGGCGCGCACGGCCGCTGCGTCCTCACGTTCCGCGGCCGGCTGCTGGCCGACGCGGTGGTCAGGCGTCTGGCGTAGCCACCCGCAGCCCGTAGACCAGGCGGGCGATGACCTGGCCGTACTCGGCCTTCAGCCGGTCCTTGTCCTCCTCCGGGGCCTCGGCGAGGGCGAGGCCGGCGGCCATGAGCAGGGCGAAGGTGATCCGGGTGGTGGTCTCCAGCGGCTGGCGTTCGATCACGCCGGTGTCCATGAGCGCGCCGAGCAGCTGCTCGACCAGGCCGTAGGCGAACTTCTCCTCGGCCTCGCGCCAGCGGTGCCAGCCGAGGGCGAGCGGCGCCTCCTGCCAGACCACCCGGCCGTAGACCGGATCGCAGCAGTCGTCGAGGAACGTGCTCAGCGCGGCCATGGCGGCCGCCCAGGGGTCGGGGGCGGCCCGGGCGGCGGTCGCGGCGCGGGTAACGGCGTCGCTCTCCAGCTGTTCGAAGACGGCCTCGAACAGCGCGGTCTTGTTGGCGAAGTGGTGGTAGACCGCGCCGCGGGTGGCCCGGATGTCGGCGGCCACGTCCTCGAGCGCGGTGCCGGCGAACCCGCGGTCGGCGAACCGTCGGGTGGCCGCGCTCAGCAGCGCGGCCCTGGTCGCCTCGGAGTACTGCGCACGCCGGCTCTTGACCTGGGACACGCGCGGAGTATAAGACATACACAGCGTATGTCACCGACATCGAGTAGGTGGCGTGGCATCGGGGAGGGACGCGATCATGACCGACACCATTCGACCCGAGGACCTGCTGCTCAACCCGTTCGAGCCCGGCTTCACCGACGACCCGTACCCGCAGTACCGGCGGCTGCGTACGACCGAACCCGTGCACCACCACCCGTTCGGGTTCTGGGTCGTGTCCAGCCATCGCGAGGTGTCCCAGCTGCTTCGCTCCGGCCTGTCCGTCGAGGACCGCAACCTCGCCCCCGGGCCGATCAGGGACCAGTACGAGCAGATGACCGGCGAGGACGAGCGGACCGTGCTGAACCTGTCCATGCTCGACCGCGACCCGCCGGACCACACCCGGCTGCGCTCGCTGGTCACCAAGGTGTTCACCGGCCGGGCGATCGCCGCGCTTGAGCCGGAGATCGTGACCCTCGTCGACGAGGCACTCGACCGGATCGCCTCGGCCGGACAGGTGGACCTGGTGGAGGAGCTGGCCTTTCCGCTCCCGTTCACGGTGATCTCCCGGATGCTCGGCATGCCGCCCACCGACCACCAGCGGATCCGCGAGCTGTCCGGAACCCTGGTCCGCTCGCTCGAGGTGGTCGCCGACGAGGAGACCATGCTGGCGATCGTGCGGGCCGGGGAGGAGTTGTCCGAGCTGACCCGCGAGCTGATCGACTGGAAACGGGCCAACCCGGCCGACGACCTGCTCACCGCGCTGATCGCGGCCGAGCACGACGGCGACATGCTCAGCGACGAGGAGTTGGTCGCCCAGGTCGTGCTGTTGTACGTGGCCGGCCACGAGACCACCGTGAACCTGATCGCCAACGGCGTGGTCGCCCTGCTCCGCAACCCCGACCAGCTGACCCGGCTGCGCGCCGAGCCGGACCTGATCGGCAACGCCGTCGAGGAGTTCCTCCGCTACGACAGCCCGGTCCAGCAGAGCCGCCGGATCACCACCGCCCCGTTCCCCCTCGGCGACAAGGAGATCCCCGCAGGCGAGTTCGTCATCGCCGGCCTCGCCGCCGCCAACCGCGACGAGTCCTACTTCGGCCCGGACGCGGAGGCGCTCCGGCTCGACCGCCCGGACGCCCGCGCCCACGTGTCGTTCGGCTCCGGCCCGCACCACTGTCTTGGCGCGGCGTTGGCCCGGCTCGAAGGCCGCGTCGCCCTCGGTCGGCTGGTGGCCCGGTTCGCGAACCTGGCCTTCGCCGGCCCGGTGGTGTGGAACGGCCGGGCCAACCTGCGCGGCCCGGCCCGGCTGCCGGTCGCGGTGTAGGGAGCGCGACCGGCCGCTCAGGCGCGGATGGCGGCGATGATGGCGTCGATGCCGTGGTCCAGCTCGTCCTTGGTGATCACCAACGGGGGAGCGACGCGCAGGGTGGTGTCGTGGGTCTCCTTGCACAGCACGCCGAGGCGCAGCAGGCGCTCGCTGACCTGGCGGGCGGTTGGGCCGCCCGGGGCGATCTCGACGCCGGCCCACAGGCCCCGGCCGCGGACCTCGGCGACGCCGTGCCCGACCAGGTCACCGAGCCGGGCGTGCAGGTGCTCGCCGAGCACCCGGGAGCGGTCCTGGAAGGTGCCGGGCGCGAGCAGCCGGATCACCGCGCGGCCGACGGCGCAGGCCAGCGGGTTGCCGCCGAACGTGGAGCCGTGCTCGCCGGGGCGCAGCACGCCGAGCACGGACCGGCTGCCGACCACCGCGGACACCGGCAGGATGCCGCCGCCGAGCGCCTTGCCCAGGGTGTAGATGTCGGCCCGGACCCCCTCGTGGTCCAGGGCGAAGAGCGGACCGGTGCGGGCCAGGCCGGACTGGATCTCGTCGGCGATCATCAGCACGCCGTTCTCGTCGCAGATCCGGCGCACGTCGCGCAGGTAACCGGCGGGCGGCACCACGACCCCGGCCTCGCCCTGGATCGGCTCGACCAGCACGGCCGCGGTGCGGTCGGTGATCACCGACTCGAGCGCCTCGGCGTCGCCGTACTTGACCGCGACGAAGCCCGGGGTGAACGGGCCGAAGTCGTTGCGCGCCACCGGGTCGGTGGAGAACGAGATGATCGTCGTGGTGCGGCCGTGGAAGTTCGACCCGGCGACGACGATCTCGGCGGCGTCGGCCGGCACGCCCTTCACCCGGTAGGCCCACTTGCGGGCGACCTTCAGCGCGGACTCGACCGCCTCGGCGCCGGAGTTCATCGGCAGCACCATCTCGGTGCCGGTCAGCTCGGCGAGCTCGGCGCAGTACGGCCCGAGCTGGTCGTGGTGGAACGCCCGGCTGGTCAGCGTGACCCGGCCGAGCTGGGCCACGGCGGCGGCGACCAGCGCCGGATGCCGGTGGCCGAAGTTCAGCGCGGAGTAGCCGGCCAGGAAGTCCAGGTACCGCTCCCCGTCCACGTCGGTCACCCAGGCGCCCTCGGCCTCGGCGATCACCACCGGCAACGGGTGGTAGTTGTGCGTGCTCCAGCGCTCGTCCAGCGCGATGAA
Source organism: Actinophytocola sp. (assembly GCF_035762905.1). GTDB lineage: Bacteria > Actinomycetota > Actinomycetes > Mycobacteriales > Pseudonocardiaceae > DASYTH01. Next base: position 24,321 of record NZ_DASUCC010000137.1, read on the forward strand.
CCCGGCGGCGGACCGCTGCCCGTCGGCCATGGCGGGCGTGTCCCGGTGATCCGCAGTCAAAGTCATACTTCCAGGTTAAAGCAACGAGAACGGCGGTTTCATCCGCAGGGCATTGCGTGGGCCGCCACTTCGTTGCGCCATTTCAGTCTGGATCGAATGATCGTTGCGTGGAACGCGGTTGGCAAGCAAGCGACTATGCTCCGCTCATGGCGAAGAAGCGGCCGTCCCGGCCCTCGGTGCGGGACGCGCTGAGGGTACCGGCGGGCAACCGGCGCGGCATTCCACTGCAACCGTCGGCCCACCCGATCGGGCCGGACTCGAAAGCGGCCGCCGCCGCCGACCTGGCGCGCACCGGCACGCGGCTGGCCGAACTGCAGGAGGCGCTGCACGCCGAGGGGGTGACCGGCGGCCACCGCAGCGTGCTGCTGGTGCTGCAGGGCATGGACACCTCCGGCAAGGGCGGCACGATCAAGCACGTCTGCGGCCAGGTCAACCCGCAGGGGCTGCGCATCGCCTCGTTCAAGAAGCCGACCAAGACCGAGCTGCGGCACGACTTCCTGTGGCGGATCCGCAAGCAGCTGCCCGACCCCGGCTACATCGGCGTGTTCGACCGCTCGCACTACGAGGACGTGCTGGTGGCCCGGGTCAACGAGCTGGTCCCGCCGGAGACCATCGAGGCCCGCTACGACCAGATCAACCAGTTCGAGGCGGAGCTGGCCGAGCGGGGCACCACGCTGGTCAAGTGCTTCCTGCACATCTCGCCGGAGGTGCAGCGCGAACGGCTGATCGCCCGGCTGAAGAACCCGGCCAAGCAGTGGAAGTTCAACCCCGGCGACCTCGACGCCCGGGCCCGCTGGAACGACTACCAGCAGGCCTACGCCGCCGCCCTTCGCCGGTGCTCCACCGGGGCCGCGCCCTGGTACGTGGTGCCCGCCGACCGCAAGTGGTACCGGAACTGGGCGGTCGGCCAGCTGCTCCTCGAGACCCTGGAGCACATGCAGCCGCGCACGCCCGCCCCGAGCTTCGACGTCGACGCCGAACTGGCCCGGATCATGGATAGTGAGCAGCCCCGTTAGGAGTGGTGGGGCTATTCAGAAGTACACCCCTAGTTGGGCGGTCCAGAGTGACTTCGGTGCGGTGAGCACGAAGCCGGAGTCGTGGAAATGCGCGGAGATGTTCGCACCGTTCTTGTCCACCGTGCCGTTGATCGTGATCCCGAACACGAAGTCGATCTGCGGGATCGGCGCGTAGTGCAGGCCGGTCGGCAGCGTCAGCGACCCGGACGCGCCGGTCCGGCTGCTGTACGACCCGCCCACCTTGAGCACGGAGTCCAGCCAGAAGTTCCCCTTCTTCGCCCACACGCAGTGCACCACGGTGGTCGCCGCGGACAGCTCGAGCGGGCTCAGCCCGGTCGGCGGGGTGAACTGGAAGTTGTCGAACAGCCGGCAGGCGCCGATGTCCCCCATCGACCAGCCCTTGACCTGACCGCTGAACCAGAACGTCTGCTTGCTCAGGCTGATGTTGAGCCGGCTGCTGTCGCTGTTGCCGTCCACGTCCCCGTCCCCCTACGCCACGTTCTCGTCGACGGAGAAACCGGCGGCCAGCATCTCGTCCATGCCGACCTCGACCATCTCCTCACCGAGGCTGCCCTCGACCCGGACGTTGATCTCCTCGTCGTCCCCGGGGCCGGACGCCACGACGGTCTGCGCGGAACCGCCGCTCGGGCCGCCGTCGACCGGCTGCCAGTCGGTGCCGTCCCACCAGTAGTAGCCGTCGTCGGACAGCGTCGCCCCGTCGGGCACATTGCTCATCGGCTCGCACCTCCCCCGCGCGTCCATCCCACGGTGGACGCGCAGGGGTGTGACGGACAGGGTGAACGGTGCCGGCGAACGGGCCGCGCCGGCTGCCCCAAAGGTCAGCGGCTGAGCTTTCCGATCACCTCGTCGCCGTACGCGGCCATGGTCTCCTCCCGCGCGTCGTGCATCAGGTAGATGGCGAACTGGTCGACGCCGAGCTCGGCCAGCTCCTCCAGCCGCTCGACGTGCGCGGCGGCCGGGCCGACCAGGCAGAACCGGTCCACGATCTCGTCCGGTACGAAGTCGGTGGACGGGTTTCCGGCCTTCCCGTGGTGGGCGTAGTCGTAGCCCTGCCGGCCCTTGATGTAGTCGGTCAGCTCGCGCGGCACCGGGCCGGACTCGCCGTACCGGGAGACCAGGTCGGCCACGTGGTTGCCGACCATGCCGCCGAACCAGCGCAGCTGGTCGCGCTGGTGGGCCAGGTCGTCCCCGACGTAGGCGGGCGCGGCCACGCACATGGTGATCCCGCCCGGGTCCCGGCCGACCGCACGGGCCGCATCCCGCACCGACTCGATCGTCCAGCGGGCGATGGCCGGGTCGGCGGTCTGCAGGATGAACCCGTCGGCCTGCTCGCCGACCAGCTTGAGGGCCTTCGGGCCGTAGGCGGCCATCCAGATCTCCAGCCGGCCGTCGCGCACCCACGGGATGCGCACCGGGGTCCCGTGCAGCATGGCCTCCCGGCCCTCGGCCAACTCCCGGATCACGTGCATCGAGTCGGCCAGCACGGTCAGCGACGCGGGCTGCTGCCCGATCACCCGCCGGGCCGAGTCGCCGCGCCCGATCCCGCACACCGTGCGGTTGCCGAACATGTCGTTGAGCGTGGCGAACAGCGACGCGGTGACCGACCAGTCCCGGGTGCTCGGGTTGGTCACCATCGGCCCGACGATCATCGACGAGGTCTGCGCGAGCACCTGCGAGTAGATGACGAACGGTTCCTGCCACAGCACGCAGGAGTCGAACGTCCAGCCGTAGCCGAAGCCGCGCCGCTCGGCCTCGCGCAGCAGCCGGACCACCTCGCCGGCCGGCGGGTCGGTCTGCAGCACCACGCCAAAGTCCATTGTGGAGTCTCCTTCAGACCAGGTACTGGGACAGCTCGCGCGACAGGAACCGGCCGTGGCCCTCGCGGCCGTGGAACGCGCCGTCGGACACCACGATCGCGCCGCGGGACAGCACGGTCTCCACCCGGCCGATCAGCTCCCAGCCCTCATAGGCGGAGTAGTCCACGTTCATGTGGTGCGTCGCCGCGGACAGCACCTGGGTGGCGGCCGGGTCGTACACCACGATGTCCGCGTCCGCGCCCGCGGTGATCACACCCTTGCGCGGGTACAGGCCGAACATCCTGGCCGGGGTGGCCGAGCTGATCTCCACCCAGCGGGCCAGCGAGATCTCGCCGTGGACCACACCCTGGTGCAGCAGGTCCATCCGGTGCTCGACGCCGGGCATCCCGTTGGGAATCTTGGAGAAGTCCCCGCGGCCCAGCTCCTTCTGGTCCTTGAAGCAGAACGGGCAGTGGTCGGTGGACACCACGGACAGGTCGTTGGTGCGCAGGCCGCGCCACAGGTCGGTCTGGTGGTCCTTGGGCCGAAGCGGCGGCGAGCAGACGAACTTCGAGCCCTCGAAGTCCGGCCGGGCCAGGTCGTCCAGCGACAGGAACAGGTACTGCGGGCAGGTCTCGGCGAACACGTTCTGCCCGGTGTTGCGCGCCTCGGCCACGGCGGCCAGGGCGTGCCGGGAGGACAGGTGCACGATGTAGAGCGGCGCGCCGGTCACCTTGGCCAGCTGGATGGCCCGGTGCGTGGCCTCGCCCTCCAGCTCCGGCGGCCGGGTGAGGCCGTGCTCGACCGGGTCGGTGCGCCCGGCCGCGATCGCCTGGGCCACCAGCTGGTCGATGGCGATGCCGTTCTCCGCGTGCATCATGATCATCGAGCCGGTCTCGGTGGCCTTCTGCATCGCCAGCAGGATCTCGCCGTCGGTGGCGTAGAACACGCCGGGGTAGGCCATGAACATCTTGAAGCTGTTCACCCCGGCGTCGATGCAGGACTCCATCTCCTTCAACGAGGTGTCGTTGACATCGGAGATGATCATGTGGAAGCCGTAGTCGATGGCGCAGTTGCCGTCGGCCTTCTCGTGCCACTTGTCCATCGTGGCCAGCAGCGAGGTTCCCTTGGCCTGCACGGCGAAGTCGATGATCGTCGTGGTGCCGCCCCACGCGGCCGCGGTGGTCCCGGTGGCGAACGTGTCGGCCGAGGACGTGCCGCCGAACGGCATCTCCATGTGCGTGTGGGCGTCGATTCCGCCCGGCAGCACGTACTTTCCGGTCGCGTCGATGACGTTGTCGATGTTGTCGAACGCCGTGTCCAACAACCCGGGGGCGGCGACCGCGGCGATCGTCTCGCCGTCCACCAGGACGTCGGCGGCGACCGCGCCACCGGCGTTGACCACCGTTCCGTTGCGGATGAGAGTGCGCATTTCCTTCTATGCCTTCGTTAGCGAGTCGTAGGTGTCCGGCCGGCGGTCCCGGTAGAAGGCCCACAGGTCACGGACCTCGGCCAGCCTGCCCATGTCGAGATCGCGGACCACGACCTCCTCCTCGGTGTCCGAGGCGGCCTCGCCGACCAGCTGGCCGCGCGGGTCGGCGAAGTAGGACTGACCGTAGAAGTCGTTGTCGCCCAACGGTTCCACGCCGACCCGGTTGATCGTGCCGACGTAGTACTCGTTGGCGACCGCGGCGGCGGGCTGCTCCAGCCGCCACAGGTACTCGGACAGCCCTCGGCTGGTCGCCGACGGGTTGAACACGATCCGGGCCCCGGCAAGGCCGAGCGCCCGCCAGCCCTCCGGGAAGTGCCGCTCGTAGCAGATGTACACCCCGATCCGGCCGACCGCGGTGTCGAACACCGGGTAACCGAGGTTGCCGGGCCGGAAGTAGAACTTCTCCCAGAAACCCTTCACCTGCGGGATGTGGTTCTTGCGGTGCTTGCCGAGGTAGGTGCCGTCGGCGTCGATCACCGCGGCGGTGTTGTAGTAGACGCCCGGCTGCTCCTGCTCGTACATCGGCACGACCAGCACCACGCCGTGCTGGTCGGCCAGCTCGCACATCAGCTGGGTGGTCGGCCCGTCCGGGATCTGCTCGGTGTAGGAGTAGTAGTCCGCGTCCTGCACCTGGCAGAAGTACGGGCCGTAGAACAGCTCCTGCAGGCAGACCACCTGGGCGCCCTGGGATGCGGCGGTGCCGATCGCCGAGACCGCATTGGCGATCATCGACTCCTTGTCACCGGTCCACCGCTGCTGGACCAGACCGGCCCTGACGATCTCTGTCACGCTTTCTCCTCTGGTCAGGCGGTTGCCGGTTCGGGGGTGGCCGCCGGCTCGCGGCGCGGCGACGGCCGGGACAGCACCACGAACGTCAGCAAGCTTGCCACGAGCCCGACGACCCAGCTGTAGTCGTAGAGCGGCTTGAGCAACGGGATCAGGCCGTCCGGCGGGAACGGGCCGTCCGTCCCCGCCGCGGTGTACGCGCCGCCGACCGCGAGCACGATGCCCACCGCGGTGGCCACCAGCCCGCGCCAGTTGAACCCGGCGCTGAACCAGTACCGGCCCTCCGGCCGGTACAGGTCGACCAGGTCCAGCTTGGTTCGGTTGACCAGCCAGTAGCCGCCGATCAGCACGCCGGCCACGGCGCCGAGCAGGCCGCCGTAGGTCTGCAGCCAGGTGAAGATGTAGAGGTCGGGGTTCTCGAACAGGTACCACGGCACCATCAGCACGCCGATCACACCGGTGAGCATCGCGCCGGCCCGCCGGCTGACCAGCCGGGGTGCGGCGTTGGAGAAGTCGTACGACGGGCTGACCACGTTCGCCGCGATGTTCACCGAGACCGTCGCGATCAGCACGGTGAACAGGCCGATCGCCACGACCAGCGGGTTGTCGAACTGGTTGGCCAGCGTGATCGGGTCCCAGATCGCCTCGCCGTAGATCACCACGGTGCCCGACGTGATCAGGATGGACAGGATGGCGAAGAACGACATCGTGGTGGGCAGGCCCAGCGTCTGGCCGAGCATCTGCTCGCGCTGGCCCTTACCGAACCGGGTGAAGTCGGGCATGTTCAGCGACAGCGTGGACCAGAACGCGATCATCGCCATCAGCGACGGGAAGAACAGCGCCCACCAGTCCGCGCCCCAGCCCACCTTCGACGGCTGGGACAGGATCGGGCCGAGCCCGCCGGCCTCGATCAGGATCCAGACCAGCAGGGCGATCGCGACCACGATCACCAGCGGAGCGGCCCAGTTCTCGAACCGGCGCAGCGTGTCCATGCCGCGCCACATGATCGCCATCTGGATCACCCAGAACAGCGCGAAGGACGCCCACAGGGTCCACGGCTTGCCGGCCAGGATCGGCGCGTTCACCCACCAGTCGCCGAACAGCTTGCCGGCGATCACGTACATGCCCAGGCCGCCGATCCAGGTCTGGATGCCGAACCAGCCGCACGCGATGAACGCCCGCAGCAGGGCCGGGACGTTGGCGCCGCGGATGCCGTAGAACGCCCGGGCGAACACCGGGAACGGGATGCCGTACTTGGTGCCGGCGTGGCTGTTGAGCAGCATCGGGATCAGCACGAGCAGGTTCGCCAGGGTGATCGTGATGAACGCCTGCAGCCAGTCCATGCCGAGCGCGATCAGCCCGGCGGCCAGCCCGTAGCTGGGCACGTTGTGCGCCATGCCGACCCACAACGCCGTGTAGTTGTAGGTGTTCCAGGTGCGTTTCTCGGTGGGGACCGGCGCCAGTTCCTCGTTGTAGTACGGGCTGTCGGCGACGGGCGCGGTTTCGGACAGCTCGATGCGTCCGTCGTCGTGGGTGATGGTCTGCGGGATGGTCGTCATCGCCTACTCCGGTGCTCGGGCCAGCGGCTGGAGTTCCATCCCGGCATCGTGAGCGGCGCCGCTGCCCCGAGGGAGTGCCACTGTGTTCACCGTTGATCTACTCGGTGAACACTCTGTCCGTTGCGCGGCGGCGGCTACGAGTGCATCAGAACTGGAACACCCCGCCGCTGCGGTCGCGGGCGACGCAGTCGTTCTCGTAGGTCTCCTCGAACTCGACCGGCGCGCCCTGCCAGTCGCCGACCGCCCGGACGGTCACCGGCGCGAAGATCAGCGGGCAGGCCAGGTTCAGCGGGGTCAGCCGGTCGAGGTCGCCGTCCACCGCGGCCAGCTTGGCGCACGCGGTGACCGGGTCGGGATGCGTCCCGCCGGCCGGGTCGCAGGTCAGCACCACCGCGCGAAGCGGCATCGGGCTGGGGTGCTCGGCGCCGAACAGGGCGATGTTGATGGTGGACTCGTTCGCCGGGTGCTGCGGCGGGGCCGTCGGTCCGACGCACAGCACGGCGCTGATGATGAGGCTGATGAGTTCATGCATGTTGTGCCTTATCGGCACCCGGCCGGGTGGTTCTGGCCACCGGATCGGTTAGCACGCTCCGAGGTGCACCGCGTCCTGCTCAATGTCCGCGGCCGCCGAGCGGCACCCGCCGCGCTCAGGACGGGGGGCGGCGCACGCTCATGGCGAGCAGGGCGACGTGCAGGGAGAGCACCGACTCGGGGTCGTCGATGGAGACGCCGAGGACCTGTTCGATGCGGGCCAACTGCTGGTAGTAGGCGGTGCGGGACATGTGGGCGGCGGAGGCCGCCGCGGACTTGTTGCCGCCGTGCTCGCAGTAGTGGCGCAGGGTGTCGACCAGGCGGCTGCCGTGGGCGGCGTCGCGGGCCAGCAGCGGACCCAGTTCGCGGTCGGCGAAGGCGGCGACCCGGTCGTCCTCGGCCAGCAGGTGCAGCAGGCCGCGGAGGCGGACGTCGTCGAGGCGGTGGTAGCCGCGGCCGCCAGGGGCGGAGCCGGAGCGGAGCGCGGCCTTGGCGACCTGGGCGGCCTCGATCAGGCTGCGCCGGGCGTCGGTGACGGCGGTGACGTTGCTGCCGACGGCGACGACGACCGGCAGGGCCCGGGGAGCACCGGACGCCGCGGCGTGGATCTCCTTGGTCAGCCGGCGCAGCACGGTGTCGGAGTCGGCCTGCGGGGTGAGCGAGAGCAGGGCGCGGACGCTGATGTCGTCGACCACCCCGACCAGCGCGGCGACCCGGGCCCGGCGGGCGGCCAGCGCGGTCGCCTCGGCCAGGTCGCGCAGCACCTCCTGGGTGGCCATGGACTGGGCCAGGCGGGTCGGCGTCGTGGTGCTCGGCCGCACCGACATGCCGAGCAACTGCCGGCGGTCCAGCGGAACACCCAGGGCGTTGGTGCGCGCGGTGAGGTCGGCCGGCGGGGTGGACGAGGCGAGCAGCTCGGTCAGCAGGGTGCGGTGCGCGTGCCGTTCCAGGCTCTCCCGGTCCCGGGCGACCAGCCGGTGCACGGCCAGCGCCGACGCCGCCCGCTCGACGATCACCAGCTGCCGGTGCTGCGGCGGTTCCGGGCAGAGCAACACCAGCCGGCCCCAGTCGTTGCCGCGGGCGCCGACCACGGTGACCAGCCAGCCGGCGTCGGCGTGGTAGCTGGTCCGCTCGGTGACGGTGACCGCGCGGGAGCGCCGCGCCCAGTCCGTGAGCAGCTCGCTCGGGTCGGAGCCCGCGGTGTCGTAGGCGAGCACGTCGTGCGCCAGGGTCTCCAGCACCACCGCCATCCCGGACGCCCGGACCACCTCGCGCAGCACCTCGCCCGGCTCGGCACCGGCGACGGTGAGCGCGGTGAACGTCTCGTGCACCTGCTCGGCGGCGCGCAGCTCGGCCACCTGTGCGTCCACGATCAACCCGACGACCGCCTCGGTCACCGCCACGAACCGGGTCTCCCTGGACAGCGTCACCAGCGGCATGCTGTGCCGCTCCGCGGCGGCGACCAGCGCGTCCGGCAGCGCCTCGCTCCAGTGCCGGACCAGCTCCACCACCAGTCCCGCCACCCCGGTCTCGGCGAGCTC
>NZ_DASUCC010000138.1:0-6275 GCF_035762905.1 Actinophytocola sp.
CGTGCGAGGGAAAGACGGCGCGCCGGGTGTCCCGGACGGCGGTGTCGACCCGGTCGTCGGAGGACGGGTCCCACCGGTCGAACCCGGTCTCCCGGCCGTCGCTCATGGTCCGCGGCAGCTCGGCGGACGGAGCCAGGCGCAGCACGTGCGAGGTCCACTCGGCGGGCAGCCGGGTGTCCGGCTCGACGTCCCGGTCCAGCACGGTGGCCAGCAGGTGGGTCCAGGACCGCGGCACCACGCGCAACAGCTGGTAGCCACCGCCGCCGGCGGCCAGCCACTTGCCGCCGGCGTGCCGCTCGGCCAGCTCGCGCAGCGCCCGGTAGATCGCCCGGTGGCCGTCCACCGACAGCGACAGCTCGGCGAGCGGGTCCTCGTCGTGGGTGTCCACACCGCACTGGGTGACCAGGATCTGCGGCCGGAAGCTGCCGAGCAGGGATGGCACCACGCCGTGGAAGGCGCGCAGCCACCGGGGGTCGTCGGTGTGCGGCGGCAGGGCCACGTTGACCGCCATGCCGCGGGCCGCCGGGCCGCCCACCTCGGTCGGGAAACCCGTGCCGGGGAACAGGGTTGCCGGGTGCTGGTGCAGCGAGATGGTCAGCACCCGCTGGTCGTCCCAGAACGCCGCCTGCACCCCGTCGCCGTGGTGCACGTCCACGTCGACGTAGGCGATCCGCTCGAAACCGTTGTCCAGCAACCAGGAGATCGCCACCGCCACGTCGTTGTAGACGCAGAACCCGGCCGCCCGGTCGCGCATGGCGTGGTGCAGCCCGCCGGCGATGCTGACCGCCCGGTCGGCCACCCCGTCCGCGATCTGCTTGGCGGCCAGCAGCGAGCTGCCCACCACCATCGCCGACGCCTCGTGCATCCGGTCGAAGATCGGGTTGTCCGGCGTGCCCAGCCCGTGCCCGACGTCCCACCCGGCCATCGGCGCCTGCTTGACCGCCTCGATGTAGCCGGCGTCGTGGATCCGCTCGATCTCGGCGATCCCGGCCTCCTGCGGCACCAGCAATTGCACGCCGTCGAGCACGCCGAGCGCCGCGGCCAGCCGGACCGTGAGGTCCAGCCGCACCGGGTGCAGCGGATGCTCCCCGCCGAGGTCGTACCCGAGCAGCGCCGAATCCCAGACCACCGCACCGTTGGCACCCATACCCCGACCCTAACGGGTCAGATCGGGTCCGGACCGGTGGCGACCGGGCGGGTGGGGTCGGTGCACCAGTGCGACCAGGAACCGGCGTAGAGGGCGGCCGGCCGGTCCGGCCCGGTGACGCCGGCTGCCTCGAGCGCGAGCACCACCGAGGCCGCGGTGACCCCCGATCCGCAGTAGGCGCCGACCGGAGCCCCGGCCGTCACCCCGAGATCGTGGAACCGGGCGGCCAGCGCGGCCGGCTCCCGCCAGCGGCCGTCCGGGCCGGTGTGCCCGGCGAACGGGGCGTTGCGTGCCCCGGGCACGTGTCCGGCCCTCGGGTCGACCGGCTCGGTCTCGCCCCGGTAGCGCTCGGGTGCCCGGGCGTCCAGCAGCACGCCGGTCCGGGCCAGTTCGGCGGCCGCGGCGGCGTCCAGCACCGGCAGGTGTCCGGGCCGCACCTCGATGTCGCCGGGCTCGGGGTGCGCGACCGCGGTCGTGACCGGGCGGCCCTCGGTCCGCCAGGCGGCGAACCCGCCGTCCAGCACCGCCACCTCGGCGTGCCCCGCCCAGCGCAGCAGCCACCAGGCCCGGGCCGCGACCGATCCGTTGTCGGCGTCGTAGGCCACCACCGGCCGGTCCGACCGCACGCCGGCCGCGCGCAGCACCGCCTGCAGGTCGGCCGGGGCGGGCAGCGGGTGCCGGCCCCCGGCGCCCGGCTCGGCGGCCAGTTCCCGGTCCAGATCGACGAACACCGCCCCGGGGAGATGCCCGGCGTCGTAGGCTTCCCGGCCGGGTGGACCACCCAGCCAGAACCGCACGTCGAGCAGGACCGGCGGGCGCGGACCGGCGAGCAGGGCGGCGAGGTCCACCGTGGACACCAGCGGCGTGCTCAGTTCGGGCATCAGCACATCCTGCCCCCGCTACAGGGAGCGACGATCGGCCGGCATCACCCACTACCATGGATCCGGACGAAGGGGAGCGGCGTGAACGAGCTCATCGACACCACCGAGATGTACCTCCGGACGATCTACGAGTTGGAGGAGGAGGGCGTCGTTCCGCTGCGCGCCAGGATCGCCGAGCGGCTCGGGCAGAGCGGCCCCACGGTGAGCCAGACGGTCGGCCGGATGGAGCGCGACGGCCTTGTCGTCGTCGCCGAGGACCGGCACCTCGAGCTCACCGACCACGGCCGGGCCCTCGCCGTCGCGGTGATGCGCAAGCACCGGCTGGCCGAGCGGCTGCTGGTGGACGTGATCGGCCTGGAGTGGGAGCACGTGCACAGCGAGGCCTGCCGCTGGGAGCACGTGATGAGCGAGGCGGTGGAGCGCAAGCTGGTCAAGCTGCTCGGGCATCCCACCACGTCGCCGTATGGCAACCCGATCCCCGGGCTGGACCTGCTCGGCGAGGGTGACCCGGCGCCCGGTCTCGAGGCCGGCCTGGTTCGGCTGGACGAGGTGGCCCGCCGGGGCGGCGGGAAGGTCGAGATCCGCCGGATCGCCGAGCACGTGCAGATGGACCCGGACCTGATGGGCGAGCTGAAGGCGGTCGGGCTGCTTCCCGGCCGCACCGTCAACGTCGGACCGTCCAAGGGCGACGGAAACACCATCGAGATCGACAACGAGGGCGTGCGAACCAAGCTCGCCCCCAGTGTCCTGCACGCCATCCTGGCCATCGCGAAGTGAACCCGGCCGCCCGGGCCGCCGAGGAGTTCCACCGGATGCACGGGCACGCCCCGACCGGCGTGTGGTCGGCGCCCGGGCGGGTCAACCTGATCGGCGAGCACACCGACTACAACGACGGGCTGGTGCTGCCGTTCGCACTGCCGTTCCGGATCGCGGTGGCCGCGGCGCCCCGCCCGGACGGGCTGCTGGCGGTCACCACGGTCGGCGACGACGGGCAGCCGCAGCGCGCCGCGCCGGTCGCCGTGGCCGACCTGTCGCCGGGATCGGTGACCGGGTGGGCGGCGTACCCGTCCGGGGTCTGCTGGGTGCTGCGCTCGCAGGGTCTCTCCGGCGGGGCGGAGCTGGTGATCGCGGGCAACGTCCCCGCGGGCGCCGGGCTGTCGTCCTCACACGCGCTGCAATGTGCGACCGCGCTGGCCCTGCTCGGTCTGGCCGGCACCGAGCTGGACGCGGCCGGGGCGCCGAGCCGGACCGAGGTGGCCGCCTGGGTGCAGCGCTCGGAGAACGGGTTCGTGGGGGTGCCGACCGGGCTGCTGGACCAGACCGCGTCGCTGTGCTGCGTGGCCGCACACGCCCTGTTCCTGGACCTGGCGTCCGGCCATGCCGAGCAGATCCCGCTGGACGCGGCCGGGCACGGGCTGGCCGTGCTGGTGATGGACACCCGGGTGCGGCACTCGCACGCCGACTCCGGCTACCGCGACCGTCGCAGCGGTTGCGAGCGGGCCGCGTCGCTGTTGGGCGTGCCGTCGCTGCGGTCGGTCGGACCGGACCGGCTGGCCGGGCTGGACCTGCCGCCCGAGCTGCTGCGGCTGGTGCGGCACGTGGTCACCGAGAACGAGCGGGTGCGGCAGGTGGTCGAGCTGCTGCGGACCGGGCGGCTGCCGGACATCGGCCCGGCGCTGACCGAGTCACACACCAGCCTGGCGGCGGACTACCGGGTGAGCTGCCCCGAACTGGACGAGGCGGTGGCCGCCGCGCTGGGCACCGGCGCTCTGGGCGCGCGGATGACCGGGGGCGGGTTCGGCGGGTCGGCGATCGCGCTGGTCCGCGCGGACGACGTGGCCGAGGTGGGCGCCGCGGTAACCGCCCGGTTCGCCCGGCGCGGGTTCGGCGCGCCCCGGCTGTTCACCACGGTGCCCTCGGCGGGCGCCGGCCGGGACAGCTAGGTTTTCGTGGCGTCGCATCCGCTCGGCGAGGGAGACGTGTGGTGAAGCTGCTCGTGACCGGCGGAGCCGGGTACATCGGGAGCGTGTGCGCGGCACGGTTGGTGGCGGCCGGGCACGAGGTCGTGGTGGTGGACGACCTGAGCACCGGGCACGCCGACGCGGTCCCGGACGGCTGCCGGCTGGTCCGCGCGGACCTCGCCGACGTCGCCGACCCGCTGCTCGCCGAGGGCTTCGACGGGGTGCTGCACTTCGCCGCCAAGTCACTGGTCGGCGAGTCCATGCTGGACCCGGCGAAGTACTGGCACGGCAACGTGATCACCTCGCTGCGCCTGCTGGACGCGATGCACCGCAACGGCACCCCGCGGCTGGTGTTCTCGTCCAGCGCCGCCGTGTACGGCGAGCCGTCCCGGGTGCCCATCCCGGAAAGTGCCCCCACCCTGCCGACCAACACCTACGGGGCCACCAAGCTCGCCATCGACCACGCGATGACCTCCTACGCCACCGCGCACGGGCTGGCCGCGGTGAGCCTGCGCTACTTCAACGTGGCCGGCGCGTTCGGCCGCTTCGGCGAACGGCACACCACCGAGACCCACCTGATCCCGCTCGTCCTGCGGGTCGCCCTCGGCCGGCGCTCGCACGTGGAGGTCTTCGGCACCGACTGGCCCACCGAGGACGGCACCTGCATCCGGGACTACATCCACGTCACCGACCTCGCCGACGCCCACCTGCTCGCCATCGACCACGCCGAACCCGGCCAGCACCGCATCTTCAACCTGGGCAACGGCACCGGTTTCTCGGTCCACCAGGTGATCGACGCCTGCCGCCGGATCACCGGCCACCCCATCCCCACCCGACTCTCCCCCCGCCGCCCCGGCGACCCCGCCACCCTCGTCGCCGCCAGCGACCGCGCCCGCACCCACCTCACCTGGAAACCCGATCACCCCCACCTCGACCCCATCGTCCACGACGCCTGGACCTTCATGCAGGCCAACACTTCGTGATCCGCACCCGATCAGGTGATGCGCGCGGGCGGTGGGGGCGTGATAACTTGATGACGCGGACCCGCCCCACAGTTTGAGTGGACAAGCGGGTCTAGCCATTTCCGGGGCTTGGATTACAAGGCGAGCGGTCCGCCGTTGACATCGCTCGGGCCGAGGTATCGGTCGTACCAGTCCCAAGCGAACCGCTTGCCCGGATGCCGCAGCAGGCTCTGATAGGCGCTCCACGCGGCGATGTCCGCCATCTGCACCCAGTGCGAACGGTGGGCGGGAACGAACATCGGATCCTCGATGATCCGGCGAGTAGGCAGCCTCAGGCTCCGGTGCGCGTCGCAATACCCCGCCGCGGTCCCGTCGCCGTCCATCACCACCACGCCGTACTCCCGGGCGCCACCCAGCCGTTCGTCAAGCCAGCGGACGAGTTCGATGTAGACGGTGTCCCGCTCGGTGGCATATCCCCGGCGGCGTGCGGAGGTCCTGCGGTACACGGTGCCGACCTTCAGATCCGGACACTGGCCGATTGCGGCGAGAGCCCGGACGGCAACGTCGTGCCGGGCTTGCCAGGACATGTTCACGCCAAGGTTGGTCGACGGTCGGCCGCGGTTGGCGATGAACCTGGTGCTGTGCAGTTCGACCGAGGGGCGAATCCTGTAGGAGGCGTACAACTCGCGGCGGAACCTGAACCAGGACAACAGCCCGTTGGCCCAACTGGTCACCGTGCACTCGATCCAGCTGTAGACGATGTAGCCGGTCTCCTCGGCGCCGGAGTCGTCGACGTAGAACAGGCGCACCGGACTCGCCGGGTCGGGCGGGGTGGGGGTCATGGGCCGGGTCAGGTGTTGGTGAAGGCGGTGACGAAGCTTTCGGCGAGCATGGCGCGGAAGCGGTGGGGTGGGAGGCCGTGGTCCATGACGTCGCGGACGATCTGAGCCAGCCGGTGGTCGGGGGTGGCGGCGAGGGCGATGTCGGCGGCGACGCCGGCGAGGGCGCCTTCGCCACGGAGGTAGGCGCAGGTGGCGAGCAGGGCGGCGGGGTGGGCGCGGACCTGGGTGGGCGCGGCTCGGGTGAGGCGGGCCCAGAGGCGCTCGGCGGGGGCGGCGCGGGCGGTCAGGCAGAGCGCCAGGCAGGCCTCGCGGACCTCCGGATGGGACAAGGCGTGTAGGAGCCGGGCGATGGTGTCGTCGGGCAGGTCGACGGTGTCGTCGGGTTGGTCGAGGGCGTCGTCGGGTTGGTCGAGGGCCGGGGCGGGGACGTCGTCGGCTCGGGCGTCAGTTGGGCCGGGCGGATCGGTGGGGGCAGCGGGGGC
>NZ_DASUCC010000139.1:0-55385 GCF_035762905.1 Actinophytocola sp.
GTCCGGGCTGCTGGTGAAGTCGACCGTGATCATGAAGGAGAACCTCGAGGAGATGAACTCCCGTGGGGTGTCCGGTCGGTGGCCGGTGCTGCTCGGCGGCGCCGCGCTGACCCGCGCCTACGTGGAGAACGACCTGTCCGAGCTGTACCTGGGCGACGTGCGGTACGCCAGGGACGCGTTCGAGGGCCTGCGGCTGATGGACGGGATCATGGCCACCAAGCGTGGCGAGAGCACGGCCATGGACGCCGACCTGCGGGCCAAGGCCGAGGAGCGGCGGGCCCGGCGGCAGCGCTCGCTGCGCATCGCCGAGGCGCGCCGGGCGGCCGAGTCCGCTGACGCCGCCCCGGTGCCGGCCCGGTCGGACGTGGCCACCGACGTGCCGGTGCCGGCGCCGCCGTTCTGGGGCGACAAGGTGGTCCGGGGTCTGGCCGTCGCCGACTACGCGGCGCTGCTGGACGAGCGGGCCACGTTCATGGGCCAGTGGGGTCTGCGCGGGGCCCGCGGCGGTTCCGGGCCGAGCTACGAGGAGCTGGTGGAGACCGAGGGCCGGCCCCGGCTGCGGGCCTGGCTCGACCGGCTGACCACCGACGGCATCCTGGCCCACACTGGGGTGGTGTACGGCTACTTCCCGTGTGTGGCCGAGGGAGACGACCTGGTGGTGCTGGCCGAACCGTCCGTGGACGCGGCCGAGCGCACCCGGTTCACCTTCCCCCGGCAGCGCCGGGACCGGCGGCTGTGCCTTGCCGACTTCTTCCGGCCGCGGTCCGCGGGCGAGGTGGACGTGGTGGCGTTCACGCTGGTGACCATGGGGCAGCCGATCGCCGAGCTGGCCCAGGAGCTGTTCGAGGCCAACGCCTACCGGGACTACCTGGAGGTGCACGGGCTGGGCGTGCAGCTCACCGAGGCGCTGGCCGAGTACTGGCACCTGCGGATCCGGGAGGAGCTGCGGTTCGCCGGCGGCGCGTCGGTGGCCGCCGAGGACCCGGCCGACGTCGAGGAGTTCTTCAAGCTCGGCTACCGGGGTGCCCGGTTCTCGCTCGGCTACGGCGCCTGCCCGAACCTGGCGGATCGCACCAAGATCGTCGACCTGCTGAACCCGGAGCGGATCGGGGTGAAGCTGTCCGAGGAGTTCCAGCTGCACCCGGAGCAGTCCACCGACGCGATCGTCCTGCATCACCCGGAAGCGAAGTACTTCAACACGTGAGCCGGCCCGACGCCGTCCTGTGGGACATGGACGGAACCCTGCTCGACTCCGAGAAGCTGTGGGACATCCCGCTGTTCGAGCTGGCCGAACGCCTCGGCGGCCGGTTGTCGGCCGCCGCCCGCGGCGCCATGGTCGGCAGCAACATCCCGACCACCCTGGACATCCTGTTCACCGACATCGGCTTGACCCCGGACCCGGAGGAACGCTCCGAAGCCGCCGCCTGGATCGACAAACGGATGGCCGAGCTGCTGGCCGCCGACCCACCCTGGCAACCCGGCGCGCTGGAAGCCCTGGCCATGGTCCGGGCCACCGGTCTGCCCACCGCCCTGGTCACCTCCACCGAGCGCGCCCTGACCGAGATCGCCCTGGACACCCTCGGCCGGCACCACTTCGACGTCACCCTCTGCGGCGACGAGGTCGACGGCCGCAACAAACCCGACCCCTACCCCTACCGGCACGCCGCCCAGCTCCTCGGCGCCGACCCCACCCGCTGCCTCGCCATCGAAGACTCCCCGACCGGCGCCACGTCCGCCACCGCCGCCGGCTGCACCGTGCTCGTGATCCCCAGCGAACTCCCCGTCCCCCCAGCCCCCCGCCGCCACTTCCGCACCACCCTGCTCGGCCTCACCCCCGCCGACCTCGCCGCCCCGTTCAGCTGATCTTCACCACCTCCGCCCGCACCCCAGGCAGGTCAGCAAAGGCGGCAGAGCCATCGGTGGTGATCAGCGTCCGGCCGGTGGCGCAGGCCGTGGCCGCGATGATCAGGAACTCGATGGGTAGGGCGGCGAATACGCCTTCGACATGCACAGCCCGTTCGTCCCGGCGTTGTCCGGTCGAGCGTTCGACACCCAGCAGCAACTCCGTGGCGGTGATCGCGGCGACGGCGGGATCGTCGTGCCCGATGACCGACCGGAGCTCCAACCTGTGTTGCTCCGACGCGACCAGGACGCTGGTATCGAGGATCACTCTTCGTCGGCCCACGGCCACCTCCGCTCCCGGTCGTCCATCAGGGCCCGGTTCTCCCGCACGATCCGTTCCAGGTCGTCGCCGAACTCCGGGTCGGCCGGGTACTTCTCCATCACCTCGGCCAACCTGTCGGCCACGCTCACCTGCTCCGGGACGACGCGCGCGACCGGCCGACCGTCCCGGGTGACCAGCACGACCTCGCCGTTCTCGACCTCTTCGAGCAGGGCATCGAAGTCCTGCGAAGCCTCGGCGGACGTTATTGATCTCATGTGATGAGGTTATCGACGGGGTGGCCCCGCGGCCGTCACACGATGGGGTGGGATGGAAGGATTCGGGCTCGTGAAGACGTTCGACGAGCTGTTCGGGGAGCTGAGTGTGCGGGCCCGGGTGCGGCCGCCGGAGTCGGGGACGGTGGCGGCGCTGGACGCGGGGGTGCACGCGCAGGGGAAGAAGGTGCTCGAGGAGGCGGGCGAGGTGTGGCTGGCCGCCGAGCACGAGTCGGACGAGCGGCTCGCCGAGGAGATCTCCCAGCTGCTGTACCGGGTGCAGGTACTGATGCTGGGCCGCGGGCTCACGCTGGACGACGTCTACCGGTACCTCTAGATCAGGAGAGTTCCACGATGCTGCGTGTCGCCCTGCCCAACAAGGGTGCGCTGGCCGGTCCCGCCTCGGAGATGCTCGCCGAGGCCGGCTACCGGCAGCGGCACGAGGCGCGCGACCTGACCGTGCTCGACCCGACCAACAACGTCGAGTTCTTCTTCCTGCGCCCCAAGGACATCGCCATCTATGTCGGCTCCGGCGACGTGGACCTGGGGATCACCGGCCGGGACCTCGCGCTGGACTCCGGCGCCCCGGTCGACGAACGGCTGGCGCTTGGCTTCGGCTCGTCCACCTTCCGCTACGCCGCGCCCGCCGGTCCGAACTGGACGGTCGCCGACCTGGACGGGAAACGGCTGGCCACCGCGTATCCCCGGCTGGTGCGCGACGACCTGGCCCGGCACGGCATCACCGCCGAGGTGATCCGGTTGGACGGCGCGGTGGAGATCTCGGTGCAGCTCGGGGTGGCCGACGCGATCGCCGACGTGGTCGGCTCCGGCCGCACGCTGCGCCAGCACCAGCTGCTGCCGTTCGGCGACCCGATCTGCGTCTCCGAGGCGGTTCTGTTGCAGCGCAAGGACTCCCCGGCATCGGCGGCCACGGACCAGTTCGCCGCCCGGCTGCAGGGCGTGGTGTTCGCGCAGCAGTACATCATGCTCGACTACGACTGCCCGAAGTCGCTGCTGGACCAGGCGATCGCGATCACCCCCGGCCTGGAGTCGCCGACCGTGGCCCCGCTCGCCGACCCGGAATGGGTCGCGGTGCGGGCCATGGTGCCGCGCAACGAGGCCAACCCGATCATGGACCGGCTCACCGCCATCGGCGCGAAGGCCGTACTAGCCTTCGACATCCGCTCCTGCCGGCTCTAGCCGCCTCCTAGTCCGCCTCTCCGGGATTAACTGCTGTTGTTGCGTTCCAGCCGGTGGTGCGATTCACGGGTTGATGGTGGCTGGGTTGCGTCACGGTCCCCTGAGGTATCTGTTGGTGGGGTCGAGAATTCACATGACGATCCAGGGGACTGGCCCTGCTCTGAGGCTAGCGCGGGCGCACCATCAGTGATTGGGCGCCGGCGGCTACGGGGCCGGAGCGGTCGTGCAGGGTGGAGAGGGCCGCGCCGACGCCGTCCGGGCCGATCACGGTGTTGGCGTCGATGCCGATCCACTCGCCGGCGGGCTCACGGTAGATGTGCACGGTCAGCTCGGTGTTGATGAACCACCAGTGGCGCGGGTCGAGCCGGTTGGACACACCGTTGCCGGAGTCGGCGACGGTGAGCAGCCGCTGCAGCCCGGTCGGCGTCTCCCCGGCGACCAGGTCGACCTGCTGGCGCGCCCAGATGGTTGCCGGCCCCGGCCCGGCGAACGAGCCGCGCAGCGACCGCCACTCCATCGCGTCCAGGTAGCCGGTGCCCCAGCCCTCCGGACGCTGCACCGCGCCGGCCCGTTCCGGCGGCTCGATCGGCGCGGGCTGCCCGGCCAGCACCGAACTGCTGTCCGACCGCACGATCCGCCAGGCCCGCCCGCGCACCACCGCCCGGCCGCCGGCCCTGATCTCCCCGGACAGCAGCTCGACCGACCGGCCGGGCCGCTCAACCGCGGCCGACACCGCCAGCTCGGCGACCGGCACCGGACCCAGGATCTCCACCGTGATCCGGGTGATCATGGCCGGGACCGCCGCCGGCACCGCCTCGAGCGCGCGGGTCAGCAGTGCGCTCGGCGGCCCGAGATGCTGGCTGCCCTCGGCCCACGGCCCGTTGGTGTGCTCGGTCGACCGGAACCGGCCCTCGCCGAGGGGTTCGAAGAACGCGCCGCCCATCAGTCCGCCCGATCCACGGCCGACTCCTCGCCGGCGCCCGGCTCCGGCCAGCCCGGATACTCCGGCGGCGTGCCGCCGAAAGCCGGGCAGCGCTCCTTGTGCGAGCACCAGTCGCACAGCCGGCTCGGGTTCGGCCGGAAGTCGCCGGTGCGGCCGGCCTTCAGGATGGCCTGCCAGATCGCGTCCAGGGTGCGCTCGAACCGGGCCAGCTCGGCCTCGTCCGGGGTGTAGGTCAGCGACTGGCGGTCGGCCAGGTACATCAGCCGCAACTGACGCGGCACCACGCCGCGCAGCCGCCACAGCGCGACCGCGTAGAACTTCATCTGGAACAGCGCCTTGGCCTCGTTGAACTCGCGGGGCGCGGCACCGCTCTTGTAGTCGATCACCCGCAGCTCACCGGTGGGCGCCACGTCCAGCCGGTCGATGTAGCCGCGTAGCAGCACCCCGGAGCCGAGCTCGGTCTCCACCAGCAGCTCGCGCGCCTCCGGCTGGACCAGCCGCGGATCCTCCAGCCGGTAGTACCCGTCGAGCAGCTCGCCCGCCGAGGCCAGCCACTCGGCGAGGGCCGGCCCGTCGGCGTCGTCGAACAGCTCGGCGAGCTCCGGTCGCTCCGCCCGCAGCCGCTGCCAGGCGGGCACCACCAGCGCCTGGGCGCGCTCGGGCAGCCGCTCGTGCGCGGGCAGGCCGAACAGCTCTTCGAGCACGGCGTGCACCACGATCCCGCGTACCTGGGCCGGCGACGGCGCCTCGGGTAGCCGGTCGATCGCGCGGAACCGGTAGAGCAGCGGGCAGTGCTTGAAGTCGCTGGCCCGGGACGGGGACAGCGCCGGGCGGCGGGGCACGGGCACCGTGCCCGGCCCGGTGGCCTCCGCGGCGACGAGCGGAGCTGCCGTGTCCGTCATGACTGAGACCCTAGGCCAGGGGACCGACATTGCCGGCGCCGCGCCCGCGTGTCCCGGCGAACCGCATGCGGGGTTGACAACTCGGCACCTACGCTGCCGGTGTGAGCGCACCCGGCTGGACCGAATCCGCACGCCAGGACGGCGGCCTGCGGCTGTTCCGGTTCAGCGGGGTGCCGGTGCTGCTCGCACCGTCCTGGTGGCTCGGCTCGGCCGCGGTCGTCGCGTTCTACACACCACTGGTGTCCCGGTTCCTGCCGGAGATCGACCTGCTCGCCGCGGTCCTGCTGGCCGTGGCGTTCGCCGTGCTGCTCGGCGCCTCCGTGCTGGCGCACGAGCTGGGCCACTGCGTCGCGGCGTTACGTCTGGGCCTGCCGGTCCGGCGGGTGCGGCTGTTCCTGCTCGGCGGGCTGTCCGAGATCAGCCGGACCCCGCGCCGCCCGGCGCACGAGGGGCTGGTCGCGGTGGCCGGGCCGGCGGTCTCGGTGCTGCTCGCCGCGCTGTGCGGTCTCGTGCTGCTGGCGATCCCGTCCGGCGGGCCGCTGTGGCTGCTGGTGGCCGAGTGCGCGTTCGCCAACACCGCCGTCGCGGTGTTCAACCTGCTGCCCGGCCTGCCGCTGGACGGCGGGCGGATGCTGCGCGCCGGGGTGTGGGCGGTGTCCGGAAAACGTGGCGTCGGCACCCGGGCGGCCGTGCTCGGCGGCTGGCTGGTGGCCGGCGTACTGCTGGTCTGGGCGCTGTGGGGCGTGGCCACCGAGAGCCCGGACCGCTGGCTGCGGCTCGGGGTGTGCGTGCTGACCGCGTGGTTCGTGATCGACGGGGCGGGCGGGGAGCTGGCCCACGAGCAGCGCCGGAGCTGGCCGCCCGGCCTGCGCCTGATCGACCTGGTCAGTCCGGTTCTGCAACTGCCCGCGGAGAGCCCCGTGGCCAGCGCGCTGACCGCCGCGGCCGGGCGCGGGGTGGTGCTGGTCCGGGCCGACGGGGTGGCGGCCGGCCTGCTCGACCGGATGGCCGCGGAGCGGCTGGCCCAGCGCGCGCCGATGGCGCCCGCCGAGTACGCCGCGGAGCCGATCCGGCCGGAGTCGGTGCTGCTGGACTCCGAGCCCGGGGAGGACATCATGGACCGGGTCCTGGATACCGCCGCCTGGCAGTTCCTGGTGGTCGACCAGGAGGGCCGCCCGTCCGGGGTGCTGCGCCGCGACGATCTGCGGGCCGCGCTGGAATCCCACCCGCGCTCCTGACCGCCGTCGGCGGACGGAATGATCTGCCGGTGACGACACGCAGGGCCAGCGGCCCCTTCCGGGCCGGCGATCGGGTACAGCTCACGGATCCGAAGGGACGGCGCTACACGCTGGTGCTCAGCACCGGCGGCCAGTACCACACCCACCGCGGCGGGATAGCGCACGACGATGTGATCGGCCGGGCGGAGGGCTCGGTGATCGTCTCCGCGGGCGGCACCTCGTATCTCGCGCTGCGTCCGCTGCTGGCCGACTACGTGCTGTCCATGCCGCGCGGTGCGCAGGTGATCTATCCCAAGGATGCCGCGCAGATCGTCATGTGGGGCGACGTCTTTCCGGGTGCCCGGGTGCTCGAGGCCGGTGCCGGATCCGGCGCGCTGACCTGCTCGCTGCTGCGCGCCGTCGGACCGGCCGGCAGCGTCACCTCCTACGAGGTGCGCGCCGATCACGCCGAGCACGCCGAGCGCAACGTGGTCGAGTTCTTCGGCGAGCGACCGTCCAACTGGGACCTTCGGCTGGCCGACCTCGCCACGCACACCGGGGAGGTGGACCGGGTGGTGCTGGACATGGTGTCCCCGTGGGACGTTCTGCCCACGGTGGCGGCCAACCTGATTCCGGGCGGGGTGCTGGTGTCCTATGTGGCCACCACGACGCAGCTGTCCAAAGTGACCGAGGCGCTGCGCGAGCAGCAGTGCTGGACCGAGCCGCAGGCGTGGGAGACGCTGGTGCGGCCGTGGCACGTGGTCGGTCTCGCCGTGCGCCCCGAGCACCGGATGATCGCGCACACCGCGTTCCTGGTGGCCACCAGGAAGCTCGCCGAGGGCGTGGTTCCGCCCCGGCCGCAGCGCCGCCCCAGCCGCGGCTGACTGGTCCGCCTCTCCGGGTTTACTGCTGTTGTTGCTGTTCCGCCTCTCCGGGATCTACTGCTGTTGTTGCGTTCCAGCGAAGGTGCGGTTGGCGGGGTGATGGTGGCTGGGTTGCGTCACGGTGCCCCTGAGGTTGCGTTGGGTGGGGCGGGACTTGACATGGTGATCCACTGGACAGGGCTAATCGACGCACCAGGTGTCGTTTTGTTTGCGTAGCGGCAGCGGGACCGTGGTGGTCTGGTCGCCGATCGTGAGCTTGACCTCGACCGTGGCGGTGTCGCCGGTCAGCTCCGGTTGGCCGACCACCTCGATGGTGGCGCCCTCCGGGGTGCCGGCGGTGTCCACGAAGGACGCCGGGTCGCAGCTGACCCGCTTCATCGCCTCGGCGTCGTGCGCGTTGAGCGCCGCGACGGCCTGGTCGGCGACCGCCTTGGCGGCGCCCACCTCGGCCGGCTGGGCGGGCGGCGGCTCGGGCTGCGGCTGTTCCGGCGCGGACGGCGCCGGTTCGGCAGCCGGGCTGGACGGCGTCTGGCTGCTCGGCGCCGCCGTGGCGGACGGCAGGGCGACGTTGGAGGTGTCCGGCGGGGGATCGTCGGATCCGGTCAGCAGGACGATTCCGACCACGACGGCGGCCAGCACCAGCGCGGCGATCACCGCGGTCACGATCACCGTGCGCCGGTCCAGCTTCGGGCCGGCCGGCTCGGTCTCGGTGTCGGGCGCTGCGGATGGGGGCTCGGTCATACCACGCACCAGGAGTTGCCGGATTTGTTGAGCACAAGCGGGAAGCCCTCAAGCGGGTCGGTTCCGCCGATGGTGACCTTGGCCTCGATGGTCGCGGCGTCCTCGCCGATCATCTCCGGCTGCCCGGTCACCTCGACCTTGCTGCCGGACTCGAGCAGGATCCCGGTGTCGTTCGAGCAGCTGATCGACTTCACGGTCTCCGTGTCCTTGTCGCTGACCGCCTTGGCGTACTTCTTGGCGGTGTCCAGGACAGCGGGATCGACGCCGGCACCACCCCCGCCGGTCGGCGGCGCCGGCGGGGGGTTCGCCGCGGAGCTGCCGCCGGGCGGCGGCTCCGCGCCGCTGCTGCCGGGGTCGGGTAACTCGCTTTCCGACGGGGTCTCGCTGGCCGAGCCGCTCGGCGAGCTGGACGAGGCGGCGGGTTGCGGGTTGTCGTCCTTGGTCATGAAGTAGATCGTCGTGCCGGCGCCGACGAGCACCAGCACGGCCGCCGCGATCACTGCGGTGATCATTCCCGGGCGGGCCTTCTTGGCCGGCGGGCCACCCGGTCCGCCGGCCGGCGGCTGACCGAACTGGGCGGTCTGGGGGTACTGGCCGTACTGACTCGGCTGCTGGGGGTACGGCCCGGACTGACTCGGCTGTTGCTGGGGGAACGGCCCGGACTGCGGTCCGTACTGGCCGGGCTGCTGCCCCTGCTGACCGGCCGGCTGGCCCGGCTGGCCCGGCTGGCCGAACGGCCCGGACGGCGGCCCTTGCTGCGGTGGGTAGGTCATTCCCCCCGGCTCCTTCGGTTGGGTGAGGGTGCTGGCGAGCGATCGGTGACCGGTCGCGGGCTCAGGCCTCGCCCTCGCCGCAGAACCGCCACTGACCACCCTCCTTGACGATCTTGATCTTGATGTGCGGCGTCTTGGTCTCGCCGTCCTTGGTCAGTTCCAGGTCGATCAGCGCGGTGGCGGTGTTGCCGGTGACCTCCGGGTCGCCGGCGTTCTCGGCCTTGATGTCGTAGGGCTCGAGCTGCTTCTCCAGCTTGGAGGTGTCGGTGCCGAACTTGTCCTTGTAGGCCTGGCAGGCGCTCTCCACCACGGTGCTGAACTGCTTGCTCTCGTAGGCGTCGATGTAGGCCTGCTGCACCGCCGCCGGGCTGTTGGTCGGGGCGTCTTCAGTGCGGCTCGGCGGGTCGTTCCCGTCGTCTTCCTCCGGCCCGGCGGTTTCGGTGTTCGGGCTCGCCGAGCTGCCCGTTCCGCCGCTGTCCCTGGTCATCAGGAAGATCGTGGTCGCGGCTCCGCCGATCACCAGCACGGCGACCAGGACGATCACGACCATCATCGTGTTCTTCTTCTTGGGCGGCGGTGGTGGCGGGGCGCCCGGGTAGCCGAGACCCTGGTAGGGCGTCGGCGGTCCGTACTGGTCGGCCGGCGGTGGCGGTCCGTACTGGCCGGGCTGACCACCGAACGGATCTGGGTGCTGCGGTCCGTACATGCCGGGCTGCTGCTGGCCGTAGGGATCGGGCGGCGGCGGGCCGTAGGGCCCACCACCCGGTGGTTGCGGTGGATAGGTCATCTGGGCCCCGACTCCCTCGTGCGTTCGATTGGCTCGACTGCAAACATGCTAGGCGCGCCCGGCGCGGGCCCGCCGAAGGGACGGGTTCAGGTGCCCTCGGTGGAGCCCCGGCCCGACCCGGACCCGAACCCGCAGAAGGTCCAGTTGCCGTTCTCCTTCAGCAGCGAGATGGGCGCGGTGTCCGGCACGGTCCGCTGCACGTCCTCGGGCACGTTGTCGACCTTCAACCCGATCTCCGCGGTGGCCCGGTCACCGTCCTCGGTCACCTTGACGACCGAGAAGGTGATCGTGGCATTGCTCAGTTTGTCGGACTTCGGATCGATGTTGTTCCTGATCGACTTCTCCCGGGCCTTCCACTCCTCGCAGGAGATCTCCACGATCCGCGCGGTGTCCTTGTCGTTGGCCGCCGCGACGAATTCCTCGGCTACGCCTCGAGCCGTGCTGGTGTCCGACCCGTTCGTCAGCACGAGGATGAGTGCAACCGCGACGCCGAGCACCAGGACGCCTGCGCCGGCGAACAGCCAGGGTTTCGCGGTCCGGGGCCGGCCGGGACCGTACCCGGTCGGGTATCCGTATTGGGGTTGTTGTCCGTATTGCCCCGGTGGCCCGTACTGGGGGTATCCGGCCTGCTGGGGGTAGCCGCCCTGGGGCGGGTAGCCGGGTTGCCCGGGGTACCCACCAGGCACCTGACCTGGGCCGGGCTGCTGGCCGTAGCCGGGCGGCGGACCGCCGTAGGGGCCCGGCTGGTAGGGCGGTTGGGACATCTGGGGGCTCCTCGGGCGGGCGGGGACGGACGCTGAAGACCGGGTAGACAAGCGCCAGTTGAGTCCGGTCCTACGTTCCTGACGCACCGTAGTGGGTATCCGGTTCCCAGTCCCTCGGGTTGTCCGGATCGGCCGGACGGAGCAGGTTTCGGTTTCGTGACCCGGCGGTTCCGACATGCGGATGCTCTTTTCTTGTCGGAGGTCCCCGGTACCGTGGAGGTACTAGTTCGGGAGGAGGTGCCGACATGCAGCACGATCGTCCCGGCGGTCGGCCAGAGGAGGCCGACGAGCACGGCTCTGGAGCGGAGCGGGCAGGAGGACGTGAGCCTTCTGAGTCCGCCCAGATCCGGTTCCTCGAAGAGGAAGTTGCTCTGCTACGCCGGAAGCTGACCGAGTCACCGCGGCACGCGCGGCTTCTTGAGCAACGGTTGGCGGAGGCGTCCGAGCGGGTCAGCCAGCTGACCGAACGCAACGCCAAGCTCGTCGACACCCTGCGTGAGGCGCGCAGCCAGCTGCTCGCCCTGCGTGAGGAGGTCGACCGGCTGGCCCAGCCGCCGAGTGGGTACGGGGTCTTCCTCGACCGCCACGAGGACGGCACGGTGGACGTGTTCACCGCGGGGCGCAAGATGCGGGTCGCCGTGTCGCCCGCGGTCGAGGCCGAGGACCTGCGCCGAGGCCAGTCCGTGCGGCTGAACGAGGCCCTCACGGTGGTCGAGGCCGGCGCCTTCGAGCGGATCGGCGAGGTGACCACGCTGCGCGAGCTGCTCACCCCGGACGTAGAGGGCGCCAGGGCGGTCCGGGCGCTCGTGGTCGGGCACGCCGACGAGGAGCGGGTGGTCTGGCTGGCCGACCCGCTGTCCGACTCCCCACTCAAGCCGGGTGACTCGCTGCTGGTCGACACCAAGTCCGGCTACGCGTACGAGCGGGTGCCCAAGGCCGAGGTCGAGGATCTGGTGCTCGAGGAGGTGCCGGACGTCGACTACGCCGACATCGGCGGCCTGTTCCGGCAGATCGAGCAGATCCGGGACGCGGTCGAGCTGCCGTTCCTGCACTCCGAGCTGTTCCGCGAGTACGAGCTGCGGCCGCCGAAGGGCGTGCTGCTCTACGGCCCGCCCGGGTGCGGAAAGACGCTGATCGCCAAGGCGGTGGCGAACTCGCTGGCCAAGCAGGTCGCGGCGACCCGCGGCAAGGAGGGCACGCCGACCGAGGCCAAGTCGTACTTCCTCAACATCAAGGGTCCGGAGCTGCTGAACAAGTTCGTCGGCGAGACCGAGCGGCACATTCGGCTGATCTTCCAGCGGGCCCGGGAGAAGGCGTCCGAGGGCACCCCGGTGATCGTGTTCTTCGACGAGATGGACTCGATCTTCCGGACCCGTGGCTCGGGCGTGTCGTCGGACGTGGAGACCACGATCGTGCCCCAGCTGCTGTCCGAGATCGACGGCGTCGAGGGCCTGGAGAACGTGATCGTGATCGGTGCCTCCAACCGGGAGGACATGATCGACCCGGCGATCCTGCGGCCCGGCCGGCTGGACGTCAAGATCAAGATCGAGCGGCCGGACGCCGAGGCGGCCAAGGACATCTTCTCCAAGTACCTCACCCGCACGCTGCCCATCCACGCCGACGATCTGGCCGAGTTCAGCGGCGACCCGGGCGCGTGCATCGAGGCGATGATCCAGCACACCGTCGAGCGGATGTACGCCGAGACCGAGGAGAACCGGTTCCTCGAGGTCACCTACGCCAACGGTGACAAGGAGGTGCTGTACTTCCGCGACTTCAACTCCGGCGCCATGATTCAGAACATCGTCGACCGGGCCAAGAAGGCCGCGATCAAGTCGGTGCTGGAGACCAACCAGCCCGGCCTGCGCGTCCAGCATCTCCTCGACGCCATCGTCGACGAGTTCGCGGAGAACGAGGACCTCCCCAACACCACCAACCCGGACGACTGGGCCCGCATCTCCGGCAAGAAGGGCGAGCGCATCGTCTACATCCGCACCCTGGTCACCGGCAAGAACCAGGAATCCGGCCGGGCCATCGACACGGCCACCAACACCGGCCAGTACCTCTGACCCACCCACGCACCAACCCGAAGGCCGCCCCACCAGGGCGGCCTTCGGTTTGCGCGAGCTTTCGGTTGCGGCACGCGAGTTCCCGGTTGCGGCGCGGGATCCGCTGATTCGGACCGACTACTCCCGTTGCCCAACCGGCGACTCGGATGCCTCCGCCGGCTGGTCGGGCGGCTCGAGTAGGGCTCCAGTGCGGGCCGTAGGCTGGGGTTTATGCGCAGGATCATGGGGACCGAGGTCGAGTACGGGATCGCCGTGCCGGGGGACGCGACGGCGAACCCGGTGCTGACCTCGACCCAGGTCGTGCTCGCCTACGCCGCCGCTGCCGACATTCCGCGGGCCCGGCGGGCGCGGTGGGACTACGAGGTCGAGTCGCCGCTGCGGGATGCCCGGGGGTTCGACCTCGGGGCGCCCGGGATGCCGCCGTCCGACCCCGAGGTGGAGGATCTGGGCGCGGCCAACGTCATTCTGACCAACGGTGCGCGGCTCTACGTCGATCATGCGCATCCCGAGTACTCCGCGCCCGAGGTGACCAACGCCCGGGACGCCGTGATCTGGGACAAGGCGGGGGAGCGGGTGATGGAGGAGGCCGCCATGCGCGCGGCCACCGTGCCCGGGCAGTCCCGGCTGCAGCTCTACAAGAACAACGTCGACGGCAAGGGCGCGAGCTACGGCACGCACGAGAACTACCTGATGGCCCGCAGCACCCCGTTCACCGCGGTGATCGGCGGCCTGACCCCGTTCTTCGCCTCCCGCCAGGTGGTCTGCGGCTCCGGCCGGGTCGGCATCGGCGTGTCCGGCGAGGAGGCGGGATTCCAGCTCTCCCAGCGGGCCGACTACATCGAGGTCGAGGTCGGCCTGGAGACCACGCTCAAGCGCGGCATCATCAACACCCGGGACGAGCCGCACGCCGACGCCGACAAGTACCGCCGGCTGCACGTGATCATCGGTGATGCCAACCTGGCCGAGCTGTCCACCTACCTCAAGGTCGGGACCACGGCACTGGTGCTCGACCTGATCGAGTCCGGCATCCGGTTCGATCACCTCAAGCTCGCCGACCCGGTCCGGGCGGTGCACACGATCAGCCACGACCCGACCCTGAAGGCCACCGTCGAGCTGGCCAACGGCCGCAAGTTCACCGGGCTGGACATGCAGTTCGCCTATCACGAGCTGGCCGCGAAGCACCTGGAGCGCTCCGACATCGACCGGATCTCCGAGGACGTCCTGCAGACCTGGGGTGACGTGCTCGACGCGCTGGCCCGCGACCCGCAGGAGTGCGCCGACCGGCTGGACTGGCCGGCCAAGCTGCGGCTGCTCGAGGGATTCCGGGCCCGCGACGGCCTGAACTGGTCCTCGCCCCGGCTGCAGCTGATCGACCTGCAGTACTCCGACGTCCGGCTGGAGCGTGGCCTGTACAACCGCCTGGTCGCCAGGGGGTCGATGAAGCGCCTGGTCACCGAGGAGGAGGTGACCGCGGCGATGATCAATCCACCGCTGGACACCCGGGCGTACTTCCGCGGCAAGTGTCTCGAGCGCTACCCGAACGCGATCGCGGCCGCGTCCTGGGACTCGGTGATCTTCGATCTCGGCCGGGAGTCGCTGGTCCGCATCCCCACGCTGGAGCCGCTGCGCGGCACGAAGGCACACGTCGGGGACCTGCTCGAGGCGTCGGCAACGGCCGAGGATCTGGTGGATGCCCTGACCGGCGGGTCGCGTCGCTGATGGTTGAGACGGATGTCGGCCCTGGTCGGTAATGTTTCATTAGGCCAGCCACAACGGGAGGCGAGATGGCTCAGGAACACGTGCAGCGGCAAGGTGGCGGTGACGGCGACGAGGATGTCGACGGCGGCGCCCCGGCCGGTCAGGAACGCCGGGAGAAACTCGGCGAGGATGTCGACACGATTCTCGACGAGATCGACGACGTGCTTGAGGAGAACGCCGAGGACTTCGTCCGCGCCTACGTCCAAAAGGGCGGCGAGTAACCTCCCTCATCCGGCGTCTACGAACGAAAGAAGGGCATGGACCACACCTCGCACCGCGCCACGTCCGGCGCACCGCTTCCTGCTGCCTACCTGACCACAGGAACGTCGTCGTTCACCGACTTCCTGCGCGCCCAGGCGCCGGACCTGTTGCCCGGCAGGCGGGCGGTGCCGGGCATGCGGGCGGAGGGCCGGGGGGACATCCCGCACGGCACCACCATCGTCGCGGTGAAGTTCTCCGGCGGTGTGCTGATCGCCGGTGACCGGCGGGCGACGGCCGGCAACATGATCGCCCAGCGTGACATCGACAAGGTCTACGTCACCGACAGCTATTCCGCCGTGGGGATCGCCGGTACCGCCGGGCTCGGCCTGGAACTGGTCCGGCTGTACTCGGTCGAGCTGGCGCACTACGAGAAGATCGAGGGCGTCTCGCTGTCCCTGGACGGAAAGACCAACAAGCTGGCGATCATGGTGCGGCAGAGCCTGGACATGGCGATGGCCGGCCTTGCCGTGCTGCCGCTGTTCGTCGGGTTCGACACCGATGCCGAGGACCCGGCCCGGGGCGGGCGGATCGTGTCCTACGACGTGGTCGGCGGGCGGTTCGAGGAGCGGGCCGGGTTCCACTCGATCGGCTCGGGCTCGGTGTTCGCCCGCTCGGCGCTGAAGAAGCTCTACGACCCGGACGGTGACCGGGATGCCGCGGTCCGCACCGCGGTCGAGGCGCTCTACGACGCGGCGGACGACGACACCGCCACCGGCGGTCCGGACGTGGGCCGCAAGATCTTCCCCACGATGATCACGGTCACCGCGGCGGAGGGTTCCGTCCGGGTGCCCGAGGCCGAGGCGGCCGTGGTGGCCGAGGCCGTGGTGGCCGACCGCGCCCGGGCACCGCGCGGCTGACCCGAGATGACGACCGGACTGACGAGGAGCGACCCGTGACCCTGCCGCTGTACGCCTCTCCCGAGCAGCTGATGCGCGAGCGCTCGGAGCTGGCCCGCAAGGGCATAGCCCGGGGGCGCAGCGTCGTGGCGCTCAAGTACAGCGGCGGCGTGCTGTTCGTCGCCGAGAACCCGTCGGCCACGCTGCACAAGGTCTCGGAGATCTACGACCGGATCGGGTTCGCCGCCGCCGGCCGGTACAGCGAGTACGAGAGC
Source organism: Actinophytocola sp. (assembly GCF_035762905.1). GTDB lineage: Bacteria > Actinomycetota > Actinomycetes > Mycobacteriales > Pseudonocardiaceae > DASYTH01. Next base: position 15,844 of record NZ_DASUCC010000139.1, read on the forward strand.
CTGCGCCGGATGGGCATCCGGCACGTCGATCTCTGGGGCTACGCCTACGACCGGCGGGACGTCTCGGCCCGGCAGCTGGCCAACGTCTACGCCCAGACCCTCGGCGGGATCTTCACCGACCAGCTCAAGCCGTTCGAGGTGGAGCTCTGCGTCGGCGAGGTGGGCGCCCGGCCCGAGGACGACCAGCTCTACCGGCTGACCTACGACGGCTCGATCGTCGACGAGCCGCAGCACATGGTGATGGGCGGGCAGACCGAGCCGATCTCCACGGTGCTGAAGAACGACTACCAGGCGGAGATGGAACTCGCCGACGCCGTGCGGCTGGCCGTGCGGGCGCTGTCGGCCAGCGCGCCCAGCTCCAACAACGGCGACAGCACCGCCACCACGGTCGGCAAGCTCGAGGTGGCGGTGCTGGAGCGGTCCCGCCCGATGCGGGCGTTCCGGCGGCTGGAGGGCGCGGCGCTGGCCTCGCTGCTGCCCGCCGCGGCCGAGCCGGAGCCGGATGCGGAGGCGGAGGCGGAGGCGACCCCGGACGAGCCCGCATCCCCGGAATAGTCCGCTAGTCCGCCTCTCCGGGTTTTACTGCTGTTGTTGCGTTCCAGCCGGTGGTGCGGTTAGCGGATTGATTGTGGCTGGGTGGCGTCACGGTGCCCCTGAGGTTGCGTACCCGCGTTATCTACCGGCACTCCAGTGCTGCGACGAACGGGTTGTCGCGGTAGGCGCGCCAGTAGGCGGCGCCCCGGGTGGCGAGTGCCTCGTCCGGGATGACCACCTGGTGCCAGGTGAGCGAGCCGAACCCGGCGGCGGCGCTGCCGTCCTCGTAGACCCGGCTGTCCCACTGGGTGAACCGCAGCCGGGCGGCCGGCCGGGTGAGCAGGTCCATCACCAGCCGGGTGCGGTCACCGGCCGCGCTTGCCTCGATCACCCGCAGGCCGTAGGGCTCCCAGCTCGGGCCCCACGGGCTGTACCGGGGTCCGACGGTGATCGCGACCAGCCGGCCGCCGGGGGCCAGGTTCGCCCGGATCGCGGCGAACATGGCGGTCATGTTGGTCGGGCTGGTCGCGTAGTTGAGCAGCCACACCGCGGTGGCCACGTCGAACGCGCCGAGCAGCGGCAGCCGGGCCACGTCGTGCACCCGATATTCGATCCCGCGCGGCTGCTCGGCCTCCATCCGCCGGGCCAGCGAGATCATCGGCTCGGAGGCGTCCACCCCGGTCACCGTGAGCGCGCCGAGGCCGCTGGCCAGCCGGGCGTAGTGGCCGAACCCGCAGCCGAGGTCGATCACCCGGGCACCGTCCAGGTCGCCGAGCAGGCACCGCATGGTGTGCTCCTCGGGCCGCGGCCGGTCGGACCGCTTCAGAGCGGCGTACCGTATCGCCGTCATTGCGCGAGCGTAGGCCCGGGGCCGAGGTCCACTCGAGATCTCTAACGGGTGATCTACGTGGTGCTTTCCGGCCGGTACACGGTCAGCCGGGCCTCGTCCACGGCGAACTCGAAGCGCTGTCCTGTCACCGGGACCTCACCGTCGGTAGCCAGCGCCACCGGTTCGCCGAGCACGGTGACCGCCAGCGCGGGTGCCTCGCGCTGCACGTAGGTGCGGCTGCGGTTGAGCGTGCCGGTGAGCACGGACAGCACGAACCGGGTCCGGGACAGCCGCAGGTCGGCCCGCAGGTAGCGGATGTCGAGCAGCCCGGTGTCCAGCCCGGGCCGCCAGGACGGCACCATGCCGCGCGGGAAGTAGGGGCCGTTGCCGACGAACAGCAGCCAGATCGCCACCCGCCGGCCGTCCAGCAGCACGTGCAGCGGCCGGGCCTCGGCCAACACCCTGATCAGCGCCAGGCCGGCGGCCAGCCACTTGCCGAGCCGGTGCTCCCAGCGCTCGCGCAGCCGCACCATGTCCGGGTAGCCGCCGATGCTGGCGGTGTTCACGAACGGCCGGCGGGTGGCGCGGTCCACCCGGACCGACGCCAGATCCACCGAGACCGCCTCACCGGTGCGCACCGCATCGGCGGTGTCGGCGAGCGCGGCGACCCCGATGTCCCTGGCGAAGTGGTTGAGCGTGCCGGCCGGGAACACCGCGAGCGGCAACCGGTGCCGCTCGGCCAGCGCGGCGGCCGCGGCCACCGACCCGTCCCCGCCGGCCACTCCGACCGCCCTGGTCCGGTCGTCCAACTCGGCTTCCAGCCGCTCGGCCAGGTCGTCGCCGGGCTCGATCTGCGCGATCCGGGCCTTGGGCAGCTCCTGGACGATCTCCTCGGCCGGGTCGACGCCGTCCTGGCCGGCGTGCGGGTTGGTGGCCACGAGCAGCCCGTCGCCATTGTCCAGCGCCTCGACGTCGGTGTGCGGCCGGGCCTGGGCCGGGATCTGCGGGTGCACCGGCCACCAGCGCCTGGTGGCGAGGGCGATGGCGGTGCCGAGCGCGGCGCCGCCGACCACGTCGGAGGTCCAGTGCACACCGGTGTGCACCCGGGAGTAGGCGACCGTGGCGGCCAGCGGCGCGAGCACCGCGCCGGTGACCGGGCTCTCCATGGCGACCGCGGTGGTGAACGCGGCGGCCGAGGCGGCGTGACCGGACGGGAACGACGACGAGGTCGGCCGGTCGAACAGGGTGCGGAAGCGCGGCAGCGCGTCGGCGGCCGGCCGGCGGCGCGGCAGCAGCGGCTTGGCCACGGCGTTGGTGAGCAGGCTCGCGCCGCCGATGGCCAGCACCCCGCGCACCGCCGCCTTCCGGGTGGGCCCGCGTCGGGAGCCGAGCACGGCGGCGATCACGAACCAGAGCACGCTGTGGTTGGCCGCGGCGGTGAGCCGGCACAGCGCGGTGTCGGCGCCGGAACGTGGAATCCGGCCGATCCGGCGCTCGATCGCCAGGTCGGTACGGTTGATTCGGCGGCCGACCTTTCGCAGGCGTTTGGGCACGTTGCCCGACGCTACCGGTTGCCGTCGGGCCCCGCCGAATGCTGGGCCGCCCGGGTGAAGTGGCTGTTATGTTGCGAACTCCCCGGCGGTCCGGCCGACCAGTTCCCGGGTTTCCCGCTTAGGGTAGAGAGATGCAACGGCGGATCTTCGGCATCGAGACCGAGTTCGGCGTGACCTGTACCTTCCACGGGCAGCGCAGGCTGTCCCCGGACGAGGTCGCGCGGTACCTGTTTCGGCGCGTGGTGTCCTGGGGCCGTTCGTCGAACGTGTTCCTGCGCAACGGCTCGCGGCTGTACCTCGACGTCGGGTCGCACCCCGAGTACGCCACCGCGGAGTGTGACGACCTGGTGCAGCTGGTCACGCACGACAAGGCTGGCGAGCGGATCCTGGAGGACCTGCTGGTCGACGCCGAGCGGCGGCTGGCCGACGAGGGCATCGGCGGGGACATCTTCCTGTTCAAGAACAACACCGACTCGGCCGGCAACTCCTACGGCTGCCACGAGAACTACCTGGTCACCAGGGCCGGGGAGTTCTCAAGGATCGCCGACGTGCTGCTGCCGTTCCTGGTCACCCGCCAGGTGATCTGCGGGGCCGGGAAGGTGCTGCAGACCCCGCGCGGGGCGGTGTACTGCCTGTCGCAGCGGGCCGAGCACATCTGGGAGGGCGTTTCCAGCGCGACCACCCGGTCCCGGCCGATCATCAACACCCGGGACGAGCCGCACGCCGACGCCGAGCGGTACCGCAGGCTGCACGTGATCGTCGGCGACTCGAACATGGCCGAGCCGACCACGCTGCTCAAGGTCGGCAGCGCCAACCTCGTGCTGGAGATGATCGAGGAGGGCGTGCAGTTCCGGGACTTCAGCCTGGACAACCCGATCCGGGCGATCCGGGAGATCAGCCACGACCTGACCGGCCGGCGCCTGGTCCGGCTGGCCGGCGGGCGGGAGGCCTCCGCGCTGGACATCCAGCGGGAGTACTTCGCCCGGGCGGTGGAGCACGTGTCCCGGCGCTCGCCCGACCCGATCGCCGACCGGGTGATCGAGCTGTGGGGCCGCACGCTGGACGCGGTCGAGGCGCAGGACCTGACCAAGATCGACCGGGAGATCGACTGGGCGATCAAGCACCGGCTGGTGGAGCGGTACCGGAGCAAGCACGGGATGGAGCTGTCCAGCCCGCGGATCGCCCAGCTCGACCTGGCCTACCACGACATCCGCCGGGGCCGCGGGATCTTCGACCTGCTGCAGCGCAAGGACCTGGTCACCCGGGTGACCGACGACGGCGAGATCGAGGCGGCCAAGGACACGCCGCCGCAGACCACCCGGGCCAAGCTGCGTGGTGACTTCATCGCCGCCGCCCAGCAGGCCGGCCGCGACTTCACCGTCGACTGGGTGCACCTCAAGCTCAACGACCAGGCGCAACGCACCGTCCTGTGCAAGGACCCGTTCCGGGCCGTGGACGAACGCGTCGAGCGCCTGATCGCCTCGCTGTAGGGAGCTACACCCCGACCCGCTCCGGCTCCGGGGCGCTCGGCGCCTCGCGCAGGCCGACCCGCTCGTGTATCCGGCGCAGCGGACCGGGTGCCCACCAGGCGCCCCGACCGAGCAGCCGCATGCCGACCGGGACCAGGACGCCGCGGATCAGCGTGGCGTCGATCAGGATCGCCAGGCCGGTACCGATGCCGAACAGTTGGATGAAGCTGACCCCGCTGGTGCCGAAGGCGAACATGCTGACCGCGATCAGTGCGGCGGCGGTGGACACGATCCGGCCGGTGCGGGACAGGCCGTAGCCGACCGCCTCGGTGGTCGGCACACCCTGGTCGTGCATCTCCTTGATCCGGCTGAGCACGAACACCTCGTAGTCGATGGAGAGCCCGAACGCGATGCAGAACAGCAGCACCAGCATGTTGATGTTGAGCGGCAGCGGGGTGAAGCCGAGCGCCGAGGCGAAGGCGCCGTCCTGGAAGATCAGGACCATGGCGCCGAGCGTTGCGCCGAGGCCGATGACGTTGAACACCACGGCCCGCAGCGGCTGCAAAACGCTGCCGCTGAACAGGAACAGCAGCACGAACGTGGTGAGCACGATCAGCGCGACGGCCAGCGGAAGCCGGCTGCCGATCGAGTCCTTGCTGTCCACGAGTACCGCGGCCGCCCCGCCCACCCGCACCGGCACCCCGTCCGGGCCGGGCACGGCGCGCACGGTCCCGACCAGCGCCTGCGCCTGCGTGGACACGGACTCGGCCTCGGTGACCACGGACAGCCGTTGCAGCCCGCCGGTGCCGCTCATCACGGCGTCGCCCGGGCCGGTTCCGGTGGACCGGCCGTCGACGAACCCGCCGGCGCTGGACGACACCCGGGCCACGCCGGGCAGTTCGGACAGCGTGCCGGCGTAGCCGGCGACCGCGTCGCGCCCGACCGGCGCGGTGGTGACGATCTGGATGGCCCGGCTCTCGTCACCGGCGAACTCGGAGCGCAGGGCGTCGCCGACCACCCGGGTGTCGGCGGTGCTGGCCAGCACCCGGTCGTCCGGCACGCCGAACTCGACCCGCAGCAGCGGCACGGCGGCCAGCACCAGCACGATCAGCACCGGGGCGGCGGCGAGCACCGGGCGGCGCATGGCGAATCCGGCGAGCCGGCCCCAGAACGGGGAGACCGCGCTGGGGTTGCGCCGGCGTGCCCAGGGCAGCCGGCCGGCGTTGACCCGCGGCCCGAGCACGGTCAGCAGCGCGGGCAGGACGAACAGCGCGGACAGCGCGGCGATCGCGATCACGCCGATCCCGGCGTAGGCGAACGAGCGCAGGAAGTACAGCGGGAACAGCAGCAGCACGGCCAGCGCCGCGGCCACGGTGGTGGCCCCGAACAGGATGGTTCGCCCGGCGGTGCGCACGGTGGTGATCACCGCGTCCTGGGTGCCGGCGCCGCCGGCCAACTCCTCGCGGAACCGGTTGACCATGAGCAGCGCGTAGTCGATGGCCAGGCCGAGGCCGAGCGCGGTGGTCAGGTTGATCGCGTAGATGGACACGTCGGTGATCGAGCCGAACAGGGCCAGCTCGGCGAAGGTGCCGAGGATCGCGATCCCGCCGATGGCCAGCGGGAGCAGCGCGGCGACCAGGCTGCCGAACGCGAACACCAGCAGGATCAGGATCAGCGGCACCGCGATCGACTCGGCGAGGGCGAGGTCGGCGCCGATCTGCGCGCCGGCGTCGTGGCCGATCGCGGCGGCACCGCCGATGGTCACGTCGACCGGCCCGTCGTCGGTGGCGTAGCTGTCCCGCAGGCCGCCGATCACCTCGTCGGAGTCGTCGTCCACGTGCGCGAGCACGATCGCGTACCGGCCGTCGGTGGACCGCAGCGGCGGTGTCCCGGTGGCGAAGTAGGAGGTCACCTCGGTGAGCCGGCCGTCGCCGGTGAGCCGGCCGGTGAGGTCGGTGCCGGCCTGGCGAACGGCCGGGTCGTCGACCGTGCCGGTGTCGGCCTGGACCAGGAAGACCAGGTTGGTCCGGCCGCCGAAGTTCCGGTCGATCAGTTCCTGGGCCTGGGAGGAGTCCGCTTCGGGATCGGCGAACCCCTGGGTTTTCAGCTTTCCGAAGGCGGTGAACCCGTACGCTCCCGCGCCGACCATGAGCAGGACGGTGATCACGAGAACGGCCCGTGCGTGTCTGGTGACCAGCTGACCGATGCGACCGAACATGGTGTGCTCCCCACTTCACCAAATGTGTGCGCCTGTAAACTTTGCGGTGGTCAACTTGTCAGAAATGTTGGTAGCCGTCAACATCGATCTCATGGAACTCTCAGGTCCGCCGAAGCGGGGCTATCACCACGGGGATCTCCGCAACGCACTCGGCGACGCCGCGGCCCGGCTGGCCAGGGACGGCGGGCCCGAGTCGGTCACGGTCCGGGCGGCCGCACGGCTCGCCGGGGTGACCCCGACCGCCGCCTACCGGCACTTCGCCGGGCACGGGGAGCTGCTGGCCGAGGCCAAACAGCAGTGCATGGCGCAACTGGGCGCGGCCATCGAGAAGGAGCTTCGGGCCCGGCCGCCGCTGGCCGACCGGGCGCACCGGGCAGTGCGCGACCTGGCCGTGGCCGGCCGGGCCTACATCGACTTCGCGGTGGCCGAGCCCGGCCTGTTCCGCACCGCGTTCACCCAGGGCGGCGCGATCCTGGACAAGGAGCACCTGGAGACCTCGCCGTTCGGCCAGCTGGTCCGGCTGATCGACCGGCTGGTGGAGGTCGGCTACCTGCCGGAGCGGCGCCGCCCGCTGGCCGAGGTGGCCGCCTGGTCGGCCGTGCACGGCCTGGCCCACCTGCTGCTGGACGGTCCGCTGCGGGATGCGTCGGCGGACACCAAGGACGAGGCCATCGCCCGGACCATCCTGGCCATGGAGCGGGGCCTGTGCGGGGCGGCCGGGCTGTCGCCCGAGCTGGAGGAGATCGTGCTCGCGACCGCCCGCCGGCAGCCATGAATCACGCCGGCGACGACTCTCGGGCGTGCAGGTCCCGGACGGTCGGCGAGGTCGACACCCGTTCCGGGTCCGGATAGGTGCGCAGCACCCGGTCGGCGGTGCCGGCGCTGGTCACCGTGAACCAGTAGTGCTCGTTCTTGTAGTGGTGCAGCCGGTGGTTGCGCCACACCGCGCGGTAGAGCCGGGAGCGCGGCCGGTAGTCGCTGTGGATCAGGTAGTGCGTCCACTCGTAGCCGAGGCCGAGCAGGCCGACCACGACCAGGAAGGTCAGGCCGAGCCCGAGCCGGGGGAAGGCCAGCAGCCCGATCGCGACGTAGCCGGCGACCAGCCAGATCAGCGCCTGCCAGGGAATGAACACCAGCGGTGCGTCCCGCGGGTCGGCGTGGTGCGCGCGGTGCTTGCGGGCCAGCAGCGGGTCCAACCGCAGCCCGGCCACCCGGCGCGGCCGCCAGTGCAGGATGCAGACGTGCACCAGCCACTCGAAGAACGGGAAGGTGGCCACCATCAGCACCGGCAGCCAGGCGTCGGACAGCCGCCAGTCGCCGGTCACGACCCGGGCGGTGAGCGCGCCGGCCAGCATCGTGCCGATGATCCACGGCGACGGGTGCCGCCAGAACGCCCGGGCCGCGCCGGCCAGGCTCACGCCGCGCCGCCGGGCTCCGGTGATCGCCGCCTCGTCGGCCCGCACCCGCGCCCTGGCCAGCTCCTCGACCTCGGCCCTGCGCTCACTCATGATTCCTCCAGGGTGCGGATGGCGGACAGGAACAGGTCGGTGGCCGGGCCGAGCAGGTCCTCGGCGGCCGTCCGGGCGGGGGCCGGGTGGCCGGTGGCGATCGCCGCGGTGAGCGCGCGGTAGGCGGAGACCCGGTCCACCTCGACCGACATCACCGCGGCGAGCGCGTCCAGGGCGGGCTCGTAGGCCACCCGCAGGCTGTTGAACATCAGCCGGAACGCGATCGAGTCGGCGCCGTCCACCACGTGGTCCCAGAACACCAGCGCCCGGCGCTGCCGGCCGACCGGATCGGTGTCGGCCTCGAGCGCGTCGACCGCGGCGGTCAGCTCCGCGGCGAGCCGGGCGCCGGCCCGCTCGGCGGCCAGCTCCGCCACCTTCGGCCCGATGTGCAGCCGGGCCTCGAGGATGCTGCGGGCCACGGCGAGGTCCAGCTCGCCGCCGCGCAGCAGCAGCCGGGGGAGCAGGTCGAGCCCGGCGTGCCGGCGGAAGTCGCGCACCGTCGTGGCGTCGCCCTGGCGCACCTCGACCAGCCCGGCCTGGGCCATCCGCTGCAGCGCCTCGCGCACCGCGGGCCGGGACACCCGCAGCACCTCGGCCAGCCGGCGCTCGCTGGGCAGCGCCGAGCCGGGAGCCAGTTCGCCACCCACCACGTCCGCGACGATCTGCTCGAACACCTCGTCCGGCACCGAGCGCCGGGCCACCGGTTGCAGAGCCATGCGACTCATCCTGCGGCCAGACAGGTCAGAGGTCAAGTGGTCAGACCAGTAGTTCGGACGAATGGTCCGTTCACACATTTGTTCGGTGCGTTGCCGAGTCCGGACGAGATCAGTGGGGTTAGGGTTCGGGTTGTGTCCGTCGCACGCGCCGAACGTCTGGTCAACCTGGTGCTGTGCCTGCTGTCCACCCGGTCCCACCTCACCGCCGAGCGGATTCGCGGCATCGTCCCCGGCTACTCCGACGCGCCCACCGACGAGGCCTTCTTCCGGATGTTCGAGCGGGACAAGACGGAGCTGCGCGAGCTGGGCATCCCGCTGGAGGTCGGGCGCAACTCCGTGTTCGACACCATCGACGGGTACCGGATCGCCCGGCGCGACTACGAGCTCGGGGACATCGAGCTGGAACCGGACGAGGCGGCCGCGGTCGCCCTCGCGGTGCGGCTGTGGGACTCGCCGGAGCTGACCGGTGCCGCGCACGGCGCCCTGCTCAAGCTGCGGGCCGCCGGGGTGGAGGTGGACGAGGCCGCGCCGGCCGTCGTCGAGCCGAAGGTGCGCACCACCGAACCGGCGTTCGGCCCGCTGCTCGCCGCGGTGCAGGCGGCCCAGGTGGTCCGGTTCGACTACCGTCGGCCGAGCCCAGCGGAGCTGCGCACCCGCACGGTCGAGCCGTGGGGCGTGGTGTCCTGGCGGGGCCGGTGGTACCTCGTCGGTCACGACCGGGACCGCGCGGCGCCGCGCTGCTTCCGGATGTCCCGGATCGTCGGCGAGGTGACCGCGATCGGCCGGCCGGGCGCGTTTCGCCGGCCGGAGGAGGGCGTGAACCTGCTCGAGTTCGTCAGCCGGCTCGGCGACGACACGCCCTCGGCCACCACCCCGGTGCGGCTGTGGCTGGCCTGTGGCCGCGCGGCCGGGCTGCGCCGGCGGGCCACCCGGCTCGAGGGTCAGACCATCGACGGCGTCCGGGGCGACGTCGTCGAGCTGGAGCTGTACAACCCGGACTCGGCGGCCGGCTGGATCGCCGGGTTCGGCTCCGACGTGGTGGTGCTCGAGCCCGAGGTGCTGCGCAAGGCGGTCCGGGAACGGCACCTCGCCGTGGCCGGCCGGGAGGCGGAGTGACCTCCGCGGAACGGCTCCCGCGGCTGTTGGCGCTGGTGCCGTACCTGATCGCCCGGCCCGGGATCGCCATCGACGAGGCGGCCGCCGACCTCGGCGTCACGTCCCGGCAGCTGCGCAAGGACCTCGAGCTGCTCTGGATGTGCGGGCTGCCCGGCTACGGTCCGGGCGACCTAATCGACCTGTCCATGGACGAGGACACCGTCACGGTCACCTACGACGCCGGCATGCGCCGCCCGCTGCGGCTGACCGGGGCCGAGGCGACCGCCCTGCTGGTGGCGCTGCGTGCGCTGCTGGACACCCCGGGCATGGTCGACGCGGACGCGGTGCGCCGGGCGGTCGCCAAGATCGAGTCGGCGGCCGGCCGGGCCGAGCCGGCCGGCGTCGCGGTCGGCCTCGGCGTGCGTGAGGGGGTGTCCACCGCGCAGACCCGGCGGGTCGCCCAGGAGGCGCTGCGGTCCGGCCGGGCCATGCTGATCACCTACTACACCGCGTCCCGGGACGAGATCACCGAGCGCACGATCGACCCGATGCGGCTGCTGATCGTGGACGGCCGTGGCTACCTGGAGGCGTGGTGCCGGCGGGCCGAGGGGGTGCGGCTGTTCCGGCTGGATCGGGTGGACGAGGTGAGCGTGCTGGACGAGCCGGCCGCGCCGCCGCCGTTTGCCGAGCAGACCGACGTCTCCGCCGGGATCTTCCGGCCCCGGCCGGAACAGGAGCTGGCCCAGCTCGTGCTCGAGCCGGACGCCCGGTGGATCTCCGAGTACTACCCGGTGGAGCACGTGGAGGAGCTTGACGGTGGGCGGCTGCGGATCCGGATGCGGTTCGCCGACCAGGACTGGATGGTGCGGCTGCTGCTCGGGCACGGCGGCGACGTCGCCGTCGAGTGGCCGGCCAGCCTGGCCGAGGGGCTGCGCGAGCGCGCCCGCCAGGCGCTGCGCCGCAGCGGACACCTGACCGCAACCTGATGCCGGGGCGCGCCACACCGCCGGCTCACCCGGGCGCATTACGGTGAGGCCGTGCAGACCTACCTGTTGATCGGTGCGCCGCTGGTCGCCGGGGTGCTGGTGCTGGCGTTCGGGCTTGGTCGGGTGGCCAGTTCGGCCCGGCGGTTGCGCCGCACCCGCAGTGCCGTGACCGGCCATCTCGCCGACAGGTCCGGCCTGCTCCGGGCACGAATTGCCGCTTGGGGGGTAGCAATCCGGCAACGGCGACGCGTACGAATAGAGGGGGACCTTGCCCGCGTACCATCGGGTGAGCCAGCACAGACAGGAGGACGGCCGTGAACTTGGGACCGTGGGAAATTCTGATCATCGCAGTGGTGATCGTGTTGTTGTTCGGTGCCAGGAAGATGCCGGCGATGGCGCGTTCCCTCGGCCAGTCGATGCGGATCCTCAAGGCCGAGACCAAGGGCATGCGCAACGACGACGACCCGCCGGAGACCACCGAAGAGCCGGCCGTTAAGCCCCAGGCGCAGCTGCCCCAGGCACAGCCGCAGAAGCCGATCGTGGCGCCGCCCATCGAGCAGACCCAGGCGAACAAGAACCTCAGCTGAGAGAAACGGGCGGGGCGGTGGTACGCGACGCGGACACCCGAGCCTCCCGCCGCGAGCAGAAGCGGACCCGTAGCCGTCGGCACAACCCCGACGGCACGATGACGTTACGGGACCACATCTACGAGCTCCGGCACCGGCTCGGCTTGGCAATTCTGTTCATCCTGCTCGGCGGCGTCTTCGGCTTCGTCTGGTTCATGACCAACATCGGCCCGATCCCGTCGCTCGCCGACCTGATCAAGGGCCCGTACTGCCAGCTGCCCACCAGCGTGCGGTTCGAACCGCAGCCGGGCGTGTGTCAGCTGCTGCAGACCAAGCCGTTCGAGGCCTTCCTGATCACCTTCAAGGTGGGCGTCGCGGTGGGGGCGGTGGTCACCGCGCCGCTTTGGCTCTACCAGGTATGGGCGTTCATCACGCCCGGCCTCTACGCCCGCGAGCGCCGGTTCGCCCTGACCTTCGTCGCGGCCGGCTCGGTGCTGTTCCTGCTCGGCGCGCTGCTTGCCTACTTCGTGGTGCCGAAGGGCCTTGAGGTGCTGGTCGGCTTCGGCGGCGACCTGTTCATCACGGCGCTGGCCGGCAACGACTACATCTCGTTCATCCTGGTCATGCTGTTGATCTTCGGCGCCTGCTTCGAGCTGCCGCTGCTGGTGGTGATGCTCAACCTGGCCGGCGTCCTGCCCTACGCCGTGCTCAAGCGCTCGCGCCGGGGCATCCTGTTCGGCGTCTTCGTGTTCGCCGCGTTCGCCACCCCGGGCACCGACCCGATCTCCATGATCGCGCTGGCCGTGGCCATGACCGTGCTGCTGGAACTGGCCATCCAGATCGCCCGCGTCCACGACCGGCGCAAGGCCCGCCGCGAGGCCGCGGAGGACCTCGCCGCCGGTCTGAGCGATGACGAGCCCACCCCGATGAACTACAGTCCGGAGCCTGTCCAGCCGAGCACGGCGTCGGATGTCCGAGCCGGCCTGGACGACGTCACCTAGGCACGACCGGTCGGAGAACGGGTGGGCATACGAGCGGCACTTGCCGTGCACGGCGGTTCCGGGCACGGCGCGGGTGGGCGGCACGCCGCCGAGGTCACCGCGCGGCTGCGTGCCGCGGTGGACCATCTCGAGGTCATCGAGGCGAGCACCGCCGAGGATTCGCAGGCACGGATGGCCGCCGCCCGCGACCGCGGCCTTGACGTGCTGGTGGTGCTCGGCGGCGACGGCTCGGTGCACCTGGGCCTGCAGGTGTGTGCCGGAACCGAGACCGCGCTCGGCGTGATCCCGGCCGGCACCGGCAACGACCTGGTCCGCGCGCTCGGGGCGCCGATGAGCACCCTGCCGGCGACCGACGCCCTGGTGTCCGCGCTGCGCGAGGGCCGTAGGCGGCGGCTGGACCTCGGCCGGATCGACGGCTCCCGGTGGTTCGCCACGGTGCTGTGCGCCGGGTTCGACTCGCTGGTGAACGAACGGGCCAACCGGATGCGCTGGCCGCACGGCCCGCGCCGTTACGACCTGGCCATCATCGCCGAGCTGGCGGCGCTGCGGCCGTACCCGCTGGTGGTGGAGACCACCGGGGAGCGGCTGGAGCTCGAGGCGGTCATGGTGTCGGTCGGCAACACCCCCACCTACGGCGGCGGCATCCCGATCTGCCCGGAGGCCGACACCGCCGACGGGTTGTTCGACGTGACCGTGATCGGCAAGGCCGGCCGGTTGGAGCTGATCCGGATGATTCCGACCGTGCGCCGCGGCCGGCACGTCGGCCACCCGGTGGTGACCACGCTGCGGGCCAAACGGGTGCGGATCGGCGACGACAACGGTTGGATCGCCTACGCCGACGGTGACCGGATGGGCCCGCTGCCGATGGAGATCACCTGCGAACCGGGCGCCGTCACGGTGGTCGGCTGAGCTTCCGGAAGGGGAGCCGATGGCCCTCGAGGTTGGTGTCTCGCTGCCGGTGTTCCTCGACCGCCACGGCTCGGCGCAGCCGGACATCGCCGGCGCCGCCCGGCACGCCGAGGACATCGGCCTGGACGCCGCCTGGTCCGGCGACCACCTCAGCACCGGCGCCCCGTTCGTGGACAGCACGGTCGCACTGACCGCCGCGGCGACCGCCACCGAGCGGATCCGCCTCGGCTACGGCGTCATGCTGATCGCCCTGCGCCATCCCGCCTGGACGGCCAAGCAGGTCGGCTCGCTGCAACTGCTGTCCGGCAACCGGCTTCGGCTCGGGGTCGGGGTCGGCGGGCAGTGGCCGGACGAGTGGGCCGCCGCCGGGGTGCCGACCGCCGCACGCGGTCGGCGCACCGACGCGATCGTGGCGTTGTTACCCGGCCTGCTTGCCGGCGAGCCCACCCGGCTGGCCACCGAGCCGGGCGAGCCGGAGGTGACCCTGGCACCGGGCGTGCCGATGCCGCCGCTGTGGGTCGGCGGCATGTCCGAGGTCGCACTGCGCCGGGCGGTGCGGATCGGGGCCGAGGGCTGGCTTGGCTCGATGGTGCCGCCGTCGGTGATACCGGGCGTCGCGGGCCGGCTCGCCGGGCTGGCCGAGGAGGCCGAGGCCGAGGCCGCCGTCCCGGCCCTCGGCATGATCGTGTTCAGCGAGTTGGTCCCGCGCGGCGGCACCGGCCGGGACGCGGCCGTGAGATACCTCACCCGCAGCTACGGCATGCCGGAGGACTACGCCCGCCAGGTCTCGGTGAGCGGGCCGCCCGAGCTGCTGGCCGAGCGCATCACCGGCTATGCGGAGGCCGGGGTCAGCCACTTCGTGATCGCCACCGTCGGCGCGGGCGTGCGCGACCAGTACGACCTGGTGGCCGAGGCCAGGGCCGCGCTGGACGGGGTTCGGCCGACGGGACCCGGCCGGGTGTGAAAACCTGTTGAGGTGGCCGTCAGCCCTTCTCCGACACCGGCCGAGGCCTACGCGGCGGCGCAGCGACGCGCCGGGATGCCGCGCCTGACCGACTTCGCCGCCGGGCTCGCGTTCGAGCTCGACCCGTTCCAGCAGGAGGCCTGCGCCGCGCTGGAGCACGGGCACGGGGTGCTGGTGTGCGCCCCGACCGGCGCCGGCAAGACCGTGGTCGGCGAGTTCGCCGTGCACCTGGCCCTCGCCGAAGGGCGCAAGTGCTTCTACACGACGCCGATCAAGGCGCTGTCCAACCAGAAGTACGCCGACCTGGTCGCCAGGTACGGTCCGGACACCGTCGGCCTGCTCACCGGTGACACCTCGATCAACGGCAACGCGCCGGTCGTCGTGATGACCACCGAGGTGCTGCGCAACATGCTCTACGCCGGTTCGTCCACTTTGGACGGACTGGGCTACGTGGTGATGGACGAGGTGCACTACCTCGCCGACCGGTTCCGCGGCGCGGTCTGGGAAGAGGTGATCCTGCACCTGCCGGAGTGGGTGCGGCTGGTCAGCCTGTCCGCGACGGTCAGCAACGCCGAGGAGTTCGGCGAGTGGCTGGTCGAGGTGCGCGGCGACACCACGGTGGTGGTGGACGAGCACCGCCCGGTGCCGCTGTGGCAGCACATGCTGCTCGGCGGCCGGATGCTGGACCTGTTCGCCGGGGAGGACACCGACGGCCTTGCCAAGATCAACCCGGAGCTGCTGCGCCGGGCCGACGACGTCGGCCGGCAGCAGCCGGCCTGGCCGGGGCCCCGGCAGCGCGGCCGGCGCCCGGCCCCGCGCGGGTCGCGGTTCCGCCCGCCGTCCCGGGTCGACGTGGTGCAGCGGCTGGATTCGGCCGCGCTGCTGCCGGCCATCGTGTTCGTGTTCAGCCGGGCCGGCTGCGACGCCGCGGTCGGCCAGTGCGCGCGTTCCGGGCTGCGGCTCAACGGCGAGACCGAGGTGACCGAGATTCGGCGCATCGTGGACGGGCGCACCCGGGAGCTGCCCGACGCCGACCTTGGCGTGCTGGGCTACTGGGAGTGGCGGGAGGCGCTGGAGCGCGGGTTCGCCAGCCACCACGCCGGGCTGCTGCCGGCGTTCAAGGAGACCGTCGAGGAGCTGTTCGTCCGCGGCCTGGTCAAGGTCGTCTTCGCCACCGAGACGCTGGCGCTCGGCATCAACATGCCGGCCCGCACGGTCGTGCTGGAACGGCTGGTCAAGTACAACGGCGAGGCGCACGTCGAGTTGACCCCGGGGGAGTACACCCAGCTCACCGGCCGGGCCGGGCGGCGCGGCATCGACGTGGAGGGCCATGCGGTCGTGGTGTGGCAGCCGGGAGTGGACCCGCGCCAGGTCGCCGGGCTCGCCTCGACCCGGACCTATCCGCTGCGCTCGTCCTTCCGGCCCGGCTACAACATGGCGGTCAACCTGGTCGAACGGGTCGGCGTCGAGGCCGCCCGGGAGCTGCTGGAGCAGTCCTTCGCCCAGTTCCAGGCCGACCGCTCGGTGGTCGGTCTGGCTCGCCGGATCGAGCGCAACCGCGAGGCGCTGGCCGGCTACGCCGAGCCGATGACCTGCCACCTCGGCGACTTCGCCGGGTACGCGGCGCTGCGCAAGCAGATCTCCGACCGGGAGAAGTCGCTGGCCAGGCAGAACAACGTGGCCCGGCGGGCGGAGGCGGCCCGCTCGCTCGAGCGGCTGCGCAAGGGTGACGTGATCGCGATTCCGGCCGGCCGGCGCTCGGGCCTGGCCATAGTGGTGGATCCCGGCCTTGACCCGGTCGGCGAGCCGCGCCCGCTGGTGATCACCGAGGACCGCTGGTCCGGCCGGCTGTCGGTGGCCGACTTCCCGGCCCCGGTGGAGCCGCTCGGCCGGGTCAAGTTGCCCAAGCAGGTCGACCTGCGCTCGCCGCGGTCCCGCCGGGACCTGGCGTCCACGCTGCGCAACACCGGCATCGTGGCGCCCGGCCGGACCCGGCGGTCCACGGCGGGCGAGGACGGCGAGCTGGCGGCACTGCGCCGGGCGCTGCGCGCGCACCCGTGCCACGGCTGCACCGACCGGGAGAACCACGCCCGGTGGGCCGAGCGGTACTACCGGCTGCTTGCCGAGACCGAGCAGCTCGAGCAGCGGGTGGCGGCCACCACGCACTCGCTGGCCCGGCAGTTCGACCGGATCCGGGCGCTGCTGTCCGAGCGCGGCTACCTCGCCGCCGGCGCCGTCACCGAGCACGGCCGGGTGCTGGCCCGGCTCTACAGCGAGTCGGACCTGCTCGCCGCCGAATGCCTGCGCCAGGACGTGTGGAGCGCCCTCGGCCCGGCCGAGCTGGCCGCGGTGGTCTCGGCCCTGGTCTACGAGTCGCGCCGGGACGGCCCGGGTGAGGCGCGGGTGCCCGGTGGTCCGGTCGCCGACGCGCTGGCCGTCACCGCGCGGCTGTGGGCCGAGCTGGAAGAGGACGAGCGTCGGCACCGGGTGGAGCGGACCAGGGAGCCGGACGCCGGCTTCGCCTGGACGGTCTACCGGTGGGCGCGCGGGGAGTCGCTGGAGAAGGTGATCGCCGCCGCCGAGTCGGCCGGCAGCGAGTTCTCGGCCGGGGACTTCGTGCGCTGGTGCCGGCAGGTGATCGACCTGCTGGACCAGATCCGGGAGGTGGTCGGCCCGGACCGGCCGGTCGGCGCCGCCGCGGCGAAGGCGGTGCGTGCGATCCGTAGGGGAGTGGTCGCGCTCGGTACCACATGAGTTCCAACCACTTGGCAAAGCTTGCCGGGTCGGGTACAGAAAACCTCGATGGCTGTGGTTGGATCGCGGCGCGGAGAGATGCGTGGGAGATGCGCTCCGTCCCTGTGACGTTGTATGCGGAGGAGAACGATGACCAGCCCGTACGGGCCACCCGGTGGAAACGATCCGCAGCAACAGTGGGGGCAGCAGCCTCAGCCGCAGCCCTACGGCGGCCAACCGCACCCCGGAACGCCGTCCGGCGGATTTCCCGCCCAGGGAACGCCTTCCGGCGGTTTCCCGGCGTCCGGCTACGGCCAGCAGCAACAGCAGCAGCCCTACGGCGGTTACGGCCAGCAGCCCCAGCAGCCCTACGGCGGGTACGGCCAGCAGCAGCAGGCGTACAACCCGTACGGCCAGCCGGGGGGCTACCCGGGCATGCCGGCCAAGCAGAAGAGCAACGCCTGGATCTGGATCGTCGTCGCGATCGTCGTGGTGGCCGCGGGCGCGGTGGTCGTGCTCGGGTTCTTCGCGCCCGGTTTCTTCAACAAGAAGGTGTTCGACGAGAACGCGCTCGAGGGCGACAACGGGGTGCGCAAGGTGCTCACCGCGAGCTACGGCGTGCAGTCCGAGCAGATCGAGAACGTCGACTGCCCGGCGAACCAGGAAGTCAAGCAGGGCAACAAGTTCAGCTGCACGGTGAAGCTCGGCGGGGACAACGGCGGCGACAAGGTCGTGGACATCACCGTGCGCGACAACGACGGCCAGTACGAGGTCGGCGCCCCGCGCGACAAGTAGGAAACCGGGTCGCGCCCGGGGTCGGGTGCTCGGCATCATCGCGTGTTGTGAGCGAGCTTGCGAGGTACCGGCGTGAGTGATTTTGCCGTGCGTGCCGTCGAGGACTCGGAGCTGCGCACCGCTAGCACGGTCTTCCTTGGCTCGCTGCACCAGGCGCCGCTGACCGATGAGAAGTGGGCGTACTGGACCCGCAACTACGAGCCGGGTCGGACCCTGGGTGCCTTCGCCGACGGGCAGATGATCGGCACCGCGCTGGCCTGGTCGTCCAGCCTGACCGTGCCGGGCGGCGCCGCGTTGCCGATGGCCGCGGTGACCGCGGTCGGCGTGCGGGCCGACCACACCCGCCGCGGCGTGCTGACCGAGCTGATGCGCGTCCAACTCGCCGACGCCCGGGACCGCGGCGAGCCGCTGGCCGGCCTGCACGCCAGCGAGGCGGTGATCTACGGCCGGTTCGGCTACGGCCTGGCCGTCCTGTCCCGCAACATCCGGATCACCCGCCGGGATGCCCGGCTGCGCCCGGAGGTGCCGCGGGCCGGGGAGGTCCGGCTGCTCGGCAACGACGAGGCGCTCGGCCGGGTTCAGGCCGGCTACGACCGGGTGCTCGGGTCCCGGCCCGGGGTGATGGGCCGCTCGGCCGGCTGGTGGGTGCTTGCCTACGAGCAGCGCCTGGCCGCACCGGACCAGCACGTGCGGATCGCCGCGCACACCGGGCCGGACGGCGTGGACGGGTTCGCCACCTACGTGGTCGACGGAGCGCCGACGATGGCCGCGGGGGAGAACACCTCGCTGTTCGTCCGGGACTTCCAGGCCGCGAACCAGGCCGCCGCCAACGGCCTGTGGCGCTACCTGCTCGGCGTGGACCTGGTCGAGGAGGTCGTGGCCTTCTCGCGGCCGATGGACGAGCCGCTCGAGGCGATCCTGGTCGACCCGCGCGCGGTCCGGGCCACCTTCCAGGAGGACCTGTGGCTGCGGCTGGTGGACGTGCCGCGCGCGCTGGCCGGGCGAACCTACGGTGCCGCCGAGCCGGTGGTGATCGAGGTGCGGGACCGGTTGCTGCCGGCCAACTCCGGGCGCTACCGAATCGGTCCACACGGGACGGAGCCGACCACCGAACCGGCCGGGCTGGCCATGGACGCCGACGTGCTGGCCATGCTCTACCTGGGCGCCTGGCGGGCCTCGGCACTGGCCGGGACCGGCCGGATCGAGGTGGCCGACGCCGCCGCCCCGGCCCGCGCCGACCGGCTGTTCAGCACCGACGCCGCCCCCTACTGCGGCACCATGTTCTAGTCCGCCACTCCGGAATTAACTGTTGTTGTTACTAGTCCGCCACTCCGGAATTAACTGCTGTTGTTGCGTTCCGGCGAAAAGTGCGGATTACGGGGTGATGGTGGCTGGGTGCCGTCACGGTCCCCTGAGGTTGCGTTGGTTGGCCCGAGACCGCACCCGATGATTCCTAGTTGGCAGGTGGGAGCGCTGCTAGGAGGCGGTCTACTGAGGTGGACAGGTTCCAGCGCTGCTGCAGGTCGCGCACCCGGTCGGGGTCGGCCGGTGCCGCCGGTACCCGGTCGTCGCCGTCGAGCTTGACCGGGGCGTCCACGGCCACCCGGACCACCAGGCCGGCGGCGGCCACGTAACGGTGGTCGTCGGCCAGTGCCGTGCGCCAGCGCAGCGGCACCGGCGAGTCCGCCAGCGCGGCCGCTTCGACCAGGCCCTCGAGCGAGCCGAACCGGGTGATCAGCTTGGCCGCGGTCTTCTCGCCGATCCCGGCGACACCGGGCAGACCGTCGGACGGGTCGCCGCGCAGCGCCGCCATGTCGGCGTAGGCCGGGCCGGCGTTGTCCACCGGCAGGCCGTAGCGGGCGGCCACCTCGGCCGGACCGAGCGTCTGCACCTTGGCCCAGCCGCCGCCGACGTAGACCACGCTGACCGGGGTGGGCTCGGTGCGCACCACCTGGAACAGGTCCCGGTCGCCGGTGATCACCTCGACCGGGTCGGTGCGCTCCCGGGCGGCCAGCGCCCCGATCACGTCGTCGGCCTCGTAGCCCTCGGCCTCGGCGGTGGCCAGGCCCATCGCGTCCAGCAGGTCCAGGATGATCGGGATCTGCGGGGTGAGGGTGTCCGGCACCTCCTCGATGTTCGCCTTCGGATCGGCCACCCGGTGGGTCTTGTAGGAGGGCAGCGCGGCCACCCGGAACGCCGGCCGCCAGTCCGCGTCCAGGCAGGCCACCAGCCGGGACGGCCGGCGGTCGGTCAGGATCCGGGCGATCGAGTCGGCGAACCCGCGCACCGCGTTGACCGGGGTGCCGTCCGGGGCGGTCATGGAGTCGGGCAGGGCGTAGTAGGCGCGGAAGTACAGGCTGGCCGCGTCCAGTAGCGCGAGGGGACCACTCACGAACCGAAGCCTTTCACACCCGGCCGACACCCGGGCCCGGCGGCGGCGTGCGTCGCCGGTGCTGGATGATCCGGGCCGGATGGCGGATTCGGACTAGGCTGACCGGCATGTCCACGACTGTTTCGGGGGTGGATCCGGCGGTCCTGCGGGCGCGCCTCGATCGGGCCCGGTCGGCGGCGGCGGATGCCGGAGTCGACGCCCTGCTCATTCCGCCCGGCTCGGATCTGCGCTACCTGATCGGTGGTTCCGGCACCTCGTTCGAGCGGCTGACCTGTCTGGTGCTTCCGGCCGGGGACCGCCCGCCGGTGCTCGTGCTGCCCAAGCTGGAAGCGCCCGGCTACGCGGCGATCCCGTTCGACGACCTGGGCCTCGAGGCGAGCGCCTGGGTGGACGGCGAGGACCCGTATGCCTTGGTGGCCGGGATGCTCGGCCGGCCGACCGTGGTCGCGTTGGGCGACGTGATGCCGGCGTTGCACGTGCTCGGCCTGCGCGGCGCGGTGCCGGGCGCCGAGCAGCGGCTGGCCGGGCCGGTGCTGCGCGAGCTGCGGATGCGCAAGGACGCCACCGAGATCGCCGCGCTGCGCGAGGCCGGGGCCGCGATCGACCGGGTGCACGCCCGGATGTCCGAGTTCCTCCGCGCCGGGCGCACCGAGGCCGAGGTGGGCGCGGACATCGCCGCCGCGATCGTGGCCGAGGGTCACGTGCGCGCCGAGTTCGTGATCGTCGGCTCCGGGCCGAACGGGGCCAGCCCGCATCACGCGGTGTCCGACCGGGTGATCGAGGCGGGCGACGTCGTGGTGATCGACATCGGCGGGCCGGTGGCCGGCGGGTACAACTCCGACTCCACCCGCACGTTCGCGGTGGGGGAGCCGCGCGACGCCGACGTCCCGGCCACCTACGCGGTGCTGCGGGACGCGCAGCGGGCGGCCGTGGCGGCGGTCCGCCCGGGGGTGCCCGCGCAGCATGTGGACGGCGTGGCCAGGGCGATCATCTCCGACGCCGGGTTCGGCAAGTACTTCATCCACCGCACCGGGCACGGCATCGGGCTGGACGTGCACGAGGACCCGTACATCGTCAGCGGCAACGACCTGGCGCTCGAACCGGGCATGGCGTTCAGCGTTGAGCCCGGGATCTACCTGCCCGGCCGGTGGGGCGCGCGGATCGAGGACATCGTGGTGGTGACGCAGGACGGGGTCGAGTCGCTGAACAACCGTCCGCACGAGCTGGTGGTGTTGCCCGGGTGAGCGAGCGTGCGAGCGAACCGTTGGGCACCGCGCCTGCGCCGAGCCTGCGCGGCGGCGGGGTCGGGCAGCTCCGAGCATGCGAGGAGAGGCCTTGAGCGAGGAGTTGGAGCCGATCGACCGGGCCATCGCCCGCGAGCTGGCCGGCGACGGGCGGTGCAGTTTCACGGACCTGGCCGAGCGGGTCGGGCTCAGCGTGTCCGCGGTGCACCAGCGGGTGCGGCGGTTGGAGCAGCGCGGGGTGATCAAGGGCTACGCGGCCCGGTTGAGCGCCGACGCGGTGGGCTTGCCGCTCACCGCGCTGATCTCGCTGACCCCGATCGACCCGGCGGTCCCGGACGACTACCCGCACCGGCTCGAGCACATCCGGGAGATCGAGTCCTGCTACTCGGTGGCCGGCGACGAGTCCTACGTGCTGCTGGTCCGGGTGGCCTCACCGGCGGTCCTCGAGGATCTGCTGCGGCGCATCCGCGAGGCCGCCAAGGTCTCCACCCGCACCACGGTCGTGTTATCCACTCCGTTCGAGGGCCGCATCCCCGCCCTGTAGCTGGGGGACATCGACCCCAAGCGCGGCAAGGGGTTGCGAGCCGGCCGGCCGGATCCGCACCGACCGGTCCGGTGCCCGGTCCAGCCAGCCGGCGGCAACGGCACGGTTGAGCAGCGCGGCCGGGATCGCGCCGGCCAGGTGCTCACGCCGCTCCGTCCAATCCAGACAGTCACGCAGCAGCGGCCGGCCGTTCGGTGCCGGCTCCGCGACGCCGAGCCGGTCCAGCGTCCGCCGGCCGGCGGCGGTGATCGTCAGCCCGGAGCTGGTGTCGATCAGGCCCAGCCGCAGCATTCCCTCGCGCAGCCGCACGCCGAGCCGGCCGGCCAGGTGGTCGTAGCAGGTCCGCGCCACCGCGAGCCGGCGGGCGCGCAGCGACGCCCGCAGCCCGGCCGGCGGCGGCGGCCCGGTCTGCCCGGACAGCCGCTCGATCAGCTCGGCCACCCGGGGATCGGCGATCCGGACGTAGCGGTGCCGCCCCTGCCGCACCGACTGCACGAACCCGGCGGCCGCCAGCCGTCCGACGTGCTCGCTGCCGGTGGACGGCGCGATGCCCGCCACCCGGGCCAACTCACCCACCGTCCAGGCCCGCCCGTCGATCAACGCCAGGCACATCGCCGCCCGGGCCGGCTCGGCGAGCACCGCCGCCACCTCGGCCAACGCCACATGTTCCATGCCCGCACGCTAACCGACGAACGCGTCGGCGCCGGCCGAACCATGGCCGGTGGCTCGGTCAACGCCGATCAGCGGATCCGGCGTACCGACAGGCGAAACAGCGCGAACGCCAGCCGGGGATCGCGGTCGGCGAGGGCGCCGAGCGCGGCGCGCAGCGCGTGCAATCGGGTGGTCACGTGCAACTGGGCCGCGCGGGCGGCGGTGGTCCAGCCGTGCGCGCGCAGCTTGGCCGCGGTCGCGGCGTAGTACCGCTGCTCCTCGGTGAACCGGGCCAGGCTCTTGGCGTGCTGGGAGGAATGGCTGGCCTGGTGCCGCCGGTAGCGGAAGGCCGGCGTCGGGTCCAGCACCAGGGTGCCGCCGCCGAGCAGCATGTCGACCACCCAGGCCAGGTCGGCGATCGAGGCGAACTCGCCCATCGGTTCCGCCCGCGGCACCACGTCCGTGCGGAAGCACATCGCCGGGCAGTACAACCAGTTGCCGCGCATCAGGCTGCGCACCGCGGCCGGCCCGGCCAACTCGCCCGTGCGCCAGGCCGACCGGCTCATCAACCGCTTGATCCGGTCCACCAGGCTGTCGGTCAGTGCGCCGTCGGCGTCGACCACGGTGACCCAGGGATGCACCATGATCGCGTTCGGATGGCGCTCGAAGGCGCGCAGCATGGTCTCGACGTAGTTGGGCTCGAGCGCGTCGTCGGCACCCATCGCCGTGACATATTTCAGCCGGCCCTGCGTCATGCAGCGGCACATGTTGCCTGAGGTGCCCAGGTTCCGCTCGTTCTGCACCCACTCGATCCGCGGATCGCCGAGTTCGGCGACGTAGTCCCGGGCCGCGGTTCCCGGGTACCGGTCGTCCACGATGGTCAGTCGCCAGTCGTCACAGGTCTGCTTGCGGACGCTCTCGATCAACTCGAACAGGTACCGGGGTTCGAGGTAGTACGCGACGACGATGTGGACACACATCCGGTCCGGCCGTCCTTTCAGGTGTCAACTTGCTGGGGCGTCGACTCTAACGTACGGTGCCCGAATGATTACGCCGGGTGGTGAAGACGAGGGGAGGGGCGAACCGGTGATTCCCGTGATCCGGCCTTGGCTCGACGATGCGGAAGCCGATGCCGCCGGCGAGGTGATCCGCTCGGGCTGGGTGGCGCAGGGCCCGAAGGTGGCCGAGTTCGAGGCGGAGTTCGCCATGGCGATGGCGAGTGGGCACGGCGTGGCGCTGTCGTCGTGCACGACCGCGTTGCACCTGGCCCTGCACCTGCTTGGCGTCGGGCCGGGCGATGAGGTCGTGGTGCCGTCGCTGTCGTTCATCGCCACCGCGAACGCGGTGCGCCATGCGGGCGCCATTCCGGTGTTCGCCGACGTGGACCCGTCGACCGGCGACGTCACCGCCGCCACCGTGGACGCCGTGCTGACCCCGCACACGGTCGCGGTGATCGCGGTGCACCAGGGCGGCGTGCCGTTCGACGCGGACGCGCTGGACGTGCTGTGCGCCCGGCGCGGGCTCGCCCTCGTGCACGACGCCGCCGGCGCGGCCGGTGCCACCTACCGGGGCCGGCCGGTCGGCGCCGGCGCGGACCTGGTCGGCTGGTCGTTCCATCCGCGCAAGCTGCTCACCACCGGCGAGGGCGGCATGCTCACCACGAGCAGCGCGGAGTGGGCGGCGCGGGCCCGGCGGCTGCGCGAGCACGGGATGAACGTTTCGGCGGCCGACCGGCACCGGTCCGACACCGTGCTGCTGGAAAGCTATGAGGAGGTCGGCTTCAACTACCGGATGACCGACATCCAGGCCGCGGTCGGGTTGGTCCAGTTGGCCCGGCTGCCCGAACTGGTCGCGCGGCGCCGCGAGCTCGCCGAGCGTTACCACAAGCTGTTGACCGATCTCGACGGTGTGCGCCCGGTCGCCGACCCGGACTACGGGACCACCAACTACCAGTCGTTCTGGGTGGTCCTGCCGGACGACTACCGGGGCACCCAGCTGGATGTGCTCGCCGGGTTGCGGCGCCGGGGCGTCTCCGCCCGGCGCGGAGTGATGGCCGCGCATCTGGAACCGGCCTACGCCGGCACCCCGGCGGAGTTGCCGGTGACCGAGCACCTCACCCGGCGGTCGGTGATCCTGCCGCTGTTCCACCAGATGACCGAGGGCGAGCAGGACACGGTGGTCACCGCGCTCGCCGAGACGCTGCGGGAGGGAGGCCGATGACCGCGCGGCCGCTGCTGATCGTCGGTGCCGGCGGGCTGTCCCGGGAGACCCTGTCCGCGGTCGAGGCGGTCAACTCCGTCAGTCCACAGTGGACCATGTTGGGCTTCCTTGACGACGATCCGGCGCTGCACGGCCGGTACGTGCAGCGCCGGCCCGTGCTCGGACCGCTCGACCTGGTGCACGACCATCCCGACGCCGCGGTGGTGATGACCATCGCGAGCATCCACAACCCCGGCACCCGCAGGCGCATCGTGCAGCGGCTGGCCCTGCCCGCCGAGCGGTACGCCACCATCGTGCACCCCGCGGCGAGCGTGGCCGCCGGCGCCGAGGTGGGCCCCGGCTCGGTGTTCCTCGCCGGCAGCGTGGTCACCGCCCCCCAGGTGATCGGGTCGCACGTGGTGGTCATGCCGAACACCACCATCACCCACGACGACCACATCCACGACTACGTGATGTTCGCCAGCGGCGTGCTGGTCTCCGGCTTCGTCACCGTCTGCGAGAGCGCCTATCTCGGTACCGGCGCGATGATCCGCGAACGCCTCACCATCGGCGCCGAGGCCCTCGTCGGCATGGGCGCGGTCGTCCTCAACGACGTTCCGCCCGGTGAGGTCTGGGTCGGCAACCCGGCTCGCCACCTCCGCACCGCCCACCGCCCCAACCACTTCGTCGCCTGACTCGATCCCTCGCTATCGCGCGACGTGATGGATGGCGATGAGACCAGGCCGGCTCAGCTCCGACAGGCGCTCCTCCAACGCGGTCAGTTGTGCGGGCGTGGTCTCGGCAACAGCGCGGATGTCCCAGCGTTCCCGGCCGCGTACGAAGGCCAGCGAACCCCAGTAGACACCGATCGTGCACAGGACGGCACCGAGCCACAGCAGGATGCTGACCGGAGTCAAGCCCTCGGCGGTCCAGTGCAGTACCAGCGCCATCGTGGCCAGGACCAGTGCGACACCGGCCATCGTGGCGTGGGGGAGGGTGACCCACGGGCTCCAGGTGCGCCACCAGGCGAGCAGCGGCTGCGTGGCGGAGGTGGTCATCGTCGCCAGGGCGCCGCGGATGGCGCTCAGCGCGACGAGGGCCTCGCGCTGGCGGCGCAGTGGCAGCGGCGCCGGCCAGGTGTCGAGGCGCTGCTTGAGGTCAACCAAGGCTTTCCGCACCCAGATCGGTGTCGGACTGACCGGGGCATGCGGCCAGTCCGGCGTGCTTTCCTGGTTGCGCAGCCAGAACAGGCCCATCAGCGCCAGGAAGCTGATCGACACCGCCATCGTGAGCATGACCGCCGTGGAGCTGAGGCCGGTCCCCACCACCGCCATGAGGGCGACCTGGCACATCGACACCAGGGCCACGCCGAGGCCGAACACCACGTAGGCCCGATTGGGGGTCCGCACGAGACGCTCGTCCATCCAGGCCACCGGGCGCCGAAGGGCGTACGCGCCCGCCGCGACGACCAGGATCACGAGGAGGTAGAACAGCATGGCTCCGGCCAGGACCGCGGTGACCATGGCGGGCGGCAGTTCCGGGAGCGGTACCGACTCGGTCACGGCGGCGAACGCACCGAGCACGGCGGAGGCCAGGAACAACATCAGGGCCGTGAGGAGACGGCTGCGATCGGGGAGCGGCCGCACCGGCGTCACGTGGTCCGGCACGTCCGGAGCCACGATCAGGTCGATCTCGGCGATGGCGGCGGTGATGCCGTCGGCAAGGGAACCAAAACGAAGGTTGATCGCCTGGGCGTCGGCGAGGGCCCGAATCGTCGGCGGGAGCTGATCACGCCCGGGCAGTCGGGCGCCGTCGAGGACCACGGGCACCAGACGGATACCCGTCGCGATGGCCGTGGCGATCTCTTCGTGCACCCAGTCCGGGTGCCGGTCGGCTCTGGCTTCGAGGTCCGCCAGCCAGCCGGCGTGGATAACCACCACGAGCACCGCGGCTTCGGAAAGGCGCACCCGCAATGCCGCGGGGTAGGGATCGCCCGGGCGCAGCGTCGTGTCGAAGTACACCGCGTCCCGGCCGAGATGGGTGCTCAGCCGGTCGGCAAGGGACTCGACCAGGAGCGCGTGCGGCAGCAGTTCGCCGTTGGCGTCCCGCTGCCGGTAGCTGATGAAGACCTTGTCACTCATCAGGGTCCCCCGAAGGCGGGCGGAAGATCAACGGGCCGAGCTTCGCCTGCCACTCGGTCAACTCGCCGATCCACCGGCGCACCTCCCAGCGGTCGCCGTAGAAGTGGGCGACCACCATGACGGCGGTGAAGATCACGGCCGCCAGGACGGTCACGGCGATCAACCGGAACGGCCCGGCCGGAACGGAATCCTGGCGTAGCACCAGACCAAGGGCGAAGCCGTCCAGTGCGAGGATGCTCATCAGCCAGCCCAGCCAGGCGGTCACCCAACCTGAGTACCCGGTCCCGATCCACCGGCGCAGCGACACGCCGGCCCTGGTTTTCAGCTCCATTCGGACCTCGGCGAGGTCCAGGTAGATCGACACCGCTTTGCGCTGGATCGCCCGGGACCGTGCTCCTCGCCAGTCCGGTTCGGTCGTCAACTTGTGGTGCAACCGGTGCGCCGCCCGCCGGAACATGATCGATTCGGTGGTCACGAGCGGCGGCCATGCGTTCTGCCGGGTGCCGTGATGGCGCATGGTTCGATGGAGGAAGTACAGCGCGATGATGCCCAACGCGACGACGGCCCACACTTCCCATTCGTGCAGCCGGCGGTCTTTGCCGGGCCAGGTCTTGACCATGCCGTAGGCAATAGGGAGGACTCCGAGGGCCGGCAGGATCCACGTTCTGTGCACGAACTCCCGGGTCGGCATTGTTTGCCAGTTGATGTCCATCCGGTATGTCCAGCGTTTGATCGGGATCAACGCCGACACGAGTATCGACGAGCCGGCCAGTGCCATGGTCGATATGAACGCGGCATAGCCGAACCATTCCCAAACCTGTTGGTCCTCCGCCGGATCGTCGGAGACCAGAATGAGGGTCAGGAGAAACAATCCGGTGGCCCATGCGGCGATCCGGCGCCCCACCCGTCGGGGCCGGGGGACCGTCCGGGGCGGAGGCGGCTCAGTGGTCGGCTCGATGTGTCGCTCGAGCAGCCGAACCAGATCACCGACATCGGCCGGAAACTCCGCCCCGCGAAGGCGTGCGGCCTGGCGGACCGTCAGTTCCGCGATGTCCTCTGGCAACTGATCCCGCCGCGGCGGGTCGGCCTGCTCCAGCAGTACCGGCACCACGGGTATGCGCTTTTCCAGCGCGGTGGCGATCTCGTACCGTACCCAGTCGGTGTCTCGCGGCCGGTCGAACTCGTCGGTCCAACCGTCGTGGATCACGGCGACCAGCGCGTTGCTGTCCAGCAACCGCGCACGCAGTTCGTCGGGATACCGGGTACCGGGCGTCATCTGGGTGTCGCAGAAAACCTGGCCGCGTCCAAAATAATGACGCAGCCGGTCGGCGAGCGCGCCAACGGCCACCGAGTGCGTCCCGTTCCGGTAGCTAATGAAGATTCCACCCATATCTGTCTCTCGAATGCCGGAGCTTGATTCATCGGCCGTTGTTCACTATTTTCAGCCTGTGGCTGACGAACCTGGCATCACCCCCGTGCTCGACGAAATCAGAACCGAGCTGACCGGCCTGCACGAGCAGAGCAGGTTCCTGAACGGCGTCATCGACCGGCTGCACGCCGAGAACGAGCGGCTGCGCCGGGCCGAAGCGCAGAGCGCCGTGCAGCCCGCCCTCCGTGAGCTGATCAAACTGGCGGACGACTGGCGCAGCAGGGCGGTCGCGGTCGGTGCGGACCCCGCCCAGGCGCGGCTGTGCGGCGAGGTGGTCGAGGACGTGACGATGATCCTCGAACGGCAGGGCGTCGAGCAGTTCCACGCCGACGCGGGCCTGGAGTTCGACCGGCAGCAACACCGCGCGGTCGGCACGCAGCCGACCGCTGACCAGGCGTTGGACGGGATCATCGCCGAGCCCCGCCGGCCCGGATACCGGGGCGACGGCCGGGTGGTGCGGTTCGCCGAGGTCGTGGTGTTCAAGTTCGCCGCCGGCTAGACGACGACCGACGCGGTGACCAGCGAGGCGATCAGCCACAGCACCAAGGCGATCGTGACCAGGATGCCGATCACCAGCAGGGCCATCGCGACCTTCCGCCCGGTGACGACCGACTGGGGAATCTCGTCGTTCATATCGGTGCCTTCCGGTTCAACAGCCACAGCAGCGGTGCGGCCGGGTCGTCGTTGGCCACCGGGCCGTTCACGGTCTCACCCGGGACCACCTCGCGTGCATCCCGGTAGCTCACGACGAAGTACGACACGGCCGCGAACTGATTGTCCATAGAGGACAGCAGGTCACGCTGCCCGGCGTCGGTCAGCCAGTCGCGCACGGCCTTGTCCCGCTCGGACCGGGTCGAGTGCGCCCGGCCGGCGTACGGGTGGGGCGCTCCCGACGGCTCCAGCAGGGCGTCGGCCTTGGTCAACACGACGGCGACCGGTGCCTTCATCCGATCCGCGGCGCGCCACTGGTTGTGTTCGCGCAGCGCCTCGACGAACCGCTCCAGCGAATCCTTCGGCGGCGTGTTCGACGCGCTGACCCGGCCGAGTACCGCGCGGTCGGTCTCGGAGCGCACCTGGCGCAGCGAGAAGGGATCGATGATGAACACGACCCCCTTGGTGTGTTTGAGGAACTGCGACTCCGCGAGCTCGTCGGCGCTCTCCACGGCTTCGCCGGCCGGGTCGTAGAGGTACAGCAGCCGGCGGGACCGGCTGCCCTCCGCGCCGACATAGACGTTGTAGGCCTTCGGTCTCGGGTTCACGGTCTTGATCGATCTGCGCGGATCGTCGGTGACCCCGCGCTGCAGGTTGCGCTCGAACTCGTTTTTCGCCCCCTCGTCGGCGAACTCGAAACCGTCACCCCGCAGCATCAGCCGGCTCATCGCGGTCTGCATGAATACCGACTTGCCCGCGGTCGGACCCGCGATCACCGGAATGTGGACGGTCGGGGCGGTGAGCCCCTTGATCGGCAACTGGGCCCGGCACTCCGAGCACTGCGCCGGCAGCTTTGCCTTGCCGTTCGCGAGCAGGGTGGGCAGCACCGTGTGGCATCGGCAGGTGCGGCGCAGCACGCCAGGCAGTCCCGGTAACAGGTGCCGGTGCTCGGCATGGCAGTTCGGGCAGCGGTAGATCGGCCGGGTGGCGCGCACGTGGCAGGTGCCGCACTCGATCGTGATGCCCCGGACGAACAGCACGGTCAGCTCGATCAGTCGCGAGCCGCCCGCGGTGGCGACGGCGCCCACGACCAGCAGCCCCAGCAGCACCGCGAAGATCACCGAGACGACGGCGACGAAGCCGACCGCCCCGATGGCGCCCAACCACAGGCCGAAGCAGATCACCGCGGCGCCGGAATAGGCGACCACCGCGGGCAGTTCGGAGTGCCTCGCCCAGGTCCACACCCTGGTCACGAAGGACACCGTGACGGTGTGGGTGGACTCGTCCCGCCTGCCCTCAATGATCTTCGCCCAGACCTGCCGGAACGTCGTGCTGAGCACCCTGCGGTAATCGAGCAGCACCGGGCCGGCGTAGTAGCTCCGGTAAGCCGGGTCCGGCCCGTCCGGCGACGGTGCCGGCGGTGCGATGCGGAGGTGGGCGATCGGGCCGTGCGGTGCGAATCCCGCGATCGCGGCGGCGACGTACTCGACGATCGCCACGACGAGGGACACCAGGATCGCCACGATCAGCAGGGGGCCCAAGACGTACCGGACCACCAGGATCACGACGTAGATCACGAGGAAGATCCCGAGCAAGAAGCCGATGAGATAGAACATTTTGTCTCAGCTCCCCTTCCGCAGCCCGAGTAGCTGGAGCAGGCCGCGCCGCTCATGGACCGATCGCCAGGACTTCCACCAGGTGCGCCAGTTTCCCTTCGGCGCCGGCACGTCGATCGCCAGTTTGTTCGCCGTGGACGACAGCAGATTGCCGATCGCGTCCAGGTGTTTGGACCTGCGCCGCGCGACCGCGTCGGGCAGCGTCTCGTTGATCAGTTGCTGGCGGGCCCGGCCGTTCGGCAGGCTCCACCAGATGACGATCACCGGGGCCACCTGGTTCGGCTGGGCCTTGGCCAGCCGAGCTCGGGCGAGATCGCGATAGGCGGTGCGGAACCGCCGGTCTCCGGTTTCCAGCATCAGCATCAGCAGGTCGCGGTGGAGCGGGGCGTCGGCCCGCAACGTGAACTCCGCGATGCCGGTCAGCATCCGGTCCGCGATGGGCGGCGGCAGGGTGTCGAGCAGGTCCAGGCTCTCCTCAACCACCCGCTCGAGGCGCTGGTCCGGAGTGTTCCGCCGGAAGTAGTCGATCGTCCGCGCCGCGCCGAGCAGGGTCCGGTCCGCCGGTCGCAGCTCCCCGACGATCCGGTCGTCGAGCAGATCCTCGACGAGCGCAAGCTCCTTCGGCCCCAACTCGTCCCGCTCGATCAGCCGCACCAGCCGTGCTGTGGTCCGGCTGAGCAACCCGGTGCCGCGCAACACATCGAGCTGCAGCTTGCGCACCGCGTGGGTGGCGTCCGCCGTGGACGGCTCCGCCGGCCACAGCACCTCGCCAAGGCGGGACCAATCGGTGCTGCCGTGCGCCACGGCCTTGGTCAGCACCGCCACCCGGTCCCCCTGACCGTCGCGGGCGAGCACCACGTCGGCCAGCAGGGCGGGCGGACCGTCCGGCGCGACCTGTCGGACGAGCCGTGCGGCCGGCGGGGTGAGTGTGGTGGCCAACCGCCAGAACTCCGCATCGTCGGCGAGTCGCCGCCGGAGCACCCGCACCAGGGCCTGCACCAGGTCCCGCTGCGTACCGAGCCGGTCCCGGATCGCCGCCGACCGGCTGCCGGTCAACGCCGGCAACACGGCGTTGTCCGCCACTTCGTCGAGCTCCTCGGCGGTGAGCCGGGGCAGCCACAGGGACAGCGGGTCCGCGAGCGCCGCGACGTAATACGCGCCGAGCAACGCGGCGGGCAGCGGCTCCGAGCGCTGCGCGGCCGACTGGAGGACCTCTGCCCAGGAGCGCAGGTCGGTCGGACCACCGCCATCGGTCAGCAGCTCGCCGATCCGCCGCCAACCGTCGGCGGTGAGGGTGCCGGGCAACCGGTCGACGGCGAGCCGGGCCGCGTCGAGCAGTAGCGGCTCCGCCGAGGGGGTGGTGGCCGCGGACGGGCCCGCGCCGCACTCGAGGAGCACCGCGAAGGCTTCCAGCTCGGTGCCGAGCAGCGGCGGCGTAACCCGTTCGGCCAGGTCGATCGCCGCGGGCGCGCCGCCGGTTCTCCACAGCCGGGCCAGTATGCCGGCGTATCGGGTGGCTTCGCCTTCCGGCAGGCTGGAGCCGGTCAGGTCGATCGCGGTGAAGTCGCCGTAGCTCGGCAGCCGTACGTCCGGAGTGGTACAGGCGACGCGCACCGCCGTGTCCTCCGGCCGCGAGGTGTACGTGACGAACGAGATCTCCAGACCCAGCGCGCGCGGCAGCGACCGGCACAGCGCGGCGAGCCACAGGGCCGCCGTGTGGTCGTCCGGCACGACGAGCACCAGCCGGCCACGATCACCGCAGAGCAGCCGCTGCCCGGCGGTGATCACGTGGGTCAACCGGTCGAGGCGGCCCGGTTCGCGGAGAAACCTGTCGGTGCTCGCCGCATCGGTCGCGCTCCCGGGGGTCAGCCCGGTCACGGCCGGCAGCGTGGTGCCGTTCTGCCGCGTGTGGACCCACGTCGGGCTGCGCCACATGTCGATCGGCAGCACGCCGTGCAGCTCCCGCTCCGCGTCGTTGAGCAGCAGGGCGTGGGCGAAGTAGTTGCCGGTCCGGCCGGTGAAATCGGAGCCGATGTAGCGGCTCTGGAACAGGGTGGCACCCGGTCCGGACGGGAGGTATCCGAACGCCACGGGAAAAGTGCTGCGGTCCGCGTCCTCCAGCCGGGCGATCAAACCCGGTCCCACCTCGTACGCGCTGGCCCGCACCGCGAGATCCACCAGCGGCTTGGGCGAACCCGGGGTCATGGCGCTGATCTGAAATCCCTGGATGCCCTCCAGCCCGTCCTCGCACGAGGTGTAGTGCAGCTGGTGCACGGTCATCGCTTCCCTTTCGTCGTCTTGATCGCGCCGAACCTGGCCAACAGCCACAGCATCGGATCCTCCAGGCGGTAGGGATGCACACCTTCCGGGGCAAGGCGGTTGCCGTCGATCGGCTGGGCGCCAAGCGCGGAGAGGCCGAAGTACCGGTACACCTCGAACGCGTTGGCGATGCTGCGATCGAATGCGGGGTCGTACCACTGGTTCAGCCAGGCGCGGACTTCCTCGTGCACGTCCCGGCCGTCGGCTTCGTCGTAGTGGCCCAGGTGTCGGGACGGCTGACGCAGCGGCGACTCCGGCCCGAAGGTGTCCGGCAGCAGGTCGACCTTGGTGAGCGCGATCGCGAGCGGTGTCCGCAGCCGCCGGTCGACCGGGATGTGGCTGCGCTCCCGAAGCAACTCGCCGAGCCGGCCGAGTACGTGCAACTGGTCCGTGTAGCCGGACCTGCGGCCGTTCGTGCCGACCAGTTCACGGATCTTGGGCATCTGCATCGGATCGAGCAGCAGGATGATTCCTTCGGCCGCGTCCAGATAGCTGATCAGCAGATCCATCTGTTGTGCGTTGGCGACGTCCTCGCCCGCGGTGTCGTAGAAGACGGTCACGACGGGGGCGATCCGAGTCGCGCCGAGCAGTCCCGACTTCTGGAACCGCAGGCTGAACATCAGTGGCTCGGGGGTGCGCGTGCGGGCCGACACGGTCTGCTGCAGCGGCCGGCCCTGCTCGAACAGCGGGGTGCTGAAATCCCGCTCGTACCGGTTGCGTGACTCCTCGCCGAGCAGGTCCAGCGACATCCCGGTGAACCGCGCGTTCACCTGGCCGCGCTGGAACTCGTGCACGAGGACGCCGACCCAGGTGCTCTTGCCCGAGTCCGCCGACCCGATCACCGCGATGTTGCGGCCGCCGCTGTCGACATACTCCCGCAACAGATCCCGGCCGCAGTTCGGGCACAGCCTGCGGCTCTGCGGCAATGCGCCGTGCGGGCACCGGCCGTTGCGTAACTGCCGCTCGGGGAACGTCTCACCCTTGTGCTCGCACCGCTCGCCGCAGCGCATGTGCAGGTCGGCGCGTCGATGGGAGGCCCAGCAGTAGGGGCATTTCGTTGTGGTCACAGCTATTCCTCACCGAGCCAAGGATGTTCAGGTCAGCACCAGCTGCTCCGGGCGGGACGGGACCAGCACGAAGCGTCCGTCCCGGGAGAACGCCCGCAGGTGTACCGGACGGCGTAGGTGCCCGGGCACGCAGAACTCGATACGCACGGGCGAGGTGCCGGCGTCGGTGCGAAGCAGTTGCTCGCCGTCGTCCGGGCTGATCGGCCGGATACCCGTCTTGGCGGTCAGCACGACCGGCGGCAGTTCCCGCCCGGGCTCGGTTTCGACCAGGAGGACCCGGCGGTTGCGCCGCAGCCAGCGGTCCCGTTCCACGGTGTATCGAGCGGTCGCGACGGTCGACTCCCGTTTGAACACGAGCGGTCCGAAGCTCTGCGCCGCCCCGTCCGGCAGCATCGTGCACACCCCGAACCAGTGTTCGCCCGGCGGCATCGGCAGCGAGACACCTCGGCTGTCATAGGTCACCCTGGACACGTCCTGAACCGAGGCATCGGGATCGGTGGGCCCGCTCGGCTTGCCGTCCGTGCGCCACACCACCCGCGCGGCGGTCGCGCCGGCCGGCCATTCCCAGGTAAGTCGCACCGTGGTGCCCAGCCGGTGCACCCGCAGCGAGCGCACCGCGCCGTGCCGAACGTCGAGCACGTAGGGCGCGCCGATCGCGGCGAGCTCGCCGAGCACCGTCACGGGCAGCAGAACCTGGCGCTTTCCCGGCGTGTCCAGCCGACCGCGCAGCCGTCCCGGGCCGCTCGGTCCGACCGCCCGCACCGCGCTGCCGTAGCGCTGGACCGTCGCCGCGGGGACCACGTCCTGGTCGGGTGGATCCGCGCCCGGCCGCAGCTCGAGGATCCCGACCTCACCGCCGGGCGGCGGGGTCCAGCGGGCGACGACCTCGTCCCCCTCGAGCTCGGCGACGAGATCCGTGACCGCGGCGGGGATCTCTTGACAGCTCGCGGTCGCCTGCCGGCCGGGGCTGCGCGCGGTCGTGCCGTCGGGGAGCCGGTAGCTCGCCGAGACCGTGTACACATAGGACCGACCCGGATTGACGTCACGGTCCAGGAACCCGCTCGACCGAACATCCTCAACCGGGCTACCGTCGCGGGTGACGGTGGCGCCGGTGGCTCCGTTCGGCAGCCGCCAGCGGCCGGAGATGGCGTCCGGCTCTCCCCTCAGTTCCAGCTCGAGCACCTCGCGCAGCACGGTGATCGCCGCCGTCCGGGCCGGGCGTGCCGACGGGTTGCCGTCCCGCAGCGTGTACACGGC
The DNA here is from genome assembly GCF_035762905.1 of Actinophytocola sp. GTDB lineage: Bacteria > Actinomycetota > Actinomycetes > Mycobacteriales > Pseudonocardiaceae > DASYTH01. The sequence continues at coordinate 51,230 of NZ_DASUCC010000139.1, forward strand.
GTAGGTCAGCGGGATACCGCCCGGCGGATCCTCGTCGATGACCTCGCAGCCATGCGTCTGCGCTCCCACCGCCGTGCCGCCGCGATCGACGCGGTAGCCGATGCTCCCGGCGGTGGCCGTGCTTGGTTGCCAGGACACCACCACGTGGCCGTCCCGCACGGCGGCGGTGGCGGAGTCGGGTTCGGCCGGACGGCACCGTTCGAGTGCCGCCTCGACCGCCGGATCCACGAGCTGCTCCCGAATCCGGAGATAGCCCGCGACCGCGGCCTCGACGTCGGTGTTCTCGAGCTTCCGGCAGCCGGCCAGCTCCAGGTCCAAAGTGGACAGACGGGCGGCGAGCGTGTCCCGCTGCCGCCGCCACTCGTCCGGCAGCCCGGGCTGCGCGTCCAGCACGGCCAGTGCCTGGCGCAGCCTCAGCTCGCGCACGGCCGACTGATAATCGTCGTGCCAGGCCGGTTCCTGGCCGGCTCCGGTGACCCGGTCCCGGCACCAGGTCGCATAGGCGAGCGCATCGGGTTCGGTCGGCAGGCCGAGCCGGGACAGCCGTTCGGCGACGAGGCCGGCGGCGCGGGCGACCTCGGCGTAGCCGTAGGGTGCCGCGCCGGCGAGCTCGGTCAACACCTCGTGGCGCAGCACCGACTTCAGCTCGTCCGACTTGATCCACTGCTGCACGAGCTTCAGGATCGTGGTCTCCGCGGTGCTGTCCGAGTCCCGGGACACCCGGAGCTTCTCGCGGCGGTCCTCGATGTCCCGCGCGGAGGTCCGCAGACCGGCCAGCACCGTGCCCAGGTAGTCCCACAGGGATTTGTGCCGCAGCTGGCCGAGCAGGCTGCGGGCCTCGCTCCAGCGCGCGGGCTCCTGGGTGTCCGGCAGTGGGACGGGATCGAGTTCGCGCGCACCGATCTCGGCCAGCGCGGCCCGGATCATCGTCCGAGTGAGGGCGCCCCTCGAGCCGGTGGCCAGCTGGGCGAGCTCCGCGGAAGACAACCCCGGGGCGCCGTGCAGCCGTTGCCGCAGGTTCGCGCCGAGCTTTCGCGAGCGCTCGGCCACCTGCTCGCCGTGCCGGGACCGCTTCGCGGGATCGGTGAGGATCGCGGCCGCGCTCTCGTGCTGGGCGCGCAACAGGTCGCAGGCCCGTCCGAAGGCGCGGTACCGCTGCCTGGTCAGTTCCCGGCTGATCCCGTCCAGCGCGGCGCGCACCGTGCCGGTGTCGATCCCCTCGGAGGGCAGCAGGTACACCCGGAACAGGTCCTCGTCCGGCCGCCAGCCGTTCTGTACCGGTTTCAGCACCTCCTCGACGAACCGCTTGTCGTCGAATTGCCAGCCGCTCACCGCTGGAGGTGCGGCAGCGGCGCCCGCTTCACCTCCTCCGGCACCAGTCCGCTGATCTTCGCCTGCAGGGTCAGCTCCTTGCCGTTGCTCGCCACCGCCGTGATCCGCAGGATGCCGTCGCCGCCGAGGTTGAACGACACCTCTATCGGCTGCCCGGCCCGTTGGTTCTCCGGCAGCCCAACCAGTTCACCCTCGACGAGGTTGAGGTTGTCCTCGAGCTCATCGCTGAGCACGTCGGTCTTGGACTCGTAGACGGTGATCACGACCCGCCGCTGGCCGTCGTGCACCGTACGGAAGATGTCCCGCGGAGCGGCGGGAATCTCGTCGTTGGGCCGGATCAGCCAGGCCACGACGAGATCGTCGTCGTCGGGCCGGTTCGGGTCGCGGACGACGGCGGCGCCGTAACCCTTCGACGTGACGTTCACGATCTTGGGTAGCGAGCGCTTCCCGGGCAGGCCGGCCACCGGCGAGGTCTCCCCGCCGGTCTCCGCCACGCTGCTCGCCGCGAACAGCGCGGCGCCCTTGGCCACGATCTGGTCCGGGTCCGCGAGCTGAGGGGTCGGCAGGTCCGGGAACTCCTCGACGAGCCGCTGTTTCACCGCGGGCGAATGCGACATGCCGCCGACCAGCAAGAGCTCGTCGATGGTGGTGACGCCCTTCTTCGCGGCGCTGCCGAGGACGTCGCGGGTGAAGTCGAGCGTCCTGGCGATCAGATCCGCCGTGGCCTCCTCGAACTCCTTGCGGGTGATCTCGATGCGGGCCCGCTGGCCGTCGGCCACGATCGTGTCGGCGTAGGTGTCCCGGCGGCTGAGCCCCTTTTTGGCCTCCTCGGCGAAGATCTCGAGGCTGCCCGAGGCGTCGAGATCCATCCGGGGATCGGAACCCGGGTGCTGCTCGGCGAACTTCTCGCAGACCAGGTCGACCAGCCGAGCATCCCAGTCGGCACCGCCGAGCCGGGCGTCGCCACCCGTGGCGACGACGCGGATCTCGGTGGGCGAGACGGTGATGATCGTGACGTCGAACGTGCCGCCACCCAGGTCGTACACCAGCACGGTGCGTTCGGCGCCGTCGCCGGACGCGACGAGCCCATAGGCGATCGCCGCCGCCGTCGGCTCGTTGACGATGTTGAGGACGTTCAGGCCCGCCATCTCGCCTGCGTCGCGGGTGGCCTGGCGTTCGGCGGCGCCGAAGTAGGCGGGCACCGTGATGACCACGTCGGCGAGTGGCCCGTCGGCCGGGACCTCGACGCCGAGGACACCGAGGGCGTCCTCGGTCACCTGCCTCAGGATGAGGGCCGAAACCTCCTGCGGGTACCGCTGCCTGCCGTCGATCTCAACGGTGAATCCGTCTTCGCCCATGTGCCGCTTGATGAGCGCGACGACCCGGTCGGGTTCCCGCTTGAGCTCGTTCTTGGCGAACCTGCCGACCGTCACGTTGCCGGTGGGTTCGAAGAACACCACGGACGGGGTGGTCAGATCGCCCTCCTGGTTGGGCAGCACCGACACCCGTTGGTTCTCATCGAGCGCGGCCACGCACGAGTAGGTCGTTCCCAGGTCGATGCCGAGGACGGGACGGGTCATAGGGTGTCCTTTGTGGTCGGTCGGTTCCGGTCGTCGGCACGGAGCTGCTTGACGAGATGGCTGTGGTCGATGTTCGGACCGGCGACGGGCGCGCGGCGGTCCCGGGCCGGGTACTGCTCCCGACCAGATCGTTTGCGGTGCAACGCGATGGCGGCAAGCCCGATCAGGACCAAACCGCCGAGCGTGCCCAGGATGGTTTCCAGCCACGGGAACTCGGGCGATTCCGGCTGGGGGAGCTGCGTGATCGGCACCCCGCACGAACTCGCCACGATTCCGTACAACTGGCGGAGCAGCCCCGCGGTGTCGGTCACGTAATAGTCCTCGCCGCGGGTGGGACCGGTGATGATCCGCAGGTTCCGCTCACCTTCCGGTCGCAGCTCGATTCCGACCGCGACGAGGCGTGCTCCGCCCGCCTTCAGCCGGTCGGCCGCCGCGACCGCTGCGTCGACCGCCTCCTGGTCGCCTTCCCGGACCGGATCGCCGTACGCGGTGGGCAGGCCGTCCGTGACCAGGATGACCACGTCGAAGCGAGCGTTGCCGGCCACGGTCAGTGCGGCTTCCCAGTTTGTCGCGCTGTCGTCGCCGCCGTGCGCGGTGAGCTCGCCGATTCGGTCCTTCAGTTGGTGCCGGGCGTCGTCCTCGGACACGTCGACCGCCGACCGGATGACCTCGGCGGTCGTGCCGAATCCGACGATCGTCACTTCGGATCGCTTGTCGCGCAATGAATCCACGACATTCCGAGCCGCATCGCGGACGTCGTCGAATCGAGCGCTCATCGAACTCGACTGATCCACCACCAAAGCGAGTCGAAGCGGACACCGAGACGGCCATGGCGGGTTGGGCACGCTCGGCTGCGCCGTGGCGGATGCGCTGCCGGACATGGCGATGAGCGCGGCGCACACGACGCCGACCAATAACTTCGGTGGGTGAATGCCAATACTCCTACGGTCACCGATATGGCAGGACGGCAGTGTAATGGTCATCTCTCGCGCCCGTGCCACGGGTTCGCAGCACTGTCCAGAAAATGACCACTACTCGTAAACTGGCTGGTAAGAGCCGTGCGGAAGCCGCGTGATTCTGAAAATGGCGAGTATCAATTTTCGCCGTGGCGGACCGCGCTCGGCAGGGGTCCGAGCGGACAAACAGGGTGATCGGCGGCAATCGCCGGCTGGTGCACCATCGGCGCGCGTTCGGCGGCCGCGGGATGGGCGAACGCGCCTGTCGGCTCGCCGGGTCGCCACCAT
>NZ_DASUCC010000140.1:0-18579 GCF_035762905.1 Actinophytocola sp.
CAGGCTGCGCGCCGTGCCGTCGAGGTAGACGTTGACGTCGAGCTCGTCGTCCTCCCCGGCGGCCGACGACGTGTGGTGCGAGTTGAGCGACACCGGCGTACGCGGCGCCAGGTACTCGGCCTCGAACGCGTCCCACATCTGCTGCGGCGAGACCTCGCCGCCGGAGGCGTCGGTGCGCGCCTGGATCACCTGGGAGAACTCGATCTGCAGCCGGCGCGGCAGGTCCAGCTGGTGCTCGGTCTTCATCACGTAGGCGACGCCGCCCTTGCCGGACTGCGAATTGACCCGGATGACGGCCTCGTAGGTGCGGCCGACATCCCTCGGGTCGATCGGCAGGTAGGGCACCTCCCAGCGGAAGTCGTCGACCGGCACGCCCGCGGTCGCCGCGTCCCGCTCCATCCACTCCAGGCCCTTCTTGATGGCGTCCTGGTGGGACCCGCTGAACGCGGTGTAGACGAGGTCGCCGCCGTAGGGGTGGCGCTCGTTGACCGGCAGCTGGTTGCAGTACTCGACGGTGCGCCGGATCTCGTCGATGTCGCTGAAGTCGATCTGCGGGTCGACGCCCTGGGCGAACAGGTTCATCCCGAGCGTCACCAGGCAGACGTTGCCGGTGCGCTCGCCGTTGCCGAACAGGCAGCCCTCGATCCGGTCGGCACCGGCCTGGTAGCCCAGCTCGGCGGCGGCCACCGCGGTGCCCCGGTCGTTGTGCGGGTGCAGGGACAGCACCACCGATTCGCGCCGCTCCAGGTTCCGGTTCATCCACTCGATGGAGTCGGCGTAGACGTTGGGCGTGGCCATCTCGACCGTGGCCGGCAGGTTGATGATCACCGGTCGGTCGGCGGTCGGCCGCCAGATGTCGGTGATCGCATTGCACACCTCGGCGGCGTAGGACAGCTCGGTGCCGGTGTAGGACTCCGGCGAGTACTCGAACCGGAAGTCGGTGTCGGTGTACCTTGCGGCCAGCTCGAGCACCATCTCGGCGGCCGAGGTGGCGATCTTCTTGATCCCCTCGCGCTCCTCGCGGAACACCACCCGGCGCTGCAGGATCGAGGTCGAGTTGTAGATGTGCACGATCGCCTTGTGTGCGCCCGCCAGCGATTCGAAGGTGCGCTCGATCAGCTCGGGGCGGCACTGGGAGAGCACCTGGATGCGGACGTCGTCCGGTACCGCGCCGTCGGCGATGATCTCCCGGACGAAGTCGAAGTCGGTCTGGCTGGCGGCCGGGAAGCCGACCTCGATCTCCTTGTAGCCCATGCGGACCAGCAGGTCGAACATGCGGCGCTTGCGGGCCGGGGACATCGGGTCGATCAGTGCCTGGTTGCCGTCCCGCAGATCGACCGCGCACCACTGCGGAGCGGTGCTGATCCGCCGGTCCGGCCAGGTGCGGTCGGGCAGCGTGACCGGCTCGACCAGCCGGTGGAACGGCTTGTACCGGTGGACCGGCATCGAGCTGCCCAGCTGGGTGTTCCAGACCGGCTGGCCGTTCGGGGCGGGGCGGGAGGGCTTGCGGACACGGCTGTCGGCAGAGCTGTATACGTCGGGGTTCGTGGTCATGATCGGTGGCTCCTGGTCGGGGGTTCGACGGAGACCGGCTGCGTCGCGAAGCACCGCGACGGGGAGCCGGTCCGATCAGGCCCCGTCGCGGCAGCGAAGCAGGAGGGTCCGCGCCACGAGGGGAAGGGTAGCGAGATCCGGTCCGCCATGGGGAACGACCGTCCACATCGTGGACTGAGTGCGACCGTCCTGTAGCCCGTTTCGAGGCACCCACATGTGGGAATCCAGGTTCCATGACTACGTATCGCAGGAGGTCTTACGGGAACACCGCTTCGCGAGTGATTGCCGGTGTGGGCGCGCTGTTCGCTTTGATCATCGTCGTCTACATTCTGTTGATCCTCTTCGGTGCGAACCCCGGGAATGCCTTCTTCCAGTTCATGGCGTCCATCGCCGAGCCCCTGGCGCTGTTCTTCCCTGGCCTGTTCGACCTCACCAACGACACCCTTCAACTGATCCTCAACTACGGTCTCGCCGCCGTCTTCTGGCTGGTCGTCACCGGCTTCCTGGCTCGCCTGGTCGCCCGCTACTGACGAACGGCCCCGCTCAGGACCGGGCCGGCCCCTCGCCGGCCCGGTCCCGGCGCGTCCACCAAATGGCCTAACTTCGGTACGTCAAGATGGCCCAGTGTCCGTCCACGCCTTCGTCGACGAATCGGCCCGCAACGGCCGCTATCTGGTCGCCGCCGCCGGTACGAAACCTCCGAACGGCCCAACCATCGTTTGGCGAGGTCCACACGTTCGGGGGATCAGAAGGCGGGGTGGCCCCATTCGTCGGTGAAGGCGAGTTGGTCGAGCGGGAGGCGGTGGCGGGGGGCCAGTTCGCGGGCGCGGGTGCGGTCGTCTGGGAGGAGGTCGGGGGAGCCGAGGGTGCCGATGGCGATCACGGTGAGGGGACGGACGTCGGGCGGGAGGGTGAAGGCGGCCGCCGCGGCGTCGGGGTCGAAGCCGCCCATCTGGTGGGCGACGAGGCCTTCGGACACGGCCTGCAGGACCAGGTTCTCGGCAGCGAGACCGACGCCGTACTCGGCATGGGGAATGGGGCCCTTTTCGTTCACGGTGACGGCGCAGGCGAGGAGCAGCACCGGGGCGGCGCCGGCCCAGGCGCGGTTGCCCCGGTACAGGGTGTCGAAGATGCGCGAGTAGGTGGTGTCCCCGCGCCGGCCGACCAGGAACCGGGCCGGCTGGGTGTTGCCGTTGGACGGGGCCCAGCGGGCGGCCTCCAGCAGGGCGCGCAAAGCGGAGTCGGGGACCGCGCCGGCCGGGTCGATGGCCCGTGGGCTCCACCGGTCGGCGATGATCGGGTGCAACGGGACGCTGGAGTCGGCCGGATTGGACATCAGATCGCGAAGTTCCATGAGGTCAACCCGTACGCGCCCAGCCAGGCGCTGAACACCGTCAGCCCGCAGAGCGTGAGCACCATGGTCGAGTTCCGCCGCCGGGCCAGCGCCACCGCGACCGGAATGAGCAGCGTGAACGCCGGCAGCATCAGCCGGATCTTGGACGCCATCAGCCCGTTGGACGCGAGCGCCATGGCCAGCACGCCGATGCCGTAGACCAGCAGCGGCCACTCCAGCCGTCGCACGATCGCCAGCACGACCAGCCCGATCGCCACGAAGATGAACGCGATCGTGAACATCTCGAACGGGTAGTCCGGCCGGACCAGCTTGCGCAGGATGAAGTCCATGGTCGCCGCGCCGCCGTCGAACCCGGACTGCCAGCCGTCCTGCTGCACCTGGAACCAGCCGTCCCACCGGCCGGTGCGCACCCCCACCCAGGCCAGATACCCGATCAGCCCGACCGGGGCGAGCACCCCGGCCAGCCACGGCCGCCAGCTGTCCTTGCGCTGGATCACCGCCACCAGCGCGGCCAGTCCGACGGCGAGGATGAGCGCGGCCGCGGTCGGCCGCACCAGCCCGGCCACCGCGCAGCACACGCCGGCCAGCACCCAGCGCCGCTCGAGCACGCCGACGAGTGCCCACGCGGCGAGCGCGCAGAACATGGCCTCGGAGTAGGCCGTGGACAGCACGATCGCCATCGGCGAGGCGGCGAACAGCACCACCAGGATCAGCCCGGTCCGCTGCGAGCCACCCCGGACCTGACGGCCGATCCGGGCCACGCCGTACGCGGCGATCACGCCGCACACCAGGGTCAGGATGATCGCCGCCGTCGCCGGGCCGATGCCGATGGCCTGGCCGAAGATGCGAACGGCGAACGGGTAGCCGGGGAAGAACGCCAGCGGGGTCTCCGCGGTGAACTCGCCGCGGGCGTCGACCAGCCCCAGCCCGGCGATCCCGCCGTAGCCGTTCTCGGCGAGCCCGATGAACCACTGGCCGTCCCACGCCTGCAGCTGGGCCGACATGGACAACTGGTTGGCCGCGGCGAGCAGGGTCAGCATCAGCAGGCCGAACTCGCGGATGCCGAGGAAGATCAGGGCCGGGGCGAGGATCCGGGCCACCCGGCGGACGGTCCAGTCCTGCCCGGTGCGGGCCGGCGGTGCCGGCTGTTCCTCGTCGACGTCAGCCGCCGCCGCGTCCGGCTCCGTCACGTCCGTCGTCGACGACACCCCTTGCTCCCCTCGTGACCTCGGCTACAGCCTATGCGGTCGCGATGATAGGCGGTGACCTGGCGAAGGTAGTCTGCTTTGGGTGAGTCGAGGAGGTTGCACGAGGTGGCGCTCGTCGTCCAGAAGTACGGTGGTTCTTCGCTGGAGAACGCCGACCGGATCAAACGGGTGGCCGAGCGCATCGTGGCCACCCGCAAGGCCGGCGACGAGGTCGTCGTGGTCTGCTCGGCGATGGGGGACACCACCGACGAGCTGACCGACCTCGCCCTGCAGGTGAACCCGGTCCCGCCGGAGCGGGAGATGGACATGCTGCTCACCGCCGGCGAGCGGATCTCCAACTCGCTGGTGGCGATGGCGATCAGCGCGCTCGGCGCCGAGGCCCGGTCGTTCTCCGGCTCGCAGGCCGGGGTGATCACCACCTCCGCGCACGGCAACGCCCGGATCATCGACGTCACCCCCGGCCGGGTGCGCACCGCCCTCGACCTTGGCTACATCGTGCTGGTGGCCGGCTTCCAGGGGGTCAGCCAGGACACCAAGGACATCACCACGCTTGGCCGCGGCGGATCCGACGCCACCGCGGTCGCTCTGGCCGCCGCGCTGAACGCCGACGTCTGCGAGATCTACACCGACGTGGACGGCGTCTACACCGCCGACCCGCGGATCGTCAGCAACGCCCGGCGCCTGGACCAGGTGAGCTACGAGGAGATGCTGGAGATGGCGGCCAGCGGGGCGAAGGTGCTGATGCTCCGCTGTGTGGAGTACGCCCGCCGGTACGGCGTGCCGATCCACGTCCGCTCGTCGTACACGAACAAGCCCGGCACCCTGGTGTCCGGTTCGGTGGAGGACTTTTCCGTGGAACAGGCAATGATCACCGGCGTCGCGCACGACCGGTCCGAGGCCAAGATCACCGTGACCGGCGTGCCGGACCACGCCGGCGTCGCCGCCCGGATCTTCCGCACGGTGGCCGACGCCGAGATCGACATCGACATGGTGCTGCAGAACGTGTCCAGCACCGCGTCCGGCCGCACCGACATCACCTTCACGCTGTCCAAGGACAACGGACCGCGCGCGGTGGCGGCGCTGGAGAAGCTCAAGGGCGAGGTCGGGTTCCAGGCGGTGCTCTACGACGACCACGTCGGCAAGGTGTCGCTGGTCGGCGCCGGCATGCGCTCGCATCCGGGGGTCACCGCCACGTTCTGCGAGGCGCTGGCCAAGGTGGGCGTGAACATCGACATCATCAACACCTCCGAGATCCGGATCTCGGTGCTGATCAGGGACACCGAGTTGGACGACGCGGTGCGGGCGCTGCACGAGGCGTTCGGGCTCGGCGGCGACGAGCAGGCGGTCGTGTACGCGGGAACGGGGCGATGATGGCGCAGCGACCCACTCTGGCGCTGGTCGGCGCCACCGGAGCGGTCGGCTCGGTGATGATCGACATTCTCAACGAGCGGGACGACTGGCCGTGGGGCGAGGTGCGGCTGATCGCGTCGCCGCGCTCGGCCGGCCGGCGGATCACGGTGCGTGGCACCGAGTTGACCGTGCTGGCGCTGGCGCCCGAGGTGTTCGACGGGGTCACCGTCGCCATGTTCGACGTGCCGGACGAGGTGTCCGCGCAGTGGGCGCCGATCGCGGCGGCCCGGGGCGCGGTCGCGGTGGACAACTCCGGCGCGTTCCGGATGGACCCGGACGTGCCGCTGGTGGTGCCCGAGGTGAACCGGGACGCGATCCAGCAGCGGCCGCGCGGAATCATCGCCAACCCGAACTGCACGACGCTGTCCATGATGGCCGCGCTCGGGGCGCTGCACCGCGCGTTCACGCTGCGCGAGCTGGTGGTCGCGTCCTACCAGGCGGCCTCCGGCGCCGGACAGTCCGGTGTGGACCGGCTCTACGCCGAGCTGGCCGCGGTGGCCGGCAAGGAGGTCGGCGTGCGGGCCGGGGATGTGCGGGAGGCGCTTGAGGCGGCCGGAATGTCCAATTCGGACTCGCCGTTCTCCGGTCCGCTGGCGATGAACGTGCTGCCGTCCGCCGGTTCGTACCAGGGCGACGGCCACTTCTCCGAGGAGCTCAAGGTCCGCAACGAGTCCCGCAAGATCCTGGGCATCCCGGACCTTCCGGTCTCCGCCACCTGCGTGCGCGTTCCGGTGGTGACCACGCACTCGCTGGCGGTGCACGCCGTGTTCGGCTCGCCGGTCTCGGTCGCCGCGGCGCACGAGATCCTGGCCGCGCAGCCGTCCATCGTGCTGGTTGACGACCCGGCGGCGGGGCGGTTCCCGACCCCGGCGGACGTGGTCGGCGAGAACCCGACCTACGTCGGCCGGGTCCGCCAGGCGCTGGACTTCCCGAACGCGCTGGACTTCTTCGTCTGCGGGGACAACCTGCGCAAGGGCGCGGCGCTGAACACCTACGAGATCGCCGAGGTGCTCGCCGGCTGATCGCCCGGGGTCCGGTCCGGCTCGCCGTCACGCCGACCGAGCCCGAAGGCGACGGCCGCGACCAGCAGGCCGCCGAACCCGGCGACCGCGAAGCCCCAGCCGGGCGAGGTGTGGTCGACGACGAACCCGACCGTGGGCGCGCCGAGCGCGGCGCCGAGCGTGAAGGCGGAGCTCTGCATGCCGGTGGCCTCGCCGCGCACCGCGACCGGGGCGAGCTTGGCCACCTCCTCCCCGGTGGCGGTGATCGTCGGGGCGCACAGCACCGAGGCCGGCAGCAGCGCCACCGCCAGCCACCACCAGTCGCCACCGGCCAGCCCGATCGGGACGGTGAGCAGGCCGAGCAGCGCCATCATGGTGATCTGGTTGGCCGAGCGGTGCAGCGCGCCGTAGATCAGCCCGCCGATCGCCGAGGCCGCCGACCACACCACGATCACGAGACCGGTCCACTCCAGCTCATCGTGTTCGCGCAGCTGCGCGACGATCGTGACCTCGGTGCCGGAGAGCACGAACACCGCGCCGAGGCCGACCACGAGCACGCCGATCAGCCGGGGCGTCAACCAGACGCGGCGGGGCGGACGCAGCCCGTCGCCGTCGGCTTTCTCCTGCGCGCTGCGCACCGCCGGGTTGGCCACCCACAGGGCGATGCCCACGGCGACGATCCCGATGGCCATCGCGGTCATCGCCGCGGTGGCGCTGAACTGTGTGGCGAGAAACACAGCGGTGGCCGGGCCGACCATGAAGCTCAGCTCGGTGGAGATCGAGTCCAGCGAGTACGCGGTGCGCCGCAGGTCCGGGGGTACCAGCGCGGCGATCGCCTGCCGCCCGATGGACATCGCCGGCAGCACGACGAAGCCGCTGACGAATGCGACCACCAGCAGCAACGGATAGGGCACGTACCGTGCGCCGAACCAGAACAGCGCCTCGCCGATCGTCGTGATCAGGATCATGGGCCGCAGGCCGAACCGGTCGACCACCCGGCCGAGCACCGGGGCGCCCAACGCGATCCCGATGGTGATCGCCGCGCCGACCGTTCCGGCTGCTCCGTAGCCTCGGCTTAGGCCGACCGCAACGTGTAACGTCAAAATCATCCCCGCGGCCGACAACGGAATCCGCGCGAAGAAGACCAGGACCATCAATGTGCGGACACCCGGCAGCGCTAGCACCCGGCGGTAGAGCTGCATGGTCCGATGTCATCCTTCCCGGGGTCCTCTTGGCAACCACGTTACGGGCGGTCACCGACACTCGGGCACGACCACTCGACCGTTATCTTGACTCATTCCAGAAAACCTGATGGGGTGGGCAGTGCGATGAACGACCAGGGACTGGCCCGGCTGGAGCCCCGGGACCAGCTTCGTGCCGTCGGGATGCGGGTGACCGCACCACGACTAGCGGTGCTGGACTGGCTCTCCAACCACCCGCACTCCACCGCGGAGGCGATCGCGGCGGGCGTTCGGGAGCGGCTCGACTCCGTGTCCACGCAGGCGATCTATGACGTGCTGAACGCGTGTACCCGGGCCAAGCTGCTGCGCCGGATCGAACCGGCCGGACACCCGGCCCGATTCGAGACCAGGACCGCGGACAACCATCATCACCTCGTCTGCCGGATGTGTGACCGAACCGAGGACGTGGACTGCGTCGTCGGCTTCGCCCCCTGCCTGGAGCCGTCGAACGCTCTTGGCTTCATCCTCGATGAGGCGGAGGTGGTGTTCTGGGGGCTGTGTCCAGTCTGTGCTGGTCGTTCGCAGTCCACGAACCACCACATCGAGGAGAGCGTGTGACCGAGCCGAGGCCCACGACCAACAACGTGGGTATCCCCATAGGCAGCGACAACGACTCGCTGACCCTGGGTCCCAACGGTCCGATCCTGCTGCAGGACCACTATCTGATCGAGAAGAACGCGCAGTTCAACCGGGAGCGGGTGCCCGAGCGGGTGGTACACGCCAAGGGCGGCGGCGCGTTCGGGTTCCTCGACGTCACCGAGGACGTCAGCCAGTTCACCAAGGCCGCGGTGTTCCAGCCCGGCACCAGAACCGAGAGCGTGGTGCGGTTCTCCACGGTCGCCGGGGAGAGCGGGTCGCCGGACACCTGGCGCGACCCGCGCGGCTTCGCCGTGAAGTTCTACACCTCGCAGGGAAACTACGACATCGTCGGGAACAACACCCCGGTGTTCTTCATCCGGGATCCGATCAAGTTCCCGGACTTCATCCGCTCGCAGAAGCGGCGCGCGGACACGCACCTGCGCGACAACAACATGCAATGGGACTTCTGGACGCTGCGCCCGGAGTCCGCCCACCAGGTCACCTGGCTGATGGGTGACCGGGGCATCCCGTCGAGCTGGCGGCACATGAACGGGTACGGGTCGCACACCTACCTGTGGGAGAACGCCGGCGGCGAGAAGTTCTGGGTCAAGTACCACTTCAAGACCGATCAGGGGATCGGCTACCTGGCCCAGGCCGACGCCGACCGGCTCGCCGGCGAGGACGCCGACTACCACATTCGCGACCTGCACCGGGCGATCGAGTCCGGCGACCACCCGAGCTGGACGCTGCACGTCCAGGTCATGCCGCACGACGAAGCGGCCGACTACCGGTTCAACCCGTTCGACCTGACCAAGGTCTGGCCGCACGGCGACTACCCGCTGATCAAGGTCGGCCGGTGGGTGCTCGACCGCAACCCGGAGAACTACTTCGCCCAGATCGAGCAGGCCTCGTTCGAACCGTCCAACCTGGTGTCCGGGATCGGCCCGTCGCCGGACAAGATGCTGCTCGGCCGGCTGTTCTCCTACCCGGACGCGCACCGGTACCGGATCGGCACCAACTACGCCCAGCTGCCGGTGAACGCGGCCAAGTCACCGGTGCACAGCTACAGCAAGGACGGCGCGATGCGGTACGCCAACCCGGCGGACCCGGTGTACGCGCCGAACTCCTACAACGGCCCGCACGCCGACCCCGTGCTGGCCGGTGAGACGGCGTCGGCCTACGGCGCCACCGGCGAGGTGCTGCGCACCGCCTACGCGCTGCACGCCGAGGACGACGACTTCGGTCAGCCCGGCACGCTGGTGCGCACCGTGATGGACGCCGATCAACGCGCCCGCCTGATCGGCAACGTGGCCGGTCATCTGAGCAACGGCGTCACGCAGCCCATTCGGGAGCGGGCGTTCGAGTACTGGCGCAACGTCGACAAGGAGACCGGCGACCGGATCGCCGAGCTCGTCGAGGGCTGAAACTCAGGCAGCGGTGACCCGGCTCAGTTCGGCTGAGCCGGGTTTCCGTGCGCCTTGCCGGTTTTCGCGTTCGCCGGCGCACCGAACAGGTCCCGGCCGTCCGCGCGCAGTGCCAGGCCGGCCCGCAGCACGCCGGCGGACTCGGCCACCGCCTCCCGGAACCGCCGGCCGACGCCGATCAGGCTGACGTAGCCGTGGATCAGGTCGCCGATCCGGTGCGCGACCACCGGAACGCCCGCCTCGCGCAGCTTGGCCGCGTACGCCTCGCCCTCGTCGCGCAGCGGGTCGAAACCGGCGGTGGACAGGTAGGTGGGTGGCATCCCGCGCAGGTCGTCGGCCAGCAGCGGGGAGCCGAGCGGGTCGCGCTCCATCTCCCGGTCCGGGAAGTAGTTCCCGTTGAACCACTGGATGTCCTCGTCGGTGAGGAAGAAGCCGTCGGCGAACAGGTCCTGCGAGCGGTACCGCCTGGACGCGTCGGTGGCCGGGTAGTACAGCAGCTGGAACGCCGGCCGCGGCCCGCCGTTGCGCAGCGCCTGATAGGAGGTCACCGCGGCCAGGTTGCCGCCGGCGCTGTCCCCGCCAACCGCGATCGCCGCCGGATCCGCACCCAGCTCGGCGGCGTGTTCGGCGGCGTACTCGAACGCGGCGAGGGCGTCGGCCGGCGCGGTGGGGAACGGCGCCTCCGGGGCCAACCGGTAGCCCGCCGACAACACCCGCAACCCGGCCTCGCGGGCCAGGAACCGGCACAGGTTGTCGTGCGAGTCGATGCTGCCGATCGAGAAGCCGCCGCCGTGGTAGTAGACCAGCAGCGGCGAGCCGGCGGGCAGACCCGCCGGGGTGTAGAGCCGGGCCGGGATGTCGCCGCCGGCCACCGGGATCCGCAGCTGCGTGGCCCGCACCGGCTCGATCGGCCGGCCGCCGACGACCGGGCTCATCTGCTCCACGTTGCGCCGGGCATCGGCAACGCTGCCATCGGAGAGCTTCAGCTCGGTGGCCTTGGTCAACCGCAGCAGCAGCTGGGCGTCCAGCGCCAGCTCGTTGCCGTCGATGCGGACCGGCCGGCCGGCGATCCGGCGGCGCACCGGGGCCGGCAACGCGAACACCCCGCGCATGGCCGCGCCCTGGATCCCCACCGGAATGTTGTTCATCGCCTTCGCCATCGCGCGCCTCCCAGGCCGACCCCACCATCGGAACTTCACCAACCTAGGGCACCGATGAGGGAGTATGGGATGCGTGACTGTGAGTGTGGTGGGCATCGGCGGATCACTGCGGGAGGACTCCCAGTCCGGGCGGGCGTTACGGATCGCCCTCGCCGGGGCCGAGGAGGCCGGCGCGAAAGTGACCACGATCTCCGGGTCCGACCTGGTGCTGCCGTTCTACGACCCGGCGGTGGCCGACCGCCCGGCCGCGGCCGCGCGGTTGATCGAGGAGATCCGGCACGCCGACGGGGTCGTGCTGGTCTCGCCCGGCTACCACGGCACGATCTCCGGGCTGGTCAAGAACGCCCTGGACTACCTGGAGGATCTGCGCGCGGACAGCCGGCCCTACCTGGACGGCCGGGCGGTCGGCTGCGTGGCGGCGGCGGCCGGCTGGCAGGCCTCGGTCACCACGCTGACCGCGCTGCGCTCGATCGTGCACGCGCTGCGCGGCTGGCCGACGCCGCTGGGGGCCGCGGTGAACTCGGCCGAGGTGACGTTCGACGCCGCGGGCGGTTGTTCCAACGAGCAGGTCGTGACCACGCTGCGTACGATCGGCCAGCAGGTGGTGGAGTTCGCCGTCACTCGGGCCCCGGGTGTCGGCCCGGACTGAACGGGTACCCGAAAGCCATGACCAACTTCCGGATAGCCGGTCCGCTCGACGAGGCCGACCGCAAGACCGCGGGCACCGTCCTGCAGGCGACCCTGATCGACCTGATCAACTTGACCCTGATCGGCAAGCAGGCGCACTGGAACGTGGTCGGACCGAACTTCCGCAGCGTGCACCTGCACCTCGACGAGCTCGTCGCGCTGTCCCGCCAGTACACCGACCAGGTGGCCGAGCGCGCCTCGGCGATCGGCGTGCCGCCGGACGGCCGGGCCGCCACCGTGGCGCAGAACTCCGGGCTGCCCGGCGTGTCCGACGGGTGGGCGCTGGACGTGGACGTGATCCAGGCGGTCACCGCCGTGCTCACCGAGCTGATCAAGCGGCTGCGTACCCGGATCGACGAGACCGACAAGGCCGATCTGGTCACCCAGGATCTGCTCATCGAGGTCAGCCGGGAGCTGGAGAAGCAGCACTGGATGTGGCAGGCCCAGCAGCTGTAGGTCAGGCCAGCCCGACCGCCCGCATCGCGAACCCGACCTCGACCGCCGTCTGCCTGATCGTCTCGGCGACCACCAGGGAGCCGTGTCCCGCCTCGTACCGGTACATGGCGTAGTCCGCGCCGCGAGCGGCCAGCCGGTCCAGGTAGTTGTCGATCTGCCGGATCGGGCAGCGCGGATCGTTCTCGCCGGCCAGCACCAGCACCGGCGCCCGCACCTGGTCGACGTAGGTGATCGGCGAGCACTCGACGTAGCGGTCGGGCACCTCCTGCGGCGAGCCGCCGAACAGCGCCCGGTCGAACGCGCGCAACGGCTCCATCTCGTCCTCGTAGGCGGCCAGGTAATCGGCCACCGGGACGGCAGCCACCCCGGCCGCCCACCGGTCCGGTTGCACGCCGAGCGCGAGCAGGCTCAGGTAGCCGCCCCAGGACGCGCCGGTGACCACGCATCTGGCCGGGTCGGCCAGGCCCTTGTCCACCGCCCAGGTGTGCACGGCGGCCACATCGGCCAACTCGGTCAGGCCCGGGCGGCCCTCGATCGCGTCCCGCCAGGCCGAGCCGTACCCGGTGGAGCCGCGGTAGTTCACGTGCACCACGGCGAACCCGGCGTCCAACCAGACCGCGCGGTAGGCGGAGAACCGGTCCTCGTCGGCCGAGTGCGGGCCGCCGTGCAGGCTGAACACCGTGGGCAGCGGCCCCGCCGGCGCCCCGGCCGGCCGTGCGATCAGCGCGTGCACGGTGCCGGAGTCGCTCGGCACGAACGCGTCCTCCACCTCGACCGACGCGGGTGCCTTGGCGCCGGCCGGTTCCAGCAACACCCGCTCGGTGCCGTCGGTGTAGAGCGCCCGGATCACGGTCGGCGCGGCCGCGTTCGACCAGGAGTACTCGACGGTGCCGTCCGGGCGCACGTCGGCGGACCCCACCGTGCCACGCAGGGTGTCCAGTTTGGACAATTCGCCGCGCTCGATGTCGTAGCGGTGCAAGGTGTTGCGCGCCTCGTGCGTGTGCACCACGAGGATCGCCCGGCCGTCCGGGCACCATTCGGCGGTCACCTCGCCGGGCAGGTCGATGGTCAGCTCGGTCTCGGTGCCGGCCAGCACGTCCCAGATCAACAGCTCCTCGCGGCCGCGCCGCTCGTGCACGACCAGCAGCCGCGGGTCTCCGGCCACCGGGCTGAACCCGACCGCGTCCAGGCCCTTGCCCTCGCCGTCCCACTTGTCCGCCACCGTGCTGCCGTCGGCGACGGCGAGCACCCGCAGCGCCGGGTGCCGGTTGTCGCCGTGCTCGGAGTGTGCGATCGCCAGCAGCCGTTCGTCCCGGGACAGGGCCGCCACCCCGGCGTCGGTGGCGTGCTGGTACACCACGTCGGCCGGACCGCCCTGCCGGGACAGGAAGATCGTGGTGCCGTCGTCGTTGGACACTCCGACCACGGTCGCGTGGTGTCCGACCGCGGCGCCGGCCGGGTAACCGGGCACCGCGCCGTCGACGGCCGGCACCGGCGGGCTGTTCGCCGGCCGGCCGGCGAACGGCTCGCACACCCAGGTGCCGAACTCGTCGCCGTCGGTGTCGGCGAACCACCACAGCCGCTCCCCGTCAGGGCTGATCGCCGCGTGCGACGTGCCATTGGGCCGGTTGGTCACCTGCCGGTGGATGTCGGTGGCCCGGTCCCAGGCGTACACCTCCCAGACACCGCTGGAGTTGGACAGGTAGTGGTTGCGGTCCGGGGCGTCCTGGGCCCAGTGCGGCAGCGTGACCCGGGCGGCGGTGAACCGGGCGCGCCAGCGGGCCTCGGCGTCGGCATCGGCGAACAGCGGCTCCGGCACCTCGGCTGGGGGGTGGTTGCTCACCCGGACGATCCTGCCCCATCGGGCGAGGTTCGGGGGAGGGCGTCCAGGGCGCTGATCAACAGTTCCAGGCCGAACTCGAAGTCCGCCTCCGAGTCGTGTTCGACCAGCGCCGGCAGCAGCTCGCGGACGTTGACCAGGCCGGCGGCGTCCAGGGCGGCCTCGTCGAGGCGGGGAGCCGCGTCCGCCGCCCAGCGGGCCTCGGTCAGGCTGGCCTCGTGCACCAGGCAGCCGAGCACGTAGTTGACCACCGCCCGCATCACCTGGACCGCGGCTTGGCCGTCGAAGCCGGCGGCCCGGGCGGTGGCCAGGGCCAGCTCGACCGGGCGCAGCCCGACCGTCGTGTTCAGCTGGCGGCTTGCCACGACCATCACGCTGCGCGGGTAGCGGCCGGCCACCTCGCGGAAGCCGCGGGCCATGGACCGGGCGGCCTCCCGCCAGTCCACCGAGGGATCGGCGTCGAGCTCCAGCTCGGCCAGGATGTGCTCGGCCACCGCGTCCAGCAGGGCGGACTTGTTCGGCACGTGGTTGTACAGCGACATCGCGCCGCTGCCCAGCTCGGCGGCGAGCCGGCGCATGGAGATCGCGTTCACACCGTCGCGCTCGATCAGCTCCACCGCGGTCCGCACGATGAGGTCGCGGCTGAGCGGGCTGCCCACCTTCACCTCCGGAGTGCTTGACGACGTACATCGTACGTGCGACGGTGGTCAAAGACGTACGGTGTACGTGGGGAGGTCGCTGTGGCGATGGAGGACCTGTACATCCTGCCCTCGGACGACGACTGGTCGATCGACGCGGCCGGCGCGACCCGGTTCAACTGGGATTACGAGGACGGCCGGGAGAAACTGCTCGCCCTGTACCAGAAGGGCAAGGACAAGCAGTGGGACGCGGACAAGCGGATCGACTGGGACCTCGAGGTCGACCCGTACAACGCGCTCGGGCTGCCGGACGAGTCGATCGCCATCTACGGCACCAAGTTCTGGAACGCGATGAGCGAGAAGGAGCGCGCGGAGCTGCGCCGGCACTCGTGCTCGTGGCAGTTCTCCCAGTTCCTGCACGGCGAGCAGGGCGCGATGATCACCGCGGCGCGGATCGTGGAGACCGTGCCGGATCTGGACGCGAAGTTCTACTCGGCCACCCAGACCATGGACGAGGCCCGGCATGCCGAGCTGTACAGCCGATTCCTCCGCGAGAAGATCGGGATGCTGTACCCGATCAATGATCAGCTCCAGGCGCTGCTCGGGGACACGCTCAGCGACTCCCGCTGGGACATGCCGTACCTGGGCATGCAGGTGCTCATCGAGGGTCTCGCGCTGGCCGCGTTCGGCCTGCTCCGTGACCTGACCACCAAGCCGCTGCCCAAGCAGATCCTCACCTACGTCATGCAGGACGAGGCCCGGCACGTCGCGTTCGGCCGGCTCACCCTGCGCGACTACTACAAGCAGCTCACCGACGCCGAACGCCGGGAGCGCGAGGACTTCGTGATCGAGGGCTGCTACCTGATGCGCGACCGGATCCGCGGCGCCGAGATCTGGCAGAACTTCGGCATCGACGCCCGCGAGGTCAAACCCCTTGTCGACGAATCCGCCTACATGCAAGCCTTCCGCAAGCTGCTGTTCAGCCGCATCGTCCCGTGCGTGCGCGACATCGGCCTGTGGGGCGAACGCCTGCAACGCGCCTACGTCGACATGGGCGTCCTCGAAATGGGCGACGCCAACCTGGACCTGTTGATGCGCCAGGACGAAGACCTCGCCGAGAAACTCGACGCCGAACGTTTCCGTGCCGAAGAAGAGGAACGCAAAGCCGAAGTCCACGAAGCCATCGCCCTCGGCGCCGAGGACTAACGGTCGACCTCCCGCACCGGATACCTGTCCCGCACGTTCTCATTGAAGTACCGCCCAAGACTCGGCGCCGCCAACAGTTGCCGGTAAACCCCGTGCGGCACCACGAAATACCGGTACACCCGATCATTGTGAAACTCGACCTCGAGAATCCGCTCCTCCGGGTCATACCCCAACGCCCGCACCACCGACGACTCCACCGGCCGACGCCTCATCCCCCCAACTTATCGGTACCCGCCGCCCGCGGACCCCGCCGCCGCTAGCGCCCGCGACAACTGAACGACCCCTCGGCCTCCGCCGCTCCGCCGTCCACATCGCTGACCCGGACCCGAACATGCGCCCCGACCGAGCACCTCGGCTCCACATCGGGCCCGGTCAAATGCTCCTGAAGCACACCATTCACATACCACTCGTACGCGAACGGCGCGTCCCCCCGCGCGACCACGTAGCAGTAGAACACCCCCATCGCCCGGTCACACGTGAAGGACGTGATCACCGGCGCCCCCTCCGCCTGCGCAACCCCCGCCCCCGCCCCGAACAAGCCGACAACCGCCGCCACCACAGCCACACACCGAAGCCTGATCCGCATGTCAGTTCCCCTCAGTCCGCCCACCAGTTCCCCTACCGCCCCCGAACCACCCCGCACACCGCCATATGGCGGGCAAACCACCCAACCCCACCCTCCTGTCCGCGCCCGATCACCCGAAGTAACAACAACCCGGATTGGCGAGCCATCACGAAATGGCCACGTTGCCAGCCAGCACGAAACAGCGAACCCCGCTCCCGCGAAATCGCCCATGTCTTCCACCTGAAGGCCGCCGACAACTGTGAGATTGAGGACGTCGTGACTTATCCACAGCCCGACAGAATGGCGCCCGCCCTGACCGTATACGCCCCACCGCCACAGCCCCCGACGCGCCCCGCCAGGTGGAAGTGGATTGTTACGGTTGCCGCCGCGGTGGTCTTTGTGTCCGCCACGGTCGTCACCGTCTCCTTACTTACTCGGGACAGCAACGAGAGTGCCATCCCGCAGTCCCGCCCCGAGGACAGTCTCAAACAGATCTCGGACGAATGCACACTCGCGGCATCATATTTCGACATTGGCGACGGCGGCCGCACCATTACCCTCCAGGGCAAGGGTGAAACGAGCCCCGGACTGCCGTGGAGCCAAATAGAATGCATACTCGACGCGACGAGGATGCCGGACTCCATTCGGGGCAGATTCGGCAACACGCGCGCGATGGATGGAATGCAGACCGCCGACTGGGACAAATTCTCGGCAAGCTGGAACTACCACCCGCGCTCCGGCGTGAATCTGGTTATCGCCATCCGCTAGCAGCCAAAGCGGTCAAAGTCCGAAATTCCACAATGGACGGTCCCCGAACTCGTCGGGGCGACAGGGTTTGAACCTGCGACCCCAGTTCGTCACCCAACCGGTCCAGACCCCGGAACCCGGCCCGGTGCTACTGCTCGTCCGATGGTTGCAGACCAGCTTTGTGGAGCGCTGTGGAAGCGCGAAACCGTATCCGTGCGCACCTGTCGCGCTCGGCGTCCACGGGTTCTTCCGTGCAGGAGCAGTGTTCCGCCAACCACTCGAGATCACCCTGATCGAGCCACAGTGCAATCCGACCAAGTTGCGCCTCCCGCTCCGGGTCGGTGGGTTCAGGTGGCTTCGGCATCCACCGATCGTAGGCCCATACCCGCAGGTCAGCAGCCTGGGTCATAGCTTAGCCAGGCACCAAGCAATCAGGACCCGTCCATTCCACAATGGACGGGCCCTGTGCTGGTCGGGGTGACAGGATTTGAACCTGCGACCTCTCCGTCCCGAATAAGGTACGGACCCGGTGCGGACCTGCGTGGCAGGACAAAACCGCAGGTAGCGCCGTCGGTCACTGTCGGCCTGCCAGGGCGACCCAAGGCCCGAAACCTCAACATCGTCTCCCCGCTTTCTCCCCAGCGGCAACCCGCGTCGACTGTGCACCCGTAGTGATCGGGGTTCCGCCATCGGCATCTTCAAGAGACCCCAGGGGGGAGGCACACTGGGTGCATGTCGGTCGTTGAGGACGGCGCGACCGTGATGGACCGTATCTTTCCGAGCACTGCGGCATGAGGTGAGCTGGGTCCGGCCGAATCGGAGGCCCCGTATTCTCATGCGGGGCCTCCGATTCACCCTCGGTGCACCGAGAGTTTTGACAACGGCTCTCGGCACACGAACTTGCCGCAGTTGCCTCATCGTGAGGTGGCAGCGGACAGTCCGCCTGATGGGTACCGAAGAAGACCCGGATGCCAAGAAATTTGATCTCCATGGGTCGGTGTGAACGCTCAGCCACCCGCACAAGCAATAGAATGACGCTAGCGATCACAATGAGGGTCAGCAGACAAACCCAGGGACCGAATGCGCCTAGTTGCGTCGACACCTTGAGCCTGACCGGCGCGACCGCCCGGAGCGTCAGCCCCACCTTGGTCCAAGGTCACAGCACAAGGAAGGCCGGAGGGTGGCTCGGCCAGATGTTGCGCGCCAGCTCCGAGGTCCTACGGAGTCAAACTCACGCAAGACTTAGCAGCGCAGGCCCGAGCCTGCGCGGTTCATCGTTCGTGCGGCCTGGCCATGTCCGTGATTTTAGCCGCCCAGACAGGGGCTCGCGACACCCTAGTCACTCAGTTAGTCACCCAAAGCCAAACGAGGGCCCGTCCATTCCACAATGGACGGGCCCTGTGCTGGTCGGGGTGACAGGATTTGAACCTGCGACCTCTTCGTCCCGAACGAAGCGCGCTACCAAGCTGCGCCACACCCCGGTGAACCTGTGGCAGTCTAGCTGACGTC
>NZ_DASUCC010000141.1:0-27745 GCF_035762905.1 Actinophytocola sp.
CTTCGTCCTCGATGCCATATCGGGAATATCGCGGCACGGCGAGAGACGTGACGAAAATCGAGGCCCGCCGCAACGGAATCTCCATTGCCGGAGCTCATGTGCTGGAACACCGGCCGCGCCCGACCTCTGCAGTGATCGTCATGTCGGCGACGTGGAGACGTTCCCGATCGGTTGGCCTGACTCGACTGAACGTGCTCGCGCACTCCGCGGGCAGCAACTTCTACTCGTGCTGTATGCGGTCGGCGTTACGAGGGCTTGTAGTTGGATGTGTAGCAGGACGCCCGAAACAGATTGATTCAAGGTCGAACGGGCAAGACGGGGCGAACACATCACCCCTGTGTGGGTGGAGCTGTCCTCAGAGTTCGCTGATCAGGATGAGCACCGTGAGGCTTCCCACCGCGGTCAGGCCGGCGTAGGCGAGATAGCCGAGGAAGTAGGTCGTCGCCCACCAGACCCGTTGCGGCAGGGAGGCCGTGATCAGTCCGAGGCGGGCCTGTGCGGGGCGCGACGTTCGAGCGGAGTCGATGAGCCCGTCCGAGATGGCGGTGCGGAGGGCTTCGCGCACCTCGGGGTCGTCGATCATGAGCCGGATTCCGTCGGCGTCCCGGAGCACGACACAGTCCATGGTCTTGGTCCTCGACATGAGCTGGAACCGCCGGATGCGTTCCAGACGATGCAGGTCGACCGTGCGTCGGCCGCTCATCGTATGCGCGGTGACGTAACGGTTGTCCGCGCCGTCCACCCGGGCACGCCAACCGAGTGAGGTGATCGGCAGGATCCATAGGAGTGGCCAGGCGATGATCAGTGAAACTGCGGTCGCGACGCTCGGCTGGTCGTCGAGGGGTGCCATGCGGCCGGCTAAGATGATCAACATCAGGGCGAGCGAAGCCAACCCGACAAGCAGGTACCGGGCCCGGCGACGCGCTGCCTCCGGCGTCGCAACCCCGTCCACCGTCACCGCGCCCCGCTCGACCATCCCGCGATCCTAGGTGGCGTGTTGAGCCGTCCTGCTGGCACGTAAGGCCGGACACGGTGTACTGGGACGGGTTGGAGCGGGTGCGAACCGATGAGTGTGTGTATCGACGGCGCGTGAAACTGACCCGGGCGTGACATCCTTTGACCCCCTGTCCGCTGAGCCGGCCTCGAGCCGAGCCAGGGAGCACGAAGGGTGTTACCTGTGGGGGATTGGGCTGTGTCGCCGTCAGGCCCAGGACGAATGTATGTTCTAATGCTGCGGGATTTTCCTTGTTATGCGAAGGAGAACGTGTGTCCACGAACGTCGAGGAAGAGCCGGAGGCGGCCCCGCAGCCGCGTAAGCGGGGGCGGCCGGCGAGTACGGCGCGCAAGACCCGGACCGTCGAGCTGACGCTGACGGTGACCGGGACGGCCGAGGGGGAGTGGCAGGCCGAGCTGACCCAGGGCAGCAAGCGGGTGGTGCAGGGGTTGACGGTCCCGGCGGCCGCGGTGGCGCGGGCGGCGACCGAGTTGCACGAGGACATCGCCAAGGCGATCGACACCGTGCTCGACCAGGCGCGCCAGCAGCACCGGGAGAAGATGGCGGCGCTGGAGGCCGAACTGGCCAAGGTACGTCAGGCGCTGGCCGAATTGCAGGAGGACTGAGGCGGCTCCGGCTAGCGGCGGAAGCCGCCCTCGCTGTTGATGATCTGCCCGGTGATCCACTCCGCTTCGTCGGTGGCGAGCCACGCGATGAGGCGGGCTGGATCGTCGGGCAGACCCCATCTGCCGGACGGGAAGCGCGCGCGGACCGCCTCCCGGGCCGCGGGTGTGGCCCATCCGGTGTCCACCGGACCGGGGTTGACCGTGTTCAGCGTGATGCCCCGGTCGGCCAGCTGGTCGGCGAGCGTCCTGGTGATCGAGGCGAGCGCGCCCTTGCTGGCCGCGTAGGCCACCTCGTCCCGCATCGGGCCGAGATCCTGGCCCGAGGTCAGGAACACGATCCGGCCGCCCGACCGGCCGTCGTGCCGCGCCGTGAACGCCTGCGCCAGCAGGATCGACGAGCGCGCGTTGACCGCCCAGTGCGCGTCCAGCATCGCCGCGGACAGCGCCCCGAGCGGCCCGTCTCCGCCACTTCTGGCGTGGTTGCACACGAGGATGTCCAGCCGACCGAACGCGGCCACGGCGGCGTCGACCAGCGCGCCGGGCGCGTCCGGGTCGGTGAGGTCCAGTTCTCGCTCGGCCACCGTCCCGCCGGCCAGCGCCTGCGTGACGCCGTCCAGCACCGCGCCCACACCGCCGGGATCGGCACCCCATGGCTGATCGCGGTCGTGCGGTTCGAACCGGTGCAGGAAGAGGCTGGCGCCAAGGGCCGCCATCCGGCGGGCCACCGCGTAGCCGATGCCGGCCCGTCGGCTTACTCCGGTCACGAGCGCCGCGCGGCCGCGCAGGGGGAGGGGTTCCCGGGCCAACTGATCGCGATCCGTCACGGTTCCCCAGGATGGCACCCGGACCGCAGTGGCCGGCCGGTGAGTCCGTGGCTCATCCGGTCGCCGCCCCACCGACAGACTGCCGGCCGGCCACTGCAGCTTCCGAGTGCCAGGCGGATCAGGGCCTGGCCCTACTAGAAATACCTGACGGGGGTCGACTGAGTGCAACGTAAGTGCCCGACTTACTTTGTTGTGCGTGGTGGCTACCAGCGGCGATGCGGAGAATCTCGATGTGGCTACGATGCCGGCCGCCGGGCGGGCGGGAACTGTGGCCGATCAGTTACAGCCTGTTTGTGACGGCCGACGTCCGGTCGTGTTAGCTGAGCGCCATGGATAACCGGGACGTCCCGTACCGGCAGGGCGTTCACGACGCGATGGCCGTACTCCGGGGACGCTGGACCGTCGCGGTGATGGCCGCGCTGGCCCTCGGGGAGTGTCAGTACAAGGACCTCAAGTCCTCCATCAACGACATCGAGGAGCGCGTCGGCTGGGTCTCGCACACGCGGCCGCTGACCGACCGCGTGTTATCCGACACCCTGCGCCGGGCGCAGGACGACGGGCTGATCGAGCGCCGCGCGGAGCCGGGACGGTTCGGCGGAGTCTGGTACAAGCTGACCCCGATGGGCCGATCGCTGCTGCGCGCCGTGCGCCCGTTGGCGGAATGGGCACAGAAGTACCACGACGAGCTGACCTCGCGCCGCAAGGCCGAAACCTCCGGCTGAGGCGCTACTCCGCGGCCGAGGGGGACCGGCGTTCGGGCGCCCGGCTCGGCATCACCGCGCGGACCTGGTCCCGGCCGGCGTCCTTGGCGGCGAACATGGCGTTGTCCGCGGCCAGCATGATCTCCTCGAGGTCCTCGCCCGCGTCCGGGTAGGCCGCCACCCCGATGGACGCGCTGAGCGCCAACCCGTCGAACGGCGCCCCGTCGGTGGTCTCGGCGATCGGCAGGTTCCGGATCTGCGCGCAGATCCGTCCGGCCAGCTCGGTGCCGCGGGTCAGATCGGTCTCCGGCATCAGGATGACGAACTCCTCGCCGCCGAACCGGCCGCACAGGTCGTAGTCGCGCACGACCTCGCGCATGGTGTCGGCGACGGCCCGTAGCACCTGATCGCCCGCCTGGTGGCCGTACCGTTCGTTCACCCACTTGAAATGATCGAGGTCCACCATCAGCACGCACAGCGCCGTGCCGTGCCGCTTGGCCCTGGCCAACTCGTTGGTTGCCAGGGCCTGCCAGCTGGTGGCATTGAGCAGTCCGGTCTTGCCGTCCGTGGTGGCGGCATGCTCGAGCTGACGAACCAATACGCTCCGATGAAGCACGTACAGCGGCAGTAGCACCAACGCAACGAGCCAGGGCCGCCAGGCCATGAGGACCGCGGTGAGCGCGCCGATGCACAGCGTGGCGAACTCCACGTTGTTGTCTTGCCAGGTGCCGACCAGCCTGGTGAGCGAGCGATCGTCCTCATCCAACGCGAGGGCGGCGGCGATCAGCACGGAGTTCACGACCGTGTATGTGACGATGACCAGCAGCAGCCACAGCAGCCCGGTGACGTTGACATCGGCCAGTGGCCCCTCCGCCGGCGCCAGGTCGGCCACCGCTCTGGCCGCCAGGCACGAGATCACGACAGTGGTGCCGGAGAACATCAAGCGGTACGGCCGCGCCGCGTTGATTCGGTACCAGCTGCGCAGCCACAGGTGGCCGTACAGAATCATCGCGGTGGCCACCATCAGGCTCGGCGTGGTCAACAGGGCGGTCGGCACCGTCCAGACCGAGGTGAGGTTGATGTGCGGGGTTTCCGCCAGCCGCCGTCGCATCCGCTCCACCCGTCGGCCGACCTCGGCGGTGACCACGGCGATCGTGACGATGGCCCCGAAGATGATCAGCTCACGCCGAGTGATCGACTGGTTGAGGCTGGCCCATACGGCACCGGCGACGGTCAACAGTTCGACCGTCAGCAGAAACGCCACGGCCTTGCGTGGTCTGGCCCAGAGGGTCCACCTGGTCATGCCATCCTGCCCACGGAGTTTCGGCCCAGCAACGTTCCGGCGATGGACGCCCATAATGAGGACGCTTGTGTCCCCTGTGGTACGTGCCGGGTCGGATCGTTTTCAGGTGCTTGGTTCACTCGCCTATTGGCGAGTACGGAAAGGAGGTGCTTTCGATGGCGCACAAGGACATGTGACGTGTCTTTGCCCTGTTCAGGCTGCTGACTCCGGCCCAGAGGGAGGTGAGACGGGTGGCGCACAAGGACATGTGACCCGTGCTGCTTCATTTCGAACTGTTGGTCCAGTCCGCAAGGGAGGTGCTTTCGATGGCGCACAAGGACATGTGAGACCCGTTGGGAATCGCGTTCACGGCTATTTCTGAGGAGGTGTGCCCGGTGGCGCACAAGGACATGTGATGTGTGTTCGAAACCTTGTTCCTCGGTGTTTCGAAGGAGGTGTTTCGGATGGCGCACAAGGACATGTGACTGGCTTTCGGCGCGGTCATGCTCGCTCCCGGTGACCAGGTCGCACCGGGAGCGGGCAACGCGGCGCCACCAGAGGCCTACGCAGAGTGCCAGCACAATTCCCAGTAAACCTGCTCCGGCCACCGCCCGGTAGGGCCCTAGCTCCTCCGCCGCGATGCCTCCGATCACAATGGCGATGCCTTGCGACGCATATAAGCCGGTCGCTATCCGGCCAAGGACCCGGCCTCGGCGTTCATCCGGGACCAGCTCGACGATGGCGCCCTGGATCAGGATCAGGTAGGCGGTGGACATCGCGCCGCTGGCCGCCCAGAGCATGATCGAGATGACCAGGTTCGGCTCCGGCGCGCAGAGCAACAGTGGGACGCCGGCACCGACGGCCAGTACCACGATCGGCACCGGGTTCGGCCTCATCCCGGTCCGGGTCAGGAGCCAGGCGCCGATCACACTGCCCAGCGGGTCGGCGGCCATGAGCAGGCCGATCCCGATCGATCCGGCGCCCAGCGCCGATCCGTACGGTGCGGCGATGCCCTCGGGCACGACGAACAGCCCGGTCAGACAGATCAGCATGACCAGCGGCGCCAGTCGGCGCCGGGCGGTCCGGGGCAGCGCGGGGCCGCCCCGCTGTGCCGCCCGCGCGGCGGCCGCCGGACGCCGCCGGACCCCGACCAGGATCAGCACCGCGCTGACGACGAAGGTGGCCGCATTCGCCAGGAGCGCCACGTGCGGCTCCACGACCACCAGCAGCAGGCCGGCCGAGGCGAACCCGGCGAGCTGGGCGCTCTGGTTGGTGATCTGCCGCAGCGACAGTCCGACCAGGTAGCTCTCCTCGTCGAGGACCTGCGGCAGCAGCGCGAGTTGCGCGGCCTTGAACGGCGCGGCGGACATGCTCAACAGTGCGACCAGGGCCCACAGCGCGGGTAGCGACAGGCCAGGCAGGGCCATGACGGCGGCCAGCGTTGCCCGCACCAGATCGGTGCTGACCAGCACCGACCGGCGTGGAAAGCGGTCGGCCAGCCCGGAGAGCAGCATGCCGCCGAGCACGGACGGCACGAAGCTGAGCGCGTAGGTGAGCGCGGTCAGCGCCGCCGATGACGTGCGCTGGTAAACCAGGACGGCGAGCGCGACGCCGGCCAGTTGATCACCGACGATCGAGAACAGCTCGGCCGCCCACAGCGACCGAAACTCTTTGACACCGAGCACCTGACGGAAGCCGGGCGCGCGGCCCCTCATGCGCTCACCGCCAAGACGATCTCCGAAGCAGGTCGGTCACCGGGGCAGCCAGGCCACGACCGTAAGTCGCGATGCGGGCGAGATGAAGCTCGGCGGCGCATGACCACTCAAACATACTAGAGCAGCTACCGAAGGTAATCGATCACTCGGTCGGCGGCGGCCGCTCAGCCAGACAGCTCTGTCAGCTTGAGTACCGTGCGCCAGTTGCGCACGGTCGCCAGGGCCTTGGTTCGGCGTCCGAAGATCTCGGGCAGCTTGGCCCGGCCGATGCCGTCGGGCAGCCGGAAGTATGCCTCGGTGCCGCGCACCGCCAGCTCCTCGGTCGGATGGCTCACCTCGGCGAGATCGGCGAGCTGGGCGGCGGTCGGTGCCTGCTCCAGAAACGCGACGTGCAGATGTGCGGGGTCAGCCCGGGGAAAGGGGTTTCCGGACACCACGGCGGCCAGTTCGGCGGCCGTGCGGACGAGGACGGCGGGGCGCACGCCGAGCTGTTCGGCGATGGCCGATTCGAGCGCGCCACGCAGCTTGGCGGAACCCACTGAACTGGTGAGAACGACGTTTCCACTCTGTATATATGTGGCCACCTCGGTGCAGCCGACCGATTCACAGGTCGTCCGCAATGCGGCCATCGCGACCCGGTTGTGTGCGCCGACATTGATCCCCCGCAGCAATGCGACGTAGCGCGTCATGGGTCCACAGTAGAGGAGCTAGCGTGGTGACCATGGTCGAATCGCGGCGGAAGCGTTCGTGGTGGGGCTGGGGCTGGGTGGACGCCGCGGCGACCGATGCCGAGCGGGCGGAGCTGGTCGCGCGGTTGCCGCCCGGCTGGGCCGCCGACCCGGTTCCGGTACCGCGGATCGCGGACCTGGCACTGCGGCCGCCGCGGATCGTCCCGCCCGGCTCGCTGGCTCCGGTCTGCTCGACCGATCCCGAGGACCGCGCCGGTCACACCTACGGTAAGTCCTATCGGGACGTGGTCCGGGCGCTGGCCGGCGACCTGCCCAACCCGCCCGACCTGGTGGCCCGGCCGCGCACCGAGGCCGACGTGATCGACCTGCTGGACTGGGCCTGCTCGGCCGGGGTCGCGGTGATTCCCTACGGCGGCGGGAGTTCCGTCGTCGGCGGGGTGGAGTACCGCGGGGGCGGCCACGACGCCGTGCTCAGCATGGATCTCACCGGTCTGGACCAGGTGCTCGAGGTGGACCGGATCTCTCGGGCGGCCCGCATCCAGGCCGGCGCGCTCGGCCCGGTGCTCGAGCGGCAACTCGGCGGGCACGGTTTGACCCTGCGGCATTTCCCGCAGAGCTTCGAGTTCTCCACGCTCGGCGGTTGGCTCGCCACCCGGGCCGGCGGGCACTACGCGACCCGGCACACGCACATCGACGACTTCGTCGAGTCGCTGCGGGTGGTGACTCCGGTCGGCGTCAGCGAGTCGCGCCGGCTGCCGGCCTCCGGAGCCGGTCCGTCGCCGGACCGGTTGTTTCTCGGCTCGGAGGGCGCGATCGGCGTAATCACCGAGGCATGGTTGCGGGTTATGGACCGGCCGGTCCACAAGGCTTCGGCCGGGGTGCGGTTCGACACGTTCGGCCGGGCGCTGGCCGGGGTGCGGGCGATCGCCCAGTCCGGACTCGAACCCAGCAACTGCCGGTTGCTCGACGCGGCCGAAGCGGCGATCAACGCCGGGGTCACGGACGGCTCCTGCCTTCTGGTACTGGGTTTCGAGTCGGCCGATCATCCTGTCGACACCGCGCTTGACCGGGCGTTGCGGCTGGCCACCGACCACGGCGGCACATACCGGCGGGTGTCCACACGGGACGGGTCGGACCAGCCGGATGCGGTCGACGCATGGCGGTCGGCCTTCCTGCGTATGCCCTACTTAAGGGATACATTGGCCCGACTAGGAGTGATCGTCGAGACCTTCGAGACTGCGTGCACATGGGACCGTGCGGAGCGACTGTGCGAGGAGGTGCGGGCCGAGGTCGGTGCGGCGATCGGGCGACTGTGCAGAGGACCGGGCATCGTCACGTGCAGGCTCACCCATGTGTACCCGGATGGAGTAGCGCCGTATTTCACGGTGCTCGCGAAGGGGCGGAGCGGCGCCGAAGTCTCCATCTGGGATGAGATCAAGTCGGCCTCGAGCGAGGCGCTGATGCGTCTGGGAGCGACGATCACCCACCATCACGCCGTCGGCCGGGACCATAAGCGCTGGTACGAGCGTCAGCGGCCCGATCCGTTCGGCGCGGCGCTGCGGGCGGTGAAGAAGTCGTTGGATCCCAGCGGGATCCTCAACCCGGGCGTTCTGTTCCACTAGGTGGGTCAACCGTTCGGCCATTCGGGGCATACCCTGACGTCCGAAAGCGATCAGCCACAGTGGACAGATTGCCGGCCACTGTGGACACCGGGCCGGAAGCGTGGCACCGTGGAACCGTGTCTGAACTGAATGCAACCGCCGCGGCACTTCTGGGCTTACTTCATGAGGGCCCGCAGACCGGTGGACAGCTGGTCGCCGCCGCACGTGACCGATTTGGCTCGTTCTTCAGCGTCACCCGTAGCCAGGTCTACCGGGAGCTCCCGGCGCTGGCCAGCGCCGGGCTGGTGCGCCTCGGTAAACAGGGGCCACGGTCGAGCCAGCAATATGTGATCACTGCGGCCGGTAAGAAGGCGTTCAAGTCGTGGCTGGGCGGCGAGCCCGGTCCCGATCACCTTCGCAGCCCGCTGATCCTCCGGCTGGTGCACGCGAGCGCGCTGACCGCGAAACAACGAGCGTCATTGGTCGATTCCGCGAAAAGGGTTTACGCCGATGAGGCGGAAGCCGCGAAAAGCGCGGCGAAGTCGGCCGAGGATCCCTACGCCAAGGCGGTCGCCGAGTTCGGCGCCGCCCGGGCCCGGGCGGTCCTGAAGCTGCTCGACTCCATCCCCACCTCCTAATAAGGGGACCCGGCCGGGTCCACCACGCCGAGACGTCCGGGTTCACGTAACCTTTGACAACGTGAATCCGGACGTCGCGGCCGACCTCAACGCCCTCTCCGCCACGCTCGCCAGTGTCGAGGCGGTGATGGACCTCGACGCGCTGCGCGAGCAAATCGGCAAGCTCGAGGATCAGGCCGCCCAGCCGAACCTGTGGGACGACCCGGAGCATGCGCAGCAGGTCACCAGCCAGCTCTCGCACAAGCAGGGCGAGCTGCGCAAGGTCAGCGACCTACGCCAGCGCCTCGACGACCTCTGGGTGCTCTACGAGCTCGCCGAGGACGAGGGCGACGCGTCCAGCCTCGCCGAGGCCGACGAGGAGCGCGCCCGGCTGCGCAAGGAGATCGCCTCGCTCGAGGTGCGCACCCTGCTGTCCGGTGAGTACGACGCGCGCGACGCGCTGGTCACCATCCGGTCCGAGGCCGGCGGGGTGGACGCCGCCGACTGGGCCGAGATGCTGCTGCGCATGTACCTGCGCTGGGCGGAGCGGCACGGCTACCCGACCGAGGTCTACGACACCTCCTACGCGGAGGAGGCCGGCATCCGGTCGGCCACGTTCAAGGTCAGCGCCCCGTACGCCTACGGCACCCTGTCCGTGGAGCAGGGCACCCACCGGCTGGTGCGGATCTCTCCGTTCGACAACCAGGGCCGCAGGCAGACCTCGTTCGCCGGGGTCGAGGTGCTGCCGTTCGTCGAGTCCACCGATCACATCGACATCCCGGAGAAGGACATCCGGATCGACGTGTTCCGCTCGTCCGGGCCCGGCGGGCAGAGCGTGAACACCACCGACTCGGCCGTGCGGATCACCCACCTGCCGACCGGCATCGTGGTCTCCTGTCAGAACGAGAAGTCGCAGATCCAGAACCGCGCCGCGGCCATGCGGGTGCTGCAGGCCCGGCTGCTCGAGCGCCGGCGCCTTGAGGAGCGGGCCGAGATGGACGCGCTGCGCGGCGACGGCGGGTCCAGTTGGGGCAACCAGATGCGCTCCTACGTGCTGCACCCCTATCAGATGGTCAAGGACCTGCGCACCGAGTTCGAGGTGGGCAATCCGACCCCGGTGCTCGACGGCGACATCGACGGCTTCCTCGAGGCCGGCGTGCGCTGGCGTCGTACCCAGCAGTAGCCGGCTGGTCACGTGCCGATACCGGGCGATCCGGTCAGCCGGTAGGCAACAGGTCGATAACACGGGCGCAGGTAGACTCGCGCCTCGTGATCCGGCTCGAGCATGTCTCAAAGGTGTACAAGACCTCCACGCGACCAGCGTTGGAGGACGTGACGGTGGCCGTCGACAAGGGCGAGTTCGTCTTCTTGATCGGTCCATCCGGCTCGGGTAAGTCCACCTTTCTGCGGCTTTTGTTGCGCGAGGAGACGCCGTCGCGTGGACGGGTCTACGTCGCCAACTTCGACGTGGCCAGAATGGCCCGGCGCCGGGTGCCCCGGCTGCGCCAGTCGATCGGCTGTGTTTTCCAGGACTTCCGGCTGCTGGGCAACAAGACGGTCGCGGAGAACGTGGCGTTCGCCCTCGAGGTGATCGGCAAGCCCAAGCACACCATCCGCAAGGTGGTGCCCGAGGTGCTGGAGCTGGTCAACCTGGAGGGCAAGGCGTCCCGGATGCCGCACGAGCTGTCCGGCGGCGAGCAGCAGCGGGTCGCCATCGCAAGGGCGTTCGTGAACCGGCCGCTGATGCTGCTGGCCGACGAGCCGACCGGAAACCTCGACCCGGACACCAGCCAGGACATCATGATGCTGCTGGAGCGGATCAACCGCACCGGCACCACCGTGCTGATGGCCACCCACGACCACTCGATCGTCGACTCGATGCGCCGCCGCGTCGTGGAGCTCGACCTCGGTCGGGTCGTCCGGGACGACGCCCGCGGCGTCTACGGCGTCGGCCGCTGAACCACCTGATCCCCTACACCCCGAGGACTAACTCCCCCGATGCGTGCCAGCTTTGTCGTCAGTGAGGTTCTCAACGGCCTGCGCCGCAACCTCACCATGACCATCGCGATGATCCTGACGACGGCCGTCTCACTCGCGCTGCTTGGCGAGGGCCTTGTGGTTGTCCGAATGATCGACAACACCCAGGAGCTCTACCAGGACAAGCTCGAGGTGAGCGTCTACCTGGTCGAGGACATCAGCGCCAACGACAAGGCCTGCACCGGCGACCCGTGCAAGGCCCTGCAGTCCGACCTGGACTCCGATCCGGCGGTCGAGTCGGTCGCGTTCGAGAACCGGGACCAGGCGTTCGAGCGGTTCAAGCGGCTCTTCGAGTCCCAGCCCGAGCTGCTCAAGCTGGCCCGGCCGGAGGCGCTGCCGGCGTCCTTCCACGTCAAGCTGAAGGATCCGGACCGGACCGAAGTGATCACCCAGGCCTACAACAACCGGCCCGGCATCGACTCCATCGTGGACCAGAGCACGTTCCTGACGCGATTCTTCTCCCTGTTCAACACCCTGCGTGACATCACGTTCCTGTTCGCGCTGCTGGCCGCCATCGCCACCCTCCTGCTGATCTCCAACACCGTGCAGGTCTCGGCGTTCACCAGACGAACAGAGGTCGGCATCATGCGCCTGGTCGGCGCCACCCGGTGGTATACGCAGCTGCCGTTCCTGCTCGAGGCGGTGGTGGCCGGCGTGATCGGCGCCATCCTCGGGATCGTGATCATCGCGTTCGTCAACACGTACTTCCTGGCCAACGCGCTGTCCGGGCTGACGAGCACCGGCATCATCGCGGCGGTCGGCCTGTTGGACGCGCTGCTGGTGGCCCCCTGGCTGCTGCTCACCGCGATCCTGATCTCGGCAAGCACCGGATATGTGACGCTTCGAGCGTACGTCCGGACGTAACCTGTCCGGCATGGTGCGCGAAGTCGGCCGCAAGGTCATCGTGTCGAACCGCAAGGCCCGGCACGACTACACGATCCTGGACACCCTTGAGGCCGGGATTGCGCTGGTCGGCACCGAGGTGAAGAGCCTGCGCGAGGGCAGGGCGTCGCTGGTCGACGCGTTCGCCACGGTGGACGACGGCGAGGTGTGGCTGCGCAACGTGCACATCCCTGAGTACGTGCAGGGCACCTGGACCAACCATGCCCCGCGCCGCACCCGCAAGCTGCTGCTGCACAAGAAGGAGATCCTGCGGCTGATCGGCAAGAGCAAGGAGAGCGGACTGTCCCTGGTTCCGCTGTCCATGTACTTCAAGGACGGCAAGGTCAAGGTCGAGCTGGCGCTGGCCCGGGGCAAGAAGTCCTACGACAAGCGGCAGGACCTGGCCAAGCGGGACGCACAGCGGGAGATGACCAGGGCGGCGGGCCGGGCGGCCAAGGGCCGCTACTGATGCCGGGGCCGCGCACCGACGCGGAGGTCGCGGCGTGGGTGTCCGGGCTCGGCCTGCCCGGGCTGGTCGACCTCCATGTGCACTTCCTGCCGGAGTCGGTGCAGCGCAAGGTCTGGGCGTTCTTCGACCGCGCCGCCCAGGAGTACGGCCAGCAGTGGCCGATCCACTACCGGCTGCCGGAGCGGGAGCGGCTGGCGATCCTGCGCGGGCTGGGGGTCAGCACGTTCGCCCCGCTGGTCTACCCGCACAAGCCGGACATGGCGGCCTGGCTGAACGAATGGGTGCTGGACTTCGCCGCCCGCACGCCGGGGGCGGTGCCGACCGCGACGTTCTACCCCGAGCCCGGGGTGGCGTCCTATCTCGACGACGCGCTGCGCGCCGGGGCCCGGTGCGTCAAGGCGCACGTGCAGGTCGGGGCCTACGACCCGCGGGCGCCGGTGCTGGCCCCGGCGTGGGGTCTGATCGCCGAGGCCGGCGTGCCCGTCGTGGTCCACTGTGGACACGCTCCGATTCCCGGGGCGTTCACCGGGCTGGACGTGTTCGCCGAGGTGCTGGACCGCCATCCGCGGCTGGTCGCGGTGCTCGCGCACGCCGGGATGCCGGAGATCGGCGCCGCGCTGGACCTGCTCGACCGTTATCCCAACGTCTACCTGGACACCACGATGGTCGGGGTCGGGTTCAGCTCGCCGTTGCCGGCGGACTGGACCGACCGGCTGGCGCACCGGGCCGACCGGGTGGTGCTCGGCACGGACTTCCCGAGCATCCCGTACCCCTACGCCGAGCAGTTGGCCGCGATCGCCGGCTGGGCGGCGGCCGACGACCGGCTGGGCGATCCGTTCCTGCGCGCCGTCCTGCACGACACCCCGGCCCGGCTACTGGGTGTGATCGCTCACGGCGAACGCGGGGCGGAAACAAGATCGGGCATCCCCGGGTTGAGTGAATAAGACTCAACCTTGGAGGGATCATGGCAGAGGCCCAGGCACTGCCCGTGTTGCCGTTGGACGACACCGTCCTGCTGCCGGGCATGGTGGTGCCGATCACGCTGGCCGGCACCGACACGGCTGCCGAGGTCCGGGCCGCGGTCGAGGCCGCGCAGGCCGCCGCGGAGCCGGGCGAGAAGCCGCGGGTGGTGCTGGTGCCCCGGCTGGACGGCAAGTACGCAAAGGTCGGCGCGCTCGGCGTGATCGAGCAGGTCGGCCGGCTGCCCGGCGGCGAGTTGGCCGCCGTGGTGCGCGGCTCGGCTCGGGTGCGGATCGGCGCCGGCACCACCGGACCCGGCGCGGCGCTGTGGGTCGCCGTCGAGGTGGTCGAGGAGCCGCCGGCCGGCGACCGGGGCCGTGAACTGGCCCGCGAGTACAAGAGCGTGGTCACCACGATCCTGCAGCAGCGTGGGCTGTGGCAGATCGTGGACACGGTGGCCCGGATGGACGACCCCGCCGCCCTTGCCGACATGGCCGGCTACGCCGCCTACCTGACCGACGAGCAGCGGATGTGGCTGCTGGAGACGGCCGACCTGACCGCCCGGCTGGAGAAGCTGCTGGAGTGGGCCCGCGAGCACCTGGCCGAGCTGGACGTCGCCGAGACAATCCGCAAGGACGTCAAGGAGGGCATGGAGCGCCAGCAGCGTGAGTTCCTGCTGCGTGAGCAGCTCAAGGCCATTCGCAAGGAGCTGGCCGAGCTGGACGGCAAGCCCGCCTCGGAGGAGGCCGACTACCGGGACCGGGTCGAGGCCGCCGAGCTGCCGGCGAAGGTCCGCGAGGCGGCGCTGGTCGAGGTGGACAAGCTGGAGCGCACCGCCGATCAGTCGCCCGAGGTGGGCTGGATCCGCACCTGGCTGGACACCGTGCTCGAGCTGCCCTGGAACACCCGGACCGAGGACGAATACGACGTCCGCGGCGCCCGGGAGATCCTCGACGCCGACCACGCCGGGCTCGACGACGTGAAGGACCGGATCATCGAGTACCTGGCCGTGCGCAAGCGGCGCGCCGAGCGCGGCCTCGGGGTGGTCGGCGGCCGGCGCAGCGGCGCGGTGCTGGCCCTTGCCGGCCCGCCCGGGGTCGGCAAGACCTCGCTCGGCGAGTCGGTGGCCAGGGCCATGGGCCGCAAGTTCGTCCGGGTCGCGCTCGGCGGCGTGCGGGACGAGGCGGAGATCCGCGGACACCGGCGCACCTACGTCGGCGCCCTGCCCGGCCGGATCGTGCGGGCCATCGCCGAGGCCGGCTCGATGAACCCGGTGGTGCTGCTCGACGAGATCGACAAGGTCGGCGCGGACTACCGGGGCGACCCGACCGCCGCGCTGCTCGAGGTGCTCGACCCGGCGCAGAACCACACCTTCCGGGACCACTACCTCGAGGTCGAGCTGGACCTGTCCGATGTGGTCTTCCTGGCCACCGCGAACGTGGTCGAGGCCATCCCGGCGCCGCTGCTCGACCGGATGGAGCTGGTCACCCTGGACGGCTACACCGAGGACGAGAAGGTCGTCATCGCCCGCGACCACCTGCTGCCCCGCCAGCTCGAGCGGGCCGGGCTCACCGCCGAGGAGGTCGCCGTCGACGACGGCGCGCTGCGGTTGATCGCCGGCGAGTACACCCGGGAGGCCGGGGTGCGCCAGCTCGAACGGTCCATCGCCCGGATCCTGCGCAAGGTGGCCGCCCGGCTGGCCGTCGACGAGCTGACGCTGCCGGTCGCGGTCGGCGGCGCGGACCTGCGGACCTACCTGGGTCAGCCGAAGCACACGCCGGAGTCGGCCGAGCGCACCGCGGTGCCCGGCGTGGCCACCGGCCTTGCCGTCACCGGAGCCGGCGGCGACGTGCTGTTCGTCGAGGCGTCGCTGGCCGACGCGGCGACCGGCTCCGCGGGCGTCACGCTGACCGGTCAGCTCGGCGAGGTGATGAAGGAGTCCGCCCAGATCGCGCTGTCCTACCTGCGCTCCCGGGGCGGGCCGCTGGAGCTGCCGGTCGGCGAGCTGGCCGAGCGCGGCGTGCACGTGCACGTCCCGGCCGGCGCGGTGCCCAAGGACGGGCCGAGCGCGGGCGTCACCATGACCACCGCGCTGGCCTCGCTGCTGTCCGGCCGCCCGGTGCGCGCCGACGTGGCGATGACCGGCGAGGTGTCGCTGACCGGCCGGGTGCTGCCGATCGGCGGGGTCAAGCAGAAGCTGCTGGCCGCCCACCGCGCCGGCATCACCACGGTGCTGCTGCCCAGCCGCAACGAGCCGGACCTGGACGAGGTCCCGGCGGCCGTCCGCGATGCCCTCACCGTGCACCTGGTCGGCGACGTCCGCGAGGTGCTCGACCTGGCCCTGGAACCGGCGAACGCCCAGGCCCGCGCGGCCTGATCAACCCCGCTCGAGGAACGTGAGCACCGCCCGCACCCGGCGGTGCTCCTCGGGATCCGGCTCAAGGCCGAGCTTGCTGAAGATGTTTCCGACGTGCTTCTCCACCGCGCCGTCCGAGACCGTGAGAGTCTTCGCGATGGCCACGTTGGACAGTCCCTGGGCCATCAGACCGAGCACCTCGCGTTCCCGAGGGGTGAGCACGTCGATGGGATTGCGCCGACCGCGGGCCATGAGCTGCGCGATCACCTCCTGATCGATGCACGTGCCGCCGCCGGCGACCCGGTGCACCGCGTCCACGAACTCGGCGACGTCGGCCACCCGCTCCTTGAGCAGGTAGCCGACGCCGCCGGCCCCCCCGGCCAACAACTCGACGGCGTAGCGCTCCTCCACGTACTGGGACAGCACCAGCACCGGCAGCCCCGGCAACTGCTCGCGGGCCGCGAGCGCCGCCCGCAGCCCCTCGTCGGTGAACGTCGGCGGCATCCGGACGTCCACGATCGCCAGGTCGGGACGGTGCTCGCTGACCGCGACCAGCAGCCCCTCCCCGTCCTCGACCGCCGCGACCACCTCGATGTCCTCGTCGGCAAGCAATCGCTGGATCCCGGCGCGCAACAGCACGGAATCCTCGGCGATCACCACGTGCATGGCAGGTCGGCCCTGATCACAGTCGGTCCCCCGATCGGACTCACCACGGTCATCACGCCGTCAATCGTGGCAGCCCGGTCGGCCAGGCCGGCCAACCCGCCCCCGGCGTGGAACACCGCTCCGCCGTCGCCGTCGTCGGTCACCTCGACCACGACCATGTCGCCGGACGGCCGCTCCTCCCGCCACACCTTCACCGTCACCTGGCTGGCATTGGCGTACTTGGCGACGTTGGTCAGCGACTCGCCCACGATGAAGTACGCCGTGCTCTCCACCGCCGCGGGCGGCCGCGGGTCCACCGTCACCTGCACGTTCACCGGAACCGGGCTCTTGGCCGCCAGCGAGGACAGCGCCGCGTCCAGGCCCCGGTCGCCCAGCACCGCCGGGTAGATGCCCCGAGCCAGGTCGCGCAGCTCGGAGACGGCCAGCTTGGCGTCCGCGAGCGCCTCGCCCACCAGCAACTTGGCGCCGTCCGGGTCGGCCTCGAACTTCTTCTGCGCCCGGCCGAGCCCCATGGCCACCGCTACCAGGCGCTGCTGCGCCCCGTCGTGCAGGTCACGCTCGATCCGCCGCCGCTCGGCCTCGGCCGCGTCCACGCCGCGCGCCCGGGACGCCTGCAGCCGCTGCGCCCGCTCGCTGAGCTGGGCGGCGGTGTTCGGCCCGAGCAACGCCATGGCCAGCTGGGCGTGCAGCGAGGCGATGAACGGCAGCACCCAGATCCCGATCGGAAGGATGATCGTGCCGGCGATGGCCAGCGCGAACTCCACCACGCTGATCGGGAAAGTGATCATCAAGTAGGCGAGGTTGCGCCAGGTCTGCGCGTCGGTCAGCTGCTGGCGCCACTTCTGCAGCACCGAACCGGTCCGCTCGCGCCGAGGCGTCGGGATCTGCACCCCGAGCGTTGCCTTGATCAAACCGCGGTGGGCCGCGGCGAGGCCGTAGATCAGCTGGGTGGCGATCATCATCATCGGCACGCCGACCCAGATGACCAGGGTGCCCAGGCCGACCGCCAGCATCGTGACCAGCATGACGAAGCCGATCAGGCTCAGCGGGTACCCCCCGAGCATGAACCCGATGGAGCCGGCCACGCGCCGAACCGGGCGCCACTCGCGGTGCGTGGTAACGGGTTCGGCCACGTCACCAGCATCCCCCACCCCGGGCGACGATGGCACCGCGGCCAGGTGCGGCTGCATGCGCACCGGCTCGGTCATCGCGTCACGCCCAAGCCGACACCGGGAACCCAGGCCACCGAGCTCATCGCGTTCATTCGGCGCACGCTCGGGCCGAGCAGGGCGCGGGCGTACCGGGCGTGCAGCGCGCCGAGCCCCTTGGTGATCAGCACGGTCACGGCCAGCAGCAGCGCGCCGACCGCCGCCCAGGGCAGCGCCTCGAAGCTCGAGTCGATCGACACCATCGGATGGTCGTCCCACACCGGGTAGGCGTCGTCCGGCAGGAACGGGTGCAGCAGCGGCAGGAGCAGCAGCCACAGGCTGGCCGACCACAGCGTCACCATCAGGGTGAACTCGGCGATCCCCACCGGCAGCATGAGCAGGAAGTACGTCATGTCCTTCCAGGTCGCCGGGTCCCGCATCCGGGTCTTCCACTGCCCGGCGAGCGTGTCCGGCAGCGGCCGGTACGGCGT
Source organism: Actinophytocola sp. (assembly GCF_035762905.1). GTDB lineage: Bacteria > Actinomycetota > Actinomycetes > Mycobacteriales > Pseudonocardiaceae > DASYTH01. The sequence continues at coordinate 18,059 of NZ_DASUCC010000141.1, forward strand.
GGCGACGTAGGTGCGCAGCATGGCGTGCACCCGCTGCCGCTCCAGCCGGGCCCCGCCCCGCCAGACCAGCATGGCCAGCGCCAGCACCGGCACGCCCACCCAGATGATCGCCGTGCTCAGGCCCACGGAGACCGCGGTGACCACGAACACGAACGACGCGATGCCCACCGGCAGGTTCAGCAGCAGGTACAGCAGCGAGCCCAGCACCGGCGGGTTGGGACGGGTGCCGTCGCTCTCGGTGACGTCTGCCGGAAACATCGTCGATCTCCTCACGGTTCGTGTTCGCCGTACCGTCAGCATGCCGCTGACGAGGGCGAACGACCATGGGGTGGGCCGGTATGCCGGAGGTAGGGCTAGCCCCACCTAACCGGAATGAGCCGGGCGCGCCCGGGCGTTATCCTTGGTGGACTGACCCACAACAAGGGGGTGAACGGTTTCGACTCTGGACGTTGAGCCAGGGGAAGCGTGCAGGTGCAGGCGAGAGACCACCTCAAGCGTCGCCGCAAACCAATAAGCGCCAAGACTACAAGTCAGCGCGACGTCGCCCTCGCTGCCTAAGCGAGCGTGATGTCTGTCGGCCCGGGTTCGCCTCCGACCCGGTTCGCCGGCATCAGCTAGGAGGCTTACCGCCGCGGATCGGCCGCGGATCCACGGCGGGACACCCACAGCGGCTGGGCCCGTCACACCGGCTTGTTCACGTGACCGGTGGGGCCGAGTAGAGACAAGGTGAACTGCGCACGGAGAAGCCCTGACAAGGCGGCAGAGGACCCGGGTTCGATTCCCGGCACCTCCACGCAGGCATGCCCTGTCCGCGGAAAGCGCGGACGGGGCGTGTCGCGTATTTTCTGGGGGCCAAGCCCCCAGACCCCCGGCCGGGGGCAGGCCCCCGGACCCCCCCGCGTGGTCGGTTGTGCACTTGGGTGTTCCTGGGCCGTTGTTCTCACCTTTGCTCTGGGCCGTCCTTAACTTGGCCCTCTTCCTTCCTCCCTCTCTCCCTCTCTCTTCTTCTGTCGCTCTGTCGCGCTGCCCGTGCGTCTTGTTGTTCGGGGCCCGAATAGGGTTGGGGGGTGCGGGTTGCTACGTGGAACGTGAACTCGGTGAAGCAGCGGGTGGGGCGGCTGTTGCCGTGGTTGGATCAGCGCCGGCCGGATGTGGTGTGTCTGCAGGAGACGAAGGTTTCCGACGACGCCTTTCGCGAGCTGTTGGGGGCGGAGTTGGGGGAGCGGGGGTACGAGGTCGCGCTGCACGGGGAGGTGCAGTGGAACGGGGTGGCGATCTTGTCGCGGGTGGGCCTTGAGGATGTGACGCTGGGGGTGGAGGGGGCGCCGGGGTTTCCCGAGCCGGAGGCGCGGGCGGTCGCGGCGACGTGTGGTGGGGTGCGGGTGCACTCGTTGTACGTGCCGAACGGGCGGGTGCCGGACTCCGATCACTACCGGTACAAGCTGGCGTGGTTGGGGGCGTTGCGTGAGGTGGTCGGGGCGGGGCCGCGGGACGTCCTGCTGTGCGGGGACATGAACATCGCGCCGACGGACGCGGACGTGTTCGACCCGGACGCCTACATCGGGCAGACGCACGTGACCGGGCCGGAGCGGGCGGCGCTGGCCGGATTACAGGAACTGGGCTTGCACGATGTGGTGCGGGAGCGGTGGCCGGGTGAGCGGGTGTTCACCTATTGGGATTACCGGGCGGGGATGTTCCACAAGGATCTGGGAATGCGGATCGACCTGGTGCTGGCGAGTGCGCCGGTGGCCGGGCGGGTGCGGGCGGCGTGGGTGGACCGGCACGCGCGCAAGGGGACCGGCCCGAGCGATCATGCGCCGGTGATCGTCGATCTTGACCAGGCCCCGGACGGGGACATCGGTCCGGTCGTCCCGCCGCCGTCGGCGCCGGCGGTCAAACGGGGGTCGGTGCGGCTACCGCAGTCGCGATAACGAGAGGACCTGCCGTGCCTGTCACCGACGAGGCCATCGAGAAGATCAAGGCCATGATCGTCACCGGTGAGCTGGGCCCGGGCGACCGGCTGCCCAAGGAGAACGACCTCGCCGAGCGGTTGGGCCTGTCCCGCAACTCGCTGCGCGAAGCGGTGAAGGCGTTGTCCCTCATTCGCGTGCTTGACGTGCGGCAAGGCGACGGCACCTATGTGACCAGCCTGGAGCCCAACCTGCTGCTGGACGCGATGAGCTTCGTGGTCGACTTCCACCGCGACGACACCGTGCTCGAGTTCCTCGAAGTGCGCCGCATCCTGGAGCCGGCCGCTACCGCGATGGCCGCGGCCCGCATGGCCGACGTGGAGGTCGCCGACCTGCGCCGGGTGCTCGAGGCACTCGACGACGCCCCGACCATCGAAGCGCTGGTGGCCAACGACCTGGAGTTTCACCGGCGGATCGCCCTCGGCTCGGGCAACACCGTGCTGTGCTCCCTGCTCGACGGGCTGTCCGGGCCGACCACCCGGGCCCGGATCTGGCGCGGCCTCACCCAGGAGGGCGCGGTCGACAAGACCCGCGAGCAGCACGCCGCGATCTGCGACGCCATCGAGGCCCGCCAACCCGAGGTGGCCCGGTCCTGGGCCACCGTGCACATCGCCGGGGTCGAGCACTGGCTGCGCAGCACCCTGGTCGACGCGGGCGCTCAGCTCAGGTAGACCCGGGTCGCCGTGCCGCCGAGCACGGCCGCCCGCTCCGCCGCCGAGGCCCCGGCGAGCAGCTCGGCGGTCAGCGCGCGCACCGCGCGGTAGCCGCCGGCCAACTCGCACACCGGCCAGTCCGAACCGAACATCACCCGGTCCGCGCCGAACCGGTCCAGCACGTGCTCGGCGTAGGGCCGGATGTCGGCCACGGCCCAGGACGACCAGGATGCCTCGGTGACCAGCCCGGACAGCTTGCACGTCACGTTCGGCAGCCGCGCCAGCTCGGTGACCCAGGACGCCCACGGCTCCCACTCGCCGCCGGCGATCCCCGGCTTGCCGGCGTGGTCGAGCACGAACGCCAACTCCGGCACCTGCCGGGCCACGGCCAGCGCGGCGTCGCGCTGTGCGGCCCGCACCAGCAGGTCGTAGACCAGCCCGGCCCCGGCCAGCCGGCGCAGACCGCGGCCGACATCGGGACGCAGCAACCAGTCCGGATCCGGCTCGTCCTCGACCTGGTGCCGGACACCGACCAGCGGGCCATCCGGCACCCGGAGATCCGCGGCGGACAGGTCCACCCAGCCGATCACCCCGACCACCAGCCCGCCGCTTTCCCTTGCGGTGGCCAGGAACTCCGCGGTTTCGGCCACCGAGGACACGGTCTGCACCAGCACCGTCGCGGTCACCTCCGGCCCGGCCGCCGCGCGCAGGTCGTCCAGCGTGTACCGCCGCTGGATCGCGGCCAGCCCGGTCAGCCACGGGTACACCCGCCGCGCCGGGTCCCAGAGGTGGTGGTGCGCGTCGACGATCATGGCACCGGCGCGTCCGCGCGGAGCAGTCCCGCGGCCACCAGGTCCGGCCACAGGCCGGGCGGAACCGGCCGCCGGAACAGCTCGGCGTTGGCCCGCATCTGCTCGGCCGTGCGGATCCCGACCACGACCTGTGCCACCGCCGGATGCGCGGCGGCGAACGCCATCGCCGCCTGCGGAACGGAAACCCCATGCGCCGCGCACACCTCGCCGATCCGCAGCGCCCGCTCGCGCAGCTCCGGTGGCGCGGTCGTGTAGTCGTAGGTGGCGCCGGGGCCCGGCCGGTCGACCGCGAGCAGCCCGCTGTTGAACACCCCGGCGGCCAGCACGGACACGCCACGGCGCACGCACATTGGCAGCATGCTGTCCAGCGCGGTCTGCTCCAGCAGCGTGTACCGGCCGGCCAGCATCACCGTGTCCAGGTCGGTCTCGGCGACGAACCGTTGGAGCATCTGCCACTGGTTCATCCCGGCCCCGATCGCGCCGACCACACCCTGATCGCGCAGCTCATGCAGCGCCGGGTAGGCCTCGCCGATCGCCTGCTCCCAGTGGTCGTCCGGGTCGTGCAGCAGCACGATGTCCACCCGGTCGACGCCCAGTCTGTCCACACTGGACTCCAGGCTGCGGCGCACCCCGGCCGCGCTGAAGTCCCACACCCGCCGGTGGTCCGCAGGCACGTCGAAGCTCTCGTCGCGCCGCCCGGCCGACTCCGGGCTCGGCACCAGCACCCGGCCGACCTTGGTGCACAGCACGTACTCCGACCGCGGCCGCCCGGCCAGCGCCGCACCGAGCCGCCGTTCGGACAACCCGAGGCCGTAGTGCGGGGCGGTGTCGAAGAACCGGACACCCAGCGACCAGGCCGCGTTCACGGCGGCCAGCGCGGTCTCCTCGTCCACCCACTGGTGCAGCCCACCGATCACCGCGCCGCCGAATCCCAGCCCAGGTGTCACGGCAGCTCCCATACTTTACCGATCCCGAGGTCGTCGCCGGAGTAATCGTCCTGGATCTCCAACAGTTCGGCCATCCTGGCCTGCCACGGCACGTTCGCCGGATGATCGGCCAGCGCGCGCCGCATGGCCCGGTAGTCCTCCACCTCGACCAGATGGAACAGGTCGCGGCCGTCCCGCCAGATCTCCCAGCTGTGCACGCCGGCCGCGCGCAGTGCCGCGTCCAGCTCGGCCGGGATCACCGCGTGCACCCGGTCGTAGTCCGCCTCACGCCCGGGTTTGATCCGGGTGTGCAGAGCGATCCGTTGCACCGCAACGCCTCCCTAGTCCTGCGCCTTTCCGGTGGTCAGCCGGGCCAGTACCAGCGCCACCAGGATCACCAGGCCGTACACCGCCTGGATCTGCTCGCCGGGCACCTGGGCCAGGGTGAGCACCGCCTGGATCAGGCCGAGCAGCAGCACCCCGCACAGCGCGCCGAACAGCGAGCCCTTGCCGCCCTCCAGGCTGATCCCGCCGATCACCGCCGCCGCGAACACCTGGAAGATCATGCCTTCACCCTGGCTGGCGGCCACCGAGCCGAGCTGTGCGGACAGCATCAGACCGGCAAGCGCCGCGAGCAACCCGGCCGCCACGAACGTCATCCAGATCACCCGGTCCACCCGGATGCCGGCCGCCCGCGCCGCCGCCGGGTTGCCGCCGACCGCATACAGCGAGCGGCCCACCCGGGTGTAGCCGAGCACCAGAATCCCGGCCGTGAACAGGATCGCGACGATCCAGATGGCCACCGGCACACCGGCGAACCTGAGGTTGGCCAGGTTGTCCAGCAACGGGATCTGCTTGGCCAGGTTGGACATCGTGGCACCGCCGACGATGGTGAGCTGCAGGCCGCGCAACGTGATCAGCATGGCCAGCGTGACGATGAACGCGGACAGCTTGAACCGCACGATCAGCAGGCCGTTGAACACGCCGACCAGCGCCCCGAACACCAGCGCCACCGGCAACACGGTCCACGCCGGCCACGGCGCCCCGAGCGCGGAGGTCTTGCCCACCACCATGAACACCGCGATCGCGGGCGCGATGCCGACCACCGACTCCAGGGACAGGTCGAACTTGCCGACGATCAGCACCAGCGCCTCGGCCAGCACCACCAGCGCCAGCGGCGCCAGGTTCTTCAGCACCGAGTCGACGAAGTACGACTTGGTCAGGAACACGTCCGGATTGGTGACGTAGCCGTACACCAGCAGCGCCACGATCGGCGGGATCAGCGCCAGGTCGCGCAGCCGGGCCAGCCGCGGCCGGCCGCGCCCGGGTCCGGCCGCCGGCAGCGCCGGGGCCTCGGGTCCGGTGGTCGTGGAAGTCTCCGTCATCGCCCGATTCCTTCGATCTCGGCCACCAGGTCGGCCTCGTCCCAACCACGCGGATGCTCGGCGATCACCCGGCCACCGGCCATCACCACGACCCGGTCGCACACGCACAGGTCGGCGAGCTCGTCGGAGACGAGCAGCGCGCCGCGCTGTGCGCGGGTCTCCCGGTCCACCGCGCCGAGCAACGACTCCTTGGACCGCACGTCCACGCCCGCGGTCGGCGCGACCAGGACCAGCACCCGCGGGTCGCTGGCCAGCGCCCTGGCCATCACCACCTTCTGCGAGTTTCCGCCGGACAGCTCGGAAACCGGCTGGTGCGGCCCGGCGGTGTGCACCTCCAGGTCCGCGATCAGCCTGCGGGCCACGGCATCCCGCCGCCCGGGCAGCACGGTGCCGGCTGGGCCGAGGTTCCCGGCGATCGTCATCGTCGCGTTCTCCGCCACCGACAGCCCGGGCACGAACCCGTCCACGTTGCGATCCCCTGGCAGGTAACCGATCCCGGCGCGCAGCGCGGCCGGCACGTTGGCCGCCGGCACCCGGCGACCGGCCAGCCGCACCTCGCCGGTCCGCGGACGCAGCCCGGCCAGCGCCTCGGCGAGCTGCCGCTTTCCGCTGGCCGCCGACCCGGCCACGCCGACGATCTCGCCGCGCCGCACGGTCAGGTCGACGTGCTCGACGAAGCCGGGCACCCCGACGCCGGTCAGCTCCAGCACCGGATCGGCGTCCGAGCCCACCGCCGGCCGGTCCGCGCCGACCCGGACCAGCCCGCGCGCCTCGCCGACCATGGCCGCCACCAGCTCCTCCTCGCGCAGCTCGCCGACCGGCGCGGTCAGCACGTGCCGGGCGTCGCGGAACACCGTGACCCGCTGGCAGATCTGGTAGATCTCCGGAAGGTGGTGGGAGATGAACACGAACGTAACGCCCTGCTCGCGCAGGTCGCGCAGCCGGTCGAACAGCCGGGCGATCGCGGCGCCCTCGAGCTGCGCGGTGGGCTCGTCCAGGATCACGAACCGGGCGCCGAGCGAGAGCGCGCCGGCGATCTCCACCAGCTGCCGCTGCTCCACGGTGAGCTGCCCGGCCGGCAGCTCCGGATTCACCGGGATCGCCCAGGACTCCAGCAGTTCGGTGGCCTGCCGGCGCAGCGCCGGCCGGGACAGCAGACCGAACCTTCCGCGCGGCTGCCGGTTCAGGAACAGGTTCTCCGCCACCGAGAGGTCGGCCACCACGGACGGCTTCTGGTACACACAGGCCACCAGCGACCGCCAGGCCGCGCGGTCGGCCAGCGGGGGAGCGGGCCGACCGGCGAACCGCACCTCGCCGGCGTCCGGTCGCAGCAGGCCGGTCAGCACCGCGACCAGAGTTGACTTTCCGGCTCCGTTCCGACCGACCAGGGCGTGCGTCTCACCAGCGCTGACCGACAGGTTCCCGTCGGCCAGCGCCACGGTGGGACCGAACCGCTTCGCGACACCGATCGCCTCGACGACCGGTGCCGTCACGAGCTCTTGTTGCCCCATAGCGACTGGTCGTCCACGTTGTCCTTGGTGACAAGGGGAGCGGCCAGCTGGTCCTCGAACCCGTTGGGCAGCTTGATGATCGTGCTGCCGTGGTCGGACGGGCCCTCCTTCGGGGTCACCCCGGCCAGCGCCTGCTTCGCCCAGTACAGGCCGAACTCCGCGTACTTGTCGGCCGGCTGGGAGACGGTGGCGTCGATCTCGCCCTTGCGGATGGCGTCGAACTCCTGCGGGATGCCGTCGTTGGACACCACGAAGATGTGCTTGGGATCGGTCGGCGGAACCAGCAGCCCGCGCTGCTTGAGCACCTGCAGGGTCGGGTCGAGGAACACGCCGCCGGCCTGCATGTAGATGCCCTTGATGTCCGGATCGGTGGACAGCCGGGTCTCCAGCGCCGCCTGCGCCTTGGCGCCCTCCCAGTCGGTCGGCTCCTCGAACACCGTGATGCCGGGGAACTTGCTGGTCATGCACTCCTTGAAGGACTCGGACCGGTCCCGGCCGTTGATCGAGGACAGCGCGCCCTGGAACTCGATCACCTTACCGGTGCCGTTCAGCTTCTGACCGAGGAACTCGCACGCCTTCTGACCGTAGGCCCGGTTGTCCGCCCGGACCACCATGAAGATCTTCCCGGTGTCCGGCCGGGTGTCCACACTGACCACCGGGATTCCCTTGCCGGACAGCTCATCCAGCTTCGGACCGATGGCGCCGGTGTCCTGCGGGGCGATCACAAGGGCCTTGGCGCCCTGCGCGACCAGGCTGTCCACGTTGCCGATCAGCTTCTGGATGTCGTTCTGCGAGTTGGTCGGCCCGTTGAGCTGCACGCCCACCTCGCCGGCCTTGGCCGGAACGTAGTCGGCGTAGGCGTTCCAGAAGTCGGAGTCGGCACGCGGCAGATCCACGCCGATCGAACCGCCGCCCTGGGCGGGCGTGCCGCCCGAGCCGGGATCGTCCTTGCTGCACGCGCCGATCGTGAGCGCTAACGCCATGGCCAGCACTGCAACCCGGGTCATCTTCATTGATCGCCCTCGATTCGATGGGGACTGGGAAGGATTTCAGGTCTTGGGCCGCGGGCGCAGGCCCTGCATGCCGCCGTCCACCGCGAGCGCGGTGCCGGTGGTCGCCCCGGCGAGCGGGCTCGCCAGGTACGCGATGGCCGCCGCCACCTCGGCCGCGGACACCAGGCGCCCCATGGGCTGCCGGGCCCGCAGTGCGGCCAGTTCGCCGTCCGGATCGTCGGTCGCGTCCAGCAGCCTGCGCACCCACGGGGTGTCCGCGGTGCCTGGGTTGACGCAGTTGACCCTGATGCCCTCGGCCACGTGGTCGGTGGCCATGGCCATGGTCAGGGACAGCACGGCGCCCTTGGTGGCGCTGTACAGCGCGCGGTTGGGCAACCCCGCGGTGGCCGCGATCGAGCAGGTGTTCACCACCGCCGCGGCGCGGGAGGCGCGCAGGTGCGGCAGGGCGGCCCGGGTGGTCCGGACGATGCCGAGCACGTTCACCTCGAACACCCGCCGCCATTCCTCATCCGGGTTGTCCTCGACCGTGCCCTGCGCGCCGATTCCGGCGTTGTTGACCAGGATGTCGATCCCGCCGAGCCGCTCGGCGGCGGTATCCACCGCCGCACGCACCGACTCGTCGTCGCGCACGTCGGCGGTCAGGCCCAGTAACGGGTCGGTCGCGGCGGCCGGGTCGAGATCCAGGCAGGCCACCCGGGCCCCACGCTGCGCCAACAGTGTTGCGGTGGCCAGCCCGATGCCCGAGCCGCCGCCGGTCACCACGGCCGCCAAGCCGTCGAACTCGGTCATGTTGTATCCTCCTCCGTCCACACGGGACCATCGGGATACGCGTAGCTGGCCAGGGTCTGCGGCCGCATCGACGCGCTGAAGCCCGGTGCGGTCGGCACGACATAGTGGCCGCGCCGGATGATCACCGGGTCCAGAAAGTGCTCGTGCAGATGGTCCACGTACTCGATGACCCGATTGTCCATGGACCCGGACACCGCCACGAAATCGAACATGGACAGGTGCTGCACCAGCTCGCACAGGCCTACCCCGCCGGCGTGCGGGCACACCGGAACGCCGAACTTGGCGGCCAGCAACAGGATCGCGACGTTCTCGTTGACGCCGGCCACGCGCGTCGCGTCCATCTGGAGGACCTGCAGCCCCTCCGCCTGCAGGAACTGCTTGAACATCACGCGGTTGGCCATGTGCTCGCCGGTGGCGACCGGGATGGGCGCCACCCCGCGGGCGATCGCCGCGTGGCCGAGCACGTCGTCGGGATTCGTGGGCTCCTCGATCCAGGCGACGTCGTAGGGCGTCAGCGCGCGCATCCACTCGATCGCGTCCGGCACGTCCCAGCGCTGGTTGGCGTCGACCGCGATGCCGACGTCACGACCCACCACGCCGCGGGCGATCTCGAGCCGCCGCACGTCGT
>NZ_DASUCC010000142.1:0-46234 GCF_035762905.1 Actinophytocola sp.
CGCGGTGATCAGCACCAGCAGGATCATCACCCGCAGCGGCGAGCCCTTGGCGCGTTTGGCCGCCCAGATCGCGGTGTACTCGAACACCCCGGTGCGGCGCAGCACCCCGACGATGATCATCATGCCGAGCAGCAGGAAGATGACGTCCCAGTCCACGCCGGTGTCGTGGGAGTAGAACGCCTCCTGCGAGCCGACCACCCCCAGCCCGAGCACCAGCCCGGCGCCGGCCAGCGCGGCGACCGTCTTCGGGATCCGCTCGGTGGCGATCAGCACGTAGGCCACCACGAACACGACGACCGCGATCCCCACGCTCACGCCGACCACCACTCCAGCGGCGAGCACGGGTGCATGGCCCAGAGCGGGCGGGCGTGTCTGACGATGCGGGCGACAATCTGCGCCACCAAGATCCCCTACCGGTCGACAAATCCCCCCGCCCCCGGCCAGGGGCGGACGCCGACCAGACTTCCCGGCACGCCAGCCCACAACATGCCGCAAAAACCCGCCCAGGGCAAACCCAGATGTTCCGAGCGAGCCACCGTGTTCGGCACGGCCCGCCCAGCAGCTTCACCCTCCCCGCCAGGCTCGACACTCCGGCCGGCGCTGCTGTCGACCGAGCAAGAGTCGATCCCCGCCGGGAGATCGCCGAACAGCTCAGCGTCAGCGCCACTGTCGGCGTGCCGGCATCGCCAAACGCCGCGTACGCAGACCGATCCGCGGTGCGGCGGCGTATGCGCCGTTCACAGACGATCAACGTCGTCGGCTCTCCAGGATCGCCTGGTGCTGATGGTGATCCCCTGGCGACGAAGAGAGCAACGAGCCATGCTGCCGTCGCGCACCAGCCCGCTGGGCCGGATATCAACGGCCATCATGGATCATTGTCCCTTCGGGACTGGCCTGCTCGGCCGCCGTGTCTGAGGAAGTCGCGTTCGGCTTGGGTGGGGGCCAGGGCGGCGGCGCGTTGACAGGCATCGGTGGCTTCGCTGGCGCGACCGAGGCGGTGCAGTAGGTCGGCTCGGGTGGCGTGGTAGGCGTAGTAGCCGTCCAGGTCGAGTTGGTCGACCAGGGCGAGCGCGGCGGCCGGGCCGTGGATCTCGCCGAGGGCGATGGCGCGGTTGTGGGCGATTACCGGGGTGGGCGCGGTGACCGTCCGTCGGCCACCTTTGCGTTGCGAACATCACGCTTGGCCTCGCCCTCACCACCGTCGCCGCCACGCTGCTGGCACGCATCGTGCTGGGTATCCACGCGTGTCGCCGGGCCGCGCACCTGAGCATGCCGGATGCATCGTGGTCGGGAGTCGCGCTTGTTAGCCTGGCCGCCTTCCGCGGACGGGTCGGGTGAACACGCGCCATGAGCGGCTATTGGGTCAACATCGGGTTGGTCGGCGTTTTGGTGGTGCTCAACGCGATGTTCGCGGGCAGTGAAATCGCGTTGATCTCCCTGCGTGAGGGGCAGTTGAAGCAGTTGGAGGGCGCGGCGGGGCCGGTGCTCGGACGCTGGTGCGGCCGGCCCGGGATCCGAACCGGTTCCTGGCCACCATCCAGATCGGCATCACGCTGGCCGGGTTCCTGGCCTCCGCGACGACAGCGGTCGCGCTGGCCGAACCATTGGCGCCGGGGTTCGGATTTCTTGGTGGCGCGGCCGAGCCAGTGGCCGTCGCTCTGGTCACCTTGGGGCTCACCTTCGTGACCCTGGTGTTCGGTGAGCTCGCGCCGAAGCGGCTGGCGATGCAGTACGCCCTGCGCTGGGCGCTGCTGGTGGCCCGCCCACTGGACCTGGCGTCCCGGGTTGCGCGCCCGGCGGTGTGGTCGCTGGGCAAGGCCACGGACCTGACCGTGCGGGTCTTCGGCGGCAATCCGCTGGCCGCTAAGGAGCAGCTGTCGCCGGAGGAGTTGCGAAATCTGGTGGCCGGGCACCGCGGGCTCAACCCTGAGCAGCGCACGATCATCACCGGCGCCTTGGAGATCCACGAACGCCTCCTGCGCGAGGTCCTGGTCCCTCACCGCGCGGTGTTCACCCTGCCGGTCACCACACCCACTTCGCAGGCCCGCGCGGCATTGGCCGCCTCGGGGCATTCCCGCGCCCCGGTAGTCCGCAACGGCCATCTCGATGACGCGGTGGGGTGGTCAACCTGCGCGAACTGCTCGACGACACCAAGACTTTGGCCGACCTGGCCCGCCCACCCCTGGTGTTCCCCGACACCGTGCGGGTCTCCGACGCGCTGCGCCGGTTCAAAGACGAACGCCAACAGTTCGCGCTGGTGGCCAACGAGCACGGTGCTATCGACGGCATCGTCACCCTGGAAGATTTGCTGGAAGAGATCGTCGGCGAGATCTACGACGAGACGGACCGCGACATCATGGCCGTGCGTACCGAACCCGACGGCGCCCTGTTGCTGCCCGGCACCTTTCCCATCCACGACCTGCGTCGAGTTGGCGGACTGGACCATCGAGGTCACCGGCATCGACGGCAACGCCATCACCGCGGTGCGGCTGCGCCACCAGCGCACTGCGACCACCGAAGCCGGCGATCCCGACCTCGGGGTCGGCTAGCACAGCAGCACACCCAGCACCGGCGTACTTGGCGGCGAGCGGCGGCGCAAAACAGGGAAATCTGTCCACTATGGCCCCTTCGATGGTCCACTGTGGATTTTGAGCTGTCGTGGCGTTCGGTCAGGCGGTCACGGGTAGGATGGACGGTGGCGCGCCGGGAAGTCTGGTCGGCAATCGGAGTACCTACCTACCCCGGAGTCGCCCGTGACCGCGCCCGCCCGTGCCCCTGTCGCTGAGTTCGCCCGCTTCCTGCGTACCGAGACGGTGGGCGGTTTCTTCCTGCTGGCCGCGGCCGGGGTGGCGTTGGTGTGGGCCAACACTCCGCTGCGCGCCGGTTATGAGGCGCTGCGCGAGGTCACGGTCGGCCCGAGCGCGCTGCACCTGAATCTGACCCTGCAGCAATGGGCCACTGATGGGCTGCTGGCAGTGTTCTTCTTCGTCGCCGGGCTGGAGCTCAAGCGGGAGTTGGTGATCGGTGAGCTGGCCGGGGCGCGACGGGCGGTACTGCCGGTGGCCGCCGCCGTCGGCGGGATGGCCGTGCCGGTGCTGGTCGCCCTGCTGGTCGGCGGCGATCTGCCGGGCATGGAGGCGGCCTGGTCCATCCCGGCGGCCACCGACATCGCCTTCGCGCTGGCGGTCCTGGCCGTCGCCGGGGCCGGGTTGCCGTCCAGCGCCCGGGTGTTCCTGCTGAGCCTGGCCGTGGTCGACGACCTGGGCGCGGTGCTGCTGATCGCTGTGCTGTTCGCCGGCAACCTGCACGTGCTCGCGCTGCTGGCCGCGGCGCTGCTGTGCGGGGTGTACTGGGTGTTGCAGCGCAAGCGGGTCACCTCGCCGCTGGTGTACGTGCCGATCGCGGTCGGCACCTGGGTGGCGGTCCACGAGGCCGGGATCCATGCCACCGTCGCGGGGGTCGCGCTGGCCCTGTTGACCCGGGTGCGGCCCGACCCGGGGGAGCAGGAGGGGCCGGCGCTGCGGCTGGAGCACCGCCTGCAACCGTGGTCGGCGGCGCTGTGCGCGCCGCTGTTCGCGTTCGTCGCCGCCGGGGTTCCCCTCGGCCTTCCCGCGCTGCAGACGATGATCACCGACCGGGTGGCATTGGCGGTCATCGCGGGCCTGCTGGTGGGCAAGGTGGTCGGGATCTTCGGTGCCGCGTCCCTGGTCGTCTGGTTGACCCCGGCGGTGCGCCCGCGGGGGCTGGGCTGGCGGGACCTGGCCGCGGTGTCCATGCTCGGCGGGGTCGGGTTCACCGTCAGCCTGCTCATCACCGAACTGAGCCTCGCCTCGGTGGGCCCCCGGGCGGTCGAGTCCGCGAAGGCCGCGGTGCTGCTGTCCTCGATCGCCGCGGCTGTGCTGGCCGCGGCCCTGCTGGTGCGGCGCAGCCGGATCCACGGCAGATCCCGCGCGGTGGCTCCGGACGACGACTCCGGCGTGGAGACGACACCGAGTGAGTCGTAGGAGGCTGGTGCCGGCTGGTCAGGCGGCGGGGCGGTCGGTCTCGTCGTCGAACTCGCCGAGGATCTCTTCGATGAGATCCTCCAACGCGACCAGCCCGACGACGGCACTGTCGTCGGTGATCAACGCGAGTTGGGCTCGGTGCTGGCGCATCGTTGTGGCCGCCTCGGCCACGGTCGTCGCGGCCGGCAGGGCCAGCGGGGCGCTCATCAGGTCCCGCGCGGTGGCGGTCCGGGCCGCGGTCGTGGCGCGGACGGCGTCGCGGACGTGCACGATGCCGACCGGATGATCGTGCTCGTCGAGGACGATCAGTCGGGAGCGTCCGCTCTCGCGGCTGACTCGTTCGACCTCGGTGGCGTCGGCGTCGGCCGGGATGGTGACCGCGGCGTTGCGGGATTGCATGACCTGGGCCACGGTGGTGTGCCGCAGTTGCAGGACGCCGGCGAGGATGCGGTGCTGCTGCTCGGGGAGCAGGCCGTGCTCGCGGGACTGGCGCAGCAGGATCCGCAGATCGTCCGGGCCGTGGGCCTGGGCCAGGGTGTCCTGCGGGGTGACCTTGACCGCGCGCAGCGTGGCATTGGCCATGCCGTTGAGCACGCTCAGCGCCGGGCGGGCCACCCGGGCGAAGGCGCGGAACGGCAGCGCCAGCAGCAGCGCGGAGCGTTCCGGGTGGGAGATCGCCCACGACTTGGGGGCCATCTCCCCGACCACCATGTGCAGGAACACCACCACCGCCACGGCCAGCACGACGGCGATCACCGTGCTGAGCCCGGCCGGCAACCCGATGCCGGTGAGCAGCGGGCCGAGCAGGTCGGCCAGGGCGGGTTTGGCCAGCGCACCCAATCCGAGGGCGCACAGGGTGATGCCCAGTTGGGCGCCGGCCAGCATCAGCGACAGTTCCCGGCTGCCGCGCACAGCCGCGCGGGCGGCGCGGCTGCCGGCCGCGGCCAGTTCTTCGAGCCGGTGGCGCCGGCTGGCCACCAGCGCGAACTCCGCGGCGACGAAAAAGGCGCTGGCGATCAACAACCCCAGCGAAACCAGCAACGCCCACGCGGTGCTCATCGGGTGGCCTGCGCTTCGTCGAGGATGCCGATCGCGACGGTGTCGGGGACGCGCCGTTTCACCGACACGACCTCCACCCGCACGCCGCGCGCCGGTGCGGGGTCGTCCACCGCGGGTGCGGTCACCTCGGGGACCACGACCTGGTCGCCGGGTTGCGGGGTGCGGCCGAGCCGGTGCATGACCAGCCCGCCGATCGTGTCGTAGTCCTCGCCTTCGGGCAGCGCGATGCCGGTCGCCTGCTCGATCTCGTCCATCCGCCACCGGGCGGGAACCAGCCACGACCCGTCCGGCCGGGTGTGCACGGTGGCCTCCGGCAGGTCGTCCTCGTCCAGGATCGGACCGACCACTTCCTCGGCGATGTCTTCGAAGGTGAGCACGCCGGCGAACCCGCCGTACTCGTCGACCACGCAGGCCAGTTGCCGGTGCTCGGCCCGCAACCGTTCCAGCACCGCGGGCAGCGGCAGGCTGGCCGGGATCAGCAGCGGCGGCGCGGCGATCAGGCGCACCGGGACAATGCTTCGCTCGGCCGGCGCGACGGTCAGCACATCGGGGATGCCGACCACGCCGACGATGTCGTCCACACTCTCGCCCACCACCGGGAACCGGGAGTGGCCCGTGTCCGCCAACTCGACCACCCGCACCGCCGGGTCTTCGGCGCCGATGGTGTGCACATCCACGCGTGGGGTCATGGCCTGCTCGGCGCTCAGCGTGCGAAATTCCAACCCGCGGTCCAACAGCGCGGACAACTCCGCGTCCAGGTGCCCGCCGTCGCGGGACTCGTCGATGATGCGGTGCAGGTCCTCCGGGGTGGCGCCGTGCGGCAACTCCTGCACCGGTTCGATGCCTACCGCCCGCAGCAGCCGGTTCGACGTGACATCGAACAACCGAATCAGCGGCCCGGCGACCGCCAGGTAGGCCAGGGTGGACCGGCTCAACGCCTTGGCCAGCGCCTCGGTGCGGGCGATCGCCAGGTTCTTGGGCGCCAGCTCACCGAGCACCATCTGCACCACGGTGGACAACACCAACGCCACCACGATCGAGATCGACAGACTCGCCGTGTGCGACAGCCCGGTCAACCCCAGCACCGCGGCCAGCCCTTCACCCAGCAACGGCTCCGAGACATAGCCGACCAGCAGGGCGGTCACCGTGATCCCAAGCTGGGCGCCGGACAGCGTGAACGACAACCGCGACGTCACCCGGAGCGCCCGCTGCGCCGCCTGGTCGCCCTGCTCGGCCAGCCGTTGCAACCGGCCGCGATCGGCGGCGACGTAGGCGAACTCCTGGGCCACGAAATAGCCCGTGACGGCGGTCAACAGCACGATGGTGGCCAGGCCGACCAGGATCAACATGGCGCCGTCACACCCGAGGCGCTGCGGCCGTTGTCGGCCGGAGGGGCAGCCGGGCCCAGGCCCGGCCGGGTACTACATCCGTCGCTGTCGTTGCCCGAGGCCACCATGCAGCTACACTATCACGTGCAACTGTACGGTTAAGGGTGATCGGGCGGGCGACAGCGGGGAGCGGACACGTGGGTGACCAACTACTGCGCATCGGCGAGCTCGCCTCCCGGGCCGGGGTCAGCACCCGCACCGTCGACTACTACACCAACCTCGGCCTGCTCACTCCCGCCGAGCGCACCCCCGGCAGCTACCGCCTCTACGACCCCGCCGCCGTCGACCGCATCGCCACCATCCGCCAGTTAGAAACCCACGGCGTCAGCCTCGACGAGATCGCCACCGCGCTGCGCACCAAACAAGCCGACCTTCCCGCGCTGCTGCGCCAACTCCACGACGATCTGCACTCCCTACAGACAGCGGCGCAGACCACCGGAACCGAAGCGCACGGCCTGCTCGCCGCGCTCACCACCCGCGCCCAATCCCTGATCACCACCGCCCTGGAGATCACCACCGCAATGCCACCCCTCTAACCAAGCGACACTGCCGAACAAGGCGAGTGAGGTGGCGGGAAGCGGCCAATTTCGCTGCCACCGAGTTGATCGCACGGCCTCAATGAAGCGGCCGGGGGCAGTAGACACACCTCCGCACCGAGGCCACCCGCCTACCGTTTCGACCGCACCGCGGGATCATCCGCCGCTCACCAACGGCGAAGCCGCCGCCGACATCGACCCGTCGCCGCGACCCGAATGACATCTCACACCGCTGGACGCCAGGCCTTCTCGTTACCCGCCGGCCCATCAGCAACGAGCTCCGCATCGGGCAGGTCGAGCACACCACCTGGCTGCTGGGCGGCCCGGCGACGACGGTGCAACACCGCTGCACCGGTCAAGGATCGGGATCGGGCCGATGGCCTGCAGCCAGTCCGACAACACGCCCTGGACCCGGGCCGCCGCGTCGACGACCGGATCCTGCCCTGTCCGGGACAAACCAGACCTTACGGACCGGTGACGGCACGCCGCCCTCGAGTGCGGTGCGGATGTGATGACCGTCGGTCCGAGCTCCGCGGTGGACGTGCCGGCCCGGGATCGCGGTTGACCCCGTAGGCCAGCAGCGCCAGCGGTTCAGCAACTCGGTCGATGTCCACTGTAGAGCGGAGCCGGGGCAACCGGCGCGCTGCCCAGCACCTCGCGCAGGGCGTTGCACAGCTTGGGATGGAGGTGGTCGAGCCGCGTTGGTGAGCATGACACCCGCACCTCGGCATCGCGGGCCGAGCGTAGCGCGGATACCCTGACACCCCGGGCGGGCGCGAGGCGGGCCGCCGCTGTGCTGGGGAGTTGTGCAGCCACTGGCTGTGCTCGGTCGTCAGGTTGGTGGTCAGTTAGTCAGTTCTGGTGATGCGCCAACTTGATGCGTTCCAGTGCGGTTACCGCGACGGCTACTCCGTTTTCGGCCTGAACACGGTGGCCGAGTTGCGCCGCCCTTCGCGCCATGTCCGGATCCGCGGTCGCGGTTGTGATGGCGGTGGCGAGCCGGGACGCGGTGAGGTGGGATTGCGGCACTGGTGCGGGCGCGACGCCATGCTGCTGGGCCAGCCGGGCCCAGAATGGCTGGTCAGCGACGAACGGGCACACCACTTGCGGACGCCCTGCGGCGAACGCGGCGCCGGAGGTACCGGCCCCCCCGTGGTGGACCACGGCGGCAACGCGGGGGAACAACCCCTGGTAGTCGACCTCGTCCACGACCAGAACGTCCTCACCTGGCGGATCGTCGGCCAGCCCACCCCATCCGGTACCGATGACCAGACGTGTCTTCGCTGTCCGGGCGGCCTGCAGGGCCGCAGCGGTGCTGCGTTGCGGGTCACGGCCCACCATCGAGCCGAACCCGATGAACACCGGCGGGTCACCGGCATTCAGGAAATCCTCGACCCGTTCTGGCAGCGCGTCGCCCGGCGGCAGGACCCAGTATCCGGTGGTGATCACCGAGTCCGGCCAGTCCGGCGGCGGGGGCAGCACGGCGGGACTGAACGCGTGCAGGACAGGCGTGGGGCCATTGTCGGGGCGGCGCACGGGATCGTGCCGTCCGCGACGACGCGGTAGGCCGAGCGTGTGTTCGCGCCATCGATCGACGACCCGGCCGAACATCGCAGCGGGGGCTTTCATCCCGAGGAAGGTGGCGCGATGGGCCATCGCGGGCAGCCAGCCCGGAAAATCCACCCCCGGCCACGGGAATTGCTTGGTCGGCACGTACATCGGGATCAACGACGCCAGAACAGTCGGAACATCCAGGGCCTCGGCGACATGCTGCCCGGCGAGGATCTGACCGTTGTGCACCACCACGTCCGCACCGGCACCCGCGCCCTGCGAGGCGATGGCCCAGCAGTCCTCCAGCACGGTGGTGAACATCGCCGGCATGCTGCGCGCCTGCCGGAGCCGGGCGCGCATCCCGCCCTCGAGCACATCCGCGTTGGCCACGTCATCCATCAGCCGCAGTGGGCCGTCGTCCACCCCAGCGAACGGCACGCCGTGACCCGCGACGAACCCGGCGAACCGATGCGGTGCGGTCAGCACCACCTCATGGCCCGCGACCAGCAGTCCCCGCCCCAGCGCGACGAACGGCTGGACATCACCCCGCGTCCCCAGCGTCATGATCAAGACCTTCATCGGCGTGCCTCCTTCGTGAGGTCAGATCGCGAGGGAGCTCCGTGAGCTGATCACCGCAACCGGCAGCACCCTGCTGCAGCTGCACGGAATCGGACCGTCCAACCGCCGTCCGACGGCTGGCTGATGTCGGTGACATCAGCCAGCTTTGCCGACAAGGGCGATTCGCCTCCTGGAACGGCACCGCACCCATCGACGCATCCTCTGGCGACCAACATCGCCACCGGCTGTTCGAGAGCGACATCGCCGCGCAGCCGAACGACACCGACCAATCAGGGCACAGGCACGCTACTACGCACGCGTGAGATCACAGCTCGGAGCGGATGAGGGTGTCCAGTGCGGCGCGGAGCAGCCGGCCGGCCTCGTCCGCGACCGGGGTGAGGGCCGGTTCGTCGGTCGCCGTGATCATCGTGGCCGGATCGATCGCCTCGACCACGGTCTGCGCACCCTCGGCGGTGACGTCGGCCCGGACGACCACGTTGCACGGCAGGAGCAGGCCGACCTGCCGGTCGACGCCCAACGCGCGGTGGGCCAGCCGCGGGTTGCAGGCGCCGAGGATGAGGTAGTCCTCCATGTTCTCGTCGAGCTTCTCGCGTAGCGTTTGCCGCACGTCGATCTCGGTGAGCACGCCGAACCCCTGTTCCCGCAGGGCTTCCTTGGTTCGGGTCACCGCCTCGGTGAACGGTAGCCGCAGCCGTGCGGTCAATCCGATGTCCATCCCAATACCTCCTCGATATACCCCCCATGGTATCCGAATGCCGGGAACACTGCCGGACGGATGCGTGTTGTGAATACGGGAGGGGGTATGGGTACGAGGAGGCTGTGTGATGGCGACCGTTGAGCTGACCGAGGAGAACTTCGACGACGTCGTGGGTGGGCCGGGCATGGTGCTGGTCGACTTCTGGGCGTCGTGGTGCGGGCCGTGCCGGATGTTCGCGCCGGTGTACGAGCGGTCCGCGCAGCGGCACCCGGATGTCGTGTTCGGCAAGGTCGACACCGAGGCGCAGACCGCGTTGGCGCGCAGGTTCGGGATCTCGTCGATTCCCACGCTGATGGTGGTCCGCGACGGCGTGGTGATCTACGCCCAGCCGGGCGCGCTGGCCGCGGCGGCGCTGGAGGAGTTGATCGAGAAGGCGGCGGCCGTGGACATGGACGAGGTGCGGGCCGCGCTGTCCGCGTCGGCATCGGCTGCACCGTCGAAGCCGGTGTGATAGCGACACGATACCCTGGGGGGTAATTGAGGGAGGCATCGTGGAGCTGAGCGAGGACGTCCTGACGGACGTGGTGAAGCGGCTGCGCCGGGCGCAGGGCCAGGTGGGTGGGCTGATCCAGATGATCGAGTCCGGGCGGGACTGCCGCGACGTGCTCACCCAGCTGGCGGCGGTGTCCCGGGCGCTGGACCGGGCCGGGTTCAAGCTGATCGCCAGTGGCCTGGAGCAGTGCGTGTCCGACGGCTCGGCGCAGGGCAGGGCCGACCGTGAGCAGTTGGAGAAGTTGTTCCTCAGTCTCGCGTGAGGGGTTGCTGGCCGTCGGGGGTGAGGCAGGCGGGTGGCAGGAGGAACCAGCGCAGGGCTTCGAACCGTTCGTCGAGTCCGGTTGGTCCGTCGGGTACGTGGTCGCGGCGGTCGGCGAGGATGCGCCGGGCGGTGTCGAGTTGGCCCGGGAGTACGTCTTCGGTGGCCGGTGCGCCGGTCTCGGTGGGCGTCGGGGCGGTGGTGACGGCCTGCCGTAGGTCCGGCAGCCCGGCCGGAATCGTCGCCGTGGCGCGGTGCTGCCAGAGTCCGGTGTGCGGGTCGAACCGGTAGTCGGGCAGCAGTCGGTGGCCCTGGTCGGCGATGAGTTCGACGGCGGCGATGAGGTAGTCGCGGACGGTGTCGGTGATGAAGTAGTTGAAGTTGATCCGGGTCCAGCCGGGTTTGATGCCTTCGCAGCCGCGTTGGATCTCGTGTTGGTAGGCGTGGGAGTGGGCGGTGTCGATGGCGAGCAGGCGGTGGCCGTAGGGGCCGGCGCAGGAGCAGCCGCCGCGAGCTTGGACTCCGAACAGGTCGTTGAGCACGGCGACGACGAAGTTGTGGTGCAGGTACTTCTGGCCGGCGTGCACACGAAACGAGACGATGGACAGCCGCTCGGCGTGGGGGTTGCCGAGCACCTCGATGTTGGGGTGGCGGGCCCAGCGGGTCATCGCCGCGCGCCACAGGCGCCGTTCGCGGGCCTGGATGAGGTCGGTGCCGACGGCGTCCTTGACCGCGAACACCAGGCCGGCGCGGATGGACTCGACGATGGCGGGCGTGCCGCCTTCTTCGCGGGCGACCGGGTCGTCGAGGTAGCGATGGCCGAGCGGGTCGACGAAGGCGACGGTGCCGCCGCCCGGCGCGGTGGGCACCGGGTTGCGTACCAGTTCCCGGCGCACCACGAGCACACCCGGGGTCTGCGGCCCGCCGACGAACTTGTGCGGCGAGAGGAAGATCGCGTCCTTGTGGTCGCGCCGGCCGGGGGCGCTCGGCCGCATCCTGATCGGCACGTACGGCGCTGCGGCCGCGTAGTCCCAGAAGGACAGTGCGCCGTGCTCATGCAGCAGGGCGGCGATCCGGTCGGTGTCGGTGAGCACGCCGGTGACGTTGGAGGCGGCCGAGAAGCTGCCGATCCGCAGCGGCCGGTCGGCGAACCGCCGCAGCTCACGGCCAAGGTGTTGCAGGTCGATGTGCCCGTCGGCGTCTTCGTCGATCACGACGACGTCGGCGATCGACTCGCGCCAGGGCAGTTCGTTGGAGTGGTGCTCGTAGGGGCCGACGAACACCACCGGCCGCTCGGCGGGCGGGATCCGGTCGGTGAGGCCGTAACGGGCGGCCAGGCCGGCGGGCAGCCGCAGCTCCAGGATGCCGACCAGCTTGTTCACCGCGGCGGTCGCACCGGAACCGGTGAAGATCACCAGATCGGTGTCCGTGCCGCCGACGCTGTCCCGGATCAACCGGCGGGCCTGCTCACGCAGCCGGGTGGTCCACAACCCGGTGCCGGAACTTTCGGTGTGGGTGTTGGCATAACGAGGCAGGACCCACCGGCGGATCAGGTCCTCCACGAAGTCCAGCGAGCGTCCCGAGGCGGTGTAGTCGGCGTAGCTGATCCGCCGCGGCCCGTACGGCCCGTCGAACACCTCACCGTCCCCGATCAGACCCCGCCGGATCCGGTCCAACATGGGTTGGGTCGCTGTACTGCCGATCGTGGTGCTCACCACAACCGCTCCCTTCGCCTCCACCGGCCCAGGATCCGGCGGCAGCGGTCACGCCGACACCGCCGATGGGCCCACCTCGGTGGGACCTTGTGCCCCACCCGGCCACAACAGCACGACGTGCTCGGTGTCGCCCAGCAACGCCAGCCGGCGACGCAGCACCGGATTGTCCGCGGACTGGCTGGCATGTGCGGCGATCGCCCGCCACTGCCGGGTCCGGTCCACCGCGACCGTCCAGTCGATCTGTGCTGCCGGCCGCCCGCGAAACGCCGTGCCGAACTCCGTGTTCAGCGCGGTCGCCACCGCGTCCGGGACCGTCCAGGCCAGCACCGGCAGGGCCAGCTCGCCGGCCGCCTGCACCGCCGCCTCGGTGGCCCGCGCGTGATCGGGATGACCGGTCACCCCTCCCTCGTCGAAGACCACCAGGTGCGAGGGGCTGTCGTCGGTCACGGCCGTGCGGACGTGGGCGACCAGCTCGTCCAGTGCCACCTCGGCGAGCGCTCCGTCCGGATAGGACAGCAGGCTGGTGTGCCGAACCCCGAGGACCACCGCCGCGGTCGCCAACTCGGCCTCTAGCACCCTCCATCTCCATGATACCCCCAGGGGTATGGTCGTGCTATCGAGTTCGACCATCACCGGAGGTGTGCCGATGTGCCAGCCAACCGTCTGCCGTCGTTGCGGCAAGCCGACCTATGTCGGTTGTGGCAACCACGTGGAGCAGGTTCTGGGTCACGTGCCCGTTGACAAGCGGTGCTCGTGCACGCCGGTGCGGGGTGGGCTGGTCAAGCGGTTGGGCGCGTTGTTTGGCTCGCGTTGACAGGGCAGGACCCCGGTCCGCGGGTGGACGTTGGGCCTGATGTGCGGGGGACGTTCTGCTCTGCCAGCGCCGCGTGGATCGCGCCGATACTGCAGGTGCGCTACGAAGGGAGTAATCAAGTGACTGTCGAGCAGGACGCGGCCCGCAAGACGATTCGCTTGCGCGGTCAGGCTTTTGTGGACAAGGTGAAGGAACTCCTGCACGAGGGCAACGTGCGCCGGCTGGTGATCAAGACCGAGCAGGGCCACACGGTCATGGAGATCCCGGTCACCGCGGCCGTGGTGGCCGCGGTGGTCGCTCCCGTGGTGACCGCTGTCGGAGCGATCGCCGCGTTGGCCAGCGAGTGGTCGATCGAGGTGGAGCACCACGAGCCGCCGGTCGAGACCGTCGATCAGGACGGCGAGGCCGGGTAATGCGGCCGTTCGGTCCGGGAGACCCACGTCGCCGCGGTGTTCCTCGTCGGCGATCGCGCCCACAATCACAAGAGGCCCGTCGACGTGGGTTTTCTCGACTTTCGCGCCCGGAGAAGAGCCGAACATGAACGCCAACCACGTCGTCGCCGGGGTGTCTCCGGTCGAGCCCAGACCCGAACTGGTGATCTGGGCGGCGGCGGAAGCCCACACTCGCCACGCCACCCTGCGGCTGGTGGCCGCATACCCACCCCGAGCGAGCGCCGAGGACGAAGCTCTCGCCCAGGCCGTGCTGGGCTGGGCGGCGGCGCTGGCCGCCGACCGGCGACCCGGCCTGCCCATGGTCACCCGCGCCGTGCCAGGCCCGCCAGAGCACGTGCTGCGCGTCGAGGCGACCGGGGCGGACCTGCTCGTGATCGGGGCCGACGACCACAGCCCGTTCGTCGAGGCGATCAACGGCTCGATTCCGGCGGCCCTGCTCAGCACGGCACCCTGTCCGATCGTCGTGGTACCCAAAGGATCCGTGCCGGCACCGGACATCGCACCCGTCCTGGTGGGTGTGGACACCGCCGAGACCTCACGGTCCGCGCTCGACTACGCCTTCGTCGCGGCCGACCGTTCCGGGCGGGACCTGCACGCGGTGCTCTGCTGGATCGCGGCGCGGGACAGGGTCGACCGCCGCGCCGAGCGGGTCGAGCAGCAGCGTGCCCTGGCCATCGCCCTTGCCGGATTCGCTGAGCGATACCCCGATGTGGCGGTCACCGAATTCATCGTCGACAGTGACCCGATCGAAGATCTCGGCCGCCGGTCCCGGCGCGCCGGCCTGCTCGTGCTCGGCTCCCGCGGACGGGGCCGGTTGGCCTCGCTGGCTTTCGGCTCGGTGAGCCGAACCCTCATTCGGAACAGCCACTGCCCGACCGTGGTCGTCCGGCCCGACCGGCACGCCGCCGGTATCGCCAGCTAGCGAGAGCGAAAACGGTGCGCGGGCGAGGGGAGGTGCGCGGTGATGGTCGAGGCTTCAGGTCTGACGGTGGATGTGGAGATTGTGGAGTGGTTGCTTGCGGGTGACCCGGCGATCCGCTGGCAGACCCTTCGTGACCTGCAAGGAGCCCCGACGGCAGAGTGGCGGCGCGAGCAGCGGCGGGTCGCGACCGAGGGCTGGGGCGCACGGCTGCTCGCTCACCGCGACAGCACGGGCCGGTGGACACCCCGGCTGCACGGCCAGAAGTGGATCTCCACGACCTACACTCTGTTGCTGCTGCGCCAACTCGGCCTGCCTCCCGACGACCCGCGGGCCCGGGAGTCGTGCCGGCTGTTCCTCGACGAGGGACTGTGGCGCGACGGCGGCATCAACGTCACCGTGACCCAGCGGCGTAGCGAAACCTGCGTGACCGGGATTGCCCTCGGGCTGCTGTCCTGGTTCGGGGTAACGGATCCGCGCCGCGAACGCCTGGTCGACTACCTGCTCCGTGCGCAGATGCCGGACGGGGGCTGGAACTGCCAGCGCGATCACGGTGCGGCACACGGCTCGTTCCACACCACCGCCAACGTGCTGGACGGGTTGTGCGACTACGCCGACGCGAACGGGTCGCGCCGCGGGGAGACCCTCGAGGCGGAGGCGCGCGGCCGGGAGTTCCTGCTGGCCCACCGGCTCTACCGGTCTCACCGCACCGGTGCCGTCGTTGATCCCAGGATGCTGCGCCTGACCTTCCCGCCCCGCTGGCGCTACGACGTGCTCCGGGGCCTGGACTACTTCCGTGCCGCCAACGCATCCCGGGATGCCCGGCTGGAGGACGCGATCGGTGTCATCCTGTCCAGGCGCGGCCGCGACGGCCGATGGCCGGTGCCCGCGCCGCATCCTGGCGCGGTCTGGTTCGACCTGGAGCAGCCCGGACAGCCCAGCCGCTGGAACACCCTGCGCGCGCTGCGGGTCCTCGGCTGGTGGTCCAACGGGCCTCGGTAGCGGACCTGCGTCCCACCGGCGACGACCACGGCGGCTCGGTTCGGCGATGCCGGCCACCTCGAGGTGTGTTGTCGGCCGCAGGTCGGGGTGCGCGTGTTGGGTCGGCCGCACCGTGGTGGTGCGGCCGACGGTTGGTGTGCTGTTCACCGGGACAGCCAGGTGGTGAACGCGGTGAGGTGGTGTTGGGATGCGGTGATCAGGTGGGTGTAGATGCGTTGGACGTCGGGCGCGGTGAGGCCGTCGAGGGCGGCCTGCAGGGCGGCGATGTCGTTGGTCTCGACGGTTTGGCCGACCTCGAGCGCGGCGCGCTCGCTGGTGGCGCCGCGGGCGAGCAGTTGGTCGTAGCTGGCCTGGACGGCCGGGGTGGCGAACCGGCCGGGGGCCAGGCCGGCGGTGGGGTCGGTGATCTGGTAGCGGGTCAGCAGGGTGCGGACGGCGTCGAGGTGGTGGGTCTCGGCCGCGGCGATCCGGTCGAAGATCACGGCGTCGTAGCGGTTGGCGAACTCGGTGTAGAGGTCGTGGGCGAGCTTTTCCTCCTCGGCGTTGGCCGCCAGGGTGCTGCGCTGCGTGTCGGTGAGGGTGCCGCTGGGGCTGTTGAGCAGGCAGCCGCCGCGCTCGCCCATCGGCCCGGTCATCATGCCGGTGCCCGGACCCGGCCCGAACCCGGGCCCGTTCCCGCCGGGTGGCGGGGCGGCCAGCGCGGGAATGGCGACGGCGGCGCCGATGGCCACCGCGCCGGCCACCCCGATCGCGGCGAACAGTGTGCGGGTCTTCATGACCTTTTCTCCTCCGCTTAACGATTTTCTTGGCACTGTCAGCTTCTGCGCGGGGTGCGGAGTGCG
Source organism: Actinophytocola sp. (assembly GCF_035762905.1). Classification (GTDB taxonomy): domain Bacteria; phylum Actinomycetota; class Actinomycetes; order Mycobacteriales; family Pseudonocardiaceae; genus DASYTH01. Next base: position 16,373 of record NZ_DASUCC010000142.1, read on the forward strand.
GGTGTGGCCGGTGTGGAGATGACATGGAGACCGGTCGGTGCGGGTCTTTCGACCCTCGCCGGTGCCCGCGGGAGGCCGTAGACCGGAGTCGTGGGTCACAGCGTGCTGGTCGTGGAGGACGACACGGAGATCCGCGAGTTGTTGCGCCGTTATCTGGAGCGCGCCGGGTTCGCGGTGGTGAGCACCGCGTCGGGTGCGCAGGCGCTGGACCTGCTCGGCCGGCACGTGGCTGCGCTGGTGGTGCTGGATCTGGGGTTGCCCGATGTGGACGGTCTGGAGGTGTTGCGGGCGGCCCGGTCGGACGGTCAGGTGCCGGTGGTGGTGTTGACCGCCCGCGGTGCGGTGGAGGACCGGATCCGGGGGTTGGAGCTCGGCGCGGACGACTACGTGACCAAACCGTTCAGCCCGACCGAGCTGGTGCTGCGGGTGCAGGCCGTGCTGCAGCGCACCGGCGGCCGGGCCGAGCCGGCCGACCTGTCCTATGGGGATGGTCGGCTGCGGATCGACGAGGCCCGGCACGAGGCGCGCTGGGACGGCGCGCTGCTGGACCTGACGCCCACCGAGTGGGGCGTGCTCGCTGCGTTGGCGGCGGTGCCGGGTCGGGTGTACTCGCGCTATGAGTTGATCAATCGGGTGCGCGGCTACGAGTTCGCCGGCTACGAGCGCACCATCGACTCGCATGTGAAGAACCTGCGCCACAAGCTGGGTGCCGACGGACCGCGGGTGGTGCGGACCGTGCAGGGTGTGGGCTACCGGTTGGGACTGTCCCGTGACCGGTGACCACCCCCGAGGTTGGGGACCGCTGGCGTGGCGGCTGCTCGCGGCGTTCGTCCTGGTCGCGCTGTCCGCGGTGGTGGTGCTGACCGGCGCGGCGCTGTGGGGCACCGAGCGGGGTTTGGCCGCCAGCCAGAGCGCCGACCGGCACCAGGTCGCCGCGCAGGTGTCCGAGGCGGTCGGGGCGGCGTACTCGCAGACCGGTGGGTGGTCCGCGGTTGACCTCGACGATGCCGCCGCGATCGCCAGCGGCGCGCAGGCCCGGCTGATCGTCCGGGACCGGGACGGCTCGGTGGTTGCCGGCCCGGGTCATGGGCGCGGGCCGATGAACGGGATGAGTGGGATGGCCACCGGCGTCCGGGTGGATGCCCCGGTCGTCGTGGGCGGCACGACGGTCGGCACGGTTCAGCTCGTGTTTCCGACCGCCGCGGGCTCGGCGGCCCGTGACATCGCCTGGGCGTGGATCGGGCTGGCCGCCGCGGTGGCGCTCGCGGTGGCGTTGTCGGCGAGCGTCTTCGTCAGCCGGCGCATCGCCGGCCCGCTGCGTCGCCTGGCCGCCGCCGCGACGGCGATCTCCGCCGGTGACCGCAGCGCCCGAGCCCACGTCCGGGCACCCGGCGAGCTGGGTGAGTTGGCCACGGCGTTCGACACCATGGCCGAGGAGGTCACCCGGGCCGAGCAGAACCGGCGGGCGCTCACTGCCGACGTCGCCCACGAGCTGCGCACCCCGCTGGCCGCGTTGCAGGCCGGCCTGGAGGAGCTGCGCGACGGGCTGGTCCCGGCCGATCCGCACCGGCTGACCAGCTTGCACGACCAGACCCTGCGGCTGGGCCGGGTGGTCGACGACCTGGCCGAGTTGGCCGCCGCCGAGTCCGCCGCCCTGTCCCTGCGACCCGCCGAGGTCGACCTGGGCCGTCTCGCCGGCGACGTGCTGCGGGCGCATGCGGCCGAGCTGCGCGCGGCCGGCCTGCACGTGCGCGCCGAGCTCGGCGACAGGGTGATCGTGCCCGCCGACCCCGACCGCCTCCACCAGGCCCTGGGCAACCTGCTGGGCAACACCGCCCGCTACGCCCGGCCCGGCGACCAGGTCACCGTGCGCGTGCACCCGGCCGGAGCCGGCTGGGCGGGCATCGAGGTCGCCGACACCGGCCCCGGCATCCCCGCCGACGAGCTGCCGCACATCTTCGACCGGTGGTGGCGCGGGCGGGCCACGACCGGCACCTCCGGTTCCGGGATCGGGCTGGCCGTGGTCCGCGAGCTGATCACCGCCCACGGCGGCACCGTCACCGCCGAATCCGGCCCCAGCGGGGGCGCCACGTTCACCGTCCGCCTCCCGACCCGCTGACCTGGGCGGCTACAGCGGGAGGCTGGTCGCGGCGGTGTAGCCGGCGACCAGCACCAGCAGGACGACGAAGGCGATGGTGAGCTGGCGGCTGTTCAATCGGCCAGCGACCCGGTTGCCGGCCAGCACTCCGGCGACGGCAGCCACGACGAAGACGGCCAGCAGTGGCCAGTCCAGCGTCAGGGGCTGCGTGGCGACCCGGCTCGCCAGCGCGGTGGCGCTGTTGACCGTGATTACCACGAGCGAGGTGCCGACCGCGGTCGCGGTGTCCAGACCGAGGGCCAGGGCGAGCGCGGGCACCACGATGAAGCCGCCGCCGACGCCGAAGAACCCGGTCAGCAGCCCGACAACGGTGGCCGCGGCCACCGTGCGGACCACAAGCCGCCGGTCGACCACGGTGATCGTGGTGCCCGACATGCCGGCCGGGGCCGGCGGCTGCCGCCGGCCCCGCCGCAGCCGCGGCAGCATGGCCATGGCCGCGACGAGCAGCAGGACGGCGAAGCCGAGCAGCAACACGGCCGGGTCGACCGCGGCGCTGGCCCGGCTGCCCAGATAGGAGCCGGCCGCACCGAGCAGGCCGAACACCAGCCCGGTGCCGAACCGGACCCGCCCGGCCCTGCCGTGCACCACGGCGCCGGCGGCCGCCGCGAGACCGACGATGATCAGTGATGCGGTTGTGGCCTGGTGCGGATCCTGGCCGAGCAGGTAGACCAGTACCGGGATGGTCAGGATCGAGCCACCGGCCCCGAGCACGCCCAGGGTCAGGCCGATCAGCAGACCGGCGGGCAGCGCGACCAGCAACACAGCCTCACCCCACCCGCTCCGTGCGCGTGCCCGTGGCGGTCACCGGCAATCCGGCTCGCGCGGCGTGGTCGAACTCGTCGTCCACCGACACCACCCGGCGGCCGGCGGCGGCCAGCAGCGAGGCAGCGATGGACGAGCGGTAGCCGGACCGGCAGTGCACCCACACCTCACCCGCGGGCACGTCGTCGAGCCGGTGGAACAGGTCGTGCAGGGGGATGTGCACGGCACCCTCGATGTGGGCCTGCGCCCATTCGAGATCCCGCCGCACGTCGAGGATCACCACCGGCCGGTGGTGTCGCACCGCGGCCAGGTCGGCGAGGGTGGCGGTGGGATACGAGCCGAGTGGGGCGCCGCCGGACCAGGTCTGGGGTGTGCCGGTGGCCGACGCGGCGATCCGGTCGATGCCGATCCGGACCAGCTCGCGCTGCGCCTGCGCGACCTGCTCGCGGGTCTCGCCGAGCAGCGTCAGCGGAGTGCCCCACGGGATCAGCCAGCCCAGGTAGGTGGCGAAGCTGCCGTCCAGCCCGAAGTTCACGCTGCCCACCAGGTGCCCGGCGGCGAACGCGGTGCGGGAGCGCAGGTCCACCACCCATTCCCCGGCCTCGATCCGGCCGCGCAGCTCACCGGGCTCGGCCGTGGCCGGTGGGGTGAGGTCGGGTGCGTCCGGCCCGGCGCTGTTGGCCGGTCCCATGTGGGCGTAGTAGGCCGGGTAGGCGTCCAACCCGGCCAGCAACTCCGCCACGTAGTCCTGCTCGTCGCGGGTCAGGACCGGATTGGCCCGCTTCTCCCGGCCGAGGGTGGAGCTGTTCGCTTGGGACTGGGTGGCCGAGCAGAAGCTGCCGAACCCGTGGGTGGGGTACACCTCGGTCTCCTCCGGCAGGATCGCGGCCAGGCGGTGCGCCGAGACGTACTGGGCGTGCGCCAGGTCGGTGGTGTGGGCCGGGCCGAGCAGGTCCGGGCGGCCGGTGGAGCCGAACAGCAGCGACCCCCCGGTGAACACCGCCGGCACCCGGTCCGGGGCCTCGAGGAGGTAGGACAGGTGGGTGAAGGTATGCCCGGGAGTGGCTAGCGCCCGCACCCGCATCGACTCTCCGATGTGGACGAACTCACCGTCGGAGATCGGGGTGCGCTCGAAGGAGACCGGGTCGGCGGCGTTGACGTGGTAGGCCGCGCCGGTGGCCCGCGCCAGGGCCAGGCCGCCGGTGACGTAGTCGTTGTGGATATGGGTCTCGAACACGTCGGTGATCCGCACACCCCTCCGCCCGGCCATCTCGAGCATCCGGTCGATATCGCGTTGCGGGTCGACCACGAAAGCCTGGTCACCATCGGTGACCAGATAACTGCGGTCGCCAAGGGTCGGCGTGTCGATGGCAATGATGTCGATCATCAGACTGCTCCTCGGATCAGCGCACGCCCGGCGCGGACTGCGCGACCACATACCCCAGGGGGTACCAATGCCTCCATGGTAGCTCGTCTTCGGTACTACCCCGGGGGGTATGCTGGGCGTGGGCCCGGATCGGAAGCTGCCCTCGGTACAGAGGTGCGAAAGCAGGGCAGGGAACGGTCAGGCTGCTGGCGATGTCCTCAATCACCGGCTAAGACATTCGTCATCACGACGGCAGGCCGCGGCGCGGGTGTCCGTTCGCCAGCCAGGCAGCCGAGCACGGCTGGCACGGTTGCCGGGGCAATGCCTTTCACCGTCACCGACATCGCCGGAAACCGACGGCCGATACTCGGCGTTGCCGTGCGGCTATCAGGGCCTGCCGTCCCGCGCTACGGCGAGGATGTCGACCACCGCACGGAGGTCGCCATGCGTGCGCAACGCCGCGCGCTGCCGAGTCGCGCCGCCGCCATGTGCGCGCAACCAGGACAGGCAGCTCATCACCATGTCCAGGTCGCCGCTTGCGCTCAGCACCGGGCGCACGTGGGCCAGCAACGTGTCCACCAGATCCCAGCCCGGCGCGGCGCTGGCGGTGAACGGATCGAGGCAGCGCCCCTCCAGACCCACCAGCGCGGCCCGCCAGCACGCCGCGCGCAGCACCACGTCCGGGACGCCCGGCGACGGCCGTTCCTCCTCCAGCGCGGTGGTGACGAGGGCTCGGGTCAGTGCCGCCTGCAGGACCGCTTCCTCGACCGTCGCCGACACGTCGGCCACGCGCACCTCGACGGTCGGTGCGTGGCGGGACGGCCGGATATACCAATAGACCATGCTGTCGTCGAGAATCACCTCGGCCGCTACCAGCCGCGACACGAGTGCGTCGTACTCATCCGCGCAGCGGAAGTGCGGCGGAACAGCCGCCACTGGCCACCGGGCCCAGACGTTCGTGCGCCAGCTGGCGTGTCCAGTGTCCCTGCCGTCGAAGAACGGGGAGTTCGCACCGAGGACAAGCAGCGCGGGCAGCCACGGCCGCAGGTGGTTGCTCGCCCGCACGGCATGCTCGAGGTCCGGCACGCCGATGTGCACGTGGCAACCACACATCCCCTGGTCGTCGGTGAGCGCGCCGTAGAGCTCGACCATCCGTTGGTACCGCGGCTTGCCGGTGACCGGCGGTGGTCCTGGCCTGCCGAGGGGCGGGGCGCCGGTCGCGACCAGCATCGCACCGTGGTGTCGCGCGGCCTTCGCCAGTGTGCGGCGCCCACGCAGCAACTGCTGTCGCAGGTCGTCGAGGCCGGTGCAGACGGGAGTGGCAAACTCGGTCTGCGCCTGGGAGAACTCGCGGTGGAAATCCACATCGGACAGTTCGGCGACGGTCGTGGACCCCACCGGTACGGGAAGCTTCGTGGTCTCGTCGACGAGGAGGTACTCCTCCTCCACGCCGAGCGTCGGAGCCGTGGTCATGCGCTGCGAGGTATGGGCGTGGCGATGCGGCTGGTGAGCCACCCGCACGTCCGGCGAGTTCGTCATCTCGGCTTCCCTGCCGTGCGGCGAGCCGCCGCCGGGTTGTTCATGGTCGGAGAGTCCCATGCTCTCCAGTGTCGGTGGCATCTTCGGGTGCGGAATGCAGACCTTCGGCCCGTGTCGGGGGACCGGAGGTCACTCCCCGGCACGGCACGGTCGGGTCCGGCCGGCTGCGCTCGAACCCCACCGCCACAACGACCACGGCATGTGAGTCCACAAGAGACGTTCGGCATCCACGCACCAGGGCACAACGCTGACAACCGAGGATATGGATCCCGACCAGCGGTGTCTAGGACGTCGCGATTGCCGGTGTTTCGGCGCGGTCGGACACCGTGCGGATGTAGCAGTTGGGGACGGGAATCTCAGTCAGCTGCCGGGTATCCGGGCGGGTCCGCACCGCCATCGCCCGCCCACGAGGTGGCTACCAGCAGCGTGGCACCGTCGAGCATCAGGCCGCCGCCGAGGTAGCCGGCGATCTCGGCGAGCCGCTGCCGCGGGTTGGAACGACGGGCGGTCATGGCTACGGACTCAATCCTGGTGGGCGGTGGGTCAACGCCTCGATGTCCTGGGCGGTGGTCTCGAGCAACCGGTGGGCCAGGTCGGACAGGGCCCGGGCGGCGGCGAGTTCGTCGCCGATTTCCGGCACGTTCACATCGGCCGGATTGCACCGGGCCAGACCGACGCCGACCACAGCGGTGTCGTCCCGGGTGTGCAATCGCGCCCTGGCGCGGGTCCGCTCGTCGTGCTCGTCGATGAGGATCTCGACATTCCATTGTTTGGCCGCGGTCACGAAGCGCCTCCTCGGTGTCGGAAGGGTTTCTGATTCCGGCCTGTCCAGACCACGATCCGTCCGCGCGCACCAGTGCGACACGGGCGGATGCCCTTCCACGCCAGGACCAAGGACCTGCCCATCGTCAAGGAGCGTCACCACCCAGCCGGCATACGACGACCGGCATAAGGGTCGCCAAATTGTCCGACGGGTTGGCGAGATTGGGGACTTTCGACTCTGCTCCAGCCCGCCCGTCCGACACAGGATCGGCCATGCGGGTATCGCTGCACGCCCTCGGCGAGACACGGAATCAGTGCACGCCAATCCGCGGGGGTGAGTGACCCGCTGTCGTGCGACAGGCTCGTGGCACGACGAAGGAGTGGAGAAATCATGACACAGAAATGCACGTCGCCGATTATCGAAGGGCTGCCACCGCAGAACAGTCCCACGGCGATCCTCGTCGATGTCCGGACGGGCAACCACCCGGACGAGGGCTACGATCGGGTCGTCTTCGACTTCCGCGACAACACCTCGACGCCGGGATTCTCGGTCAGCTACGTGGACCAGATCATCGAGGACCCGAGCGGCAACCCGCTACCGATGCTGCCTGGCGCGAAGCTGCTCGTCTCGATGCGGTGGGCCGCGGCACACGAGAACGGCAACACCACCGTGCCGCCCGGCGACCTCGACCTGCGGCCGGGGCTTGCGCGGATCAAGCAGGTGAAGCGGGCGGGAGACTTCGAGGGGGTTCTGACCTTCGGGATCGCGGTCGACCCGGCCGGCGATCCGGCGCCGTTCCGGGCCTACGCGCTGTCGGGCAGCCGACTGGTGATCGACGTGGCGCACGTCGGTCAGAGCCCGTGGTACTGCGGGGAGGTCTTCTTCGGCGACCAGCAGAAGATCGTCAACAACATCGATCCGCCGGTGACCGCGGTCGAGCGCCGCCTGATCAAGCCTGCCGTGGCCGGTGCCGCCCTGCAGGAGTTGTTCAAGGGCCCGAACGAGGCCGAGCGCGAGCGCGGGCTGGTGTTCGTGGACAGTCACGCGACCGGGTTCGCCGACCTGCGGGTCAGCCAGTGGAAGGTCGCGCACGTCCGGCTGCTCGGACCGATCAGTAGCGACGGTTCGTCGGTGATCACCATCGCCACCGAGATCATCCCGACGCTCAAGCAGTTCCCCACCGTGGACTGGGTCAAGATCTACGACGAGGACGGCAAGACCGGGCAACCCGACGGGCCGGTCGACTCGATTCCCGAGCAACTCGAACCGTGATCCGCTCGGATCCGCGCTCCCGCCCGGGGACGGAGGGCTCGATCTGGGCTCGGTGAGCATGTGGTCCACGACGGAGTGACCACGGTTCTGATCATTGTTCTACTGCTGGCCTGGCTGATCGCCACGATTATCGGGTTCGCGTTCGAAGGCCTGATGTGGTTGGCGCTCATCGGAATCGTGCTGTTCGCCGGCACCGCTGCGATCGGTTTCGTCCGCCGCCACTCCCTTCGGCGCTGACTACCGGGACACCCAGAGCCGCCGCCGCGTCGACCATCGACCGGGACGTGGCCCAGGGCCATCGTCCCCGCCGGGGGAGACGAAGGTCTCTGGGTGGTCGCGTCGCCCGAGGCCACAGTTAACAGTGTGAACTCAGATCTTGCGATCAGCGTGGAGCATCTGCGCATGGACTACGGCTCTCATCGTGCCGTGAACGATTTGAGCTTTCAGGTACGGCGCGGGGAGATCTATGCGCTGCTGGGCCCGAACGGGGCCGGCAAGACGACCACCGTGGAAATTCTGGAAGGCCATCGGCGGCGCACCGCGGGAGGGGTGCGGGTGCTGGGTGTCGATCCGGCGCGTGGCGGTCGCCGGTGGCGGCAACGCGTGGGGATCGTTCTGCAGTCCGGTGGATTGGACGCCGAACTCACCGTTGGCGAACTGGTCAGGCTGTACGGCGGTTTCTACGCCCACCCCAGGGATGTGGCGCAGACCATCGACCGGGTCGGGCTGGCCGACAAGTGCCGGGCCCGGGCCCGGACGCTGTCCGGTGGTCAGCTGCGCCGGCTGGACCTGGCGCTGGCCCTGGTGGGCGATCCGGAATTGGTTTTCCTCGACGAACCGACGACCGGATTCGACCCCACGGCCCGGCGCAGCGCGTGGGAGATGATCGACGAGCTGAGCACGAACGGCACCACGGTCCTGCTGACCTCGCACTACCTCGACGAGGTCCAGCGGCTCGCCGATCGGGTGGGCGTGCTGTCCGGCGGGCAGCTGATCGCCGAGTCCACGCCCAGCGCGCTGGGCCGGCGCGACGTCGCCGAAACGGTGATCAGCTTTCAACCGTGGGACACGGTGTCCGTGCCGGTGTCCTTGCCGGACGGGCCGTGGGGCCCGCCGCAACGGCACGGCGACCGGCTGGTGCTGCACACCGTCCAGCCCACCGAAGCGTTGTTCGCCCTCACCTCGTGGGCGCTGCGGCAGCGGCGGGACCTGCGCTCGCTCACCGTCACCCGACCGTCCCTTGAGGACGTCTACCTGCAACTCACCGACGATGCGACCGTACGATCCGGAGCCGGCGATGCGCACTGACCAGCACACCAAACCGAAGCCGGCGCTACTGCTGGCGCTCGGCCAGATCCGGTACCAACTGCTGCTCCTGGTCCGCAGCCCGCTGGGCTTCTTCTTCGCCATCGTCATGCCGCTGCTGTTGCTGGTCTGCCTGGACCTGCTCACCCCGGACGCGGCGAGCGCGATGCCGCCCGGTCTGCACTACGCCCAGTTCCTCGCTCCCGCGGTTGCCGCGTTCAGCCTGCTCAACACCTGTTACGTCAACACCATCACCACAGTGGTGCTGGCCCGCGAGGAGGGCGTGCTCAAACGCCTGCGGGGCACGCCGCTGCCGGCCTGGACCTACCTGGTCGGACGGCTGGGCAGCGCGCTGGTGACCTCCGTGGTCGCCGTCACCCTGATCGTGACCCTCGCGGTCATCGCCTTCGACGTCACCGTCTCCTGGCGCACGATCGGCTACCTGGCCGGCGCCGGCGGCCTCGCCGCGGTCAGCTTCTTCCTGCTCGGCCTGGCCGTGACCACCCTGGTGCCCAAGAGCGAGACCGCGCTGCCGGTCGCCTACGGCACGATGCTGCCGCTGGCGTTCGTCTCCGACGTGTTCTTCTCCTCCGCCCACGCCCCGCGCTGGCTGCACGACCTCGCCTCGGCACTGCCGGTGGCACCGGTCACCCGAGCCATGGAGTCGGCATTCCTGCCAACGACCCAGTCCTGGCCGATGACCACCACGGCCATGCTGACCGTCGGCGCCTGGAGCGTGGCCGCCATCATGATCATCAGCCTGACGTTTCGATGGGAACCCGGCCCGATCCGATCCCGACGTCGATGAGCACGCGGCGCCGACCAAACTTGGGCAGACGTCACAAGCCCGGTGCGGTGGAGATCCGGCAGGCCCGCGTCGGACCGGCGCGGCCGGAGGGCGGATTCTCGCCTACTGGTGCTTCTTCCCTGTGTCCGACCGTCCGTCTGGGAGCGTTCGGACGCACCTCTAGACCCATCTGGGCCTACGGGCCGACCTTCGGCGTGGCACTGATCTGGTTGGCCGGGTGTCGGGCCGAACGCTTCTACACCACCGTGTTCGCCTGGAAGGCCCAGTCGTTCGGCAACCCGGAGTACCGACTGCTGATCACCGGAGCCGAGGGTGAGCCCGGCAGCAACGGCGCGCTCGCCGCCCGCACCGGCCCACCCGCGGACGGCTCGCTCGGGGCATGGGTGTGCACCGACACGGAGGGAACCTGTTCAACGCCCTGCAAAGCCAGCCACGGAAGGACTGAAGCCGCTGCGGACGCCGACAGCCTGATCACCGGCGGTCAGCGACGGGGCCAATGACCTCAGTTCCTCGGGGTCCTTCGGCGGTCGGCGGGCGCCTTCTGGCCGTGGTCCCGACCCACACGACGTGCTTGCGTCGGGATATGGGGAGAGGAGGTTCCCATGAGTATCTTCAGTAACCGTCGACGAACATGGGCGACCAGCGGAGCACTCGCCGGTGTCGTCATCATCGTGGCCGGGATCCTGTTCCTGGTCTCCCGGGACCAGCCGGGCACCCCCGGCGCGGCACCGCCCACCACGACGACGATCACCACGACCACCGCACCGTCCCCGGCGACGATGGCGGTCACGGTGTACTTCCACAAGGGTGCGGCGGACGACCCCACTCGGGTGGTGCCGGTCGTGCGGACCGTGCCCAGGACGGAGATGGTGGCGACCGCGGCGGTGCGGGAACTGCTCGGCGGCCCGACCGCCAGTGAGCGTGCGGCAGGTTACCGGTCGCAGTTCAGCGCCGCGACCGCGGGGCTGCTGCGCGGGGTGCGAGTGGACGGCGGTGTGGCGTACGTGGATTTCCACGATTTCAGCCGGATCATCCCGAGCGCGAGCTCCAGTTTCGGCAGCGCGGCGTTGCTGGCTGAGCTGGACACCACGGTCAAGCAGTTCGACAGTATGAGGTCCACTGTGTACTCGTTCGACGGCGACATCGACGCCTTCTATGAGTGGCTGCAGCTGTCCCCGCCGATCGGCACGCCCGACGAGCAGGCGGCGGGGATCGCGGCCGCCCGGCAGTTCCTCACCTCGGTGGTCGGCATGAACGATCCGCAGGCCGGACCGCTGCGGCTGACGGGTGATGCCACCGCACAGGTCACATTCCTGGCGCGCGGGCCGGACGGCAAACCGGTGCCGGGACTGGTCACCGTGGTGTCGTTGCGCAGGGAGGCCGGGTGGACGGTGACCGCCACGAGGACGGCGACCATCCTGGTCGTCTCACCGACCGCAGGGAACAAGATCACGTCTCCGGTGCGGGTCAGCGGGCGGGCACACGCCTTCGAAGGACTGGTGACCGTGCGCGTGCTGGCCGCCCGGGACGGCGGCACCGTCCTGATCGGGCAGGGATTTGTCACCGGCGGTGGTGACCAGCCGCGTCCGTTCAACGGCGAGATCACCTTCACCCGACCAGCCGGCGGCAACGGATGGCTGATCTTCACCGAGGAGTCCGCCGCCAACGGCGAGGTCATCCGGGCAACCTCGATCCGGATCGCCTTCCCACCCGCACCGCTGCCGCCCGCCTAGCCGGGAACAGCTCCGCCGGATCGGGCAACACGCGCTCACCTCGGCCGCCGGACGGCGCCGCCGCGGTGGCCGGGCCGGGATCAAGGATCCGGTCCCGCAGCAACGGGAACTCGGTGTGGACGTGGTCATCCATCGCGCGGGTGAACTCCGCGGTGAAGTAGAGCCGCAGCAGCGGGTCGAGAAGCCGGCCGACACCGGTGTATCCGGCGCGGATGGTGTGGCGGATCGCGACCGCGCCGTCCCGATCGGTCAACTCGAGGGTGAGCCAGACCGGCAGGCGGACCACTCGCTTGAGTTGCCACACGATCCTGCGTCCGGGGACGACGTCTACGACCGTGCCGGCCATCCGGACATGCCGGTTCCCGATGTACTCTTCCATGAAGACGGTGTCGCCGAGGTGCTCGCGGCCCTGAGTGCGCACGTGGAATCTGCGGTGCGTGCCCGGCCACCACTGTTGGTAGCGCTCATCGGTGCAGTTGAGCAGAAACTCGGTGATGGACAGGCCGGTCACCCGTTCCAGGTGGAGTGTGGACTCGATCGTGATCATCGTGAGCACTCCTTGCCAGCAGGACGAAAGGAGAGAACCGACAGGTGCTCCTGCTCCTCCGATCGTCGGAAGGCCGGCCGCGCTCGGACAGGGCCCAAGGTCCCGTGCTGTGCAACCGATGGTTCGCGGTGCCCACGCCGGATGGACCGCGGCTTGCGCGGGGACATTCGACAGGATGGGTCGTATTTGTTCGTCCCTCGCCTGGCCGACGTGGGCCGGGTCAGTCTGGGCAGGGGCGAGGGAGCTTCTGGTGCAGGCGACCGGGCGCCCGGTGCTACCGCGACTCGCTCCTCGACCACGGTGGGGTACATACCGTGATCGGTTGGACTTTGGTCCGACGTGGTCGCGGCGAAGGTCTCTGCCGAGTTCTGTCTCGTTGGCCCAGGATTGAGTTGTGAACGTGGGTGCCACGTCATCGGACTGCCGACAGTAGGGAGGGGTCATGTCTGACCGGCCGAATGACCCGTTGCTGCGGTTGCGGGGAGTCTGCAAGAACTTCGGGCCTGTGCGGGCCCTGGTCGATGTCGACCTCGATGTGCCGGCGGGTCAGGTGACCGCGCTGGCCGGCGACAACGGCGCCGGCAAGTCCGTGCTGATCAAGTGCATCGCCGGCATCTACACCCCAGACAGCGGGCAATTGTTCTGGCGCGGTGAACCGGTGCGCCTGCGCGGACCCCGGGACGCGGCGGCGCTCGGGATCGAGACCGTATACCAGGACCTCGCTCTGTGCGACAACCTCGACGTCGTGCAGAACATGTTCCTGGGCCGGGAAAAGCTTTGGCACCATGTGCTCGACGAGGGGAATATGGAAGCCGCTGCCGTCGACACCCTGCGCCGCCTCTCGGTGACCAGCATTCGCTCCGTTCACCAGCAGGTGCGGTCGCTGTCGGGTGGACAGCGGCAGTCGGTGGCCATCGCGAAGGCCGTGCTGTGGAACTCCCAGCTGGTGATCATGGACGAACCCACTGCGGCGTTGGGGGTCGCGCAGACCAAGGTCGTTCTCGGCCTGGTCCGCCGGTTGGCCGAGCGCGGGCTTGCCGTGATCCTCATCTCGCACAACATGAACGACGTCTTCGCGGTCGCCGACCGCATTGTGGTGCTCTATCTCGGCCGGGTCGTCGCCACCTGCCCGATTGTGGACATTGACCGCGGATCGGTGGTCGAGCTGATGACCACTGGCAGGTACGACAGCCGGTCGACAACGCCCGCGGCATGACTGCCGCGATGGCCGGAACCCGCTACGGATGGTTGCGGCGGGTGACTCTGGGCCGCCGGCCGGTTGGACACCGCCCGGTTCATCACCCACCGGTTCGCCCTCGAAGACATGCCCGATGCCTGCGAGGTCCTCGCCCAACCTCGTCAACCGCCGATGCGACGCCTCCCGGTCTCGGCGAGATCGGGAGGCGTCGGGTGAACCCGGTGAGCATGGTCAGGCGCTGGGGTACTTGGCCAGGATCTCCTGGAGGCGTGCGACGAAGCGCAGCGACTCGTCGTGCTCACGCTGCCAGACGTTGCGGCCGAAGATCAGTCCGGTGGCGCCGGCTTCCAGGGACTGCCGGGCCTTCTCGAGCATGGCTTCGTCGCCGGCCTTCTCGCCGCCGGAGACCAGGACCAGGGTGCGGTTGGCCGAGCACACCACCTGCTCGATGGCCTGCTGCGGGGAGAACTCGGCCGTGTACTGCGCGGGCGTGCCGGCCTTCTTCTCCGGGTGCGGGAAGTTCACCTTCACCACGTCGGCGCCCAGCTCACTGGCCACCCGCGCGGCGTAGTCCACGGCGTAGAACGAGTCCGCGCCGCCCTTGCCGGCGACCGCGGATCCGCGCGGGTAGGCCCAGACGATCAGCGGCATGCCGAAGCGCTCGGCGTCGGTGCGCACCTGCCGGTACTGCGCGAAGTCCCGTTCCTGCACGGGTGTCCCGACGTACAGGGTGTAGCCGACGGCGTCGGCGCCCAACCGCACGGCGTCGGCGACGGTCGCCTGCACCGGCGAGAGTGCTTCGTCGGCGGGCGGGATGTCGGTCTTGCCGTTGAGCTTGAGGACCAGGGGAACCTCGCCGGCATAGTCCCAGTAGAACTTCTCGGCCAGCCCGATCTGCAGGACGACGCCGTTGAATCCGCCCTCGATCGCCAGCCGCACGATGTAGCGCGGGTCACTCGCGGCCGGATTGGCGAAGAAGTCCCGTGGGCCGTGTTCGAATCCTTGGTCGTAGGGCAGGAACAGGGCGGTTCCGTTGCGCAGTCCGTGCTGATGGAGCAGCCGGTACAGCCGCGCCTTCTTTCCCGTGTCGAGCCCGAGCTGACGGATATCCAGTCGAGTCGTCATCGCGCACCACCCTTCCGGTTGGACGGCCTGTCCAGCCCAGGCTTCTACCGGCGGAACACCGTTCCCAAGGTCACGACGGCTCCTTCCGGCCGGGACCTTCGACTCGACAACGCCGAGTGCTGACCAAAGTCCCTTGAGAGGCCACCGGGACGGACGCAACGTAGGGACTGGAACCAACCGGTCGAAAAGCCGAGGAGGTGAAACAAATGGCAGACACACCGTCGAAGCCCTGGACCCGTGTCCAGGACTGGGTCACCCTGATCGCGGGCGCGTTCCTGGCGCTGTCGGCGATCTGGGTGGACGTCAGTACCGGTGGCGCGTGGGCGATGGTGGTCATCGGCGTGGCGATCGTCGGGCTGGCACTCGTCGCGCTGGCGATGCCCGGTGCGGTCATCGACGAGTGGGCGACTGCCGCGGGCGGCGTGGTCGCTTTCGTCGCGCCGTGGCTGTTCTCCTACGCCGACCAGAGTGGTGCGGCATGGACCTCGTGGGTCGTCGGGGTCGTGGTCACGTTGTTCGCGCTGGCCGCGATCCCCGCCAGCCTGGCGGACTACCGCGCCCAGCATGCCGCTGGATCCCCCGCGTGATCATGGTCAACTCGGTGCGCCGACCCCCATCATTTCCGGGCCGGCGCACCGCCACTTCTGGCAGCATCCCGAGGCCGGAAGTCCTCGGGTTGGGCGTTCGTTCGACTCTGCTGCCGTTCGGATCACCCGCTTAGCGTCAAAGTTGGGGGATTAGATGGTTGGGAGATCCGATGAAGCACAGCAAGATCACAGACCTGATGGTGCGCGAGGTGGCGTGGGTCCGGCCGGACACGCCGTTCAAGGCAGTCGCCGAGCTGCTGAAGGATCGTCGGGTGAACGGGGTGCCGGTGGCCGACGACGACCACCGGGTAGTGGGCGTGGTGTCCACCATGGACCTGTTGCCGAAACAGAGCCAGCACGAGCCGTCCGGCCTGCTCGCGCGGCTGGCGTTACCGAGCCGGCGGCGGGCGCGGGCCAAGGCGCAGGCGACGGTGGCCGGCGAACTGATGACCACTCCGGCGATCACCGTCGGCGAGGACGAGTCGGTGGTGCACGCGGCCAAGTTGTTGGAGCAGCACCAGATCACCCGGTTGCCGGTGGTGGACGGTGCCGGCCGGCTGGTCGGCATTCTCGGCCGGGGCGACCTGTTACCGGTGTTCCTGCGTCCGGACGAGGACATCCGCGACGAGGTCGTGCACGAGATCTTCGAACACGAGCTGGGCATGACGGTAACGCCCGCGACCGTGTCCGTGCGGGTGCGCGACGGCGTGGTGCACCTGACCGGCCAGTTGGAGTACCGCAGTCAGATCCCGGCCGCAGTAGCACTGACGCACCGGGTGGACGGCGTCATCGACGTCACCGAGGACCTGACCTGGGTGACCGATGACCGACACGGCCGACCCGGCGTGCCGGACACCACCGAGGCGCTTCTCGCCGTGCGCCGCGGTATCCGATAGCCCAGCCCCGACAGACACGCGGTCCGGAACGGTCGGACATGATCACGACGCGGTCGCCAGTGCGGATCCCGTCGTCGATCAGCTTCTCGGCCAGCGCGATGACCTGGCCGGTGAACCGCGCCCGGGTCACGGTCGCCCACCCGTCGCCGGCCGGGCGGGCGAACGCCGCCCGGTCGGGGTGATCGCCACTCGCGCCAGCAGATCATCGGTGATGTGCGCGCCCGCGCGCAGGGTCGCGGGGCTAAAGCCGGCATCAGACAGGGACTTTTGCCCGCAACGAGACGCTGTGACATGCGGGATCATCGGGGTGTGACGGCCGAACGGGACGAGCTGCCGCCGGGTTACCCGGTGGCCTACGAGCGGTCGCTTCGGCTGCGCGACGGGCGCACCGTGCGGGTGCGGCCGATTCTGCCGTCCGACGCTGCGGAACTGGCCGAGGCGATCCGCACGGCCGATCCGGACACGTTGCACCGCCGGTTCCTCGGCGCGCCGCCCCGGCTCACCCCGACCCTGCTGGCCCGGCTGACCACCATGGACTATGTGCGGCGCTTCGCCCTGGTCGCGCTCGACCCCGCCACCGAACGGGGCGTCGCGGTCGCCCGCTACGAGCCGCTCGAGGAGGGCGTCGTCGAGTTCGCCGTCGCGGTCGACCCGGCGTGGCGCCGGATCGGACTGGCCACCGCGTTGGTGGAGCTGCTCGCCGAGGCGGCGCTGGAACGCGGCATCCACTCCTTCGGCGCCTCCTACCTGGCCGGGAACCGTCCAATCACGGCGCTGCTCGCGCACGCCGGCCCCGGCGCCAAACAGCTGATCCAGCACGGCACCGCCGAGCTCGCCGTCACCCTCGACCGCGAACACCTCGCCGCCCTCCATCGTGATCTGGCCAGCCGCACCACCCGCGATCGACCGCCGCCGTAATGCCCGGTCGGGCGCGGACTTTCGCCTCCTGTGCCGCCGGGCATCCGCGCGCTGCACTGGGGGTGGAGGTGAAGTGTGATGTCGTTCGTGGACCGGGTGGATGCGGGCCGGCGGCTGGCCGGCTTGCTGGATCGGTTGCGCGGTCGGGACGTGGTGGTGCTCGGGTTGCCGCGTGGCGGCGTGCCGGTGGCTACCCCGGTGGCCCGGGCGTTGCGGGCGCCCCTGGACATGATCGTGGTGCGCAAGCTGGGTGTGCCGTTCCAGCCGGAGCTGGCGATGGGCGCGATCGGCGAGGACGGCGTGCGGATCCTCAACAGCGCGGTGCTGTGCGCGACCGCGGTCGAGGCGGCGGAGCTCGCAATGGTCGAGCGCCGACCAACGGCACGGCCGGCCGGGGCCAAGTGACCGGTTGGCCGGGTTCGAAATGCCATGGGCGCGACCGGTGATCGCGGACAGTCTTGATGGCACAGGGCTGTTACGTCTCGGATCGAGAGGAGCCCAGCCATGATCACCCTGTCCGAGCATCATATGGCCTGCCTGTTCCTGGTGACCTACCGGTGCGACAGCCTCTCCAATTCAATGGTGTGACGCCATGTCAACGTCGATCACGTTTCTCGGTGGGGTCGGCACGGTGACCGGCAGCAAGTTCCTGGTCCAGAGTGGACGATCGAGGCTGCTCGTCGACTGCGGACTGTTCCAGGGACTGGCGCCCTTGCGACGGCGGAACTGGCGGCCACCGCCGCTGGAGCTGAACGAATTGGACGCGGTGGTGCTCACGCACGCCCACCTCGATCACTGTGGTTATCTTCCGGTGCTGGTGCGCGCCGGCTGGCGGGGGCCGGTCTACACCACACCGGGGACCGCTGAGCTGGTGTCCATCGTGCTGGCCGACAGCGCTCATCTGATGGTGGAGGAGGCCGAGCACGCCAACAGGTACGGGTGGTCCAAGCACCATCCGGCGTTGCCGCTCTACGACGAGCGAGACGCCGACCGCGCCGTGCGCCAGATATCCACGCTGGACTTCGGGTGCGCCGCGAGCGTCGCCGGTGGCGTCGAGTTGGAGTTCGGCCGGGCCGGGCACATCCTCGGTTCGGCGCGGGCCCGGCTGCGGTTCGAGGGGGACCGGACCGTCGTGGTCAGCGGTGACCTGGGCCGCCCGGGCCACCAGGTGTTGTGCCCGCCGCAACCCCGGCCGTCGTGTGACGCGTTGCTGCTCGAGTCGACCTACGGCAACCGCGACCGGCACGACGAGGATGCGGCGGACCGGTTGGCCGACACGATCCGGCGCACCGCCGCCCGCGGCGGCAGCGTGCTGATCCCGGCCTTCGCCGTGGACCGCACCGAGGTGATCCTGATCGAACTGGCCAAGCTCGTGCGTGCCGAAGCCATTCCCGACCTGCCGATTCTGGTGGACTCGCCGATGGCGCTGGCCTCGCTGCGGGTCTACCGGCGGGCCCTGGCCGAACGCTGGACCGAGGTGCGCCCCGAACTCACCGACGCGGGCGATCCGTTCAACCCCGGGCACCTGGCCGAGCTTCGCACGGTGGCGGAGTCGATGACCGCCAACCGGCCCCGGATGCCCTCGATCGTCATCTCGGCGTCGGGCATGGCCACCGGCGGCCGGGTGCTCTACCACCTGGAGCACCTGCTACCGGATCGGCGCAACACCGTGGCCGTCGTCGGTTTCGCGGCCGCCGGGACCCGGGCCCGCCAACTGGCCACCGGCGCACGCGAACTCAAAATCCACGGCCGGTACGTGCCGGTGCGGGCCGAGATCGTCGTGCTCGACGCGTTCAGCGCACATGCCGACGCCGACGAGCTGATCGCCTGGGCGACGGCCGGACCGGCTCCGGACACCGCCTACCTGGTACACGGGGAACCCGAGGGATCCGCCACCCTGGCCAACCGCCTGCGCACCGAGCACGACTGGAACGCCGTGGTGCCCCGCGACGGCGAACGCGTGCTGATCTGAACCGCTTGGCAGCACCGCGCGGTAGCCCGGGTCAGGGACCTAGGGCTCGCCGGTACTCGTACGTTGGGCTCTACTGCGAGCTCTGTGCCGGCGGCATGGTCGGGGTAAGCGATGACGGGAGAAGTCATGACCGTGACGGATGAGCCTGGGGTGCGGGCACTGCTGGCCGACGGCCGGGTGGTGGCCGTTCGGGAGCTGGGGCCGGCCGATGAGGCGGAGGTGCTGGATCTGCACGCGCGGTTGTCCGATCGGGACCAGTATCTGCGGTTCTTCGGACCGTTGGCTCCGTTGGGGTCGGTGGCGCGGCGGATCGCGCGGGCGCGGGATGACGGGCATGGTGCGCTGGGTGCTTATCTGGACGGCGGGTTGGTTGGGGTGGCGCACTACGAGGTGCTTGGTGCCGATCCGGGTTCGGCGGAGATCGCTTTGGTGGTGGACGGTGCGGCGCAGGCCCATGGGGTGGGCACGCTGCTGCTGGAGCATCTGGCGTCGTTGGGCCGGGCGCGGGGGCTGCGGCGGTTCGTGGCCGACGTGCTGGCCGAGAACTACCGCATGATCAAGGTGTTCGTGGACGCCGGTCTGGCCTACCGGTGGACCGGTGGTGGCCCGGAGCGGCAGGTGGTGATCTCGCTCGAGCCGGACGAGACGTATCTGGAGGCGGTCGGGGAGCGGGAGCGGGTGGCCGATGTCGCCAGCCTCGTCGCCGTACTGCGGCCGGGTTCCGTTGCCGTGGTAGGTGCCGGGCGGCGGTCCGGGTCGGTGGGCAACGCGGTGCTGCGCAACCTGCGGGCCGCCGGGTTCACGGGAACGCTGTCCGCGGTGAACCCACACGCCAACGAGGTCGCCGGGGTGCGCTGCTGGCCGTCGGTGGCCGACCTACCCGAGGTACCGGACTTGGCCGTGGTGTGTGTCCCGGCGGCCGCCGTGCCGGACGCGGTGGAGCAGTGCGGGCGCCGGGGGATCCGGGCAGCGGTGGTGATCTCGGCCGGGTTGAGCGGATCCCGGCTAGGCCCGGCGGTGCTGGACGCGGTGCGCCGGCACGGCATGCGGCTGGTCGGCCCGAACTGTGTCGGGGTGGTCAACACCGATCCGGCAGTGCGCCTGGACGCCACGTTCGCGCGCGGGGCGGCGCCGGCCGGCCGGGTCGGCGTGGTCACCCAGTCCGGCGGGGTGGGTATCGCGCTGATGGAGTCGTTGCGCCAGTTGGGACTCGGTGTGTCCACTTTGGTGTCCACGGGGGACAAGTACGACGTGAGCAGCAACGACCTCTTGCTGTGGTGGCGGCAGGACACGCGCACCGACATCGCGGTGCTGTACCTGGAGTCGTTCGGCAACCCGCGCAAGTTCAGCCGCGTGGCCCGGGCGCTGGCCAGGACCAAGCCGGTGCTGGCGGTGCGGCCGGCGGGCAGCACTGTCGCGCAGCGCGCCGCCGCATCGCACACCGCCGCCACGGCCACACCCGCGGTCACCCGGGACGCGTTGTTCGAGCAGGCTGGGGTGATCGCCGTGGACACAGTCGGCGAACTCGTCGATACGATCGCCGCGCTGTCCTGGCAGCCGCTGCCGGCCGGCAACCGGGTGGTCGTGTTGAGCAACGCCGGCGGCTCCGGTGTGCTGGCCGCGGACGCTTGCGTCCACAACGGACTCATTGTCACTGAGCTGGCGCCGGCCACCACGGAGGCGCTGCGCGCCTTGCTGCCCGCCCAGGCCAGCGTCACCAACCCGGTGGACACCACCGCCACCGTCGATGCGCCCACCTTCGCCGCCTGCCTGGACGTGCTGTTGGCCGCGGACGAGGTCGACGCGGTCATGGCGGCCGGTGTGCCGACCGCGCTGGGTGATCCAATCACCGCGGTGGTCACCCTGGCCGGGAGTCTGGACAAGCCGGTGTTGGCGGTGCGACCAGGACAGCTGGCGTCGGTCACCGGCCTGGCCGCGACCTCGTCCACGATCGCCTGCTATGCCGACCCGGCCCCGGCCGCCGCGGCTCTGGGCCGGATCGCCCGCTACGCCGCCTGGCGGCGCCACCCCGCCGGCCACGTCCCGGATCTGACCGGACTGGCCGTGCCGGGCGCCACCGGCCTGGTCCGTACCCACCTCTCCGCCCTACCGTCTGGCGGTTGGCTGGAGCCGTTGGAGGTCACCGCGCTGCTGGAGTCCTTCGGGATCCCGGTACTGCGGCCGATCATCGCCGAGGACGCCGAGCAGGCCGTGGCCGCGTGGCGCCGGTTCGGCGCCCCGGTGGCGATCAAGGCGATCGCCGACACGGCACTGCACAAGAGCGCGGCCGGCGGGGTGCTGCTCGACCTCGCCGACGAGACCGAGGTCCGCGCCGCCGTGGATACCCTGGCGCAACGGTTCGGCGCCGCGCTGCGTGGGATGCAGGTCCAGCCGATGGTGCCGGCCGGCCGTGAGCTGATCGTCGGGGTCAGCTCCGATGAGCTGTTCGGGCCGTTGGTCGTGTTCGGTCTCGGCGGCACCGACACCGACCTGATCGCCGACCGCACCGCCCGCCTGGCCCCATTGACCGACACCGACGTCGAACGCATGGTGCACGGCCTGCGCAGCTCGCCGGCCCTGTTCGGCCCGAACGCGAAGAATCCGCTGCCCACCGATGACATCAGCGACGTGCTGCTGCGGGTCGGCCGGATGGCCGAACTCCTCCCCGAGATCGCCGAACTTGACCTTAACCCGTTGGTGGTCACCGAAACCGGGTGTGTGGCGGTCGATGCCCGGATCCGGATCGAACCCCGCCACCCCACTGACCCGTTCCTGCGCCGCCTGCGCGGCTGAGAGAGGAGGCTCGCGATGCGGGAATCGACCGTGTCCTCGGTGATGACCACCGAGGTGATCACTGTGACACCGCGGACGCCGTTCAAAGAGGTGGTCGCGGTGCTGTCCGGGAACGGCATCGCCGCCGTGCCCGTCGTGGGTGCGCAGGGCGAGTTGGTCGGCGTGGTGTCCGAGGCGGACGTGCTGGCCAAGCAGGAGTTCCACGCGGGTACCGACGCCCGGCCGCTGGGCCCGGCCCGCCGGGCGCGCTGGTCGCGGGCGCGGGGGCTGTGCGCGGCCGAGGTGATGTCCGCGCCGGTGTTCACCATCGGGCCGGGCGAGCCGGTCGCGGTCGCCGCCCGCCGGATGGCGGAACGGCGCGTGCGGCGGCTGTTCGTCCTCGACGCCGACGGCGACCTGGTGGGCGTGGTGTCCCGGCGCGACGTGCTGCGCACCTTCCTGCGCCCGGACCACGACATCCGGGCCGATGTCGATTCCGCCCTGCGGGCCGGTCTGGGTCACGTCGCCGGCCGGGTGACCGTGCGGGTCCGCGATGGCGTGGTCATCCTGGACGGAAGCCTGGACCTGCACAGCGAAGCATTGGTGGCGCGGGGATTGTCCTGGGCCGTCCCGGGCGTGGTCGGCGTCGTGGACGACCTGACCTACCGCGCGGAGACCGTCTCCGAACTCGACGCCTTGTAAGGCGCTGTCGGGTCATTGTTGCCGTCTTCTCGGTGCCATACCAGGCAGGTAGCCGATCACGTGGTGCACCGGTCGGCGCGGGCTTTCCGGGAGTGGTTCGGCGGCGGTCGGGGCCCAGCCGATCCGCAGGATCAGTTGGGGCACGGCCGCGCCGTCGAGTACGTGTTCCTGGATCGCGGCCCGGGTGCCGGCGACTTCCAGTGCCTGGGAGAGTGGGCAACTGGCCAGCATCAGGTCGGTCGCGGTGAGCAGCACGATGCTGGCGGCCTCGCCGGCGCGCAGCCGGGATCGGGGATCGTCGTCGGGTGTGGCGAGCACGAGCAGCGCGCCGGCGTCGTCATCCTCCACTGTGGACTCATTGAGTGTTCCGCTGGTGAACTGCCGCATCGGTGTGTCGCCATGCCACCTCGGCCCGGCTGGTGTGCTGGCGGCCAGGACGCCGTCCTGGGTGCGGGTGCGGCGGCCGGTCCAGTGCGCCAGCTCGGCGTCGTAGCCGGGGCTGTTGGCCTGGCGACCGGCGGCTTCGGCGAGCGCGCGGACGAGGTGGCGGCGGATGGGCGGTTCGGTAACCGGAACCAGCAGGGCCCCGGCCCGGCTGGCCCGGCGCAGCAACAGGTTCAGGTGTCCGGTGGGTACCGGCCACGAGGAGAATCGCCGCCGGTCGGTCCGGCGCTTCGGGATCGCCGCCGCGAGCGCGATGTCCTGTTCGGACGGGAGGTATGGCCCGGGCTCCAGGGCGGCCAGGTAGGCGCGGTCGGCCGGGTTGGGGAGGCGTTGGACAGCGCCGGCCCAGCCGTAGGACGCCAGTGCGACGGTCAGGTGGTGCAACGCGGCGCCGCAGCTGATCAGCAGGTCGCGGCCGTCCGGGTCGGTGGCCGGCAGGTGGCGGCTCCAGTCGGCCATCAGGTGCACGCTGGCGTCGCCGACCAGCCACCGCCAGGGCTGGGTGTTGTGCACCGATGGCGCCCGGGTGGCCAGGGCGATGGCACCGCGGACGGCCAGGTGATCGGGTCGGGTGGCGGACATGACGGGCTCCTTGTCGGTTATCCCTTCGCCGCGGTGGCCAGCGTGTCGGCGATCTGGCCGGCCCAGGTACGGATCTCGGTGAAGTCGCGGGAGTCGCCGGGCATCCGCTTGGCGAGTTGGCGGTCGAAGAACCCGGTGGCGAGGCCGGGGTCGAGTCGGCCGCCGAAGACGGTCGGTGCTTCGGCGCCGATGCGGGCGGCGCGTTTGCGGCCGCCGGGCGAGGCGGTGAGCTTCTCGGGTCGGTTGTCGATCCAGCCGCTTTCGAACAGCCACACCGGATGCCGGGCCAGCTCCGCGCTGTGCCGGTTGACCCAGTGGGTGGCTTCGGACCGCCACCGGCCGGCGTAGACCGCACTGCCCAGCACCACCGCGTCGTAGTAGTCGGGGGAGTCGGCCTCGCGGACGTTGCGCACCTCGGCCCGCAGGCCGTGCTTCTGGAGTTCCGCGCCGATCGCCTCGGCGATGTCCTTGGTCGATCCCATCTTGCTGGCGAAGGCCACTAGTACTCGTGTCATACCGTCACCGTGCGCCGCCGGCCGGGCTGGCGGCAGTGCCGCAGGCCCCATGTGGCCCGGGACCTCCGTCCGTACCGGACGGACCGTCGTTCTCTGGGGCGCCCGGTGCGGCGGGATGAGCGTGGGGGTATGACAACGACGACTTCTTCCGCGATCCGCTTGGACGCGCGGCTGGACGAGCAGCCCAGTCGTGGTCTGTGGCTGGTCAAGTGGCTGCTGCTGATCCCGCACTTCATCGTGCTTTCCTTCTTGTGGTTGGCCTTCACGGTGCTCACGGTGGTCGTGTTCTTCGCCATCCTGTTCTCCGGGCGCTACCCGAGGTCGATCTTCGAGTTCAACGTCGGGGTGCTGCGGTGGACCTGGCGGGTGTGGTACTACGGCTACGGTGCGCTGGCCACCGACCGGTATCCGCCGTTCTCGCTCGGCGCCGAGCCGGACTATCCGGCCACGCTGGACGTGGCCTATCCGGAGCGGCTTTCCCGCGGTCTGGTTCTGGTCAAGTGGTGGCTGCTGGCTTTGCCGCACTATCTGGTGCTGGCCTTCTTTATCGGCAGCGGGTTCGTGCTGTGGCGCTTCGGCGGTGGACTGATCACCCTGCTGGCGGTCATCGCCGGGGTGGTGCTGCTGTTCACCGGCCGTTACCCGCGCGAGGTCTACGACCTCGTGCTGGGTATGGACCGCTGGGTGTTCCGGGTCGGCGCCTACACCGCGCTGATGACCGACGAGTACCCACCGTTCCGGTTGGACACCGGCGGCACCGACCCGGCCGGCCCGCGCGACGAGCAGCCGCGACACGAGCCGGCATCGACGCCGGCCGGGTGGACCGCCGGCCGGGTCACCGGCGTGGTGGTCGGAGCGCTGCTGCTGGTCACCGGTCTGGGCGCGGCCGCGGGCGGTGGCACGCTGCTGTGGTTCGACAGCACCCAGCGCGATGCGGCCGGCTACGTCACCACGGGCATCGAGCGGTTCACTGATCCGGGATACGCGCTGCGGTTCGACGCCGCCGACGTGGTCCAACGGGGGACCGGCGCCCCGGCCGAGGTCACCTGGCTTGGCCAGGTTCGGGTCCAGGCCACGGGGTCCGGTACCGGTCCGCTGTTCGTGGGCATCGGCAGGACCGAGGACGTGAACCGGTACCTGGCCGCGGTGCCGCACGGCCGGTTTGACGAGCGGCATCCGGGGATGATGCAGGCCTTCCGGACGATGGCCGGCATCCGTCCACCGGCCGCGCCGACCCGGCAGGATTTCTGGGTGGCGTCGACCTCCGGTGCGACTCCGCTGTCGCTGACCTGGAATCCGCAACCGGGAAACTGGTCGCTGGTGGTGATGAACGCCGACGCGGGTTCCGGCGTGCGCGCGGATCTCGACATCGGCGCGACCGCGCCGTTCCTGGGTCCGGTCGCGTGGTCGCTGCTGGGTGTCGGTGTTGCTTTCCTGGTCGGTGGTTCGGTGCTGGTCGCGGTGACCGTCCGGCCGCGCCGGGAGGTTACTGCGGTTGGTCGGTGAAGGCGGGGGCGGCGGTGTTGAAGGTGTGGAACACCCGGCGCAGGTCGTCCTCGCTCATGCCGCACCGGCGCAACAGGGGCAGGAGTGCGGGCACCTTGGGGTCGCGCATGGGTCCGAAGCAGCCGTAGCAGCCGCGTCGGTAGGCGGGGCAGATGGCGCCGCAGCCGGCGTGGGTGACCGGGCCGAGGCAGGGTGTGTGGTGGGCGACCATGACGCAGGTGATGCCCGCGCGTTTGCATTCGGTGCACACGCTGGTGTCGGGCAGGTCGGGCTTGCGGCCGGCGAGGTAGGCGGTGAGCACTTCGAGGAGTTGGCGTTTGTCGATGGGGCAGCCGCGCAGTTCGTAGTCCACCGGGACGTGTGCGGAGATCGGGGTGCTGGTGGCGAGGGTGTGGATGTGTTGGGGTGCTGCGTAGACGAGTGTGGTGAACTCGTTGACGTCGGCGAAGTTGCGTAGGGCCTGGATGCCGCCCGCGGTGGCGCAGGCGCCGATGACGATCAGCACGCGGGACTGGTCCCGGATCCAGCGGATGCGTTCGGCTTCCTCCGGGGTGCTGACCGAGCCTTCCACGATGGACACGTCGTACGGGCCGGGTTCGGAGACGCTGGTGGCTTCGAGGAAGTGGCTGATGTGGATGGTGCCGGCGAGGGTGAGCAGTTCGTCTTCGCAGTCCAGCAGGGTGAGTTGGCAGCCGTCGCACGAGGTGAACTTCCACACGGCCAGTGTTGGTTGGTTCATCACAGCTCCCGGACCTCGAGTAGCGGTGCGGCGACGGGGTAGGGCACCACCGGGCCGTCCCGGCAGGTCAGCAGTGGGCCGAGTTGGCAGTGGCCGCACAGCCCGATCCCGCATTTCATGTTGCGCTCCAGGGACACCTGGATCCGTGCCGGCGGGACCCGCTTGTCCAGCAGGGTGCTGGCGCAGAACCGCATCATCGGTTCCGGTCCGCACAGCAGGGCGGTGGTGCGCTCGGGAGTCAGCCGCAGCGCGGCCAGCGGTTCGGTGACCAGGCCAACACCGCCGATCCAACCGGCGCCAGGGCGATCGACCGTCACCGCCAGCTCGATGTCGTCGCGGGCGGACAGCGCCGCGAGCTCGTCGGTGAACAGCAGTTCGGCCGGCGCTCTCGCGCCGGCAATCAGCACGATCCGGCCGTAGCGGCGACGATGCCGCAGGGCGTGCAGCAGGGCCGGCCGCAGCGGCGCCAGTCCGATGCCTCCGGCGACCAGCACCAGGTCCGAGCCGGCCGGCCCGTCGAGATCCCACGCGGTACCGAACGGGCCGCGCACCCCGACCGCCGTGCCCGGCTCCGCGTGCCGCAGTGCCCGGCTGACCGCGCCGACCCCGCGAATGGTGTGCACCAGCGCACCGTCATCCGCCTCCGGGTCGCCGCTGACCGAGATCGGTATCTCACCGACGCCGAAGACGTAGAGCATGGTGAACTGGCCCGGCAGAAACGGCCGAATTGGCTCGCTTTCCGGGCGCAGGACCAGGGTCGCGGTGTCCGGCGTCTCGGTGTGGTTGGCGGCGACATAGTAGGGAAGCGGCAGCCAGGGGTCGGCCTCAGCCCGGCGCGGTGTCGTCGCGGTGGTCATCGCCTGCTCCCTTCCGTTGCTCGACGAGGGCGGCCATCTCGGCGGTCAGGTCGATACCGGCCGGGCACCAGGCGATGCACCGTCCGCATCCGACACATCCGGAGGTGCCGAACTGGTCGTGCCAGGTGCCCAGCTTGTGGGTCAGCCACTGCCGGTAGCGGCTGGCTCCCGAGGTGCGCACCTCGCCGCCGTGGATGTAGGAGTAGTCCAGCTCGAAGCAGGACGCCCAGCGCTCCCACCGCTGTGCGTGGTCACCGGTCAGATCGGTGACATCCTCGGTGGTGGTGCAGAAGCAGGTCGGGCAGACCATGGTGCAGTTGGCGCACATCAGGCACCGGCTCGCCACGTCGGTCCAGTGGTCGGACTCCCGGCTGGCGGTCAGCACGTCCGGCAGGTCGGCGGCCGGCATGGCCCGGCCCATCCGGTCCGCGGCCGCGTCGACCGCGGCACGCGCCGCCTCGACCTGGTCCGGTGCGGCCGGCCGCGTCGGCACCGCCGCGAGCACCTCGGCGCCCCGCTCGCTGCCGATCTCGACCACGAACCCGTCCGCACGTTCGGTCAGCGCCAGATCATGCCCCGCGCCCACACCGGGCCCGCAGCCCATGGACGCGCAGAAACACACCCCACCCGGCTCGGTGCAGTTCACCGCGACGATGAAGATCCCCGCGCGCCGGTCGTGGTAGCGGCCGCCGTGATCCAGCACCCGGTCCAGCACCCCGATCGCGGCCAGATCACAGCCCCGCACCCCCAGGAAGGCATACCGAACCGGCTCGGGCTCCTCGGTGCTCACCCGGAACCCGGCCTCATCCCGTTCGGCCGACCACAACTTCGCCCGGGACGGATGCAGAAACCGTTTCCACGACTGAGATCCAGCACTGTGCGCGAACACCGCGTCATCCGCACGGCGCCGCAGGCGGTAGTGCCCGGGTCCGACCTCGACACCCCACCCGGCCGGCAACTCCCGCGCCGAGGACAGCTCGTCCAGCACGATCGCCCCGTCCCGCACGGTCGGACCGACCACCCGGTAGCCACGCTCCCGCAGCACCTCGACCAACCGGTCGAGACCGTCCCGGGTCAGCCAGGCCATCGTCGCCTCCATCGGTTGTCGCTGGCTCGATCGTCCCGCGTCGCCGGTTCGGGCCCCAGAGACCGACGGCTTACCCGCGGCGGGACCAAGGGCCCCACCGGCGGCCGGGCGCGGCGATCGAGGTCGAAGGTCCGCCGATGGAGGTCCGCGGTCGGTGTCCACGGCGGCGCGGGTCGATCAGAGTGGGTCGTCGGGCGCCTCGACGAGAGGACACACGATGATCACTCAGGTCACCGCGACGACCGTGGCCACGGTGATGACCCGTGATCCAGGTGCGGTCGCCGTGCACGCCGTACAAGGCCGTGCTGGAGTTGCTCACCCGACGGGGGATCGGCGCGGTCGAGGTAGTCACCGCGACCGGTCGGGTGCTCGGCGTGGTGTCCGAGCGGACCTGTTGCGCAGCGGCCGGAAGTCCCGGCGGCGGCACGGCCGGGATGTGGGACGGCTCACCGCCGGGGAGCTGATGAGCTCGCCGGCGATCACAGTGCGGGTGAGCGTCGACCACGGGGGTCGTCGCGCTGACCGGCTGGCTGCCCTGGCGGGCCGACATCGACTCCGCCTTCACCTGGGTAGCCGCCGTTCCCGCGTGCTCAGCATCAGCGACCGGCTGGTCGCCGCGTTCGACGGGCGCCCCCGTTGAGGCCAGCCGATCAGACCTGGGTCTCGTCCGGCGCCGTCCCGCCGTCCCGGCCGGGCGGCGGCGTGCTGTGGTGGGTCTCCCGGTAGATGGCGGCGTCGACCAGCCGCCGGACCGGGTCGCCGGATGTCGGTGTGTGGCCGGCCCGGGACAGCACGTCCCTCCGGGCCTCCTCGCTGGCGGCGAAGTTCTCCCACTCGCTCATCGTCCTCACCTCCGTCCGCTGAATCCTGCCGCCTCGCAGGCTCGGCGGCAGGGCGGTGTTCACGGTTCGCTCGCAAGCTCGCGACAGGTTCAGCACAACAGGAGGGCTGGCGGTGCCGCGCCGGTCTGAGGTCCCACACCGGTGGGGTCTTTGGTCGCGTTCAGTTTTCGTGGGTGATGTCGACGGCTATGGCGTCGGGGATGTGCAGGTGGGTGTCGTCGTAGGCGTAGGTGAGTTCGGAGTGGACGTCGATGACGCCGTCGACGCGGCGGGTGAGGGCTTCGGCGATGGGAACCATGCTGCGGCGTTGGAGTTGGCGTGCAGGGAAACCATGCCGTCGTGCACCTGGATGGTGACGGTGGCCGGGTCGACCACGGTGTCGAGGTTGCGTTCGAAGACGATGTCCTTGAACGGGGCCGATTCCGCGACGGTGGCCACGTCGGTGGTCATGACGTTGCGGATCTTTCGGTGCTTCATCACGAACCTCCTGTCGTCCTGATGGGAAGGCCCGGCCGGGCGGGGCCCCGGCCGGGCGTGTCGGGGGTGGGTCAGATCAGCCAGCGGTTGCGGCGCACGATGTCGAGCCGTTCCCAGCGGCGGCCCAGGCCGTAGTAGCGGCCGGCGTAGAGGGCGGCGAGGGTGAGCAGGACCAGGGCGTAGATGATGTGGTCGTCGAGGATCGGGTTGGTCGAGCGGGTCAGTTCGCCGGTGGCGGTGTGTTGGGCAAGTGGCCATTCGGCGGCCCACATCAGCAGCAGCATCAGCGAGCCGCTGACCGCGGCGATGCGCATTGCGACGCCGGTCAGTAGGGCGATGCCGATGCCGGCCAGGCCGAGCATGAACAGCCAGTTGGCCCAGGGGTCGCCG
>NZ_DASUCC010000143.1:0-10574 GCF_035762905.1 Actinophytocola sp.
AACCGGTTGTGACGCTGACGAAGGAATCCGGTCCGCCCAGGGCGTTCTTCAGCCGGTCGTTGACCTGTTCGTTCAAGAACTGGCGGGCGGCCTTCTGTACGAGCGGGAGAAACTGATCACGGATCCGCTGCGTGAACGAGCCATCGTAGACGCGTGTCGTCAGGAACCGGACCCATTCGTCCTCCGGCTGCTTGAACTGGGCCGCCAGGACGCGCTTGAGCTGTCCGATGTACTTCAGTTCACCGGCGGCACTGATCACCGAGTCGAGATCGAAGGACTCCTTGGTCAGCTTGGCCAACTCGGGCAGCAGGGTGTCGTCGATGTCCGAGAAGTTCAACACCAGGAAGGGTTTGGCGTCCATCCGATTGGGAACGTCGAGGTCCGTGTAGAAATGGTAGGTCTCACCGTTGGTCAGGATCGCGATTCTGGCGTTCGTGACAGCGAAGTACCGGAACAACTGGGAAGCGTGCTCGATACGGAGCGGGTCGTTGATCTTCTTTACCTCGACCAGCACCTGCACCTGTCCGTCATGGGCGATGGCGTAGTCGATCTTCTCGCCCCTTTTCAGGCCGACGTCGGCCGTGAACTCGGGGATGACCTCGCTCGGGTTGAAGACGTCGTAGCCGAGCACCGTACTGATGAACGGCATGACGAAGGCGTTCTTCGTCGCCTCTTCCGTCTCGATGCTGGCCTTGTGCTTTCGAATCTTCAGCGCGAGTGCCTGCGCACGCTCCGCGATCTCCATGCCGACGCCTCCTCGAGCCGGGCAGCAGCGCCCGCCGATGCTGCGGGAGGTACGTCGGTGACAACCGAGGTGGCGTTACGAATTTACGTCGACCTCGCGGGTCATCGGGTGCGGCGGTTCGTGGCTCTGTGGGACGCTCCGGTTCGGAGGTGTGCTGATGCGGGTGGGTGTGGGGTTGGCTTCGTTGGGGCGGCCGGCGTACATCAATGTGGGGCGGGCTGAGGCGTTGCCGGGGGAGCGGTCGGTGGGGGCGATGCGGGCGGCTTGTTGGAGTGTGCTCGATGCCGCGTATGCGCGGGGGGTGCGGTGGGTGGATGTGGCGCGGTCGTACGGGTTGGCGGAGGAGTTTCTGGCGGGGTGGATGGGGGAGCGTGGGGTGGCGGATGTGACGGTGTCGAGCAAGTGGGGGTATGCCTACACCGGGGAGTGGCGGACCGACGCGGAGGTGCACGAGGTCAAGGAGCACTCGCTGGCGCGGTTTCGCGCGCAGTGGGCGGAAAGCCGGGCGTTGCTGGGTGGGCGGATCGCGCTGTATCAGGTGCATTCGCTGACTGTGGACAGTCCGTTGTTCGGCGACGAGGCGCTGCTGGCGGCGCTGGCCGGGTTGGCGGAGGGAGGGATGCGGGTCGGGTTCTCCACGTCGGGACCGGCGCAGGCGGAGGTCGTCGACCGGGGGTTGGCGTTGCGGGTGGCCGGGCGGCCGGTGTTCACCGCGGTGCAGTCCACATGGAACGTTCTTGAGCCGTCGGTGGGTCCGGCGCTGCGGCGGGCGCGCGAGGCGGGGATTCACGTGCTGGTCAAGGAAACGCTGGCCAACGGACGGCTGGCGGTGACGCCGCCGGCCGAACTGGCCGGGATCGCCGACCGGCACGGGGTGACCCCGGACGCGGTCGCGATCGCCGCGGCGCTGGCGCAACCGTGGGCCGACACCGTGCTGCTCGGTCCGGCCAGCACGGCCCAACTGGCCAGCAACCTCGCCGCCGCGGACCTCACCCTCACCCGGGCGGACCTGGACCGGCTCAACGGCCTGGCCGAGCCCGCGGCCGGGTACTGGGCGACCAGGCAGGCGCTGGCCTGGCACTGATCAGGTGGCGCGGTTCCGGCGGACGAGGTGGATGACGACGGCGACCGCCAGCCACACGGCGCCGATCACCAGCACCCACAGCGAGGGCGCCCCGATGGTCAACGACCATTCGCTGGTGAAGACCTCGTCGAGGAGCGTCGCCACGCCGACGCCCACCAGCCCGAGCAGCACCACGGCCACCGGCCACCGAACCGCCCGCCACAGCGATTGCTCTTGCGCCATCACGGTCTCCTTCCGGCAATGGACACTGTGGACGGTCCGGCCCGCGCCGGTGCTTCGCTGACAGTATGGCTGGTTCCGGGCGCACCCGCGGTACTGGCTGCCGGCTCAGCGTTGGGTGAAGGTGACCGCGCCGCCGGCGCCGGGTGAGCCGTTGCCGCCGGGGTTGCCGGAGGAGCCGAAGAAGCCGCCGAGGCCCGGCTGGCCGTTCGGGCCGTAGGGGTAGCCGGAGCCGCCGAAGCCACCCCAGCCACCGGCACCGCCAGGTCCGGCATGGCCGGCGCTGCCGCCGTTCCCGCCGCTCCCGCCGCTGCTGTCGTACTGGATGCGGCCGATGTCGTAGCCGGCCGGGTAGGTCACCCGGATGGCTCCGGCGTTTCCGCCGGATCCGCCGGTGCCGCCGTCACCGCCGCGACCGCCCTCGCCGCCGTTCCCACCGGGGCCACCGGGCGCGCCCGGCCACTGACCGGTGTAGCAGTACCAGTACTGGTCGCCGCCGGGGCCGCCGTCACCGCCACTCCCGCCGAAGCCGCCCGCGCCGCCGCTGCCACCGGCTCCGCCGTTGCCGCCCCGGCTGATCAGCCGGTAGGAGTCGGCGGAGCCGTCCGGGATGTCCAGCGAGATGTCGGTGCCCGAGTCGGCCCGCGCACCGTCCCCGCCGCGGCCGCCGGAGTCGCCGCGGTCGCCGTTGCTGCCCTGGCCACCGGGACTTCCGGCGCAGAAGAACGGATCCGTGCCGTCGGTGCCGCGCGAGCCGGAATATCCCGAGTTGCCCCAGAACCCGTTGGATCCGGAGTTGCCGCCCGGAGCGTCGTGCGCGCTGGTGTCGATGGTGATCACGTCGAGAACGCCGGCCTGGTCCGGCCGCGTCCCGGCCACCGGGTACAGCGCCAGCCGGTGGCCGTTCCCGTTGACCCGCAGCGCGCCGCCGGTGAACACCAGCTCGCGGGCGATGATCGTGGTGTCGCCGGTCAGCTCGACGGTGCCGGGCAACCGCAGCGTGGCGGCGAGCACCTGCCCGCGGAGCGGTCCCGCCACGGTCGTCTCCTTGTCCGGCAGTGCGGCCAGTTCCGCGGCGAGCTCGGCCCGCCAGTCCGGGCCGGCCGCGACGATCCGGTCGGCCAGGGTCTGGCCGGGTGCCGCGGTCGCTGGTGCCGGGGCGACCACCGCAAGTCCGGCGGTCAGCGCGACGGCGGCAAGGGGGCGCACGTAGCGAGCGGGGTGACGCATGACCGGCTCCAATGATCGGAAACGACTATTTTGCCGGTCACACTGTGCCCGACCACGCGCACCGCCCGCATCTTCCATCCAGCCCCTCCGGGTCGCCCCTCGGCACTGGACGCGGAACCCGCCGCGCTCACCGGATCGCATTGTTGTCACTTTATCTGTCACCGAAATTGCCGGCAGTGGAATGCGTACAGTGGCTTTCTGATCACGGAGCAAATTTGTGTTCCGCGTGGCGGTACACGCGCTTGCGCGATTCAATTCTGCGGGCGAGAGTGACTGAACCCGGGTATTCTAGTGTCCATTGATGACAGGAGAATTCGCATGTCCTCGACCAAAAATCGGATCCGTTCGGTGCCGATTGTCGCCGTGCTCGGCGCGGGTGCGCTTGCCCTCGTGCTCACTCCGGCGCTGACCGCCTCCGCCGCCGCCAAGGCGCCGTCCTGCAGCAACGCCACGCTGAAGGGGACCTACACCTTCGCGTCCGGCGGCTGGACGGTCGCCGGCGGCAGTACCACCCCGTTCGCCCTGGCCGGAGTGGAACACTACGACGGCGCGGGCAATATCGCCGGTGTCGTCACCACCAGCATCAACGGTGTGATCATCCCGGGCACCCCGAACACGGGCACCTATCAGATCAACGCCGATTGCACCGGAACGGCGGCCTTCACCAACTCCGGCGTCACTACCCATTTCGACATCTACGTGTCCCCGGACGGCGACGAGTTCCAGTTCGTCGGAACCGACCCCGGTGCCGTCACCTCGGCAACCGAAATCCGGGTCTCCCGGCGGTAGCGCACCATCCACGGGCCGGGCGGCGGGGCGTTCCCCGCCGCCCGTGCCCGGTAGCGGCTGCAAATACCGAGGGGAAAGTGCATCGGGCCGGAGCGGGGTGCGGCATACTCCCTGCCGACCGTCGGATCAGACGGTCGGGGCGGAGTCTGGACTGGAGATGCGTGGTGAGTGAGCCCTCGTTCGGTGGCGACGGGTATCAGACCGAGCTGGAGGTGCGCCGGTGGGCGGCCGCCGTTGAGGCCAAAGCCCAGCGGTATCAGGTGATGCAGGCGCAGGTCGGTGAGGTGACGGTGACCGAGACGTCGCCGGACGAGCTGGTCGAGGTGACGGTGGCGTCCAGCGGGCTGGTCACCGACCTGCGGATCAGCGACCGGAGCCGGGAGAAGTCCGGGGCGGAGCTGGCGGCGCTGGTGCTGGCCACCATGCGCCGGGCGCAGGCGCGCAT
Organism: Actinophytocola sp.; assembly: GCF_035762905.1. Classification (GTDB taxonomy): domain Bacteria; phylum Actinomycetota; class Actinomycetes; order Mycobacteriales; family Pseudonocardiaceae; genus DASYTH01. The sequence goes on from NZ_DASUCC010000143.1 coordinate 4,513, forward strand.
CACCGACAAGGTCGCCGACGTCATGCAGCGCACGGTCGGCGACGACCCGGCGACGGTGGCCAGCATGGTGGCCTCCTACCGGCAGCGGTTCCCGGAGCCCGAGCCCGAGCCCGAGCCGCCGGCCCCGGACGACGAGCTGCGGCTGGGCGATCAGCCGGTCGACGAGCCGCCGCCGCCACCACCCCCGGCCCGGGAGCCTCGGCACCGGCGCACGGACGACGAGGACGACGACGGACCTTCGACGGTGTTCAGCTGACGGCAAGAGGGAGATGACGGTGTCCGAGGGATACGGCGTCCTGGTCGGCGAGATCCGGGCGCACGCGGCACGGCTGGACACGCTGCACCGGCAGCTGGTCACCGCGTTCGAAGCCGCCAACCATGTGCATCTGGGGACGGCCGCATACGGCCAGATCTGCCAGTTCTTCGTGCCGATCGTGCAGGCGGTCAGCCGGCCGGGAGTCGAGGCGATCTCCCAGGCAGCCGACACGATGTCGGCCACCGCGGGCGGCGTGCGCGACACGGCGAGCAGCTACGAGGGCTTCGACCAGGCCGCCGGCCGGACCTTCGGCGGTGTGCGATGACCAACCCGCTGCTCGCCGAACGGCAGGACTCCACCCGGGGCTACACCGGCATCGGCATCGCCGAGTCCGCGGTGGACATCTACAACGGGGTGCAGAACGGCTCCTGGGTCGAGGGCGGTCTCGGGGTGCTCGGCACCGGCCTGGAGATGCTTTCCCTCGCCCTCGATCCGATCGGCACGCTCGGGCAGTACGCGGTGTCCTGGCTGATCGAGCAGATCCGGCCGCTGCGCGAGGCGCTGAACTGGCTGGCCGGCGACGCCGATCAGATCGCCGCCTACGCGGCCACCTGGAACAACGTGTCGCGGTCCGTCGCCGACACCGGCCAGCAGCTCCGCACCGAGGTGGAGACCGGCACCTCGGCCTGGCACGGCCGGGCGGCCGACGCCTACCGGGCCAACACCGGCCAGCAGGGCGAGCACATCACCGCGGCGGCGACCGCGGCGGCCACCATCGGCACGGTCACCGAGGCGGTCGGCATGTTGGTCGGCGCGATCCGCGGGATCGTGCGGGACCTGGTCGCCGAGTGCATCTCCACGCTGCTGATCCGGATCCCGCAGTGGCTCGCCGAGTTGGGCCTCACCCTCGGCTTCGCCACCCCGCACGTGGTGTCCGCGGCGGCCGCGCTGATCGCGAAGTGGGTCGGTCGGATCAGCGACGTGATCACCAAGCTGGTCCGGTCGCTGGAGAAGCTGCGCCCGATCATGGCCCGGCTCGGCGAGATCTGGGAGGCGATCAAGAACGGGTTGCGCCAGCTGCGCACCCGACCGCACGGCCCGGACGCCCCGCACACCCCGGACCCGGTCCGAATGTCCGATGTGGACGCTCCGACCCCGACCACGCCGTCGGCCACCACGCCGAGCTCCACCGGCGTGGACACGCCCGGAACGACCGGAACTCCGACCACGCCGGGGAGCACGACACCGACCGGCACGACCGGCAGCCCGACCACGCCGACCGGAACGACCGGCACCCCGACCACGCCGGGGAGCACGACGCCGACCGGCACGACCGGCACCGACGTGCCCCCGGCCCGCACCGATCCCACGCCAACCGACCCGACCCCGGTCCCGCCGCCCCGGGACTACGATGCGACCGGCCGGACCATCCCGACCAACCAGCTCCAGCATCCGCACGCCGACCTGCTCGACCAGAACCTGCTGCGGGACGCCGCGAACAACCCCAACCGGGTGAGCGACGCGCTCAGCCCGGGCGTACCGAAGGACCATCCCGCAGTGCAGGACATGATCCCGGGCAGCTACGACCCGCACGGCGGGCTCGGCCAGGACTCCTGGAACGCGCAGTACTGGCCGACCGGCCGGACCGACGCGCGGGGCAACCCGGAGCTGGTGTGGCCGGACCCGCAGGCGCATCCGCAGGGGTTCAGCTCGCCGGAGAGCCGCACCCCTACCGTGATGACCCCCGGACAGCAGTTCGACCGGTTCGGTCCGGGGTTCGGCCAGTTCGGCTCGCCGGTCGGCACCCCGTTCCCGGACCGGGCGCTGCCGCCGGGCAGCCTGGACGCCGGGTACCACCGCTACGAGGTGGTCCGGCCGATCCCCGTGTGGGAGGGCTCGATCGCCCCGGCCATGGGCCAGCCGGGCGGAGGCGTGCAGTATTACTTGCCGACCTCCATCGTTGACCTGGTCAACGCCGGCTACCTGAAGGAGATCCCGCTGTGAACCTGGCCGAGCTGGCCGATGCGGTCGCGCGGATCGGCGTCCCGTCCGAGCTGGTCGTCCTGGGCGGCCACGCCGAGTACTGCTGGTGCGTCGAGCAGGCCGAGGACGGCGCCTGGGAGGTGTTCTGGCAGGAGCGCGGCAACAAGAACAACCTGGTCCGACTGCCCACCGAGGACACCGCCTGCCACCAACTGCTCGGCCGGCTCACCTACAGCCAGCTCCTGGCCGGCGCGATCCACGGCCCGTAGCTCGGTTGACCGGACCGCGTGCCGTGCGCGACGGTGAGATGGGCACGGGATCTCACCGGGAAGGGGCGCGGGATGCTGTACATGTTCGGGTTCGACCGGCTCGGCGTGGTGGTCGGGGATCTGTACTTCGTCGACCCGAATCCGCAGAAGGGGCAGGAAGGCGCCGAGCACGGGGTCCGGCTGGAGCTGCGGCTGCTCGACCGGGGCGAGCTGAAGGGCTCGATCTACTCCGCGCAGCCGATCGAGGTCGGCCGGCCGGTGTGGCGGGCCGACCTGCTTGAGTCGGTCGACGGGCAGCCGGGCAGCTTCGACCGCACGCACCATCATCCGGTGTTCAGCGAATGGAACCCGAGCAGCCGGGTGTTCGTCCGCGAGCTGTCCGCCGATCCGCTCGGCTGGCTGGCCGGAAAGCTCGCGGATCTGGACGGCCTGCTGGCCGAGGGCGGCTTCCCGGCGGACACCGCCGGTCCGGACGACGCGGCCGATCTTCGTGCCGCCGCACCGGAGATCGTGGACGCGACCCGCAGGCTGCTCGACCGGGTGCAGGCCGGCGAGCTCGGCCGCCCGCCGCGCACCGCAGCGCCGGCCGGGGCCGATGGCGAACCCGAGCTGGTCCGGTCCGGCTGGCTCTGACCACTCCGTCCGTCCGCAGCTGCGGTGTTACGTGGGACTGGTGGCCGGCGGGATTGGAACCGGCGTCCGGGGGTAGCCGGGGGCATCATGAGCGGCCGAGCGGGAGCGAACAGGAGAACACAGTGAGGTATGGCTACTTCCTGTCCTGTGAGGAGTTCGGGCCGCGGGAGCTGGTTCGGCAGGCGAAGCTGGCCGAGCAGGCCGGGTTCGAGGCGTTGTGGATCTCCGATCACTTCCATCCGTGGAACGACGCGCAGGGCAACAGCCCGTTCGTGTGGTCGGTGATCGGTGCGCTGTCCGAGGCGACCCGGCTGCCGGTGACCACCGCGGTGACCTGCCCGACGGTGCGGATCCATCCGGCGGTGATCGCGCAGGCGGCGGCGACGGCCGCGGTGCAGCACGAGGGCCGGTTCGTGCTGGGGGTGGGCAGCGGGGAGGCGCTCAACGAGCACATCTTCGGCGATGCCTGGCCGCCGGCCGGGATCCGGCTGGACATGCTGGAGGAGGCGGTGGAGGTGATCCGGGTCCTGCAGCGGGGCAAGGAGATCACCCATCACGGCCGGTACTACACCGTGCAGAACGCCCGGATCTACACGGTTCCGGAGCGGCCGGTGCCGATCTACGTGTCCGGGTTCGGGCCGAAGGCGGCGCGGCTGGCCGGCCGGATCGGCGACGGGTTCGTGTGCACCAGCCCGGATGCCGACCTGGTGCGGATGTTCCGGGAGGCCGGTGGCGGGGACAAGCCGGCCCAGGCCGGGTTCAAGGTCTGTCACGCGCGCACCGCCGACGACGGTCTGGCCACCGCGCATCGGTTGTGGCCCAACATGATGCTGCCCGGCGAGCTGTCCCAGGTGCTGCCGACGCCGCGGCACTTCGAGCAGGCCTCGCGGCTGGTCGCCCGGGACGGGATGGCCGGCGCGCTGCCCTGCGGACCGGACCCGAAGTCCTATCTGGACACCATGCGCGAGTACGTCGACGCCGGGTTCGACGAGGTCTACGTCAACCAGATCGGCCCGGACCAGGACGAGTTCTTCCGGTTCTGGGAACGGGAGATCCGCCCGGCGATCCCGCAACTCACGTCCGCCTGACCGGAAACCCGTCCGTAGCGCCGGGTCACCGGGGGCGGGCCACCTCGATGCCGATGGTGCCGCCGAGGCGCAGGGTCTTGGTGCGGGTCGGTTCCACGGTGAAGCCGGCCGCGGCGATCCGCTTGGGCACGGCGTCGCCGATGTTGTCGTGCAGGTGCTCGTGCATTTGGCGGCCGGTGCCGATCCGCCGGTGCGCGTGGTGATCGTGGCCGTCGCGCACCACGTCGGCCAGGATCAGCACGCCGTCGGGCCGCAGCACCCGGCGTACCTCGGCGAGCATGGCGTCCTTCGACGCGGTGTCCAGGTGGTGCAGCATCAGGCTGGAGAAGACCAGGTCGAACGAGCCGTCCGGGTAGGGCAGTTCCTGGGCGAACCCGCGGTCGAGCCGCATCACGTGGCGGCCCCGCCGGGCCTTGCGCCGGGCCCGGGCCAGCGCCTTCGGATCCGGGTCGAGGCCGACCAGTTCGACGTCGCGATGGCGCTTTCCGGTGGACCGCAACAGGTTCCCGGTGCCGCAGCCGACGTCGAGAACCCGGTGCCCGGCCCGCAACCCGGCCAGCGTGATCATCTCCTGGTGGATCGGCGCCAGCCCGAACAGGTGGTGCACCACGTCGTAGAACGGCAGCAGAAAGTGCTTGCCCAGGCCCGGGAGGTAGTCCCGCTCGTTCGGCGGATGCGACGTTCTTTCGGTCATGAGGACATTGTGACCACACTTTGAACTGCGGGTCTGTACCGATCCGTGGTAAGAGTGGGACGATTCGACGGTGCGGACCATGCGGAAGTTGCCGAGCGGCGACGGGCCGGCGGTCTACTCGATGCTGCCGGTGCCCGGTGAGCTGCCGGTGGGTGTCTGGCGGCTGGAGCACGGCGGGCAGATCCATGGCTCGGTCGAGGAGCACGCGCACGACTTCCCCGGCCTGGCGTACTTCCAGACCGGCGGCGGGCTGCTGCGCACCGGCCGGCGGGCCTGGCCGATCGAGGCAGGCGACCTGTTCGTGATCGCCCCCGGCGACGTGATGGGCCGGGTCCACGCCGCCGACCTGGCCGGCAGCCACGGCTGGGGCGTGTTCTTCACCGCCGACGTGCTCGGCCCGGACGTCCCCGGTGCCAACCTGGCCTGGCGCACGCACCCGCTGCTGTTCCCGTTCGTCCGCGGCGGGGCGATCGGCGCGCTGCGGCTGCGGGTGCCCGAACCGGACCGGCCCGAATGGGATGCCCGCGTCCAGGCCCTCGACGAGGAGCTGACGCACCGGCGGGACGGCTACCGGGAGGCCGTGCTGGCCCACCTGGTGCTGCTGCTGGTCGGGGTGTCCCGGCTCGCCGCCGACGTGGTCGGCGACCTGCGCGAGAACTCCGAACCGCTGCTCGCCGAGGTGTTCGAGGTGATCGAGCAGCGCTATTCGCAACCGCTGTCGCTGCGCGACGTGGCCGCCGCGGTCAGCATCTCCCCGGGACACCTCACCTCGACGGTGCGCCGCCGCACCGGCCGCACCGTGCAGGAGTGGATCACCGAGCGGCGCATGGTCCAGGCCCGGCGGCTGCTCACCGCCACCGAGCTGCCGATCGGCGAGGTCGGCCGGCGGGTGGGGTTCCCGGACGCCGGTTACTTCGCCCGCATCTTCGGCCGGGTGCACGGCATGAGCCCCGGCCGGTGGCGAACCGCGGAGTCCACTGTGGATGGTTGACGGGGCACTAGTAGTACTTTGTTAGGTGTTGGCGTGTCGAGTTGATCGTCCATTGTGGATTCTGGTTGGCTGCTGGTTGTGACGCCGGATCAGATCGGGCAGGTGGGTCCTCGGCTGGCGGGGTTTGCCGAGCGGATGTTGGGTGGGC
>NZ_DASUCC010000144.1:0-144570 GCF_035762905.1 Actinophytocola sp.
GGCTGCTGGGGCCCGGTCGTCAAGTGCAACGTACCCAAACGCGGCTGGATCAACGGCGTGGGCGGCTGCCCCAACGTCGGCGGCATCTGCATCGCCTGCACCATGCCCGGCTTCCCCGACAAATTCATGCCCTTCATGGACCCGCCGCCCGGGTCGAGGGTGTCCGCGGCCGGGAGCAAGGTCTACGGCGGCGTGATCAGGCGGTTGCGCAAGATCACCGAGCGCAAGGCCGACCGCGAGCCGGCGTGGCGCAAGAAGGGTCGCGAGCTGACGACCGGGTACAAGGCTTCCTGGTGAGCCGATGACCGCTGCGTTGGACCGGGCGCGGGCGATCGCGGACGCCGTGCTCTACGAGGGTTACCTGCTCTACCCGTACCGCGCCGCCGCGGCCAAGAACCAGGTGCGGTGGCAGTGGGGCGTGCTGATGCCGCCCGGCTACGCGGCCGGTGGCACCGGCGAGCACTCCTGGTGCGGCAGCGAGCTGCTGGTGGAGCCGGGCGAGCACGCGAGCCTGCATGTCCGGCTGCGATTCCTGCAGGTGCAGGCCAGGACGGTGGAGATCCCCGACGGCACCGGGTACCGCCCGGTGCCGTCGATCACCGCGGACGGCGTCGAGCACACCTCGTGGGAGGAGGCGGTCGAGCGCGAGGTCGACGCCGTGCTCCGGTTCGCCGACCTGCTCGGCGCGGATCGCCGTGTTCCGTTCCACGTGGACGGTGGGGAGGATGTCGAGCCGATCCCCGGTCCGCGGCGGGCCCGGCTGGTGCGCAGGCGCAACCCGCTGTCCGGCGAGCTGTCGCTGCGCGCGGAGCCGCTGCCCGGTCCGTTCGGCGGGCTCAAGCTGCGGTTGCGGGTGACGAACACCTCGACCTGGCACCTGCCGCAGACCACGAGGGCCGCGGCGCTGCACCATGGGCTGATCGCCACGCATGTGCTGCTTTCGGTGTCCGCCGGCAGCTTTCTGTCGCTGCTCGACCCCCCGGAGTGGGCCTCGGTCGCCGCGGCGGAGTGCGTCAACGACCGGATCTGGCCGGTACTGGTCGGCGACCCGGATCGGCGGGACACCGTGCTCTGCTCGCCGATCATCCTGTACGACCACCCGGTGATCGCCGCGGAGAGCCCGGGCGACCTGTTCGACGGCACGGAGATCGACGAGATCCTCACCCTGCGCACGATGACCCTGACCGACGCGGAGAAGCACGCGGCCAGGGCCACCGACGACCGGGCGGCCGAGCTGATCGACCGGGTGGACAACCTGCCGGCCGAGTTGCTCGAGCGGCTGCACGGCAGCGTGCGCTACCTGCGCTCGATCACCGCGCCGACCCCGGAGGAGCCCGCCGACCTCGCCGCGCGGCCGGAGCTGCCGTGGTGGGACCCGGGCGCGGACGCCTCGGTGTCCCCGCAGACCGACACCGTGCGGGTGTCCGGAGTGGAGGTCGGCCGGGGTGCGCGGGTGCGGCTGCAACCGCACGGGCGGGCCGACGCGCACGACATGTTCCTGGCCGGCCGCACGGCCCTGGTGCACGCGGTGCTGCTCGACGTGGACGGCGAGCGGTACCTCGCGGTGACCGTCGAGGACGACCCGGGCGCCGAGCTGTTCGCCGCACACGGCCGGTACCGCTACTTCCGACCGGACGAGGTCGAGCCGCTATGACGCCGACGGTACTGGTGGCCGGCATCGGGAACATCTTCCTCGGCGACGACGGGTTCGGCGTCGAGGTGGCTCGCAGACTGTCCGAAGTGGACGTTCCGGAATCGGTCCGGGTGGCCGACTACGGCATCCGCGGCATGCACCTGGCCTACGACCTGGCCGGCGCCGGATACGAGCTGATCATCCTGGTCGACGCGACCGGCCGGGGCGAACCGCCCGGCACGGTCTACGTGATCGAGTTGGACCCGGCATCCGGGGACGACGTCGCGCCGGTGCTCGACGCGCACGGGATGCAGCCGGATGTGGTGCTGCGCCTGGTGCGCACGCTCGGCGCGGACCCGGGCCGGGTGCTGCTGGTCGGGTGCGAGCCGGAACGGTTGGACCAGCGGATGGGGCTCAGCCCGGTGGTCGAGCGCGCGGTGGGCACCGCCGTCGACCTCGTGCGCCACCTCGTCGCGACGCACGGTTCTGGCGCGAGAGCGAAGGAGCAGCCATGTGCCTCGGCATTCCCGGTGAGGTGATCGAGATCCTGACCGACCGGCCGGACCTGGCCAGGGTCGACGTGAGCGGGGTGAAACGGGCGATCAACATCGGCCTGCTGGCCGAGGAGGAGATCAAGCCGGGCGACTGGGTGCTGATCCACGTCGGGTTCGCGCTGTCCAAGATCGACGAGGCGGAGGCCAAGGCGGCCATGGAGTTCCTCGAGGGGATCGGCAAGGCCTACGAGGACGAGTTGGCCGCGCTGCGCGACTCGCAGATCGTTTAGGAGTTGAGGTCATGCGGTTCGTCGACGAGTTCCGGGACGCCGAGAAGGCAAGGGCGCTGTCCGCCAAGATCACCAGCCTGTGCGAGCCCGGCCGCGAGTACAAGTTCATGGAGGTGTGCGGCGGGCACACGCACACCATCTACAAGCACGGACTCGAGGACTACCTGCCGGAGAGCATCACCTTGATCCACGGGCCGGGCTGCCCGGTGTGCGTGATCCCGATGGGCCGGATCGACGACGCGATCCACATCGCCCGCCGGCCCGGCGTGCTGATGACCTCGTTCGGCGACATGATGCGGGTCCCGGGCAGTGACGGGAACTTCTTCGACTCCAACGCCGAGGGCACCAACATCCGGATGGTCTACTCGCCGCTGGATTCGCTCAAGATCGCGCGGCAGCACCCGGACCAGCAGGTGGTGTTCATGGCCATCGGGTTCGAGACCACCGCGCCGTCCACCGCGATGACCGTGCTGCGCGCGGCAAAGGACGGCATCGAGAACTTTTCCGTGTTCTGCAACCACATCACGATCATCCCGGCGATCAAGGCGATCCTGGACTCGCCGGATCTGCGACTCGACGGGTTCATCGGACCGGGCCACGTGTCCACCGTGATCGGCTGCCGGCCCTACGAGTTCATCGCGGCCGACTACGGCAAGCCGATCGTGGTCGCCGGGTTCGAGCCGCTGGACATCCTGCAGTCGATCTACCTGCTGATGCTGCAGCTGAAGGAGGGCCGCGCGGCGGTGGAGAACCAGTACTCCCGGGTGGTTCCGTGGCAGGGCAACAGCACCGCGCTGCGGGCGATCGCCGAGACGATGGAACTGCGGCCGTACTTCGAATGGCGCGGGCTCGGCTTCATCTCCCACTCGGCCCTGCGGATCCGGGAGAAGTACGCGAGGTTCGACGCCGAACTGCACTACCAGGTGCCGGGCGTGCGGGTCGCCGATCCCAAGGCGTGCCAGTGCGGGGAGGTGCTCAAGGGCGTGCTGAAGCCGTGGGAGTGCAAGGTGTTCGGCACCGCATGCACCCCGGAGACGCCGATCGGCACCTGCATGGTCTCGCCGGAGGGAGCCTGCGCCGCCTACTACAACTTCGGCCGGTTCACCCGGACCCGGGTGCGGGAGGCGAGCATTTCATGAGCGCCAACCAGACCGTGCAGCCGTCCGAACGGGAGCAGCAGGTGCTCGACCGGATCGAGAAGGCGCGGCGGCGCCGGGCGAAGGTCCGGGAGGAGCGGATCACGCTGGCCCACGGGTCGGGCGGCAAGGCGACCCAGACGCTGATCGACGCGATCTTCCTCGAGGCGTTCCGCAACCCGCTGCTCGAGCCGCTCGAGGACGCGGCCGTGCTGGCCGTCGGCGGCGGCCGGCTGGCCCTGACCACCGACTCGTTCGTGGTGTCCCCGCTGTTCTTCCCCGGCGGGAACATCGGTGATCTCGCGGTCAACGGCACGGTGAACGACCTCGCCGTGTCCGGCGCCCGGCCGCTGTACCTGACCGCCGGGTTCATCCTGGAGGAGGGCTTCCCGGTCGCCGACCTGATGACGATCGTGGACTCGATGCGGGCCGCCGCCGACGCGGCCGGCGTGTCGATCGCCACCGGGGACACCAAGGTGGTGCAGCGCGGCAAGGCGGACGGCTGCTACCTCAACACCGCCGGGGTCGGTGTGTTCGAGCACGAGCGGCAGTTGGGCGTCGCCACCGCCAGACCCGGCGACGCGGTGCTGGTCTCCGGCCCGATCGGCGAGCACGGGGTGACGGTGATGCTCGCCCGCGGCGAGCTGGACATCGAGGCGGACCTGGTCTCCGACACCGCACCGGTGCACGGCCTGGTGGCCGGCCTGCTGGCCGCCACGTCCGGTGTCCGGGCCATGCGGGACGCCACCCGCGGGGGCGTGGCCACGATCCTCAACGAGGTGGCCAAGGCGGCCAACGTGGCCGTCGTGGTCGACGAGGAGCGCATCCCGGTCGGCACCGAGGTGCGCGGCGCCTCGGAGTTGCTCGGCATCGACCCGCTCTACGTCGCCTGTGAGGGCCGGATCGTGGCCATCGTGGACGGTGCCGAGGCACAGACCGCGCTGGCCGCGCTGCGCCGGCACCCACTCGGTGCGCAGGCGGCGGTCATCGGCCGGATCAAGGCCGACCCGCCCGGCCTGGTCCTGCTGAACACCGTGTTCGGCGGGACCCGGATCTGCGACCTGCTGGTCGGCGACCCGTTGCCGCGGATCTGTTGACATGCACGAACTTTCCCTGACCCAGGCCGTGGTCGATGCGGTAGAGGAGCGACTCGGCGACGCGCGGATCAGCTGTGTCCGCCTGGAGATCGGCAAGCTTTCCGGCGTCGTGGCGGACTCGGTCCGGTTCTGCTTCGACCTGGTCGTCGAGGGCACCACGCTGGCCGGTGCCCGGTTGGAGATCGACGAACCGTCCGGCGCGGCGCGGTGCCGGGACTGTGCCGAGGAGTTCACCGTGGACGATCCGATCGTGCTGTGTCCGGCGTGCGACGGGGCCAATGTGGCAGTGCTGTCCGGTCAGGACATGCTGATCAAGTCGGTGGAGGTGAGCCCCGCATGTGTGCCACCTGCGGCTGCTCGGTGAGTCCCGGCCCGCCCGCCCACGACCACGCTCATGGTCACGGGCACACCGTCACGCTGGAGCAGAAGGTGCTGGCCCGCAACGACGAGCTGGCCGCGCGCAACCGCAGCTGGCTCACCCAGCGGGGAATCCGCGCGGTGAACATGATGAGCTCACCCGGGTCGGGCAAGACCACGCTGCTCGAGCGCACGATCCGGGACCTGGCCGGCGAGACCGACATGGCCGTGGTGGAGGGCGACCAGGAGACCTCCTTCGACGCCGACCGGATCGATGCCACCGGATGCAGCGTGGTCCAGGTGAACACCGGCGCCGGCTGCCACCTCGACGCCGAGATGCTGGCCGGTGCGCTGCGCGCGCTCGACCCGCGGCCGCGATCGGTGGTGTTCATCGAGAATGTCGGAAACCTGGTGTGCCCCGCGCTGTTCGACCTCGGCGAGACCAGCCGCGCCGTGGTCATGTCGGTCACCGAGGGCGCCGACAAGCCGCTGAAGTACCCGTACATGTTCCGCATCGCGGACATCGTGGTGCTGAACAAGATGGACCTGTTGCCCTACCTCGACTTCCCGGTCGACCGGTTCCGGCACTACCTGGACCGGGTGCGGCCGGGAGCCACGGTGCTCGAGGTCTCGGCCACCAAGGGCGACGGCATGTCCGGCTGGTATTCCTGGCTACTGGATGCAGTAGACGGCGAACGCTGAGTTGATCACGGGTTGGGCGACGTTGCGCACCCGGACGCCTCCGGCGGTCAGGCCCTGCTCGCAACCGAAGTGGGCGTGGCCGTGGATGGCGAGGTCGGTGCCGGCGGTGTCGATTGCCTCGCCGAGCAGGTATGAGCCGAGGAACGGGTAGATCTCGGGCGGCTCACCGCGCAGCGTGTCCGCAGTCGGTGCGTAGTGCGTGAGCGCGACCCGGACGTCGACGTCCTCCATCGAGTCCAGCGCGTGCCGCAACCGGTCGGCGATCTGCCCGGTGTGCGCGATGAACGCCTTCATCTCCGGCTCGCCGAACGCACTGCCGCACTTGCCGGCGAAGCCGCCGCCGAAGCCCTTGACCCCGGCCACGCCCAGCCGCGCATCCCCTACCTCGACCACCATGCTGCCGCCTTCGAGCACCCGGATCCCGTTGTCCTCGAGCAGCCCGGCGATCGCCTCCTGCTGGTCGCTGTGGTAGTCGTGGTTGCCGAGCACGGTGATCACCGGAACCGGCAGGTCGGCGAACTCGTCGGCCACCACCTGAGCCTCGTCCAGGGTTCCGTGCCGGGTCAGGTCGCCGGCGACCAGCAGCACGTCCGCGTGCTCGCCGACATTCTCCAGGGCCGGCCGCAACCTGCCCCTGGCGTCCTCGCCGAGGTGCACGTCACCGACGGCGGCGATCCGGATCACCGCAGGTCCTCCCTCCCGCTCGGCTCACCGGCGTTGGTCACCCGAACATCGTTGTATATCTCCAGGTTCGGTGCGATCTCAGCCAGCACGCGGGCCAGCTCGTCGCGCCGCTGCTCGGAAACCACCTGTCCGGACAGCAGAACGTGCTCGCCGCGCACCGTCACCCGCACACCGAGCTCGGTTGTGCGCGGATCCTCGGCCAGCGCCTGGCGCAACCGCGCCGCCCGGTACTGCGGCGCATCCTGGTCGGTCGTCATGGGGTTCCTTCCGGTAGTCCGTCGCCGGAGGCGATGTTCAGCCGCGCGACCAGCAGCAGGAACGCCTCGGCGAAGGGTGAGGACGCGGTCTGCTCGCCCAGCCGGGTCCAGTCGATCTGCTCCCGCAGGGCCCGGGCGATGGTCAGCAGCAGGCTGAAGTCGCACCGGTGCTCGCTCAGCGTGAGCAGCTTGTTGACCAGCACGTCGGTCGCGTTCTGCACCGGTGCGAGGGTCCCGCCGACCCGCATCTCCTCGGCACGCTCCAGCGTCTGCTCGGTCACCGGCCGCTCGTTCGGCCGGAACAGCAGATCCACAAGGCGATCGCCGTCGTACACCTTGGTCAGCCAGTCCTCGGCCGCCTCCGCCGCGCGCATCCCGGCACCGACCAGCGCGCTCACCGCCGCCGGCACGTCCTCTTCCCGCACCAGCAGGTCCAGGTCGTGTTCGGTCGCCGGCCCGCCGCGCGCGTAGACCGCGCATCCGCCGGTCACGGCGAACGGCACGTCCGCATCGCGCAGTGCCTTGGCCACCCGGGCCAGGGTGCGCAGCAGCGCGTCCTGATCGCTGCGAATCGACTCGATCGCCGTTACTCGCCCCATGTCAGGACGGTTACCACGCGCCCGAGGGACACAAACGACCGGAACGGGGGTATGAGACGCGGTTCGGTGGGTAGCCGACCAGAGGGAGACAAGAGAGAGGAAGGTGGAGCTTGTGTCTGTGACGAGTGCCGAAACCGGCCACGTGACAGGGACGAAGGACAAGGACTACAACCTCATCTGGTTCGTGGAGGCCTGCCTGAGCAACACGCTGCGCCTGGACACCTACATCCAGGACGCCGAGCGCGAAGGTGACCAGGAACTGGCGAAGTTCTTCCGCAAGGCCCAGGGCGAGAGCCGCAAGGGTGCCGAGCAGGGCAAGGAGATGCTGCGCAACCGGATGAGCTAGTCCACAACGGACGGTGCGCGGCGCCCGGTTTCCCGGGCGCCGCGCACCGTCTCATCCGGAGGTCAGGTCGTGAACGGCGCGCCCGCGCCCTCCGCCCGGGTGCGGCCCTTGCGGCCGGTGACCGAGAGCGGCTCGGCGATGTCCTCCAGCGAGCGGCGTTCGGCGTCCACGGCGCAGAACCGGGCCACCGCGCCACCGGCGATCATGAACGTTGCGCCCAGCAGGTAGCCGATGAACAGCGGGAACGGACGCGACCCGTCGCCGATCAACGCGCCGTAGATCACCGGACCGAGCGCCCCGAAGCACTGCGCGATGGCGAAGAACACCGCGATCGCCTTGGCCCGCACCTCGAGCGGGAAGATCTCGCTCACCGTCAGGTAGGCGGAGCTGGCTCCGGCCGAGGCGAAGAAGAAGATCACGCACCAGCAGATCGTCTGCGTGACGGCGTTGAGTGCCCCGGCATAGAACAGGAACGCGCTCACCGCGAGCAGCCCGCCGGACAGGATGTAGGTTCCGGAGATCATCGTGCGGCGGCCGATCGTGTCGAACAGCCGGCCGATGGTCAGCGGTCCGGCCAGGTTGCCGACCGCGAACGCGATCAGGTAGATCGGCGTCATCTCCGCCGGCACCCCGTAGAACTTGCCGAGCACCAACGTGTAGGTGAAGAAGATCGCGTTGTACAGGAACGACTGGCTGATCATCAGGGAGGCGCCGAGGACCGCCCGGCGCGGATAGTCCCGGAACAGCACCCGGGTCAGCGTGACATAGCCGATCTTCTCCGCCGGCTTGACGTCCATTGCCTTGCTCTCGTCCACCGGCGGCAGTTCCTGGCCGGAGTCGCGCACCTCCTGCTCGATCATGCTGATCGACTTCTCGGCTTCCTCGTTCCGGCCGTTCATCACCTGCCAGCGCGGGCTTTCCGGCAGGTTGCGGCGTACCAGCAGGATCACCACGCCGAGCACCGGACCGAGCAGGAAGCCCAGCCGCCAGCCCAGCGACAGGTCGACCACGTTGAGCAGGATGAACGTGCCCAGCGTGCCGATGATCGCGCCGGCCCAGTAGGTGCCGTTGACCGCGATGTCCACCCGACCCCGGTACTGGGCCGGGATCAGCTCGTCGATCGCGGAGTTGATCGCGGCGTACTCACCGCCGATGCCCATCCCGGCGATGAACCGGGTCATGTACAGGAAGAACACCCAGAAGCCGTCGTTGCCAAGGGTCAGCGCGGTCAGGCCGCTGCCGAACAGGTACACGCCCAGGGTGATCATGAACAGGTTCCGCCGGCCGAGCCGGTCGGACAGGCTGCCGAACACCAGCGCGCCGACCACCTCACCGGCCAGGTACACCGTCGCCATCAGCCCGACCGCGGTCGAGGACATGTTCAGCGTCTCGGGCTTGGTCAGCGTCTCCGCCACCGCGCTGGCGACGGTGATCTCCAGGCCATCCAGGATCCAGGCCACCCCCAGGGCGATCACCATGCGGGTGTGGAACTTGGACCAGGGCAACCTGTCGATCCGCGCCGGAATCAGGGTGCGCACCACACCGGTTGCCGCCGTGTTGGGTGTTGCCACCATGACGACCTCCAGGGTTAACGACTGCCGGCGAGGATTCCCAGGTCAGGCCCTGGTAAACGGTCGTCACGCTGCGTTATCCGGAAGTGCGTTCCGTGTCGGTGTCGTCGCGGGTCGGCACGGCGAGCGGTCGCAACCGGGCCCACAGCAGGAACCCGGCCGCGGCGAGCACCATGCAGATGCCCGCCCACAGATTGACGTTGACGCCGGCCGACTTCTCGATGTCCGCGTCGGAGGTGAAGGCGAGTCCCAGCACGGTGAGCACCAGGCCATACACCCCGATCAGCAGCGCGATGACCAACCGGAGGTCGAACGCGCGGGATGGCGTGGTCATGTCGGCTCCCTAGAAGAAGAAGATGTTCATCAGGACGGTGAGGCCGAGCGCGATCCCGGCAAGCAGGGTCGGGTTGCGGTACCAGCCGGCGTCGGCGCCGGTGGTCTCGTGTTGCCGGTCCGCCTTGGGAGTCAGCGAGTAGACCAGGCCGGCCAACTCGGCGTCCGGTTTGGGGACGGTCCGGTAGGAGACGACGACGCTGACCGCGATGTCCACCGCGAACGCCAGTCCGGCGCCGACGAACGCCGAGCCCTGCCCGGGCAGCGCCCACACCCCGGACTCGGACAGCACGAACACCCCGACCGCGGTCAGGATGCCGCTGACCAGACCGGCCCAGCCGGCCGTCGGCGTCATCCGCCGCCAGAACATGCCCAGGATGAACGTGGCGAACAGCGGCGCGTTGAAGAAGGAGAACAGCTGCTGCAGGTAGTCCATCAGGTTCGTGTAGTTGGCCGCGATGAACGCGGTGCCGATCGCCAGGATCGTCGCCCCGGCGGTGACCATTCGGCCGAACCGCAGGTAGTAGCCGTCCGGCCGGTCCTTGACGAAGTAGTCCTGCCAGATGTCGTAGGTGAACACGGTGTTGAACGAGCTGAGGTTGGCCGCCATGCCGGCCATGAACGAGGCCAGCAGGCCGGCGATGGCCACCCCGAGCATCCCGTTGGGCAGCAGGTCGCGCATCAGCAGCAGCAGCGCGTCGTTGAACGTGGCTCCGCTCGGCGCGGCCTGCTCGGCCAGCAGCGCCTCCTTGTTCTCCCCGGCCAGTTCCGCGACCGACACCCCGGCGACCATGCCCGGGATGATCACCAGGAACGGCACGAAGATCTTCGGAAACGCGCCGATGATCGGCGTGCGCATGGCCGCGGACATGCTGCGGGCCGCCATGGCGCGCTGCACCTCGACGAAGTTCGTCGTCCAGTAACCGAACGAGAGGACGAACCCGAGCCCGAAGACCAGGCCGAGCACGGAAAGGAAGTTGCTGCCGAACCCGGTGAGCTGGTTGCCCGGCCAGGTGTGCACCTGCGCCGGGTCGGACACCCGGTCGACCAGACCCTGCCAGCCGCCCACTTTGTACAGCCCGATGAGGGTCAGCGGCAGCAGCGCGGCCACGATGACGAAGAACTGCAGCACCTCGTTGTAGATGGCCGCGGACAGCCCGCCGAGCGCGGTGTAGGTCAGCACGATCGCCGCGGCCACGATCACCGAGACCCAGATCGGCCAGCCGAGCAGCAGGTCGATCACGCTGGCGAGCAGGAACAGGTTGATCCCGGCGATGAGAATCTGGGCCGTGGCGAACGAGATCGCGTTCACCAGGTGCGCCGGCTTGCCGAACCGCCGCAACATGAACTCCGGCACGCTGCGCACCTTGGAGCCGTAGTAGAAAGGCATCATCACGATGCCGAGGAACAGCATCGCGGGCACCGCGCCGATCCAGAAGTAGTGCGCGGTCGGCATCCCGTACTGCGCCCCGTTCGCCGACATCCCCATGACCTCGATGGCCCCCAGGTTGGCCGCGATGAACGCCAACCCGGTCACCCACGCCGGCAACGACCGTCCAGACAGGAAGAAGTCGAGACTGGTCGACACCTGCCGCCGCGCCACGTACCCGATCCCCAGAACCAGCACGAAATAGAACCCCACCAACGCGTAATCCACCGCGTTGGCATCCAACTGCACATCAGCCTCGGCCAGCACGTACAACCCACTCACCTCCAGAGCCCATACTCAGTAAGGAGAGCACGAGTGATCACGTCTCGCTGGACACGAGCGCACCGGCGGGCGATGGGCGGTCAGGCCGGCCGCGGCGAGTCGACCAGTTCGATGCCGAGCGCGACGACGCCGAGCGCTTCTCGTTTGGGGGGATAGATCTGGCGGATGTTCGTCAGCTGCTCCGTGCGCGTCGCCAGTGGGTTGACCGAGCGGACATCCTCGTCGTCGAACATCTCTTCGAAACTGCGGTAGTGGGCAACCCGGGTGACCCGGGTCAGGACTCCGTCGCCCTGACACCGGAATCGGATCAGCGCACCCACGTTGATCTTCTTCCGACTGGAGTCGTTGACGCGGATCTCGGTCGTCTTGCGATGGGTCGTCCTCCCTCATGGCCGGCAGCCGAATCGCGTACGCCACGCTGGCCAGCGGATGTTGGATCGGGTTGTCGCCTGGTTGGGTGAAGGTGGGGGAGGGGTGGGCGTCGGGGAGGAGTTAACCGGGTAGAACCGGTACTTGTAAGGCGAATTTAGCAATTCTTGGCGTGTCGCGGCGGGCGATGTGCTCGTAGGATGGGCTCGCCGCCAACCGGGTGCTTCCGGCTGGGCCTGCTGTGCGCCACTGCGGTGCGGGAGGGGTGGGTCGTGGTGTCGAAGCAACACCGAACGATGGACGTCAAGACGGAACTGCGGACGGCGCCGCTGGCCAGGCGGGAGCCCGTCGTGCACCGGCAGCCGGTGCCCGTTCCCGGCCGGTACCTGCGCACGGCGGTGGACAGCGTGCTCGAGCAGCTGTCCAGTGACCCGGACGTGCAGGTGCTGCACCGGTGCGACGACACGTTGCGCGGGGCGCTCGCCTGGACCGCGGCCGTTGGGGACACCTGCCGGGTTGCCGCCGCGGTGCACGCCGTGCGGGACGCCCGGCTGCGGCTCGACGCCGAGGACCCGGACCAGGCGCGACTTGCCCTGCTCACCGCGCGGGACGGTCTGCGCCTGACCATGCCGAGCCCGCGCGCGTCGGCCCGGTAAATTCTTGCCGGATGGATGATGAGCTGGGCGCGCTGGCCGGCGCGCACGGAGTCGCCACCTGGTACGAGGACACACAGCGCCGCCGCGTCGCGGTCTCCGACGACGTCGTGCGCGCCGTGCTCGCCGAGTTGGGGGTGGACGCGGGCAGCGCACGGGCGGTTCGGGCCGCGCTGGCCGATACCCGCGCGGACCGCACCGCCGTACCGGACCCGGTGGTGATCAGGCAGGGCGACCGGCCGGAGATGACCGGAGAGCTGACCACCGAGGACGGCACCGTCCTCGCCGTGCCCGACCGGCTACCCGCCGACCTCCCGCTCGGCTGGCACACGCTGACCACGACGGACCGCGAGATCACCGTCGTGGTCACCCCGCGCCGGCTGCCCGCCGTGCCGCCGGCCTGGGGCTGGCAGGTCCAGCTCTACGCGCTGCACTCGGCCGGCACGCAGGGCATCGGCGACCTCGCCGACCTGAGCGCGTTCGCCACCGGCTCCGCCGCGCTTGGCGCCGGGGTGCTGCTGGTCAACCCGGTCCAGGCGATCACGCCGAGCACGCCGGTGCAGCGCTCGCCCTACTCCCCGTCGAGCCGGCGCTTCGCCAACCCGCTCTACCTGCGCGTCCCCGGCGTCGAGCCGGTCCGGCGCCCGGACCTGATCGACTACGACGCCGTGTGGGCCACCAAGCTGGCCGCCCTTGAGCGGATGTGGGCCGGCCAGCTCACCGTCGCCCGGCTCGATCCCGACCTCAGGGACTTCGCCACGTTCTGCGCGCTGGCCGAGCGGCACGGTCCGGACTGGCGCAAGTGGCCGGCGGCGCTGCGCCATCCGGGGAACCAGCAGGTCGCCGAGGCGCGGGCCGATCTGGCCGACCGGGTGGCCTTCCACGCCTGGCTGCAGTCGCTGTGCGCCGGGCAGCTCGACGACGCCCGGGCGGCGGCGCACCGGGCCGGCATGGCGATCGGCATCGTGCACGACCTTCCGGTCGGGGTGGACCCGGGCGGCGCCGACGGGTGGGCGCTGCAGGACGTGCTGGCCTCCGAGGTCACCGTCGGCGCCCCGCCCGACCCGTTCAGCCAGAGCGGCCAGGACTGGAACCTGCCGCCCTGGCGTCCGGACCGGCTGGCCGCCGCCGGTTACCGCCCGTTCCGGGACGTGATCCGCGCGGTGCTCGCGCACGCCGACGGCATCCGGGTGGACCACGTCGCCGGGCTGTGGCGGCTGTGGTGGATCCCGCCGGGCTACCCGCCGGACCAGGGCACCTACGTGCGCTACGACGCCGAGGCGCTGGTGGGCATCCTCGCCCTCGAGGCACACCGGGCGTCGGCGATCGTGGTCGGCGAGGACCTCGGGACGGTGTCCGACGAGGTGACCGCGACGCTGCACGAGCGCGGCCTGCTCAGCTCGGCGGTGCTGTGGTTCCAGCGCGACCAGGACGCGCCCGGCGAGCCGCTGCTGCCGCCGCGCCGCTGGCCCCGGGCGGCCATGGCCAGCATCTCCACCCACGACCTGCCCACCGCTGCCGGCTTCCTGCGCGCCGAGCACGTCCGGGTGCGCGCCGAGCTCGGCCTGCTCACCGACCCGGCCGCCGAGCTGGAGCGGGCCGGGGCGGAACGTGCCGAGTTGCTCGAGCTGCTCGCCGGGCACGGTCTGCTCGACCCGGATCCGACCGAGGAGGATCTGGTCGTCGCGCTGCACGCGCTGCTCGCCACCGCCGCCAGCACGCTGTTGCTGACCTCTCCGCAGGACGCCCTCGGCGAGCCCCGGCAACCGAACCTGCCGGGCACGGTCGACGAGTACCCGAACTGGCGGATCCCGTTGCCGGTCACGGTGGACGAGTTGCTCGGCCACCCGGCGGTGCGGCGAGCCGTGGCGGTCTTGGGCAGGGCCCGCCCGCACGAACTACCGTGACAGTGCGACTAATTCGAGAGGAGTGCGCGTGCGGCCCTGGCCCGGTTCCCCCTACCCGCTCGGTGCCACCTATGACGGTGCCGGCACCAACTTCGCGCTTTTCTCCGAGGTCGCCGAGCACGTCGACCTGTGCCTGTTCGACAGCGACGGGACCGAGTCCAGGATCCGGTTGCCCGAGGTCGACGGCTTCGTCCATCACGGTTACCTGCCCGGCATCGGACCCGGCCAGTGGTACGGCTACCGGGTGCACGGCCCGTACGACCCGGCCCGCGGACTGCGCTGCAACCCCAACAAGCTGCTGCTCGACCCGTACGCCAAGGCGGTGGGCGGCGAGGTGGACTGGGACGAGTCGGTGTTCGGCTACCGGTTCGACGCGCCGGACGAGCGCAACGACGCCGACTCCGCGCAGCACACCGTGTTCGGCGTCGTGGTCAACCCGTACTTCGACTGGGACAACGACCGGGCACCGCGTACCCCGTACAACGAGAGCGTCATCTACGAGGCGCACGTCCGCGGGCTGACCAAGCGGCATCCCGAGATCCCCGAGGCGATGCGCGGCACCTACTCGGCGCTGGCCCACCCGGTGATGATCGACTACTTCACCCGGCTGGGGGTCACCGCCGTCGAGCTGATGCCGGTGCACCAGTTCCTGCACGACAGTGGACTGGTGCAGCGGAACCTGCGCAACTACTGGGGCTACAACACGATCGCCTACTTCGCCCCGCACGGTGGCTACACCTCGATGCGCGGCCGGGGAAACCAGGTGCAGGAGTTCAAGGCGATGGTGCGCACCCTGCACGAGGCCAACATCGAGGTGATCCTCGACGTGGTCTACAACCACACCGCCGAGGGCAACCACCTGGGCCCCACGCTGTCCATGCGCGGGATCGACAACGAGGCGTACTACCGGCTGGAAGAGGATCAGCGCTTCTACACCGACTACACCGGCACCGGAAACTCGCTCAACGCAAGGAATCCGCACACCCTTCAGCTGATCATGGACTCGCTGCGCTACTGGGTGACCGAGATGCGGGTGGACGGCTTCCGGTTCGATCTGGCCGCGACACTGGCCCGGGAGTTCTACGACGTGGACCGGCTGTCGGCGTTCTTCGACATCATCCAGCAGGATCCGGTGATCAGTCAGGCGAAGCTGATCGCCGAGCCGTGGGACGTCGGGCCCGGTGGCTACCAGGTCGGCAACTTCCCGCCATTGTGGACGGAGTGGAACGGGAAGTACCGGGACACCGTCCGGGACTTCTGGCGGGGCACCCCGGAGACGCTCGGCGAGTTCGCCTCCCGGATCACCGGCTCGTCCGACCTCTACCAGGACGACGGCCGCCGCCCGTTCGCCTCGATCAACTTCATCACCGCGCACGACGGGTTCACGCTCAACGACCTGGTTTCCTACAACGACAAACACAACGAGGCCAACGGCGAGGACAACCGGGACGGCCACGACGACAACCGGTCGTGGAACTGCGGCGCCGAGGGCCCGACCGACGACGAGAAGGTCAACGAGCTGCGTGCCCGGCAGCGCCGGAACATGATCGCCACGCTGCTGCTGTCCCAGGGCGTGCCGATGCTGTTGCACGGCGACGAGTTCGGCCGCACCCAGGGCGGCAACAACAACGCCTACTGCCAGGACAACGAGGTGTCCTGGGTGGACTGGTCCTTGGCGGAGGCCAACGCGGACCTGTTCGAGTTCACCGCCGCCGTCACGGCGCTGCGCAGCAACCACCCGGTGTTCCGGCGGCGCCGGTTCTTCGCCGGGCGCCCGATCCGCAAGGGCGAGGAGTTGCGCGACATCGCCTGGTTCACCCCGGCGGCGCAGGAGATGTCCGAGCAGGACTGGGAGAGCGACTTCGGCCGGTGCATCGTGGTGTTCCTCAACGGGGAAGGCATCTCGGACCTGGACAAGCGCGGCGAGCGGGTGGTGGACGACTCGTTCCTCTGCGTGTTCAACGCGCACGACGAGGACATCGAGGTGACCGTGCCGGACGCCAGTTACGGCCGGCGCTGGGCGGTGGTGCTGGACACCACCAGCGGCGTCGTGCTCGACGGCGACCTGCCGGCCGAGGTCCGCACCGTGCCGGCCGGCGACACGCTGCCGGTCACCGCCCGGTCCCTGGTGTTGCTGCGGCGGGTGGAGGACGGCGGGTGACGGTGCCGGCCTCCACCTACCGGTTGCAGCTGCACCGGGGGTTCGACCTGGACGCGGCGGCCCGGCTGGTCGGTTACCTGGACCGGCTCGGTGCCGGCGCGGTCTACACCTCGCCGCTGCTGACCGCCGCGCCCGGCTCCACCCACGGCTACGACGTGGTGGACCCGAGCCGGGTGAACCCCGAACTGGGCGGCGAGCCGGCCCGGCTGCGCCTGGTGCACGCGGTGCGCCGGTCCGGGCTCGGGTTGGTCGTGGACATCGTGCCCAACCACATGTCGGTGGCGGTGCCGGCGGCCAACCCGTGGTGGTGGGACGTGCTCGCGCACGGCCGGGAGTCGCGCTACGCCTCGTACTTCGACATCGACTGGGACCGCGGGCCGGTGCTGCTGCCGGTGCTCGGCGAGGAGCCCGAGCCGGCGGTGGAGGTGCGGGACGGCCGGCTGTCCTACCACGAGCATGAGTTCCCGCTGGCGCCCGGCACCTCGAGCGCCGAGCAGCAGCACTACCGGCTGGTGTCCTGGCGGCGCGGCAACGCGGAGTTGGGCTACCGGCGGTTCTTCGACATCACCACGCTGGCCGGGGTGCGGGTGGAGGACCATGACGTGTTCCGGGCCACGCACGCCGAGCCGTTGCGCTGGGCTCGGTTCGGCGAGTTGGACGGGCTGCGGGTGGATCATCCGGACGGGCTGGCCGATCCCGGCGGGTATCTCCGCGAGCTGCACGCGGCCACCGGCTGCTGGCTGGTGGTGGAGAAGATCCTCGAGCCGGGCGAGTCGCTGCCCGGGTCCTGGCCGGTGCACGGCACCACCGGGTACGAGGCGCTGCGCGCGGTGTGCGGGGTGTTCGTGGATCCGGCGGGGGAGCGGCCGCTGACCGAGCTGGCCGCCGGGTTCGGCCTGCCCACCGATTTCGCCGCCGTGGAACGGGAATGCCGGCGGCTGGTGGCCACGACCGCACTGGTCGCCGAGGTGCGCCGGATCGCCGCGCTGGTGCCGGCGGACCGGGCCGACGCGGCGGTCGCCGAGCTGCTGGCGGCGTTTCGCGTGTACCGGTCGTACCTGCCGGAGGGGCTCGAGCACTGGACCGCGGCGGTGGAGTCGGCCCGGGCGGCCCGGCCCGACCTGGCCGATATTCTGTCTACAGTGGACAAAGAGGTGCGGGCGGATCCGGGCGGGGAGCTGGCCAGGCGGATCCAGCAGACGTCCGGGATGGTGGTGGCCAAGGGAACCGAGGACACCGCGTTCTACCGCTATACCCGGTTCGTTGCGCTGAACGAGGTCGGCGGCGCCCCGGACCGGTTCGGCGTTGCGGTGGGGGAGTTCCACGCCGCCGCCGCGGCCCGCGACTCCGGCTGGCCGCTCAGCATGACCACCCTGTCCACACACGACACCAAGCGGTCCGAGGACGTGCGGGCCCGGCTGGCCGTGCTGGCCGAGCTTGCCGGGGACTGGGCCGAAGCGGTGCGCGACTGGTCGGCGCGCCGGCCGCTGTCCGAGGCGTCGCTGAACCTGCTCGGCTGGCAGTCCCTGGTCGGTGCCTGGCCGATCACCGCCGAGCGGCTGGCCGCGTACCTGGACAAGGCGGCCAAGGAGGCCAAGTTGCGCACCTCCTGGACCGACCACGACGAGGAGTTCGAGGCGGAGGTGCTGGCCTGGCCGGCGGCGGTGCTCGCGGACCCGGCGCTGTCCGCCGAGGTCGCGGCGTTCGTCGAGCGGATCAGGCCGGCCGGCTGGTCCAACTCGCTCGGGCAGAAGCTGGTCCAGCTCGCCGGGCCCGGGATTCCCGACGTGTACCAGGGAACCGAGCTGTTCGATCTGTCCCTTGTGGACCCGGACAACCGCCGGCCGGTGGACTTCGCCGAGCGGGAACGGCTGCTGGACCGGCTGGAGTCGGGCTGGCGGCCGGACCTCGACGAGACCGGTGCGGCCAAGCTGCACGTGGTGCGCACCGTGTTGCGGTTGCGGCGGGCCGAGCCCGAGCTGTTCACCGCGTATCGCCCCGTGTTCGCCGAGGGCGCCGCCGCCGGGCACGCGCTGGCCTTCGCCCGGGGCGCCGGCTTCGACCTGGTCGCGGTGGCCACCCGGCTGCCGGTCGGCCTGGAGCGGGCCGGCGGCTGGCGGGACACGGTCCTGCCGCTGCCCCCGGGCGACTGGGTGGACCTGCTGACCGGGTCGCCAGTGGGCTCGGTCCGGCTGGCCGATCTGCTGGCCCGGTACCCGGTCGCGCTGCTGCGCCGGGGGCGGCCGTGATCTCGGTCTGGGCGCCGCACCGGGACCGGGTCCGGCTACTCGGCGCCTCGGCCGTGCTCGCGATGGAGCGGGACGAGCGCGGCTGGTGGCACGCCGAGGCACCGGTCACCGACTACGCCTTTCTGCTCGATGACGACGACGCCAACCCGTTGCCCGACCCGCGTTCGCGCTGGCAGCCGAACGGCGTGCACGGCCCGACCCGGCGCTACGACCATTCCGCGTTCACCTGGACCGACCAGCGCTGGACCGGCCGCGCCCTGCCCGGCAGCGTCCTCTACGAGCTGCACATCGGCACCTTCACCCCGGCCGGCACGTTCGACGCGGCCGTCGAACGCCTGGACCACCTGGTCGACCTGGGCATCGACCAGGTCGAGGTGATGCCGGTCAACGCCTTCGACGGCGCGTCCGGGTGGGGCTACGACGGGGTGGCCTGGGGCGCGGTGCACGAACCGTACGGCGGTCCGGACGGCTTCAAGCGGTTCGTCGACGCCTGCCACGCCCGCGGGCTCGGCGTGCTGCTCGACGTCGTCTACAACCACCTCGGCCCGTCCGGCGCCTACCTGGACCGGTTCGGCCCGTACTTCGCCGGCCGCAACATCTGGGGCCCGTCGCTCAACCTGGACGGCCCCGACTCCGACGAGGTGCGCCGGTACGTGCTGGACAACGCCCTCGACTGGCTGCGCCACTACCACCTGGACGGCCTGCGCCTGGACGCGGTGCACGCCCTGGTCGACCGCAGCGCCACCCACCTGCTCGAGGAACTGGCCGCCGAGGTCGACGCCCTGGCCACCGGCCTGCGCCGCCCGCTGTCCCTGATCGCCGAGTCCGACCTCAACGACCCCCGCCTGATCACCTCGCGCGAGGCCGGCGGCTACGGCCTGACCGCCCAGTGGAGCGACGACATCCACCACGCCCTGCACGTCGCCCTCACCGGCGAAACCCACGGCTACTACGCCGACTTCGCCGCCCCCGGCGCCCTGCCCGGCACGCTGGGCTCGGCGTACTTCCACACCGGCACCTGGTCGTCCTTCCGCGGCCGCACGCACGGCCGCCCGATCGACCCGGCCCGCACCCCCGGCCACCGCTTCGTCGCCTTCCTGCAGAACCACGACCAGATCGGCAACCGCGCCACCGGCGACCGCCTTGCCGCAACCATCTCCCCACAACGCCAACTCGTCGGCGCCGCGATCCTGCTGACCTCCCCGTACACCCCGATGATCTTCATGGGCGAGGAGTGGGCCACCGAGGCCCCCTGGCAGTTCTTCGCCTCGTTCACCGACCCCGAGCTGGCCGAATCGGTGCGCACCGGCCGGCGCCGCGAGTTCGCCGAACACGGCTGGGCGCAAGCCGAGGTCCCGGATCCGATGGACCCGGCCACCCGCATCCACTCCACCCTGCCCTGGGACGAGCTGTCCACCCCGCGGCACCGGGCCGTCCTCGACACCTACCGCGCCCTCATCCAGCTGCGCCGCACGCACCCCGAGCTGTCCGACCCGCGGCTGGACCGTTACACCATCACCGCGGCCGACTCCTGGCTCCTGCTGCACCGCGGCGCACTCCGCGTCGCCGCCAACCTCGCCGACACCCCCGCCACCATCCCCCTGGACAGACCCCCCACCCAGCTACTCCTGTCCACCCCCAACACCACCCCCACGCTCACCCCGGACACCATCACCCTCCCCCCCGACACCTTCACCATCCTCACCACAACCTGACCCCAACCCCCAATCTGGTGCCTGTCCACGTGGATCACTGAGGAAAGTCTCGGCCCAACAACGCAACCTCAGGGGCACCGTGACGCAACCCAGCCACAATCAACCCGCCAACCGCCACCGGCTGGAACGCAACAACAGCAGTTAATTCCGGAGAGGCGGAAATGCGTGGACCCAGCGTCGTTGCCAGGGGGTCTCGACGGCGCGCGGGTGATAGTGCGCGCGGGTCCAGGTGACGGCCTCGGCTGCGGGCACCCCGGACAGGATCGCCAGGCACGCCATCACGGTGCCGGTGCGGCCGATCCCGCCGCCGCAGGCGACCTCGACCTCGGTCCCGGAGCGCGCGCGGGCGTGCAGGTTCCGGATCTCGACGATCGCGGCGGCGCGGTCGCGGGGGAGCCGGAAGTCCGGCCAGTCGATCCAGTCGTGCGGCCAGGTCAGGGTGTGCTCGTGCCGGGTGCGGAGGTGCGCGGTGCCGAGGTAGAGGCCATATCCGGGTGGGGGACCGGTCGGGACGCCGTCGCGCAGGCCACGGCCGCGCACCCAAGTTCCATCGGGGAACACAGTCGCGCCGGCCAGCTTCGGGGTCGTCATACCGGTCATTGTGGCCCGCCGGCCGGCGGGCGGAACGAAGCGCGGAAGGTCAGTTACCGGAGCGCGGTGCCGGCGGCTCGCCGATGCCTTCCTCCGGACGCAGCCCGAGCGCCTCAAGCAGCATCCCGCAGTCGTCCGAGTCGGTCGCGGCCGAGGCGACGGCCCGCACAGCACGCATGCGGCGGGCCCGTAACTGCGCGGGGTCCTCCGCCACCACGTCGTGCGGAGCGGTGACGAGCTGGTCAATGGTCACGGGCAACAACGGTCAACACCTCCGCATATCTTCGGGTTTCTGCGACTACCCGCATCCTCCCGCTCCGAAACCGCATCTGGCTTGAGTCGTGCTGCAGGCGCAGCCGGATGTGTTGGTACCTAGGAGAAATCGCGGACGTTCGCCGAGGTCACCGGCGCGTAGACGAGCAGTTCGTAGGCCGCGGTCAGCACGTGCGAGACCCGCACACCGATCAGCGCCGGGTCGACCCGGTTACCGAACCGGTCGCCGCGGCGCGCCGCGTCCCGGGACAGCGTGCGGTGCGGCCCGCCGGGCGGAGGTCCGCACAGCCGCGCCGGCACCGGGCCGAACAGGGTGACCGACGGGGTGCCGAACGCGTAGGCCAGGTGTGCGATCCCGGTGTCGCCGGAGATCACCAGCCGGGCCTCGGCGACCAGCGCGGCCAGGTCCAGCAGGCCGGTGCGGCCGGCGAGCACGGCGCCGGCCGGCAGCCCGGCTCGGCCGGCCAGCCGGGCGGCCAGATCCCGTTCCGCCGCCGACCCGGTGACCACCACCGGGTAGCCGGCCGCCCGCAGTTCGCCCGCCACCCGGGCGAACCGGTTCACCGGCCACCGCTTGCTCTCGTAAGCGGCCCCGGGATGGATCACCACCGCGCCCGGCGCCTGGCTGGGCACCCCGGGCGGTTCCAGCCGGAAGTCCCCCGGGTCGGCCGGCACCCCGGCCCAGCGCAACAGCCGGCACCAGCGGTCCCGCCCGTGCAGGTCGGCGACCCAGGCCGGCCCGGTCCAGCCGTGCCCGGCGTGCCCGATCCGCTGCGCCGGCCGCAGCGCGTCGAGCACCGCGGTGCTCTGCGGGCCGGCGCCATGCAGGTTCACCGCGATGTCCGGCCAGGCCGCCCGCTGCGGCAGCGGCACCAGGCCGGGCACCGGTAACAGCGTGTCGGCGCACTCGGCCAGGCTGACCAGCGCGCCCAGCCAGCCCGGCGCGGCCAGCATCACCTCGTGCTCGGGCCAGGCCCGGCGTAACGCGCGCAGCGCCGGAACGGCGACCAGGAAGTCGCCGAGCCGCAGGGCCCGGAGCGCGACGATGTGACCGGCCATGCCATATGAGTACCCCGTTTTGTCGTAGATCCGTTGGGTAGTCCGGAGCACATGACGCTCAGCGATGATGACATCAACCGACCCGACAACCGGCCGAACGGCCCGGCCGACGGCGGCCCGATCGACACCGGCGCCGAGGACGGCGGTCCGGTGGACAGCGGTGCCGAGGACGGCGGTCCGGTGGACAGCGGTGCCGAGGACGGCGGTCCGGTGGACAGCGGCGCGGAGGACGGCGGTCCGGTGGACAGCGGCGCGGAGGACGGCGGTCCGGTGGACAGCGGCGCCGGTCGGTGAGCACCGACCGCCCGGCTCTGCGCCGGTGCATCGGCATCGAGCCGGCGGAGTTCGCCGAGCGGTACTGGGGGCGCGGCCTCCTGCTCACCCCCGCCGGGTCGGCGCCGTGGCGGTTCGACGACCTGCTCACCCTGGACGGCGTGGACGAGCTGCTGTCCCGGCGCGGCCTGCGCACCCCGTTCCTGCGCCTGGCCCGCAACGGCACCGTGCTGTCCTCGGCGCAGTTCACCGGTCCGGCCGGCGCCGGCGCGGAGATCTCCGATCAGGTCACCGACGAGGCGGTGCTGCGGCTGTTCGAGGACGGCAGCACCCTGGTCCTGCAGGCACTGCACCGGATGTGGCCGCCGCTGATCGAGTTCGCCGGCCAGCTCACCCAGGACCTCGGTCACCCGGTGCAGGTCAACGCCTACCTCACGCCCGCGGACGCGCAGGGCTTCGCCGCCCATTACGACACCCACGACGTGTTCGTCCTCCAGCTCGCCGGCCGGAAGCGCTGGCTGATCCACGAGCCGGTGCACCGGGATCCGCTGCGGGACCAGCCGTGGGCGAACCGCGCCGGCGCCGTGTCCGAACGGGCCGGCGAACCCCCGCTGCTCGACCACGTGCTCGAGCCGGGCGACGCGCTCTACCTGCCGCGCGGCTACCTGCACTCGGCCACCGCGCTCGGCGAGCTGTCCGCGCATCTGACCGTCGGCGTGCACGTGCTCACCCGCTACGCCCTGGTCGAGGCGCTGTGTGCGCTCGCGGCCGGGGAACCGGAGCTGCGCACGTCGCTGCCCATGGCCCTGGACCCCGACGATCTCGGTACCGAGCTGCGGCCGGCGGTCCAGGCGCTGATCCGGTACCTGCGCGCGGCCGACCCGGCCGAGGTGACCCGGCTGGTCCGCGACCGGCTCTGGGCCGGCTCCCGGCCGCAGCCCATCGGCCCGCTGGCCCAGTCCCGGGCCGCGCGTTCGGTGCGGCTCGGCAGCCGGATCCGGCTGCGCCCTGGGCTGCGGCACGCGCTGCGCTACGAGGGCGACCGGGTGTTGCTCGACCTGCCGGGCGACCAGCTGTCGCTGCCCGCGGTGACCGGCCCGGCCCTGGTCGAGCTGCTCGGCGGCGCCCCGGTGGCGGTCGGTGAGCTGCCCGGAATCGACCTGGACGACCAGCTGGTGCTGGTTCGCCGGCTGCTCCGGGAGGGACTCGTGGTGCCGGTTGCCGGCCAGGCGGCCTGGGCGCCGTCGCCCAACGGCAACCGGGACCGGGCGGAGGCGTGAGGGTCAGCGCTCGTTGCCGCGCGACCGCAGCCGGAACCGGAGGGCGCTTTCCACCGTGTCGTCGACGTCCAGGATCGACTCTTCGGTGAACTCGGCGGTCAGCGGGTCGAGCATGACCCGCGCGCCGGTGCTCTCCTCGGTGACGATCTGATCGTTCTCGTCCGGCATGGTCGCGATGGAGATCGCGAAGTCCGGCCGCTCGACGCCGTGCATCGCCTCGATCCGCAGCCCGCCGTCGTGCGGGGCGCCCTGTTCGGCGGCCATCCGGTTGATCGCCAGCCCGGCCTCCGGGGTAATCGTCAGCATGAGCTGACGGATCCCCGCTGCGTCACCTCGGGAAACCTCAGGCGGTGGGCTCGCTGGCCATCGAGCCGCGCTCGGCCGCGGCGCCGGCCAG
Source organism: Actinophytocola sp. (assembly GCF_035762905.1). Taxonomy (GTDB): domain Bacteria; phylum Actinomycetota; class Actinomycetes; order Mycobacteriales; family Pseudonocardiaceae; genus DASYTH01. The sequence goes on from NZ_DASUCC010000144.1 coordinate 24,138, forward strand.
GACGGCCAGCCGGGCTTCGAAGCCGTCCTCGGCGAACGACGCGCGCAGCGCCGGCGGGTCCGGCTGGCCGGGGTACTCGTCAGCGCGCAACTCGGCGACGAAGTCGGCCACCACCCGCGGGTGCGGCAGGATGTCGCCGCCCAGGTAACACAGGATGATCATGTCGTCGCCGCACTGGGTCTCCAGCGCCGCCGCCCAGCCGTTCTCCTCGTCCCAGACCAGCGCGAGGTCGTGCCTGGGATAGCCGGGCAGCCGGCCGTCGAGCGCCACGTAGGCGTTGGCCCGGTCGTCGAGCTCCCAACAACTCGCCTCCGGCCCCACCCGCAGCGCCCGGCACACCTCGCCGAGGTAGCGCCGCAGCCCGCGCGCGGGCGCGCCATGAGGTTCCCTGTTCACGTCCGCCCTTTCGCCACGTCCCCTGAACTTGCTCACCTGGTACCCCGTGTGAGCGGCCGTCAACCGTCCGGAGTGTCACGATTTGGCGGGCAGCGGCGCGGGTACGTACCGTGCGTGAACGTGGCAATGTCATGGTGGTGACATGGCTCGCCGTACTCGTGACCCGATCGTGGTCCGGGGTTCGCGATGAGCCTGACCATCGATCGGGTCCTGCTGCACGGTGCGACGATCGTCCGGCCGCACGGCGAGCTGACCCTGTCGACCTACGCGCGGATGCGCGACGCCCTGCTCAAGTGCGCCCTGGAGTTGCCGAGGGCCGTGGTGGTCGACCTCGACGAGCTGCGGGTACCGGCGGACACCACGCTCGTGGTCTTCTCCTCGGTCCGGATGCAGGTCCTGGACTGGCCGGCGGTGCCGATCGTGCTGGTGGCACCGCGCGAGCTGGACCGCAGGCGGCTGGCCCGCAACACGCTGCACCGGCACGTTCCGCTGCACGCCAGCATCGACGAGGCGCTGACCGCGGTCGGCGATCCGCCTGCGCGCCGCCGGACCCTGATCGAGCTGCCGCGCAACGCGTCGAGTGTGCTGCTGGCCCGCCGGTTCGTGGAGCAGACCTGCCAGCGGTGGGAGTGCTGCGAGCACCTCCCGGACGCGATCCTGGTCGCCAGCGAGTTGGTGGAGAACGCCGTGCGGCACACCTCGTCGGAGCCGCGGTTGCGGCTGGAGCAGAACGGCGGCGCCCTGGTCGTCGCCGTCTACGACGACGACCCGACCCCGGTCCAGATGTGCGAGCCCGACCTGTCCACCACCGGGCACCTCGGTCTGGTGCTGGTCGACAAGCTGGTCCACTCGTGGAGCTGGGCCCCGATGCTGTCCGGGGGAAAGGCGGTCTGGGCCGTGCTGCGCCGGTCGTAGCGGCGGACGGCTCCGGTCAGCCGAGTGACTCGGAGTCCTGTTCGGCGGCGTCCCGGGCGCTGGTCGCGGCGCTGCGGTGCGCGGCGGCCTGGCGTTCGTGCTCGGCGACCTCGGCCCGGCCGGCGGCGGCGTGCTTCTCGTGCTGCTCGGCCGCGGCCTCGTGCGCCTCGGCGGCACCGATCTTGGCCTGGGCCCTGTGCGTCGCCCGGGCGGGCCGCTGGTCGGCCAGCCGGGCGAGGTCGGCGGGCTGTGCCGGGTCGAGCCCGGTGGTCACCACGATGTCGGCCAGGTCCCGCAGCTTGACGTTGAGCTTCTGGGACGCCCGGACCAGCAGGTCGAACCCCTGCTTGGCGGTGAGCTGATGGCGCTCCATCACGATCCCGACCGCCTGGCCGATGCCCTGCCGGGTCCCCACCGCGGCGCGCAGGTCGGTTTCCATCCGGGCCGACTCCAGCGCGATGGTGGCGTGCGTGGCGTACACCAGCGCCACGCTCACCGACTGCTGGTCGAACGATGCCTTGGCCCGGGCGTAGAGGTTCAGCGCGGACAGCGACCCGCGTTCACTGGACAGGTGACAGGCCAGCATGCTGCCCACGCCCAGCTTCACCGCCCGTTCGGCGAACTTGGGCCACCGGGTCTCGGTCTCCATGTCGTCCACCCGCAGCACCCGGTCCTCCCACACCGCCTGCAGGCAGGGACCCTCGCCGGTCTCGTACTGCGCGACGTCGCTGGCCACCGCGAGCTGGTCGGTGGCCGCCGGGGTCTCCACCTTGCCGTTGCGCACCAGGGTCAGCCCGGCGGTCTCCGCCCCCGGAACCACCGCGACGGCGAGCGCGGCGATGTCCTCCAGCGTGCCGCTGAAGCTCTCCTGAGTCGCCAACACCTTGGCCGTCTGGGCGAACATCTGGGCCAGGTCCATGTCCGACCACTCCTGCATGCTCTGGACAGTAGGCCCTGCAACGGCGGGTGGGGTAGCCGCGTGTGCGACTACCCCACCCAACTGCGTTTTGACCGCTACCGGTCGGGCCGGTGCGTCACCCGCACCGAGTTGATGATCGGCAACTGCTTCCCTTGACGGGCACCGAAGAACACCTCGACGGTCCCGCCCTGCGCCACCGTGACGAAGAACTCACGCCGGTCCGCGGTCAGCGTGCCGACCGCCGCCGCCGGGTCGTAGCCCGGCAGCACCATGGTGCCGTTCAGCATCACGTCGAAGACCCGCCTGCCCGGACCGAAGTTGGCCCGTAGCTCGGCGAAGTCCAGTTCCACCTGGTAGGTGCCGGCCGGCAGGTTGTCGAACCGGTACCCGGCCATGCCGGACCGCTGGGTCTGGTAGAGCCGGTCATCGGTGGTGTTGGCGATGGCCCGGTTCGAGGTCTCCACGAACCCCGGACCGATGTGACCGAAGCCACCCGGCGCCCAGGCCTGGTCGGCCACCCACGCGTCGGCGTTGGCGTCGGTGAAGGCGCCGCCGCCACCGGCGTCCAGGCCCTTGCGGTAGGCCGGAACCACCAGCGTCACCGGGACGGAGATGGTCGGGGTCCGCCCGGCGTTGGTGACCAGGTCGATGGTCGCCGTGTGCACGCCCGGCCGCAGCCCGACCGGGTCGACCCGGACGGTCAGCGGCTGGGTCTCGCCGCCCGGCACCGTGAGCGAACCCGGCACCGTCCACAGCCACGACTTGCTGCTGGTCAGCGTGTACTCGAGGTCGAGCTCGCTGCCGCTGACCAGGTTGAGCGTGGCCGTGCGCAGCTGACCGGTCTGCGCCAGGAAGACCAGCGGGCCGCCCTGGACCTCCGCCCTCGGGGTGTGCAGCGCCACGTTGTGCGTGGTCGTGGCGTTGTCCTCGATGGTCACCGTCGAGGTGTTCGACTCGTAGAGCGGCTTGGCCACCCGGACGTCGTACTCACCGGACAGCAGGTGCGCGGTGTAGGTGCCGTTCGCGGCCGTGGCCGCGCTGGACACCACGTCCGTGCCCTTCAGCACCTCGACGGTCGCGCCTTCCACCGGCTGACCGTCGTTGAAGTCGGTCACCGTGCCGGTCAGCAGCCCGTGCGGCGGAACCTTGAACCGGATCGACTGCCCGTCGCTCAGCGCCGAGGTGTTGAGCGAGTACTGCAGGGCGTCCGTGCCGGTCTCGTTCTCGATCCCGATCGTGGCGGAGTTGCCGGTCTCCCGACCGTCGGCCGGGTTCAGGTTGCGGTAGACGAACGAGACCTCACCGGTCTCGTTGAGCACGGCCTCGAAGTCGACCCGCGTGGTGGTCGCGCCGCTGAAGAACATGGCGTTGCGCCATTCCACGAGGAACGAGCGGTTCGGTGCGGTGCCGGCGGTCTTGGTGAACACCCGGCTCGAGCCGTCCAGCAACAGGTCGTCCCAGAACGGGTAGAGCGCCGCGTTCGGCGTGCCCGCCGACGGGATGGCGCCGTTGCTGAAGCTCGTGTTCTGCGCCAGGAAGTTGATGTGACCGTTGGAGCTGACGAACGCGTTGTTGTAGGTCCTGCCGTAGAAGAAGAAGCTGAACGGCAGCGGGACCGTGACCGCCGCGTCGTCGCCGGACAGCGCCAGCGCCGTGTCGCCCTCGACGTAGTTCGCCGTCTCGAGGACACAGAAGTTGCCGAACTGGTCGCTCCGGTTCGGAATGACGAAGTTCAGCGTGGTGTTACCGGTCACGTTCAGCGCCTGCGTCTGCTGGTCGTAGCAGCCGCCCGCGGACGCCTTGGCCTGGTAGGTACCCACCGGGACGTTCGCGAAGGAGTAGGTGCCGTCCGCTCCGGTCCGCACCGGGGCGATCGGCGTGCCGAGCACCTCGACCAGGGCGTTGGCCACCACGGCGCCGGCCGAGTCGCGAACCACCCCGCTCACGGTGCCGTTGCTGACCCGGGACAGCGCCAGATCCAGCGTGGTGGTCTGGCCCTCGGTGAGGGTCGCCGAACCGGTGGCCGAGCCGAAGCCGAACGTCGACGCGGTCACCGAGTAGCTGCCGACCGGCAGGGTGCTGCTGTACCGGCCGTCGGCACCGGTGAGCAGGCTGACGTTGCGCGGACCGGTGATCTGCACGTTCGCGCCGGCGATCGGGGCGCCGGTGCCGGCGTCGGTCACCGTGCCGGTCAGGGTGCCGGTCGGGCCGCGCGGGGACTGCTCCACCGCGGCGAAGGCGTTGAGCTTGCCCTCACCCCACACGTTGTTGTTCTGCGGCGTGCCACCGCAGGTCAGGTCGGACGTGTCGACCGCGGTGCTGTTCAGGATGGCCGCCGTCTGGTCGATGTTGCCGATCAGCGCCGGGGCCGCCGACCACATCAGGGCGACGGTTCCGGAGGTGTGCGGCGATGCCATCGACGTGCCGTTGAACGCCTCGAAGCCGCCGCCGGGCACCGACGAGCGCACGTTCACGCCGGGCGCGGCGAGCTGCGGCTTGATCGTCCCGTTCTCGCCAGGGCCGCGGCTGGAGAAGCTGGCGATGTTGCCGTTGATGTCGAACGCGCCGGAGGAGTAGGACTCGACGTAGTCACCGGGCGAACCGGAGGTGTCGCAGCCGCCGGCGCCGGCGTTGCCGTTGGAGAACGCCGGGAAGATGCCCGCCGCCCGCCAGGCCTGCACCGTCGACCGGTAGAACGGGCTCACCGCCGGGCCGTTGCTCAGGCCCCACGAGTTGTTGACGATGTTCGGCCGCAGGTCCGGACGCGGGTTGGCGCCGGTCAGGTCGGTCGGCGCGAGCACCCACTGGCCGGAGGCCAGCAGCGAGGCGTCCGAGCAGCTGTTGAACTCGCAGCCCTTGGCGGCGACCCAGGTGGCGTCCGGGGCGACACCGATCTGGTTGCCGGCGCCGTCGTCGCCGACCATGGTGCCCATGGTGTGCGTGCCGTGGTCGTTGTTGTCGCACGGTGCCAGGGACGGGGAGCCGCAGACCTCGGCCGGGTCGAACCAGTTGTAGTTGTGGTTGAACGTGCCGTTGCCGGTGTTGCCGCGGTACTTGCCGACCAGGGCCGGGTGGTTGAAGTCGACACCGGTGTCGATGTTGGCCACCACGATGCCCGCACCGCGGGTGCCGAAGGTGGACCACGCGTCGTCGGCGTTGATCGCCGCGATGCCCCACTCGACCGCGTTGATCGCCGCCTCGGTCTTGGCCGGCGTCGGCTTGGGGACGTCGATCTTGAACGGCGCCGCGATCGCGCTGACCTCCGGCCGGCTGGCCAGGGACTTGGCCAGCGCGGTGGTGCCGCCGGTCACCTTGATCGCGTTGGCGATGTAGAAGGACTCGTAGGTGATCTTCTGGGCGTCCAGCTCGGCCCGCACGCCGGCCTGCGCCGCGTCCGCGGTCTGCTTGAGTGCGTCGACCACGGCGGCACCTCGGGCCGACCAGTCCGTCGTCGAGGAGGCCGAGGCCAGGTTGGCGGTCTGGCCGAACATCACCCAGAAGTCGGCGCTGTCCTTGACAGCGAGGGTGTTCGACACCGACTGCTCGATCTTCGCCGCCGACTTGTCTGGCGGCGGCGCCGCCGTTGCCGGCGCGACAAACACGCCGAGCATGGCGAGTACCGCGGCGAGGAGGCCGAGTAAGGCCTTCCCCCGTCTGCGGAGCTGCGGTCGTCGTGACATGCGGTCCGTCCTCCGTTCCCGTGTGATCCGCCGTGTGACCACACGTGCGCCCCACCCGTAGTCCGGTCGTTACTACGGGTATGCACAGCACGGTCCAGGATCGACGCGGTCCGGTCACGGACGTGAAGCGGGCGTTATCCGGGCGCGATCGGGTCTTTTTCACGGTTACCAGGGATTTTCGGTGGTAATCACCCCGATACTGCCCGTGACCTGCCCAAAACGAGTAACGAAATGACTACTCGTTCGATCACGCTGATAACGGCCCTGCAAAGTCGGGAGGTGGCACGTGGACGCGCGCGGCGTGCTCGACACGATCAACGTGCCACTGGTGCTGTGTGTGGGGACCAGCGCCGATGAGATAGCCGCGATCGCCAGGGCGACCGGCGGCCGGGTGGCCGTGCTGTACCTGCCGGACACGAACAGCCTGCGGGCCGCGTTGTCCGGACCGGAGCTGATCCCGTCCGCTCCGCCGCTGAGCGACCCGATTCCGACCCACCGGGTGGTGGAGTTCGGAAAGCTGCGGCTGGACGCCGACCTGCGCGAGGCGACCTGGCGGGGCAGCCCGGTGCCGCTCTCGGCGCGGGAGTTCGACCTGCTGTTCGCACTGACCAGAGACCCCGGCCGGGTGTGGACCTTCGCCGAGCTGACCACGCACGTGTGGGAGCGGCCGTACCTCGGCGACATCGAGGCGGTGGTGTCGGCGGTGAAGCGGCTGCGCCGGCAGCTGCGGGCCGCGGCGCCCGGTGCGCTGGTGGAGTCGGTCCGCGGGGTCGGCTACCGCCTGGTCGTCGTGGACAGCCCGGACCAGGCCTGACCACGCATCGCCGTCGGGCATGCTGTGCGGCATGGCTGAGCAGCACTATCTCGCCGGGCTGGACCTCGCCGGGCGCCGGGTCGTCGTGGTGGGCGGTGGCACCGTTGCGCAGCGCCGGCTGCCCCGACTGGTCGCCGCCGGCGCCCGGGTGGAGCTGATCTCGCCGAGCATCACCCCGGCGGTGCAGGCGATGGTGGACGCGGGCGAACTGGTCTGGCACGCCCGCCGCTACGCCGGCGGTGACCTTTCCGCGGCCTGGTACGTGCTGTGCTGCACCAGCGATCCCGCGGTCAACGCCGAGGTCTCCGCGGATGCCGAGCGGGACCGGGTGTTCTGCGTGCGGGCCGACGCGGGGGAGCGGGGCAGCGCGGTCACCCCGGCCACCGGCGAGCACGACGGGATGCTGGTCGGCGTGCTGTCCGGCGGCCGGCCGCTGCGCTCGGCGGCGGTGCGGGACGGTCTGCTGGACGCGCTGCGCGAGGGCCGGGTGGACGATCACCGGTCGACCGAGGCGCCGGCGCCCCGGCGCGGCGGGGTGGCCCTTGTCGGCGGCGGGCCGGGCGATCCCGAGCTGATCACGGTGCGCGGCCGCCGGCTGCTGGCCCGGGCCGACGTGGTGGTGGCCGACCGGCTGGCACCCCGGGAACTGCTCGACGAGCTGCCGCCGAACGTGTTGGTGGTGGACGCGGCCAAGATCCCGTACGGCCGGGCGGCCAGCCAGGAGGCGATCAACGCGGCGATGCTCGAGCACGCCGCGGCCGGGCGGTTCGTGGTGCGGCTCAAGGGCGGCGACCCGTACCTGTTCGGCCGGGGCTTCGAGGAGTTCCTGGCCTGCGTGACGGCCGGTGTCCCGGTCACCGTTGTGCCGGGGATCAGCAGCGCGCTGGCCGCGCCCGCGGTGGCCGAGGTGCCGGTCACCCATCGTGGGGTGGCGCACGAGGTGGTGATCGTGTCCGGGCACGCCGACCCGGACGAGTCACTGACCGACTGGTCGGCGCTGGCCCGGCTGTCCGGCACCATCGTGATCATGATGGGGGTGGAGCGGATCACCCGGTTCGCCGCGGTGTTGCTGGCCGGCGGCCGGTCCGCGGACACCCCGGTGGCCGTGGTCCAGGAGGCGACCACCCGCAACCAGCGGGTCGTGCGGTCCACTTTGGACAAAGTGGTGGCCGACGTGTCGGCGGCCGGGGTCCGCCCGCCCGCGGTGATCGTGATTGGTCCGGTCGCCGCGCTGGCCGGTTAACTGGCAGGATTCGCGCCATGATCCTCAGGCGTATCGCCGCCGCGCTGGCGTTGGCCGCGCTGGCCCTGCTGGGACTTGCCACTCCCGCGTTCGCCCATGCCGAGCTGACCGGCAGCAGCCCGGCGAAGGGCTCGACGGTGTCCGTGCCACCCCAGGTGGTGACCCTGACGTTCAACGAACCGGTGTCACCGCTGCAGGTCACGGTGACCGGTCCGGGCACGAACTGGACGATCGGCCAGATCTCCGTGCAGGGCGCGGTGGTGACCGTGCCGGTGCAGCCGCTCGGCCCGCCCGGCGCCTACGTGATCAACTACACGGTCCGGTCGGAGGACGGCGACGACGTCTTCGGCACGGTCGACTTCACCATGTCCGTCGCCGCAACGACCACCCCGCCGCCCACCACGACCACCGCGCCACCCGCCACGACCACCACGGCCCCGCCGACCACGACCACCCAGCCGGCCGCCGCCCCGGCCGAGGAGGACTCCGGCGGCGTCCCGGCCTGGATCTGGATCGTGCTCGGCGCCGCCGCACTGGTCACCGTCGTGGTGCTGATCGTGCGCCGGGCCCGCACGGCGGAGGACGACATCGTCGACGACGGCCTCGAGGACGAGGACAAGGACACGCCCTGACGTCGCGCTCCTACTCCATCCCCGCCGTGTACAGCAGGTGCTCGGTCAGCGTGTTCGGGTCGGCCAGCCGGTCCGGCAGGCCGCGGGCGGCGAACCAGCCGGCGATGTTGGCCACGTCCCTGGCCAGGAACTCCGGGCCGCGCGGGTTGGCCACCACGTCCACCACCTGAGGCAGGTCGATCAGCATCAGGTGTCCGTTGTGGACCAGCACGTTGTACGCCGACAGGTCGCCGTGCGTGAGTCCCTCGGTGGCCATCAGCTCCAGCGCGGCGGTGAGCTGGTGCCACAGTTCGGTGAGCTCGTCGGCGGCCGGGCGTAGCTGGGCCAGCCGGGGCGCCGCGCCGCCGTCGCCGTCGTCGAGGAACTCCAGCAGCAGCTCGGTTCCGCTGCGCTGTATCGGATAGGGCACCGGCGCGCCGAGCGACCACAGCCGGGACAGCGCCGCGAACTCGGCGGTCGACCACTGCTCGGCAAGCAGGTTGCGGCCGAACGCGGTGCGGTTGGTCATCGCGCGCATCTGCCGGGACTCGCGGACCCGGCGGCCCTCGAGGTAGCCGGCGTCCCGGTGGAACATCCGGTGCTCGTTGCTGCGGTAGCGCTTGGACGCCATCAGGCAGGACCGCGCGCCGTCCGGGATGCCGCGCTCGATCAGGTGGACGTCGGCCTCCTTGCCGGTCTTCAGCACGCCGAGCTCGGTGTCCACCGCGGCCAGCTCGGTGACCAGCCAGTCCGGCCACGGGTGCGGGCCCAGCTCACCGGTTCCCCAGGTGGACCACCGGTAGGCGGTGCCGGGCAGGTCGATCTCGGCGGTGACCGCGTCCTCGCGCTGGTCGGCGAGCCGGTCCCGGGCGTCCTGGGTCAGCCGGCCGGAGCGCTGCGGCTGGGGATCGTCCTCGAGCCTGGTCTTACGCCGGACCCGCGCCGACCGGGTGTCGGCGCCGAAGTCGTCGTAGTCCTCGAAATCCTCGTACTCGTCGTACGGATCGTGCGAAAGCACTGGTGGGTTCTCCTCGATGAAGGGGATGCCCCACCGCGGCGCGGCGACTCAGCGCGCGACGATCACGAGTGGGGCCGGACGGGCGCATGCCACATCCACGTCGACCGTGTACATGAGGCACCTCCTCGACTCGGCGTTACCACTGCGAAGAGCACCATCCACCACCCGCGGGCGGCGCGCAACCGAATTACCGGCGATCCGTCAGACGACCAGGTCCAGCGTCCGCGGGCCGGTGGGTTCCAGGCGCAGCCCGGCGGCCGCCGCCACCCGGACGACCGAGCGCACCGAGCCGGGCTCGCGGGGCGCGCGGACCAGGGCGGCGGCCAACCGGCCCTTGTGCGCCTTGTTGAAATGGCTGATGGCAAGTCTTCTGTCCGCGCTGACCACCCGCACGGTCACCGCGTGCGGGATCGCGGCCAGGTTGGCGTACGGGCCGGAGCGCAGGTCGAGCACCACCTCGTCCACCGTCGACAGGGTCTTGCCCAGCGCCTCCTGCCAGAGCGCGCGCAGGCCGCCGAGCCCGGGCAGCGTGCTCCCGCCGGAGAGCCGGTAGGCCGGGATCGGGTCGCCGGCCCGCACCACACCGAACAGTGCGGAGGCGACCGCCAGCCGTGCGTCGGCCCGGCGGCGCTCGGCGCGGCTGAGCCCGGCGACGTCCAGCGCGTCGTAGAGCACGCCCGTGTACCGCTCGAGCGCCGGCCGGGTCGCCGACTCGCGCAGCGCGGCGTTGCGGGCGACCTCGCCGGACTGCCGCTCGGTCAGGCCCAGCGCCGCCAGGCTCGCCGGCACGTCACCGGCAAGCGTCACCAGCGCAGACACCAGGCGCTCGCGCACCGGGCTCAGCTCGGGGAAGGACAGCGTGTCCAGGTCGAGCGGCGGACCGGAACCGCCGTCGGACTTGGTCTCCGACGGCGGCAGCAACACCAGCATGGTCGCCGAGCGTACGTCAGGGGTTCGCGCCTCCGACGCAGAACTCGTTGCCTTCCGGGTCCTGCATGACCGTCCAGGTCAGGCCGGGTACGGAGTGTTCGGTCACGGCCGTCGCGCCGAGCCCGACCAACCGCTGCACCTCGGCCTCGCGGTCCGCCGCGGCCAGGTCGATGTGCACCCGGTTCTTGCCGGCGCGCTTCTCCGGCACCCGCTGCAGCCCGACGTAGGGCCGGCTGTCCGCGTCGGCCGCGATGAAGATGAACTCGCCGCCGTAGTCCTGGATGATTTTGGCCCCGAGAGCCTCGGTCCAGAAGCCGGCGAGCTTGGCGGGGTCGGCGCAGTCGATCGTGACTCCGCCCAGGTGAATGCTCATGGCGCGCACGCTAGACCGATCCTCTGACAATCTCCGGGCATCATGGACCGGTGCGCACGATCGAGTGGCGGGACGGGCACATCGTGGCGGTGGACCAGACCGCGCTGCCGGATGCCGTGCGGATGCTGGACCTCCGCACGGTCGAGGACCTGATCGACGCGATCAAGCGGCTGGCCATCCGTGGCGCGCCTGCGCTCGGCGTGGCCGGCGCGCTCGGCGCCGCGCTGGCGGTCCGGGACGATCCGGACCTCGCCGGTGACCGGGTCGCGGCGCTGCGCCAGGCCCGGCCGACCGCGGTCAACCTGGCTTGGGGTGTCGACCGGGCGTTGCGCCGGCTGCCGGACGGGCCGGACGCCGTGCTGGCCGAGGCGCTGGCGGTCGTGGAGGAGGACGTGCGGTGCAACCGCACGCTGGCCGGTCGCGGCGCGGACTGGCTGCTCGGCCGTGCTGCCCGGCCGGTGAACGTGCAGACCCACTGCAACGCCGGCGGTCTGGCCTGTGTGGAGTGGGGAACCGCGCTGGGTGTGGTGCGGGCGCTGCACGAGCGCGACGCGCTCGGTCGGGTCTACGTGGACGAGACCCGGCCGCTGCTGCAGGGTTCCCGGCTCACCGCGTGGGAACTGGCCCAACTCGGCATCGCGCACACCGTGGTGGTGGACGGCGCCGGGCCGTCGGTGCTGGCCCGCGGCCTCGCCGACGCGGTGGTGGTCGGCGCGGACCGGATCGCGGCCAACGGCGACGTGATCAACAAGATCGGCACCTACCCGCTGGCGCTGGCCGCGGCCCGGGCCGGCATCCCGTTCCTGGTCGCCGCGCCGGAGTCCACGGTCGACCTGGCCACGCCGAGCGGCGCGGAGGTGGAGATCGAGGTGCGCGACGGCGCCGAGATAGTCCACATCGGACAGACGACGATCGCCCCGGCCGGAACGGAAACGCTGAACTTCGCCTTCGACCTCACCCCGGCCGACCTGGTGACCGCGATCGTCACCGAAGCGCGGGTGATCCACCCGGCGAAGGGGGAGCGGCCATGATGCGGGGTGCATGGGACTACGACGGGTCCGACCCGCTCGAGGCGTTGGTGCACGGCTCGCGGTTGATCGGCCGCGACCCGGACCTTGTACTGCACGGCGGCGGCAACACGTCGGTGAAGACCACGGTCACCGACGTCACCGGGGAGCCGGTGGAGACGCTCTACGTCAAGGGCAGCGGCTGGGACCTGGCCTCGATCGAGCCGGCCGGGTTCGCGCCGCTGCGGCTGGCCCGGCTGCGCGAGCTGCTCACCGTGGACAAGCTGTCCGACCGGCAGATGATGAACGAGCTGCGCTGCGCGTCGCTGGACTCCTCGGCGCCGGACCCCAGCGTGGAGAGCCTGCTGCACGCGCTGTTGCCGCATCCGGCCGTGCTGCACAGCCACGCCGACGCGATCGTCACGATCACCAACACGGCGGCCGGTGCGGACCTGGTGCGGACCGTCTACGGCGACCGGGTGGTCGTCGTGCCGTACGTGATGCCGGGCTTCCTGCTGGCCAGGGCGTGCGCCGAACTGTTCGGGCCGGCCGCGCACGAGGGCACGGTCGGCATGGTGCTGATGAACCACGGGCTGTTCACCTTCGGCGCCGACGTGCGGGAGGCTTATCACCGGCACCTCGAGCTGGTCGGCGCGGCCGAGGAGTTCCTGGCCGCCCGGACCCCGGCCCGGCGCGCACCGTCCCGTTCGGACGGACCGGTCGATCCGGTGCGGCTGGCCGAGTTCCGGGCCGAGCTGTCCACGCTGGCCGGTGCGCCGATGATCGTCAGTCAGCATCGCGGCGAGGCGGTGGAGTCCTTTGTGGACCGAGTGGATCTGGCGGCGGTCGCAACCAGGGGCCCGGCGACCCCGGACCACGTCATCCGCACCAAGCGGCTGCCGCTGGTCGGGCGGGATCTGGCCGGCTACGCCGAGCGGTACCGCGGCTACTTCGCCGAGCACAACGGCGGCCGGGAGCTGACCATGCTCGACCCGGCGCCGCGGGTGGTGCTCGACCCCGGGCTGGGCATGCTCACCGCCGGCCGGCGGGCCGCCGACGCCGACATCGCCGCGGACATCTACACCCACACCATCGGGATCATCGAGCGGGCCGAGGCGCTCGGCGGGTACCGGGCGCTGCCGGCCGGCGACATCTTCGACGTCGAGTACTGGGAGTTGGAGCAGGCCAAGCTGCGCCGGGGCGGCGGCGCCAAGGAACTGACCGGCGAGGTCGCCCTGGTCACCGGCGCGGCGTCGGGCATCGGCCGGGCGTGCGTGGCGGAGCTGATCGCCCGGGGGGCGAGCGTGGTCGGGCTCGACCTCGTCGAGACCGCCGCCGACCGGTCGGATTACCTTGGCCTGCAAGCCGATGTGACCGACGCCGGCGCCGTGTCCGCGGCGTTGGACGCCGCCGTGCGCCGGTTCGGCGGCATCGACATCGTCGTGCCCTCGGCCGGGGTGTTCCCGGGCGCCCGCCGGATCGCCGAACTGGACCCGGCGGTCTGGCGCCGGACGATGGCGGTGAACACCGACGCCATCGCGCAGCTGTTCGCGCTGACCCACCCGCTGCTCTCCCGCGCCCCGCGCGGCGGCCGCGTCGTCCTGATCGCGTCCAAGAACGTGGCCGCCCCCGGCCCCGGCGCCGCCGCCTACTCGGCATCCAAGGCCGCCGTCACCCAACTGGCCCGGGTCGCCGCGTTGGAGTGGGCCGCCGACGACATCCGGGTCAACGTGGTCCACCCCGACGCCGTGTTCGACACCGGCCTGTGGACCGACGAGGTCCTTGCCGAACGCGCCGCCCACTACGGCCTCACGGTGCCCGAGTACAAGCGCCGCAACCTACTCCGCACCGAGGTCACCAGCCCCGCCGTCGCCCGGGTCGTCGCCGAGCTCTGCACCACCACCTTCGCCTGCACCACCGGCGCCCAGCTCCCCGTCGACGGCGGCAACGACCGCGTGGTGTGAAGAGGTGGGGTTGGTCAGCGGCGGGGGGAGCGTTGGCGGGCGCGCCATGCGGCGGCTTTGTTGCGGTTGCCGCAGATGGCCATGGTGCACCATTTGCCGGCGCCGGCGCGGGAGGTGTCGAAGAAGGCCCAGCGGCAGCCGTGGTTGTGGCACACCTTGAGGCGGCGCCAGCGGCCGTCGGTCATGGCTTCGGCGATCAGCGTGAGCAGGGTGCCGAGGGAGCCGTCGACGCCGGGGGCGGTGGGGGTGAGGGTGACGGTGCCGGCGGCGGAGAACCGGGGGCGCACGCGGGAGCGGCGGGCGGCGGTGCTGAGCACGTCCGCGGCGCGCTCGTCCGGCGCACCGGCCAGCAGGTCCCGGACGGCCTCGCGCAGTTCGACGGCGCGGTCGAGGTCGGCCTCGGTCACCGGGTCGCCGGCACCCAGCAAGTCGTTGTGGCGCAGCCACTTCGCCAGTTCGTCCGGATCGCCGAGGGCCTCGGTGCCGCCCTCGATGTCCCGCGTGTTGACGAACTCCCGCACCAGCCGTAGCGGCCCCTCTTCCACAGCGAGTCACCTCCGTCAGGAGGATACCGGTTACGGCCCGGTAACCCGCTGGAACCGGCCGGCAACCGTTCACTACTCTGTGCGCACGCCCTGACGAGGAGTTCACTGTGATCACCAGGATGTCGTCGCTGTTCCTGCGCACCCTGCGCGAGGACCCCGCGGACGCCGAGGTGCCCAGCCACAGGCTGCTGGTGCGCGCCGGTTACGTCCGCCGCGTCGCCCCGGGCGGGTACTCCTGGCTGCCGCTGGGCCTGAAGGTGCTCCGCAACGTCGAGCGGATCGTGCGCGAGGAGATGGACGCCATGGGCGCCCAGGAGATCCAGTTCCCCGCGCTGCTGCCCCGCGAGCCCTACGAGGCGACCGGCCGGTGGACCGAGTACGGCGACAACCTGTTCCGGCTCAAGGACCGCAAGAAGGCCGACTACCTGCTCGGCCCCACCCACGAGGAGTTGTTCGCGCTCACCGTGAAGGGCGAGTACAGCTCCTACAAGGACTATCCGGTCATCCTGTACCAGATCCAGACCAAGTACCGGGACGAGGCGCGCCCCCGGGCCGGCATCCTGCGCGGCCGCGAGTTCCTGATGAAGGACTCCTACTCCTTCGATCTCGACGACGCGGGCCTGGTCAACTCCTACAACCTGCACCGCGACGCCTACATCAAGATCTTCGACCGGCTCGGGATCAGCTACGTGATCGTCTCGGCGATGTCCGGTGCGATGGGTGGCTCGGCCTCCGAGGAGTTCCTGGCCGAGGCGGAGACCGGCGAGGACACCTTCGTACGCAGCACCGAGTCCGGCTTCGCGGCCAACGTCGAGGCCGTGGTCACCCCGGCGCCCCCCGCACAGTCCACTGCGGACAAACCGGCCGCGCAGGTGCACCACACCCCGGACACGCCCACCATCGAGACCCTGGTGGACTTCCTGAACGCCGCCGGGTTGGGCCGCACGTTCACCGCGGCGGACACGCTGAAGAACGTCATGGTGAAGACCCGCGCGCCCGGTGAGGACAAGTGGCAGCTGCTGGCCGTCGGCGTGCCCGGCGACCGCGAGGTGGACTTCAAACGCCTTGAGGCCGCGGTCACGCCCGCCGACGTGGCCATCCTCGAGGAGGCCGACTTCGCCGCGAACCCGTTCCTGGTGAAGGGCTACATCGGCCCGAAAGCCTTGCAGAACAACGGGGTCCGCTACCTGGTCGATCCCCGCGTCGTGACCGGCACGGCCTGGGTGACCGGCGCGGACAAGGCCGACCACCACGTGGTGGACCTGGTCGCCGGCCGGGACTTCACGCCGGACGGCACGATCGAGGCCGCCGAGGTGCGCGCCGGCGACCCCTCACCGGACGGCCGGGGCACGCTGGTCGCGGCGCGCGGCATCGAGGTCGGGCACATCTTCCAGCTCGGCCGCAAGTACGCCGACGCGTTCGCCCTTGACGCGCTCGGCGCCGACTCGAAGCCGATCCGGATCACCATGGGCTCCTACGGGATCGGGGTGTCCCGGCTGGTCGCGGTGATCGCCGAGCAGTCGCACGACGAGCACGGCCTGGTGTGGCCGAGGGCGGTGTCCCCGGCGGACGTGCACATCGTGATCGCGGGCAAGGACGACGCGGTGCGTGCCGGGGGCGAGCGGCTGGCCGCCGAGCTCGACGAGGCCGGCCTTTCGGTGCTGCTGGACGACCGCACGGCCACGCCGGGAGTGAAGTTCGCCGACGCCGAGCTGGTCGGCGTGCCCACGATCGTGGTGGTCGGCCGCGGATTGGCCAGTGGCGTTGTCGAGGTGAAGGACCGGGCCACCGGCGAGCGCACCGAGGTCGCGGTGGACGACGCGGCGTCCCACCTGGTGGCGTTGACTAGGCGCTGAGCACCGCGGCCAGCACGGCCGACGTGTCGGCGAGGCCGGGCAGCACGACGGTGGCGCCGGCGGCGTGCAGCGCGTCGGCGTCGTACCGGCCGGTGGTCACGCCGACGGTGACCGTGCCGTGGTGCCGTCCGGCCAGCATGTCCAGCGGGGTGTCTCCGACGACAACGACCGAGTCCGGCGGGTACCGCCGGCCGTACTTGGCCGCGGCCTGCGTCATCGCCTCGGCGACCAGGTGGTGCCGCTCCAGCGAGATCGCCCCGTACCCACCGACCTCCAGGTCGACGTAGCGGTCCAGCCCGAACGGCTCCAGCTTGAGCCCGGCCAGCTCGGGCAGGTTGCCGGTGACCAGGGACTGCAGCACGCCGCCGCGACCGGCCAGCTCGGCGAGCGCTTCGGCGGCGCCGGGCAGCGCGCGGCCGAGGGTGGCCAGGTCCGGCCGGTCGGCGCGGGCGAGCCGGACCAGCTCGGCGAACACCCGCTGCACGTCCTCCTCCTCGCTCCGGGCGCCGTGCAGGGCAAGCAGCTCGGCGGCCAGCGCGCGCTCGGTCCGGCCGGCGAACTCGGGCATGTGCAGCAGATCGATACCGAGGACATTGCTGATCGCCTCGGCATACCATCGGCGCCCGACGCCGCTGTAGTCGACCAGGGTCTGGTCGATGTCCCAGAGCACGAGGATCATGCGGTCATCGTCACATGGGTCCGGAACTGGGGTTGAGGGCCACTTCGCGCCGGTTTCCGTCGTAGAGTGTCCCGTTGTTCAACGCTTGTTGAAAGGATGCCCATGGACGCCGGCCAAGCTCCCAAACCCCTCTTACTCGCCGTGGTCGCCGCGCTGATCGGCGCCGTGGTGGCCGCCATCGTCGGCCTGCTCACGTTCGGCGTGCAGGCCACCGCCGAGCGCGAGCACGTTCCGCTCGCCATCGAGCTGGCCGGCGACGCGCCGCAGCTGCGCACCGTGGCCGACCGGATCACCAGCCTGAGCGGCGACCTCGTGTCCTGGCGGGTCACCGCCGCCGGCGAGGCGCGCAAGCTGTTGGAAGACAAGGAGATCTACGGCTACCTGCGGCTCGCCCCCGGCACCCCGCCGGCCACGGCGATCGTGGTCTCCGACGCGGTCAACCCGCAGGCCACCCTGGCCGCGCAGGGCATCCTCGGCGCCGTGGCCGGGACGCTCGACCAGCCCGGCGTCCCGGTCCAGAACCTGCACTCGACCGGCATCGCCGGCCGGGTCGCGCCGCTGGCCGCGAGCGGGCTGCTGTGGCTCGCCGGCATGGTCGGCGCGCTGCTGTTCGGCCTGCTCGCCGTCCGGCGCGGGATCCGGGCCGGCCTGGTCAGCCGGGCCACCCTCACGGTCGCCGGGAGCCTGGCCGGGGTCGCCGTGGTGGCCGGCTTCTTCCGGCTGTGGAGCGACTTCCTGCCGCTGACCGCCGGCGTGCTCGGCTTCCTGCTGCTCACCGCGCTGGCCTTCGCGGCGGTCCAGGGCGCGCTGTTCCGGCTGCTGGGGATCCGCGCGATGGCCATCCTCGGCCCGCTGTACCTGATCGCCCCCGCGGTCGCCGGCACGGTCCCGGAACTGCTCGATCCCGCCTACCGGGTGACGCTGTGGTCCTGGACCCCGTTCCGGTTCTCCACCGAGGGCCTGCGCAGCCTGCTGATCGGCACCCCGGCGGCCCCGGACGTGCGCACCGGCGTGCTGGTGCTGTCGATCATGGCCGTGGTCGGGCTGGCCGTGCTGCTCTGGCCCGGCCGGTCAACCGGTCAGCAGGCTCAGCCGGACCCGGCGGACCGGGTTGTCCCCGTTGGTGTCGACCAGGCAGACGGACTGCCAGGTGCCGAGCGCGAGCCGGCCGTCGAGCACGGGGACGGTGGCGTACGGCGGTAGCAGCGCCGGCAGCACGTGGTCCCGGCCGTGGCCGGGTGACCCGTGCCGGTGCCGCCAGGTCGCGTCCGGCGGCAGCAGCCGGCGCAGGGCGGTGAGCAGATCGTCGTCGCTGCCCGCCCCGGTCTCGATGATCGCCAGGCCGGCGGTGGCGTGCGGCACCCACACGTGCAGCAGGCCGTCGCCGGCACCCGCCTCGGCCAGGAACCGCTCGCATTCCCGGGACAGGTCCCGGACCACCTCACCGGAGCCGGTCCTGATCTCAATCTCTTTGCTGTGCACGGAGTCAAACCGTAACGTCGCGAACATGCGCACCGCTTTCGGCGAGACCTTCGACGTGCCCACCGGCTACCTCAACACCGCCGGCATCGGCGTGCCGCCGACCAGCGTGGCGGACGCCGTGGCGGTCGGGGTCTCCATGTGGCGCACCGGATCCGTGCAGCCGCACGAGTACGACAAGCACGTGGCGGTGGCCCGGGAGGCGTGGGCCAGGCTGACCGGCGTGCCGACCGCCTCGGTGGGCACCGGGGCCAGTGTCTCCCAGATGATCTCCCTGGTCGCGGCCAGCCTGCCGGTCACCACCCGGGTGGTCACCGTGCGCAACGAGTTCACCAGCGCCACGTTCCCGTTCGCCGCGCGCGGGATGCCGGTCACCGAGGTGGAACCGGCCGATCTGGTCCGGGCCGCCCGGGAGCACGACCTGGTGGTGGTCAGCGTGGTGCAGTCGGCCGACGGCACCGTCGCCGACCTGGCCGGCCTGCGCGCGACCGGGACCCCGGTGCTGCTCGACGTCACCCAGGCCGCCGGCTGGCTGCCGCTGGACCTGGACTGGGCCGACTGGGTGGTCGGCGGCAGCTACAAGTGGCTGCTCGCGCCGCGCGGCGCCGCCTGGCTCGCGGTCCGCCCGGACCTGCTCGAGCTGACCCGGCCGGTCGCCGCCAACTGGTACGCCGGCGAGGACCCGTGGGACTCGATCTACGGTCTGCCGCTGCGGCTGGCCGGCAACGCGCGCCGGTTCGACCTCGGCCCGGTCTGGTTCTCCCAACTGGGTGCCGCCGCCGCCCTGCCGTGGCTGGCCGACCTGGACCGGACCCGGGTCCGGGACCACTGCGTCGGCCTGGCCAACGCCACCCTCGCCGGTCTGAACCTGCCGCCCGCCGACTCGGCGATCATCTCGATCGACGTGCCGGACGCGGCCGCGCGGCTGACCCGGGCCGGGGTCAGGGCCAGCGTGCGGGCCGGGCGCACCCGGCTGGCCTTCCACCTCTACAACACCCAGGAGGACGTCGATCTGGTGCTGGGCAGTTTGGGTAGCGCAGCGTGAGCTACTACGGTGAGCCCCCGTGTCGGCACCACATCCTCCTGGTCAGCCGCCGTGGCCGGGACTCGGCGGCGGGGGCGAGGAAACCACGCCGCTGCGGGGCCGCGGCGAGCCGGTCCAGTTCCGCGCCGAACCCCCGGCTCGGCAGCAGAATCCCGCGCTGCTCTGGGTGCTGCGCGGCCTCGGCCTGCTCGCCGTCGCGGTGATCTCCGGGCTCACCTGGTACTACCTCAACGACGAGGCGCAGCCCGCGCCGTCGGCCGCGACGCCCACCGAGGAACAGCGCACCGGCCAGTTCACCTTCACCCCGGTGCCGGAGGTGGCCGCGCCCCGGCACGACAGCAACTGCGCCGAGCACGCCTACGACAAGGTCAAGGCGTTCCTGCAGAGCACTCCGTGCCAGCAGCTCACCCGCGGCCTCTACACCACGACCAGCCAGGACGGCCGCAAGGTCTACGCCAGCGTGTCCGTGGTCCGCATGGCGTCCGACGCGGACGCGGCCCAGCTCCGTGAGCTGGCCGACAAGGACAACACCGGCAACGTCAACGACCTGGTCCGCGAGGGCATCGTCAAGCTTCCGCCGCTCAACTCGCTGTCCGGGGGCGGTGGCTACCACGCCGTGCAGCACGGCCAGAACGTGATCATCGTCGAGGCCGACTTCGCCCCGGGAACCGAGAAGGGCGACAAGAAGAAGGACGAGGACACCCTCGACACCATCTGCGTCGACGCCACCCTCCTCGGCGACCGAATCGGTGCCTGACCGGCGCTACGGCTGACCCGGGAGCGCCGGCGTGACCGGCGACTGCCCGGCGGCCTTGCGCCACCGGGCGGCCCGGACCGCCGCCGTGGTGAGCGCCTCCAGCGCGGCCGCGCGCAGCTCCGCCGAGTCGGTGCGCTCCAGCACCGCGCGCCACGCCACCGTGGTGTCCGCCTCGGCGGTGACCAGCAGCGCCAGCGCCGAGGCCTGGTCGGTCACCGGGTCGGGGGGCAGGTAGGCCGGCTCGGCCGGCCGAGGCGTGCTTCCGGCGGCGGCCAGGAACCGCTCGGTGGCGTCCCGCCGGGCCCGGTGCGCCGCCATGCCGGCGGCCACCGGCGCATCCAGGCCGGCCGGCAGGAACGCGCTGACCAGGCCGTAGACCCACACCGCGGCGTGCTCGGCACCCAGCGCCGCCTGGACGGCGTCGGACGCCTCCGCGGGCAGGGCAGCGGCCGAGGAGGGCGACGAGGACGGCTGGATCATGCGAGCACCTCGCGCAGGCTCGCGCAGCCGGCGGCCACCGAGCCCACCAGCCCGGCCCGGTACCGGGGCAGCGAGCCGACCAGCGCGGCCGCGCTCGACTCGGCCGCGGTCAGCGCCGTGACCAGCGCGGCGCCCGGATCGGCGGGTACCGCCGGGGCGGTGCTGGAAGGCGGCGCGCTGGCCGAGGTGCGCGGCGGGCGTTCCCGGTCCACCTCCCGTTGCAGCGCCTCGGCGTGTTCCGCGCGGGCCGAGGACACCGAGCCGGCCGCGGTCGCCAGGGCCGGCACCGCGGCGGCGATGGCGGCGGCCAGTGCGGCGTCCGAGCGCGCGGTCTCGGCCAGCGCGGCGAGCGGGTCGGGTGGCGGGGGAGGAGGCGGTGTCGACGTGCACGCGGCGAGCACGACGGGTGCCGCCAGGACGGCACGTAACACCTGGCGGCGACTCGCGATGGCATCTCCCCTCACAAAGAGTCATCCTGCCAGGCGCGTGGGAGACGTGCGGGAACGCTCCTGACTGGCCCACGCTCCGTAAGGAGTTAGGCTTGTCAACCACGGTCGGTTAGTGCAGCGCCGGCCGTGGTGGATGCTGCCCTCATTCGCTGCACGCGCGCACCACTTGGAGCGACCACGGTGGCCAGTCAGCGACAACCCGGAACACTCGAGCCGGTGGTCGCCGACGCCGTCACGGCGATGGGTCTCGACCTCGAGTCGGTGGACGTGACGACGGCCGGCCGGCGCCGGCTTGTCAAGGTCGTCGTGGACTCCGACCAGGGCATCGGGCTCGACCAGGTGGCCGAGGTGAGCAGGGCGGTGTCCACCGCGCTCGACTCCCATGACCCGGATGGGACCGTCCTGGGCGGACCGTACACGCTCGAGGTCACCTCGCCGGGTCTTGATCGCCCGTTGACCATGCCGCGGCACTGGCGGCGCGCCAGGCTGAGGCTGGTCAAGGTGCGACACGATGACGGCGGCACGTTCACCGCCCGGGTCGGGGACTCCGATGAGGACGGCGTCGAACTGCTCGTGGACGGCACGCTGCGGCGGCTGCGCTACGCCGACGTGGCACACGCCGTGGTGGAGGTGGAGTTCAACCGGCCACCCACCGAGGAACTGGAGCGGCTCGCGAACGCCGAGCGTGACGTGGAGGAGGAGTCGAGGTGAACGTCGACATCGCGGCGCTCCGCGCAATCGAACGGGACAAGGACATCCCGTTCGAGACGGTCCTGGACGCCATCGAGACCGCACTGCTGACCGCCTACAAGCACACCGACGGCCACCAGCCGCACGCCAAGATCGACGTCGACCGGCGCACCGGCGTCGTCCGGGTGATCGCCTACCGCCTCGGCGAGGACGGCACGGTCGAGGAGGAGTGGGACGACACCCCGGAGGGCTTCGGCCGGATCGCCGCCACCACCGCGCGTCAGATCATCCTGCAGCGGCTGCGCGACGCCGAGAACGAGAAGACCTTCGGCGAGTTCTCCGCCAAGGAGGGCGAGATCGTGGCCGGCGTGGTGCAGCGCGACGCCCGGGCCAACTCGCGCGGCATGGTCGTGGTCCAGGTCGGCGACACCGAGGGCGTCCTGCCCGCCGTCGAGCAGGTGCCCGGCGAGCGCTACGAGCACGGCACCCGGCTCAAGTGCTACGTGCTCGGCGTGTCCCGGGGAACACGCGGGCCGCAGATCACGTTGTCCCGAACGCATCCCAACCTGGTCCGGCGGCTGTTCGCACTCGAGGTGCCGGAGATCGCCGACGGCACGGTGGAGATCCCCGCGGTGGCGCGTGAGGCAGGTCACCGCTCCAAAATCGCGGTCCGCTCGACGGTGCCTGGAGTCAACGCCAAGGGCGCCTGCATCGGTCCGATGGGGGCCCGGGTGCGCAACGTGATGAGCGAGCTGGTCGGCGAGAAGATCGACATCATCGACTACTCCGAGGACCCGGCGACCTTCGTCGGCAACGCGCTGTCCCCGGCCAAGGTGGTGTCGGTGCGGGTGGTGGACGAGCGGGCCAAGACGGCCCGGGTGGTCGTCCCGGACTTCCAGCTGTCCCTCGCGATCGGCAAGGAGGGGCAGAACGCCCGGCTGGCCGCCCGGCTGACCGGCTGGCGGATCGACATCCGCAGCGACGCCGCCGCAGCGACCCCGACGCCCTCCGGTTCGGTCGACTGACGAACACGAGATAGACTCTTGATGGTTCATCGTCACGAACCGGCTCCCGCATGTCCTCCGGGTACGGGACCCATGCGGACCTGCGTCGGATGCCGGGTCAGGGCGATGGCTGGTGAGTTGCTACGTGTCGCTCTCGTGGATGGGGACCTGGTTCCCGATCCACGGCGGCGGTTCGGCGGTCGGGGAGCCTGGTTGCATCCCGATCTGGACTGCCTGGGCAGAGCCGAGCGGCGCCGAGCGTTCCCCAGGGCCCTGCGGGTGCCCGGACCGCTCGACGTCACGGCGTTGCGTGAGTGGCTGGAGCAGTGACCCACCGCGGCACCGACCGGGGACTTTCCCCGGCCGCGGAAGAAGAAAGAAAGCAGGTCGACCCGTCATGAGTCAGCCGTGAAGCTGAAGCCATGAACGTGAGGCGATAGGACGAGGTCGAGCGGGACCCTAGCCGCCGGCCTCACTCATCCGAGGAGAGCAGTGGCAGGCAAGGCCCGAGTGCACGAACTCGCGAAAGAGTTCGGAGTCACCAGCAAGGAGCTTCTCGCCAAGTTGAAGGATCTTGGCGAGTTCGTGAAGTCCGCGTCCTCCACAGTGGAGGCGCCGGTGGCCCGCAGGCTGCGGGACACGTACGCGAAGAAGGGCGAGGCAGCCAAGGACAACGGCGCCCCGCCGGTCAAGGCGGTCGCGCCGCAGGCCGTGGCCACCCCGGCCAAGTCCGCCCCGGCGGCAACGGCGCCGGTTGCCCCGGCCACCCCCAAGACCGAGGCCCCCAAGCCGGCGACCAAGCCCGCCGGCCCGCGGCCCGGCCCCAAGCCCGCGGCCAAGCCGGCCGCCGCTCCCGAGCCCGCGGCCGCCGCGGCGGCCGCGGCGGAGCCAACCGTCGAGGCTCCGCCGCCGCCCGCGGCCGAGCCCGCCAAGCCGACGACCGCTCCGGACGCCGCGCACCCCGGTCACACCGTGGTGCCGCCCAAGCCGCAGTCGCCCAAGCCCGGTCCGCGCGCCCCGCGGGTCGGCAACAACCCGTTCGGCGTCGGTGCCGGCGCACCCCCGCCGCGGCCGTCCGCGCCGCGCCCGGCCGGTGGTCCGGGCGGCGAGCGTGCCGGCCGGCCCGGTGACGGCCGGCCGACCCCCGGCCCGCGCGGCGGTTCGGCTCCCGGTGGGCCGCGCCCGCCGGCCAGCCCCGGCAACATGCCGCCCCGCCCGAACCCGGGCATGATGCCGCCGCGTCCGGCCCGGCCGGGTGGCGGCGGTCAGGGCGGCCCGCGTGGCGGTCCCGGCGGCGGCGCCCGGGGTGGCCCCGGTGGTCCCGGCGGCGGCGCCCGTGGTGGTCCCGGCGGCGGTGCCCGCGGTGGTCCCGGCGGTGGCGGCGGCGGGGGTGCCCGCGGCGGCCCCGGTGGTGGTGGCGGCGGTGGTGGTTACCGCGGTGGTCCCGGTGGTGGCGGCGGCGGTGCCGCGCCGACGACCGGTGGCGGTGGTTACCGCGGTGGCGGTGGCGGTGGCGGCCGGCCGGGTTCCGGTGGCGGCCGCGGCGGCGCGGCCGGTGCGTTCGGGCGTCCGGGTGGGCCATCCCGGCGCGGCCGCAAGTCGAAGCGGCAGAAGCGCCAGGAGTACATGGAGAACATGCAGGCGCCCAGCGTGGGTGGCGTGCGGTTGCCGAAGGGCAGCGGCGAGACCATCCGGCTGCCGCGTGGTGCCTCGCTGACCGACTTCGCCGACAAGATCAACGCCAACCCGGCGTCGCTGGTGCAGGTGCTGTTCCACCTCGGCGAGATGGTCACGGCCACCCAGTCGGTCTCCGACGAGGTGCTCGAGCTGCTCGGCTCCGAGATGAACTACGTGGTGCAGGTGGTCAGCCCGGAGGAGGAGGACCGCGAGCTGCTCGGGTCCTTCGACATCACCTACGGCGAGGACGCGGGCGGCGAATCCGACCTGCAGGCCCGGCCGCCGGTGGTGACCGTCATGGGTCACGTCGACCACGGTAAGACCCGCCTGCTGGACACCATCCGGAAGGCCAACGTGCATGAGGGCGAGGCCGGCGGCATCACCCAGCACATCGGTGCTTATCAAGTGGCCACGTCGCTTGAGGGTCGCGAGCGCCTGATCACCTTCATCGACACCCCGGGTCACGAGGCGTTCACCGCCATGCGTGCGCGTGGTGCGCAGGCCACCGACATCGCGGTGATCGTGGTCGCCGCCGACGACGGTGTGATGCCCCAGACGGTGGAGGCGATCAACCACGCCCAGGCGGCCAACGTGCCGTGCGTGGTCGCGGTGAACAAGATCGATAAGGAGGGGGCGAACCCCGCCAAGATCCGCCAGCAGCTCACCGAGTACGGGCTGGTCGCCGAGGAGTACGGCGGCGACACCATGTTCGTGGACATCTCGGCCAAGCAGGCGATCAACATCGAGGGTCTGCTCGAGGCGGTCCTGCTCACCGCGGACGCGGCGCTGGACCTGCGGGCCAACCCGGACATGGAGGCCCAGGGCGTGGCCATCGAGGCGCACCTGGACCGGGGCCGTGGCCCGGTGGCGACCGTGCTGGTGCAGCGCGGCACGCTGCACGTCGGCGACTCGATCGTGGCCGGCGACGCCTACGGCCGGGTGCGGCGCATGGTGGACGAGTTCAACGAGGACGTCGCCGAGGCGACGCCGTCGCGTCCGGTGCAGGTCATCGGGTTCACCTCGGTGCCCGGCGCGGGCGACACGTTCCTGGTGGTGGACGAGGACCGGGTCGCGCGGCAGATCGCCGAGCGGCGTTCGGCCCGCAACCGCAACGCCATGAACGCCACCCGGCGCACCCGGGTCAGCCTGGACAACCTCGACGCCGCGCTGCGCGAGACCAGCCAGCTGAACCTGATCATCAAGGGTGACAACTCGGGTACCGTCGAGGCCCTCGAGGACGCGCTCACGAAGATCGACGTCGGTGACGAGGTCGAGCTGCGGGTGATCCACCGTGGCGTCGGAAGCATCACCGAGGGTGACATCAACCTGGCGATCGCCGACAACGTCATCGTGATCGGCTTCAACGTCCGCGCCGAGGGCAAGGCCACCGAACTGGCCAACCGCGAGGGCATCGACGTCCGCTACTACACGGTGATCTACCAGGCGATCGACGAGATCGAGCAGGCCCTGAAGGGCATGCTCAAGCCGATCTACGAGGAGGTGGCGCTCGGCAGCGCCGAGGTTCGCGAGGTGTTCAAGTCCTCCAAGGTCGGCACGATCGCGGGTTGCCTGGTGACCTCCGGCGAGATCCGGCGGAACACGAAGGCCCGGCTGCTGCGCGACGGCAACGTGGTCCAGGAGAACCTCAACGTGGGAACGTTGCGCCGGTTCAAGGACGACGTGACCGAGGTCCGGGAGGGCTTCGAATGCGGTCTGACGCTCGGCTCGTTCAGCGACATCAAGGTCGAGGACGTGGTCCAGACCTACGAGCTGCGCGAGAAGCCGCGCACCTGACAGCGTCGCGTGTACGGCGCAATGTCACATTCCCGCGCTCCTAGCCGGTGAATGTGGCATTGCGCCTGACGGCCTGGAGTGATGCCCGTTGTTCGTCGGTGCCCTCGAGTTGGACGTGCTGCTCGGTGACGTCCGCTCGTTGAAGGAGAAGCGATCCGCGGTTCGCCCGGTGATCGCCGAGCTGCGCCGCAGGTTCGAGGTGAGCGCGGCCGAGGCCGGCCATCTCGACCTGCACCGGCGCGCTTTGATCGGGGTGGCCGCGGTCGCCCCGGACGCGAAACACGTGCGCGATCTGCTGGACGCCTGTGAGCGCCTGGTGGCCGGGCGCCCGGAGCTGGACCTGCTGTCCGCCCGGCGCCGGCTGCTCGGCCCGGATGACGAATAGGAGAAGCCGCCGTGCCTGACGCACCCCGTGCCCGCAAGCTTGCCAAGCGCATCGGGCAGATCGTCGCGTCCGCACTCGAGCACGAGGTGAAGGATCCGCGCCTGGCCCGGGTGACGATCACCGACGCCCGGGTGACCGCGGATCTTCGGGACGCCACCGTCTACTACACCGTGCTCGGCGACAAGCTGGACACCGCCCCCGACACCGCAGGCGCCGCCGCCGCACTGGACAGCGCCAAGGGCGTGCTGCGCACCATGGTCGGCCAGGCCACCGGCGTCCGGTTCACCCCCACCCTGTCGTTCGTCGCCGACACCGTGCCGGACGACGCCCGCCACATCGACGACCTCCTGGCCCGCGCCAAAGCCGCCGACGCCGAAGTGGCCCGCCTGGCCAACGGCGCCCAACCAGCCGGCGACCCGGACCCCTACAAGCCACCGCGCGAGGAACCCACCGAAGACTGACGGGGCCGCCCTTTTCGAGAGCTGGCGCCCCCTACCTCACAGGACCAGGTCGGCCGGGTCGAATGTGACCGGCACCGGTGCGGCGCGGCGGATGGTCACCGGGTTGCCCGGTGTGGCCCATACTTCCCGTACGTATCGCCCGTTCTCCAGGTAGTGCGCGGAGATTCGGCCGTTTTCGATCTCCCAGAAGCAGGGCACCCCGGCGGCGGCGTAGGCGGATTTCTTGTCCTCGCGATCGGCCCGGCGGTTGCCCGGCGACCAGATCTCGACGATCAGGGCCACCTGTTCGGCCTCGAAGCTTGCGCCGATGGGCTTGCCGCACAGCACCACGACATCCGGAATGACGCCCGTTCGCCAGGGGGTGCTGATCTCGAGCCCGACGGCGGGCACCTGGTAGAGGTCGGTGCGGCCGGCGGCGCTGATCGCCTTCTCGAGCAGCGCGAGCAGCTTCACGGTGGCGTACTGGTGCTCACCGGTGGGTGGTGGGATCACGTGGAGATGTCCGTAGAGGAGTTCGAGGCGGGATCCGTCGGGTGGGGGGTCGAGCCTTAACCACTGGTCGACCGTTGTGGGGCCGATGGGGTGCTCGAGTGCACTTGTCACGCCTCTCACCTCCTCTTATGGGATCACGGACAGTGTTGCATATCTCGAATTCGGGTGTCTGGGTCCGCGCGGCGGCGGGCTTCGGTAACCTCTCCGTGACCTTTCGGCGAGTGCCGGTGGTGATGACGGGTGACAGGTTCGGCGAGACGGTTCTCGCGGCGGGGTTTCCTGGTCGGTGGCCTCGGTGCGGCGGGGATCGCAGCCGCCCCAGGGTGTTCGAAGCAGGCGGCGGGGGGAGCCGGCGACGGTCCGGTGCAGTTGACCGCGGAATCGCTGAGCACGCCGACCATCGCACCGGAGCCGATCTCCACCGAGTGGGTGCAGTCGACGGCCCGGTCGGCCCAGGTCGAGCTGGTCACGATCCGCCCAGCGGGCGTGATCGGCAAGCTGCCGGTGTGCCTGGCGCTGCACGGCCGCAGCGCCAACGCCAAGACCTTCCTCGACCTCGGCGTTCCGGACGCGCTCAACCTCGCGACCAGCACCACCGGAACCCGCCCGTTCGCGGTGGTCTCCGTCGACGGCGGCGACAGCTACTGGGTTGCCAGACAACCGTCCGACGACCCGCAGAAGATGCTGTTGCAGGACCTGCCCATCTGGCTGTCCAACCGCGGCTTCGAACCGATCCCGTTCGCCGCCATGGGAATCTCGATGGGCGGCTACGGCGCCCTCAACTACGCCCGCAACCCCGGCCTGGCCGCGGTCGCCGCGATCAGCTCCGCCCTGTTCGACAACTGGACCGAAGCCCGCAAACGCAACGCCTTCGCCAGCGAGGCCGCGTGGGAGGCCACGGAACCGTTGCGCCACATAGACGAGCTCGGCGCCGCGACCCAGCTCGGGGTCTGGTGCGGCACCAGCGACCCGTTCATCGCCCAGTCCCGCCGCCTGGTCGAGCGCGCCCATCCCCGCATCTCCGCGATCACCGCGGGCGACCACACCGAGCCCTACTGGCGCCGCATCCTCCCCGAAGTCCTCCGGTTCATCGGCGCCGCCGCCCCCGCGGTCTGAGCCCGAACCGGAAACTCTGTTGCCGGAAACGGGGACTCGCGGGGAAAGCAGCCGTGATGACCAGCGGCGGGGCGGTCGGGGTGCGATATTGGGCGGGTGGGTTCGGATGATCTGTTGGGTGCGGCCGAGTTGTTGCGGCGGGCTACGGACGTCACGATCCTGGCCCATGTGAACCCGGACGCGGACGCGTTGGGCAGTGCGCTCGCGTTGGGCACGGCGCTGCGCCGGCGAGGGGTCGCGGTGCGGGTGTCCTTCGGCGCGCCGGGGGAGGTGCCGCGATCGTTGCGGGGGTTGGATTCGGACGGTTTGGTGGTGCCGGCCGGCGCGGTGCCGCGGGCGGTGCAGCTGTTGGTGGCGGTGGACGCGGGCAGTGCCGGGCGGCTGGGGCGGCTGGCCGACCGGGTGGCGGCGACGATCGCCTGTGGGGGAGCCGTGCTGGTGATCGATCATCACGCGTCGAACACCCGGTTCGGGACGCATCATCTGGTCGACGAGCGGGCCGAGGCGACGGTGGTGCTGGTGGCCCGGCTGCTCGACGAGCTCGGGGTGGAGCTGGACGAGCGGATCGCCCGGTGCCTGTACGCCGGGCTGGTGATGGACACGAGCATGTTCCGCCGCGCGACGCCGGACACACACCGGCTGGCGGCGCGGCTGCTCGAGGCCGGGGTGGACGCCGACGCGTTGACCAGACAGCTGGCCGGCAGCCACCCGTTCGCCTGGAGCCGGATGCTCTCCGCGGTGCTCGGCCGCGCCCAGCTCGAACCGGACGCGGTGGCCGGCCTCGGCCTGGTGCACACCGAGGTGCGGTTGGCCGACATGGCCGGGGTGGGCGTCGAGGAGGTGGAGAGCGTGGTGGACATCCTGCGCACCACCATCGAGGCCGAGGTCGCGGTCGTGCTCAAGGAGGTGGCGCCGGGGCGGTGGTCGGGATCGCTGCGGGCGGCCCGGCGGGTCGACGTGTGCGCCGCCGCCGTGGCGCTCGGCGGGGGCGGGCACCGGCTGGCCGCCGGGTTCACGGCCGGGGGCACCGCCGAGGAGATCCTGGCCGCACTGCGGGCCGCGCTTGCCCAGCCGGTCCTTATCTGAACCGATCGTGGTGTTACTCAGGGATGTGTTCTAAATTGTGCATTGCTTGCCGGATCTCTCTCCCGGTCAGCCCCAACGAGGAGGACTAGACCATGGCGACCGTGACCTTCGAGGGCGCGACCCGCTTCTACTCCGGCAACGACAAGCCGGCCGTTGACAACCTCGACCTCGAAGTCGCGGACGGGGAGTTCCTCGTCCTGGTCGGACCGTCGGGCTGTGGCAAGTCGACGACGCTGCGTATGCTCGCCGGCCTCGAGGGTGTCGACTCCGGCAGCGTGCGGATCGGTGAGCGGGACGTGACCAACCTGCCGCCCAAGGACCGCGACATCGCGATGGTGTTCCAGAACTACGCGCTGTACCCGCACATGACCGTCGCCGACAACATCGGCTTCCACCTCAAGATCAAGAAGGTGCCGAAGGCCGAGCGCATGGAGCGCGTGAAGGAGGCCGCCGCCCTGCTCGACCTGGAGCCCTACCTGGAGCGCAAGCCGGCCAAGCTGTCCGGTGGCCAGCGCCAGCGGGTCGCCATGGGCCGGGCGATCGTGCGCCGCCCGCAGGTGTTCTGCATGGACGAGCCGCTGTCCAACCTCGACGCCAAGCTGCGCGTGCAGACCCGCACCCAGATCGCCTCGCTGCAGCGTCGGCTGGGCGTCACCACGATCTACGTCACGCACGACCAGGTCGAGGCCATGACCATGGGCGACCGGGTGGCCGTGCTCAAGGACGGCATCCTGCAGCAGTGCGACACCCCGATCGGCCTGTTCGGCAAGCCCCGCAACCTGTTCGTCGCCGGCTTCATCGGTTCCCCCGCCATGAACCTGATCCCGGCCAAGGTCGCCGGTGAGGTGGCCGAGATCGGCGGTCAGATCATCGAGCTGACCCCGGCCCAGCGGTCCGCGCTGACCACCGACAGCGTCGTGGTCGGCATCCGGCCCGAGGGCTGGGACATCCGCTCGGCCGGCGAGGGCGTCGCCGTGACCGTCGAGGTGGTCGAGGAGCTGGGCAGCGACCAGTTCCTTTACTGCACGGCCAACGCCACCGAGGTCATCTCCGCCGACGAGAGCACCGACCAGCAGGAGGCCCCGCACGCGATCACGGTGCGGGCCGCCGGCATGTCGCACTGGCAGCGCGGCGAGAAGATCGGGCTCGTGCCCCAGCCCGGCGCGGTGCACCTGTTCGACGCCGAGACCGGCGACCGCCTGCCCGACTGACCGGGTGAGCCACCTCAGCCAGGAGATCGCCACCCAACCCGAATGCTGGCGGCGCGCCGCCGCGCTGGCCGCATCGCCGGATCTGCCGCGTCCGGGGGAGCGGGTCGCGGTGATCGGGTGCGGCACGTCCTACTACATGGCGATGGCCTACATCGCGCTGCGGGAACGGGCCGGGCTCGGCGAGACCGACGCCTGGCCGGCGTCGGAGTTTCCGGCCGGCCGGCGCTACGACCGGGTGGTCGCGCTGTCCCGGTCCGGCACCACGACCGAGGTGCTCGACCTGCTGTCCCGGGTCGGGTCGCCCAGCGTGGCGATCACGGCCGACCCGGCCGCGCCGATCGCCCGGGTGGCCGGCGCGGTGATCGCCTGCGAGTTCGCCGACGAAGCCTCGGTGGTGCAGACCCGGTTCGCCACCACGGCGCTGGTGCTGTTGCGCGCGCACCTGGGCGAGGACACGGCGGCGCTGCCGGACGCCGCGCGCCGGGCCCTGGCCGCGCCGCTGCCGGCGGCCGAGCAGATCACGTTCCTCGGCACCGGCTGGACGGTCGGCCTGGCCCACGAGGCGGCGCTCAAGCTGCGCGAGGCGGCCGGGTTCTGGACCGAGTCGTACCCGGCGATGGAGTACCGGCACGGCCCGATCGCGGTGGCCGCGCCCGGCCGGCTGGTGTGGATCTTCGGTGTGCCGCCGGCCGGCCTGGTCGACCAGATCCGGGCGACCGGCGCCGAGGTGACGACCTCACCCGAGGACCCGCTGGCCGACCTGGTCCGGGTGCACCGCCTCGCCGAGTCGCTGGCGGTCGAGCGCGGCCTCGATCCCGACCACCCGCGCCACCTGACCCGTTCCGTGCTGCTCGAGCAGGGCAACCGAGGAACCTGAGAAAGCGCCTCAGTCGAGACTGCGGCGGGGAGTGACCTCGCGGGCGCTGGGCACCTGGTGGCCGTGCGCGCAGACCATGCTCACGTGCACCTCGGCACCGCAGTCCCGGTGGTCGAGCACCACGGACGGACCGGCCTCGTCAGCCAGGTACTTGTCGCCCCACTGGAGCAGGCCGACCAGCACGGGGTAGAGGTCGAGGCCCTTGCGGGTCAGGCGGTACTCGTGCCGCTGCCGTTGGCCGGGCTCCTGGTACGGCTCCCGGCGCAGGATGCCGTTGTCCACCAGGTGGGCCAGCCGGGCGCTGAGCACCTGGCGGGGGGCGCCGGTGTTGGCCTGGATGTCGTCGAACCGCCGGACGCCGCTGAACGCCTCGCGCAGCACCAGGATGGTCCACCGCTCGCCGAGCAGCTCCACCGAGCGGGCGATCGAACAGTCAACCGGGAGGTAACGCGGCGCGAGTTGTTTCATCACATCTTCATGCTAAGTCTAGTTGACAGACCCAGCAATCGTCCGCCAGTCTGAGTGCGTGAATCAAACCCAGGTTGGCATCCGCCGGCCCACCGAGGCGGACACGGCGGCGGTGCACGCCTTCCTTGCCGGTTTATCGACCTCGACGCAGTACCAACGCTTCTTCACCGGCCTCGGCTCGGTCTCGCCGAGCCTGGTCCGGGAGCTGATCGCGGTGCGGCCGCGACAGCACGTCGTGCTGGCCGTCCGTGGCGCCGAGGTGGTCGGGCACGCGATGGCGGCCACCAACTCCGCAGGCGCCGTCGAGCTGGGCGTGGTGGTCGCCGAGGAGTACCGCAACCGGGGTCTGGCCTCCCGGCTGATCCGCACCCTGGTCGAGCAGGCCGCGGCAGCCGGGGCCGACCGGCTCCAGCTCGACGTGCTGTGCGAGAACGACCTCGTCCTGGATTGGATCCGCCGCCGGCTGCCGGACACCGTCTTCGAGCGGGACGGCAACACGCTGACCGGCTACGCCCCGCTGCACCCCGCGATGGTCGCCGCCAGTCCCGCTGCCTGAGCGGAGAGCATGTCGATCCGAGGGGTCCCCGTTCGACGCATCGGTAGAGCCTGACACGAACTGGGAGAACGACATGCGACGTACGCTTACCGCGCTCGGCGCGCTGGTGATCGTCCTGGCCGGCCTGACCGCCGGTACGGGCACGGCCGGCGCCGACCCGACCATCCACCCGGTGCGCGGCTGCGCCGAACTGGTCCGCGACTACGCGGTCCCGAACGCACCGACCCACGTCACCGCCGCCGAGGTACGCGAGGCGACCGGCGAGCCCCGGCACTGTCTGGTAACCGGCCACGTCGAACCGGCGGTCGGGTTCCGGCTCAAGCTGCCGTTGGACACCTACACCGGGCGTTACCTGCAGCTCGGCTGCGGCGGCCTGTGCGGGGCCTACTTCGGCGAGCCGTTCCCCGAGTGCGTGCCGCACGGCGGCGACGTGGCGGTCGCGGCCACCGACGACGGGCACACCGGGCGGGGGGACAACCCGTTCGTCCAGATCACCGACGGCATCTGGGCGGCGAACAACCAGGCCGCCCGGGACGACTACTTCTTCCGGGCACCGCACGTGGTGTCGCTCGCGGCCAAGCGGATCATCGCGGCGTTCTACGGAGCGGCGCCGCGGCACGCCTACTTCGACGGCTGCTCGACCGGCGGGCGGGAGGGGCTGCTGCTGGCCCAGCGCTACCCGCACGACTTCGACGGGATCATCGCCGGGGCCACGGCGCACGCCATGGGACCGCTGTTCGGCGTGTACTTCACGTGGCTGTCCCGCACGCTGGCGGACGGCACCGGGGCGCCGGTGTTCAGCCCGGACAAGCTGCGGGTGCTGCACAACGCCGTCGTCGCCGCCTGCGACCGGTTGGACGGGCTCGCCGACGGGGCGATCGAGGACCCGCGGGCCTGCCGGTTCGACCCGGCCCGGATCCAGTGCCCGGCCGGTGCCGGCCCGGACTGCCTGACCGCCGCCCAGGTGGCCACCGCCCGGACGCTCTACGCGGGACCGGTGGACGACCGGGGCCGGCGGCTCTACCCGGGCTGGGAGTCGCGCGGCTCCGAGCTGGCCTGGGAAGGGTTGGCGTTCCTGGCCCCGCTGCCGGACAACTACCTGCGCCACGTCGGCTACCCGATCGGGACGCCGCACTCCTCGCTGGCCGAGTTCCCGTTCACCGTGGCCGGGCTGAACGGCCTGACCCGGGAGGGGGTCAAGGGCAACGCGATGAGCCTGGACCTGTCGGCGTTCCGGCGGGCCGGCGGCAAGCTGATCCTCTGGCACGGCTGGGACGACCAGTCGATCCCGGCGGTCGGCACGGTGGACTACTACGCGCGGCTGTCGGCCCGCAACGGCGGGCTGCGGGAGACGCAGCGGTTCGCCCGGCTGTTCCTGGTGCCGACGATGTACCACTGCCTCACCGGCGGGTACGGCCTGACCGAGTTCAGCCCGTTCGCCGAGCTGGTCTCCTGGGTGGAGCGCGGCACCGCACCGGAACGGGTGCTGGCCGCGGGACGCGATCCGCAGAGCGGCGCGGTGACCCGAACCCGGCCGGTGTTCCCGTATCCCGCCCGGGCCGCCTACGACGGCACCGGCAGCGTGGACGACGCCGCCAACTTCGTGCCCGCGCCCCCGTTGGTCTCCCCGGCGCACGACGTGATCGACTGGGCCGGCAGCTATCTGCACAACCTTCCCGGTCCGGTGGCCCGCTGAAGAAAGTCGGACCGGTGTGTCGAGCCGGGTCCCGGTCCGATCGACGCATAGGCAGAAGCGAGAAAGTCGCTCGACCGAGAAGGAGAAGACGATGCGGTTCATGGCGATGGTGAAGGCCCCCGAGACCTCCGAGCCGCCGCCGCAGGCGCTGATGGACGCGATCGCCACGTTCGGCGAGGAGGCCGCGAGGGCCGGGGTGTTGGTCGAGAGCGGCGGGCTGGCCCCGACCGCGCTGGGTGCCCGGGTCCGGCTCGCCGGCGGGAAGGTCACGGTGACCGACGGGCCGTTCAGCGAGGCCAAGGAGATCATCGGCGGCTACGCGGTGTACGAGGTGAAGACCAAGGACGAGGCGCTGGAGTGGACCCGGCGGTTCATGGAGCTGCACAAGGAGAACTGGCCCGGTTGGGAAGGCGAGAGCGAGCTGCGCCAGGTCTTCGGGCCGGGTGACTTCCCCGGCTGATCACGACCGGACACGCGGGCGCCCCGGAACCTCTCCGGGGCGCCCGCGTGTCATCGCTGGCGCGAGCGGAACGCCGCGACGTGCACCCGGTTGGCGCACCGGGCCGAGCAGAACCGCTTGGCCTGGTTGGTCGAGGTGTCCAGGTAGAAGTTGGCGCAGCCGTCGGCGGCGCAATGCCCCCAGCGGCTCAGGCCGTGGCGCACGATGCCGGACGCGATGCCCCAGGACGCGGCCGCGGCGACCTCGGTGGCCGGCGACTCGGCGGGATCGGCCACGTGCACGTGCCAGTGCGGCTCGGACTCGTCGTGGCCGGCGGACAGCCGGGGGCGCAGCGGGTGCGCGGCCAGCAGCGCGTTGGTCTCGCGCAGCACGCCGTCCCGGTCGCCGGCCACCGCCGCGGCCAGCACCGCGCGCAGCCCGGCCGCGACCCGGCGCAGCATCCGCAGATCGGTGTCGGTGACCCGGTCGGCCCACCAGGGCTCGTCGTGCAGCGCCGCCTGCGCCGACCCGACGTCGTCCAACGTGGCGTTCGCCATCCGGAGGGCGACATCGAGGTAACTGGCATTGTCCATGAGCGGTCCTTACGATTAGGCTCGGGCGCGTCAGGGGCGTAATGGATAAGAGCACCTTACCGGAGGAGACATGCGGCAGGACACGGTGCCGGTCACCGGGCCGCTGCGCCAGGTCACCCGCCTGGCCCTGCCCGCGCTGGTCGTGCTCGCCGCCGAGCCGCTCTACGTGCTGGTGGACACCGCCGTGGTCGGACACCTCGGGGTGGTCCCGCTGGCCGCGCTGGCGGTCGGCGGCACGGTGCTCGCCCAGGTCTCCAGCACGCTGACCTTCTTCTCCTACGGCACCACCGCCCGCTCGGCCCGGCTGCACGGCGCCGGGCGGCGGGCCGACGCGGTGGCCGAGGGCGTGCAGGCCAGTTGGCTCGCGCTGATCGCCGGGCTGCTGCTGATCATCGCCGGGCAGCTGTTCGCCGGCCCGGTCGCCCGGCTGCTGGCCGGTCCCGGCGAGGTGGCCGACGCCGTGGTGGGCTGGCTGCGGATCGCGCTGCTCGGCGTCCCGTTCATCCTGATCACCATGGCCGGCAACGGCTGGATGCGCGGTGTGCAGGACACCGCCCGGCCGCTGCGCTATGTGCTGGCCGGCAACGGGATCTCCGCCGTGCTGTGCCCGCTGCTGGTCTACCCGGCCGGTCTCGGTCTCACCGGGTCCGCGGTGGCCAACGTGGTCGCCCAGCTGATCTCGGCGGGGTTGTTCCTGCGCGCCCTGATGGTCGAGCGGGTGCCGCTGCGCCCGGTGTCCGCGCTGATGCGCGCCCAACTCGGCGTCGGCCGCGACCTCATGCTGCGTACCCTGGCCTTCCAGGTCTGCTACATCACGGCCACCGCGGTCGCGGCGCACATCTCGGCGGCGACGGTCGGCGCGCACCAGATCGTGTTGCAGCTGTGGGTGTTCGTGGCACTGCTGCTGGACGCCGTGGCGATCGCCGCCCAGTCGCTGATCGGGGCCGCGCTCGGCGCCGACGACGGGCCGGGCGCGCAGCGGCTGGCCTACCGGCTCACCCGCTACGGCCTGATCTTCGGCGTCGGCACCGGCATCGTGTTCGCGCTGCTGGCCGGGGTACTGCCCGCGGTGTTCACCTCGGACCCCTCGGTGCTCGCCGAGATCCCGAACGCGTGGTGGTTCTTCGTTGCCCTGCAACCGATCGGCGGGGTCGTGTTCGCTTTGGACGGAGTACTGCTCGGGGCCGGGGACGCCGCGTTCATGCGCGACTCGACGCTGGTCGCCGCCGGGTTCGGCTTTCTGCCGGTGGTCCTGGCGTCGCTGGCGTTCGGCTGGGGCCTGGCCGGAATCTGGACCGGGCTGACCGTGTTCCTCGTGGTCCGGCTGGTCGCCGTGCTGGCCCGGCTGCGGTCCGGCCGGTGGGCGGTGCCCGGCGCCGTGCTCGGGTGACCCAGCACACGCTTAGCCTTGCTAACGATAGCGTCTGAGCTGCCGTTATAACGGGTGGAAGATCCAGGAACGAGGGAAAGGTCCGCGGCTTTGCCTTCCGCCACCCCACGTCGGGCGTTCGTGATCTGGTCGATGGCGGTCATGGTCTACGTCGCCGCGGTGTTCCACCGGACCTCCCTCGGCGTGGCGAGCCTGGACGCCGCCGACCGGTTCGGCGTCGGACCGACGGCGCTCGGCGCGTTCACCGTGCTGCAGATCGGTCTCTACGCGCTGATGCAGGTTCCGACCGGTCTCCTGGTCGACCACTTCGGGCCGCGCCGCGTGCTCACCGCTGCCGCCGTCCTCATGGGAACCGGCCAGCTGCTGTTCGCCCTCGCCGCCTCCTACCCGCTCGGCCTGCTGGCCCGGGCCGTGCTCGGGGTCGGCGACGCGATGACGTTCGTGAGCGTGCTTCGCCTGGTGGCCGCCCACTTCCCGGCCCGGCGCTACGCCGCGCTGACCGCGCTGACCGGAACGCTCGGCGGGGTGGGCAACCTGATCGCCACGGTGCCGCTCGCCCTGCTGCTCGGCGGGATCGGCTGGACGATCACCTTCGCCGTGGCCGGTGCCGTCACCGTGGCCTACGCCGCCGTGGTCGCGCTGCGGCTGCGGGACGTTCCGGCCGGGACGGTCGTGCCGCCGGTGCGGCCGGCCCTGTCCCTGCGCGCGGTGCTCGCCGACGTCGGCCGGTCCTGGCGGGTGCCCGGCACCCGGTTGGGGTTCTGGGTGCACTTCGCCACCATGGCCGCGCCCGGCGTGCTCGGGCTGCTGTGGGGCTTTCCGTACCTCGTCGAGCAGGGCCTGTCCACCGGAGCGGCCGGGTCGGTGCTGAGCATGCTGGTGCTCGGGCTGCTGGTCGGCGGCCCACTGATCGGCGTGGTGATCAGCCGCAGGCCCGACTGGCGGATGCCGTTCGTGGTCGGCTACCTGGCCAGCACCCTGCTCACCTGGCTGGTGCTGCTTGGCTGGCCGGGGGAGCGGGTGCCGGTGGTCGTGCTGGTCGTCGCGTTCGGTTGGCTGTCGGTCGGCGGCCCGGCGTCGAGCATCTCCTTCGCGCTGGCCCGCGACTACAACCCGCTGCACCGGGTGGGCACGGCAAGCGGCGTGGTGAACGTCGGCGGGTTCGTCGCGATCACCGCATCGGCGCTCGCGGTGGGGCTGCTGCTCGACCTCACCGGCTCGTTCGGGATCGCGCTGCTGTCCGTGGTCGGGCTCCAGGTGCTCGGCTTCTGGCGGACCGCCGTGTGGTGGCGCCGGGCACGGGCGGCGGTGTTCGCGGCGCAGGAGCGCGGCGAGGACGTGCCGGTCCGGTTGCGCCAGCGCCGGCGCTGGGACGTGACCGCCGCCGCGGCCTGAGTGAGCTTGCGCGCGGCGCATCGGGCCGGTCGGGCAAGATATCGGCCCGTGCAGCCAGGTCTGATCGTGATCGACAAACCGGGCGGGATGACCTCGCACGACGTGGTCGCCCGGGTCCGGCGGATCATGGGTACCCGCAAGGTCGGCCACGCCGGCACGCTCGACCCGATGGCCACCGGCGTGCTGGTGCTCGGCATCGAGCGGGCCACCAAGCTGCTCGGTCATCTCGCGCTGGACCGCAAGGCGTACCTGGCCACCATCCGGCTCGGCGCCGCGACCACCACCGACGACGCCGAGGGCGAGTTCCTGTCCACTGTGGACTCCGTGGAATCCGTTGCGGACCAGGACATTCGGGCCGGCATCACCGCGCTCACCGGCTCGATCGAGCAGGTGCCGAGCGCGGTCAGCGCGGTCAAGATCGACGGCAAGCGGGCCTACGCCCGGGTCCGGGCCGGTGAGCAGGTGGAGATCCCGGCCCGCACCGTCGAGGTGGACCGGTTCGACCTGCTGGAGACGCGCCGCCAGCCGGCCGCCATCGACCTGGACGTGCTGGTCGAGTGCTCGTCCGGCACCTACGTGCGGGCGCTGGCCCGGGATCTCGGCGCCGGCCTCGGCGTCGGCGGGCACCTGACCGCCCTGCGCCGGACCATGGTCGGCCCGTTCGGCCTGACGCTCGCCCGCACCCTGGACGCACTCGCCGCCGAGCCGGTGCTGTCGCTGGACCTGGACGCCGCCGTGGCCGCCGCCTTCCCGCGCCGCGACGTCGACCGCGAGCCGGCGCTCGCTCTCGCGCACGGGCAGCGGCTGCCGGCCGGCGGGATCACCGGCACCTACGGGGTGTTCGACCCGGACGGTCACGCCATCGCGCTCGTGGTGGACGAGGGCCCGGTGGCCCGGCCCCTGGTCGTGCTCTCCCCGGCCGGGTGACCGTAGGCTTCGGGTGTGCAGCGATGGCGTGGACTCGACAGCCTGCCGGGGGGCTGGGGCCGCTGCGTGTTGACCATCGGGGTGTTCGACGGCGTGCATCTCGGGCACCAGGAGCTGATCCACCGGGCGGTCTCGATGGCGGGCGAGCGTGGCCTGCCCAGCGTGCTGCTCACCTTTGATCCACACCCGTCCGAGGTCGTCCGGCCGGGCAGCCATCCGGCCCAGTTGACCACCCTGCGTCGCAAGGCCGAGTTGGTCGAGCGGCTCGGCATCGACGTGTTCTGCGTACTGCCGTTCACCCCCGAGCTGTCCAAGATGCCCGCCGACGAGTTCGTACACGAGATCCTGATCGAGAAGCTGCACGTGGCGGCGGTCGTGGTCGGGGAGAACTTCGCCTTCGGCCACCGCGCGCTCGGCAACGTCGACCTGCTCGCCCAACTCGGCCACCGGTTCGGCTTCGTCACCGAGGGGGCCAAGCTGATCACGGTGCCGAACAGCGCGCCGGGCGACGAGATCACCTTCTCGTCCACCTACATCCGGGCCTGCATCGACGCCGGGGACGTCACCGCGGCCGGCGCCGCGCTCGGCCGGCCGCACCGGCTGGAGGGCATCGTGGTCCGCGGCGACCGCCGGGGCCACGAGCTGGGCTTCCCGACCGCCAACCTGTCCACCCCGCGGTACGCCGCGGTGCCCGCCGACGGCGTCTACGCCTGCCGGTTCTCGCTGCTCAACACCGCCGGCGGGGCGCCGCTGCCGGCCGCGGTCTCGGTCGGCACCAACCCCACCTTCTCCGGACGCGAGCGCCGGGTCGAGGCGTTCGTGCTGGACGTCGAGGCCGACTACTACGGCCAGCGGGTGGCCGTCGACTTCGTCGAGCGGCTGCGTGACATGGAGCGGTTCGCGTCCAGCGAGGCCCTCGTCGAACAGATGCACCGGGATGTCGCGCGGACCCGTGAGCTGCTCGACCCGCGCGGCGGAACGCCTGGCGGCCGTTCGGGGTAACGGACCAGGCTTATGCCGGCGTGTGTCCGAATTTCCCCCGACCGTTGCCGCGGGCTGGCAAGATGCGATGAACTGCGGATGAGGGCGTTCCAGGGGAGAGGCGAACGTGGAGGACCACAAGATCGTCCAGCGCAACCTCGCGCTGCAGCGCGAGTGGTACGGCGAACCCCTGGGTGATCGGGTTCGCCGGCTGGTGGTCGCCTTCGACGTCTCCCAGGCCAACCTCGCCGAGGTGCTCGGCATCAGCGCGCCCATGCTGAGCCAGGTGATGAGCGGCCGGCGAGCCAAGATCGGCAACCCGGCCGTGCTCGCCCGGCTGATCATGCTCGAGCGCAAGGTGCTCACGCCCGACGTCGCCGCCGGCAAGCGGGAAGCGCTGCAGCGGGCGCTGGACGAGGTTCGGGCCTCAAAACCTTCTGTGACCAGGGACAACCTCCCGGTCGACGTGGGCCGCACGGATCGGGTCGCGGTCGCCGCACTGCGCCGCGTGGCCGATCCTGGAGACCTGACCGCCGCGGCGGACCTGCTCAACGGCAAGTTTCCCGATCTTGCCGAGTTACTCCGCAGGGCCGGTCGGCCGTACTGACTGCTCCTCGCCTGGAGGAACTGCGCCGTGCCTCGACTCTTCTCGGCAGTCGAGCTGCCCGACTACGTGGCCGAGGATCTCCGGACCCGGCTGGACAAGGTGCGCGCCGAGGCAGAGGCGCTGCGCTGGGTGGCGGCCGGCAGCTGGCACATCACGCTCGGCTTCTACGGCAACCGGGAGCACGCCGACCGGCGCGGGGCGTGGCTGCGCAGGCGGGCCGCGGGCCTGCTGGCTCCGCGGATCCGGCTGGCCTCGGCCGGCGGTTTCCCCGGCGTGCTGTGGATCGGGGTGGATCCGGCGAACCGGGCCGCCGAGCGCGCGTTGTTCGCCGTCGCCGCCGCGGCCCGGCCGGAGGAGGGGACCGAGGAGGACTACCGGCCGCACATGACCGTGGCCCGGTGGCGGCGCGGTCCGCAGCGCAACCCGCTGGCCGAGCGGGCCACCCTGGCGCTCGGCGACTATCTCGGCCCGTGGTGGGTTCCCGCCGAGCTGGTGCTGTTCTCCAGCCAGACCCGGCCGGACGGTCCGGTCTACTCGGCGGTCGAGCGGATCCCGCTCACCGTGTCCTGAACGCGGTCGCGCGGTACCACCTGGTAACGTTGTCGGTTGGGCCCGGCTGCAGTCCGTGGCGGCCGAGCCGACTCCCCCTGGCAACCAGGCGGGATCGCACACGGTACAGCTATAAGAGGAGCGAAGACGAGTGGCGCTGTCCACTGAGCAGAAGAAGAACATTCTCGGCGAGTACGGGCTGCACGCGACCGACACCGGTTCGCCGGAGGCTCAGGTGGCGATGCTGACCAAGCGCATCAGCGACCTCACCGAGCACCTGAAGGTGCACAAGCACGATCACCACTCCCGCCGGGGTCTGCTGCTGCTGGTCGGCCGCCGCCGCCGGCTGCTCAACTACCTGACCAAGGTGGATATCGAGCGCTACCGGTCGCTGATCCAGCGACTGGGACTGCGCCGCTAACAAAGCTAAGAGGGGAGTGGCCGACCGGCCACTCCCCTCGCCACAACCAATCCAGGGCACGCGCGCCGCGTGGAGGACCCTCTCGCCGGTCCTCGGTAGTGGTTCCCGGGTGGATTCCCCCGAGAGCTTCGATCGAAGACCGGCCTCGTCCTCGGGCCGCGCCCCGGCGCAGTGCCCGAACATGACGAGGAGTAATGCCTTGACCGACTTCAGTGAACCTGGAGTGCACGAGACCGTCGCCGTGATCGACAACGGCAGCCACGGCAAGCGCACCGTCCGGTTCGAGACCGGCAGACTGGCTCGCCAGGCCGCCGGCAGCGTCGTCGCCTATCTCGACGACGACACCATGCTGCTGTCCGCCACAACGGCGTCCAGGCAGCCCAAGGAGCACTTCGACTTCTTCCCGCTCACCGTGGACGTCGAGGAGCGGATGTACTCGGTGGGCCGCATTCCCGGCGCGTTCTTCCGCCGTGAGGGCCGGCCGTCCACCGACGCGGTGCTGGCCTGCCGGCTGATCGACCGTCCACTGCGGCCGTCCTTCGTGGACGGGCTGCGCAACGAGATCCAGGTCGTGGTGACGGTGATGAGCCTGAACCCGGCCGACCTGTACGACGTGGTTGCGATCAACGCGGCGTCCGCCTCGACGCAGCTGGCCGGCCTGCCGTTCTCCGGCCCGGTCGGTGGCGTGCGGGTGGCCCTGATCAACGGGCAGTGGGTGGGCTTCCCGACCCATCAGCAGCTCGAGACCGCGGTCTTCGACATGGTGGTCGCCGGCCGGGTCGTCGGTAACGACGTGGCGATCATGATGGTCGAGGCCGAGGCCACCGAGAACGTCATCGAGTTGATCGGGAGCGGTGCCCAGGCGCCGACCGAAGAGATCGTGGCGTCCGGGCTTGAGGCCGCCAAGCCGTTCATCCGGGCGCTCTGTCAGGCGCAGCAGGAGCTGGCCGACAAGGCGGCCAAGGAGACCGGCGAGTTCCCGCTGTACCCGCCCTACCAGGACGACGTGTACCAGGCGGTGGAGCAGGCGGTGGCCGGTGACCTGGCCACGGCGCTGACCATCGCCGGCAAGCAGGAGCGCGAGGCCCGGCTCGACGGACTCAAGGAGAGCGTGCTCGAGCGGCTGGCCGGCAACGAGGCGTTCGAGGGCCGGGAGAAGGAGATCGGCGCCGCGTTCCGGTCGGTGAACAAGAAGCTGGTCCGGCAGCGCATCCTGCGGGACAAGGTGCGCATCGACGGCCGCGGCATCACCGACATCCGGCAGCTCGCCGCCGAGGTCGCGGTGGTGCCCCGGGCGCACGGCTCGGCGCTGTTCGAGCGCGGCGAGACCCAGATCATGGGTGTCACCACGCTGAACATGCTGCGCATGGAGCAGCAGATCGACTCGCTGTCGCCCGAGACGCACAAGCGCTACCTGCACCACTACAACTTCCCGCCCTACTCCACCGGTGAGACCGGCCGGGTCGGTTCGCCCAAACGGCGCGAGATCGGGCACGGCGCGCTGGCCGAGCGGGCCCTGGTCCCGGTGCTGCCCAAGCGCGACGAGTTCCCCTACGCGATCCGGCAGGTGTCCGAGGCGTTGAGCTCCAACGGTTCCACGTCGATGGGCTCGGTGTGCGCGTCCACCCTGGCGTTGCTCAATGCCGGCGTGCCGCTCAAGGCGCCGGTGGCCGGCATCGCGATGGGCCTGGTGTCCGACGAGGTGGACGGCCAGACCCGGTACGTGGCCCTGACCGACATCCTGGGTGCCGAGGACGCGTTCGGCGACATGGACTTCAAGGTGGCCGGCACCAAGGACTTCGTCACCGCGCTGCAGCTGGACACCAAGCTGGACGGCATCCCGTCCGAGGTGCTGGCCCAGGCGCTGTCCCAGGCCCGGGACGCCCGGCTGACCATCCTCGAGGTGCTGGCCGAGGCGATCGACAAGCCGGACGAGATGAGCCCGTACGCGCCGCGGGTGACCAGCGTGAAGATCCCGGTCGACAAGATCGGCGAGGTGATCGGGCCCAAGGGCAAGATGATCAACTCGATCACCGAGGAGACCGGCGCGGACATCTCGATCGAGGACGACGGCACGATCTACGTCGGCGCCGCGGACGGCCCGTCGGCGGAGGCGGCCATCCAGCGGATCAACGCGATCGCCAACCCGCAGCTGCCCAAGGTCGGCGAACGGTTCCTCGGCACGGTGGTCAAGACCGCCGCGTTCGGCGCGTTCGTCTCGCTGCTGCCCGGCAAGGACGGTCTGGTGCACATCTCCAAGCTGGGCAACGGAAAGCGCATCGGCAAGGTCGAGGACGTGGTCAAGGTGGGCGACAAGCTCCGGGTGGAGATCGCCGACATCGACCAGCGCGGCAAGATCAGCCTGGTGCCGGTGAAGGACGAGGAGGCCGCCAAGCCGGCCGAGGCCGAGCAGCCGTCCAACCAGTGACGGCGAACGGCAAGGGGAGCACGCGGATCCTGGAGCGCACGGCCGACGGCTGTGTGGTCAAGCGCACCGTGCTCCCCGGCGGGTTACGGGTGATCACCGAGCAGGTCCCCGGCGTGCGCTCGGCGTCGCTGGGGATCTGGGTCGGGGTCGGCTCGCGAGACGAGAAGCCGGCGGTCGCCGGCGCCGCGCACTACCTGGAACACCTGCTGTTCAAGGGAACCAGGCGGCGCACGGCGGCCGGGATCGCCGAGGAGATCGACGCGGTCGGCGGTGAGCTGAACGCGTTCACCGCCAAGGAGCACACCTGCTACTACGCGCACGTCCTCGACGAGGATCTGCCGCTGGCCGTGGACCTGGTGTGCGACGTGGTGTTCGACGCGTTGCTCGCCGAGTCCGATGTGGAGACCGAGCGGGGCG
Organism: Actinophytocola sp.; assembly: GCF_035762905.1. GTDB lineage: Bacteria > Actinomycetota > Actinomycetes > Mycobacteriales > Pseudonocardiaceae > DASYTH01. The sequence goes on from NZ_DASUCC010000144.1 coordinate 68,958, forward strand.
TGGTGCTCGAGGAGATCGCCATGCGCGACGACGACCCCGAGGACCTGCTGCACGACACGTTCTGCGCGGCGCTGCTCGGCGACCATCCGCTCGGCCGGCCGGTGCTGGGCACCGAGGAGTCGATCGCCGCGATGAGCCGCACGGCGCTCAACGGCTTCTACCGCCGCCGGTACACCGCGCCGGCCATGGTGCTGGCCGCGGCCGGCAACCTCAGCCACGGCGAGGTGCTCCGGCTGGTCCGCAAGGCACTGCGGGACCGGTTGTCCGGCAACGGTTCCCCGGTGGCGCCGCGGGCCGGGCGGACCCGGATTCCCGTGGCCAGCAAGCTGATCGTGCACACCGACGACACCGAGCAGGCGCACATGATGTTCGGGGTGCGCGCGCCGGACCGGCACGACGAACGCCGCTGGGTGCTCGGCGTGCTCAACACCGTGCTTGGCGGTGGGATGAGCTCACGGCTGTTCCAGGAGGTGCGGGAGCGGCGCGGGCTGGCCTACCAGGTGTACTCGTCGGTGGCCTCCTATGCGGACACCGGGCATCTGTCGGTCTACACCGGATGCCAGCCCGATCGGCTCGGCGACGTGGCCCGGGTGGTGCGCGAGGTGCTGGCCGGCATGGCGTCCGGCGGGGTCAGCGTGGGCGAGGTGGACCGGGCCAAGGGTCAGCTGCGCGGCAATCTGGTGCTGGGGCTGGAGGACACCAGCTCGCGGATGTCCCGGATCGGCAAGGCCGAGCTGGCCTACGGCCGGTACATGTCGGTGTCCGAGACGCTGGAGCGGATCGCCGCCGTGACGCCGGAGCAGGTCGGTGCGCTTGCCGGCGAGTTGCTGGCGCGTCCCGTCGCCGCCGCGGTGGTCGGGCCCTACGCTCACGCCGACGATGTTCCGGCCGAGGTGCGCGAGGTGATCGATCGATGACGGTTGCCAGGACGGAAGACAACCCGATCCGGGTCGGCGTGCTCGGCGCGCGCGGCCGGATGGGAGCCGAGGTGTGCCGGGCCGTCGAGGCCGCGCCGGACATGGAGATCGTCGCCATGGTGGACACCGGCGACTGGATGTTCGACATCGCCGACGCCGGGGCCGAGGTGGTCGTCGACTTCACCCATCCCGACGTGGTGCTGGACAACATCCGGTTCTGCGTCGACCACGACATCCGGTGCGTGGTCGGCACGTCGGGCTTCGACGTCGCCAAGCTCGACACGGTGCGGAGCTGGCTGGAACCCAAACCCGCCCTCGGCGTCCTCGTCGCCCCCAACTTCGCGCTCGGCGCGGTGTTGTCCATGCGCTTCGCCGCGCTGGCCGCCCGCTACTACGCCTCCGTCGAGATCATCGAGCTGCACCACAACCGCAAGGTGGACGCCCCCTCCGGCACCGCCACCCACACCGCCCGCCTGATCAGCGCCGCCCGCGCCGACGCCGGCCTCGCCCCCGGCCCCGACGCCACCACCTCCGAAGTGGACGGCGCTCGCGGCGCCACCCTCGGCGAGGTCCACGTGCACTCCGTTCGCCTGCCCGGGCTTGTCGCCCACCAGGAGATCCTGTTCGGCGGCGACGGCGAGACCCTCACCATCCGGCACGACTCCTTCGACCGAAAAGGCTTCATGCCCGGCGTGCTCCTCGGCGTCCGCTCCATCCTCACCCGCACCGGCCTCATCGTCGGCCTGGAAAACCTCCTCGACCTCTGAACTCGCCCGCGAAGCCGGCGAGTCGCCGATTCCGGCAATTGAATCGCTGGTTGCGGCAACCGAGTCTCCGGTGCCGGCAACGCGAGTCGGCGGTTCGGCCGTGCCGGTGGTAACGCCATTCTGGAACGTTGCGATGTGTCGGGCGTCGCCGATTTCCCGGCGGATTGGCGACTGGGTGGGTAACCTGCTGCTGCCGATTCGGTCCAAGGTGGTCTCTCGTGGCGGTGAGCTCCCTGGCCGTGGCGTCTCGGTACCAGGTGGTGTCCGGGCGGGTACGGCTCGTCAACCCGGGCTCGTGGTCGCTGTGGGCCCAGCCACGCAGGGTGATCGGGTACGTGCTGATCGTCGAGATCGTGACGGTCGCGGCCACCATCGTCACGTTATTGCTGGCGCCGATGCTGGCCGGCGATCTCGCGACCGGCGCCGTGCTGCTGGTGCTGTGCATCGGCTACGGTGAGGCGTCCCGGACGGTCGAGCGGGCGCACCGGCAGTACCTGAGCTCGCCGTTCATGGACCTCAACTCGGTATGGATCTTCGCGGCCGCGCTGCTGTTGCACCCGGCGCTGGCCGCCGCGCTGATCACCGCGATCCACCTGCACCGCTGGGTGCGGGTGGCGCACCGGTCGGTGCACCGGGTGACGTTCAGCGCGGCGGCGGCGATCGCCGCGGTGCTGGCCAGCTCCGGGTTCCTGGCGCTGCTCGGGAGCTACCACGCCTTCGCCGAAGGGCCGCGCGACCTGGCCGCCTTCGCCGAGGCCGCCGCCGCGGCCGCGGTCTTCCTGCTGGTGAACAACGTGCTGGTGTCCGGCGTGATCGCGCTGTCGATCGCCAACCCGAGCCTGCGCGCGGTGACCGCGGACTGGAGCGACTACGGCCTCGAGGCCGCCACCCTCGCGCTCGGTGTGCTGCTGGCCTGGTCGCTGTCCGACTGGCCGCCGATGGCGCTGGCCATCGTGGGGGTGACCCTGGTGCTGCACGGCCGGGTGCTGATCCGCCAGCTCCGCGAGGCGGCGCGGACCGATCCCAAGACCGGCCTGCTGAACACCGCGGCCTGGTACGACGCCGCCCGCCGGGAGATCGAGCGCGCCGCCCGGCAGCACACGTCGGTGGGCGTGCTGATGATCGATCTCGACCACTTCAAGCAGGTCAACGACGACCACGGCCACCTGACCGGGGATGAGGTCCTGGTCGCCGTGGCCAAGGCGATCGCCGGGCAGGTGCGCGGGTACGACCTGGTCGGCCGGTTCGGCGGTGACGAGTTCGTGGTGCTGCTGCCGGCCATCGAGGGACCCGACCTGGTCCAGGTGGCCGAACGCATTCGCCGCACGATCGCCGGCCTCGCGGTGGACACCACCGGGCGCAACGGGGTGGTGCCGTTCGGCGGCCAGACCGCGTCGATCGGACTGGCGCTGTTTCCGCGCCACGGCGGCATCCTCGACCAGCTGCTGCACGCCGCGGACGGCGCGTTGTTGGCGGCCAAGTCCGCCGGCCGGGACCGGGTGCGGCTGGCTGATCCGCCTCTCCGGGATTAACCGCTGTGGTCACGTTCCAGCGAACGTACGGATTGCGGGTTGATTGTGGCTGGGTGCCGTCACGGTGCCCCTGAGGTTGCGTTGGTTGGGCCAAGACTCACACTTGATCCACTATGGCGGACTCTAGGCCGTTCGCCGCATTCGGCTGATCCGTTCGGCCGCTATCCATTCGGCGGGGACCCAGTAGCGTTGCAAGCGGTCAGTACATAACTAACTCCCGTCTGTTCGCGCAAATGTCCAACCCTGCTGCCGTGACGGCCGCGCGACGAGGGCCAGACGAGGACGCGCAGGGGCCCGCACCGCCGGGCCCCGGCTCGCGCTCGCTCCCGCTCGTCCACCGGCCGCTCGGCCATCCCCGAAAGGGAGCGACGAATGACACCAACCGACGTCGAACCGTTGGCACCGACCTCCGCGGAGACCTCGTGGTTCTGCTGCGGCGCCGGCTGGGGGCCCTGCGGGTCCGCCGGGGGCGGTGCGTGCGGCAACTGCCAGTCCGGCAGCCGGCACTGCGCCTGGCCGAACACCTCCGACGCCTGCTTCGCGATCACCCGGCCGGACAGGTGCGGCAACACCCTGCTGCGCCGCACCTGCGGGCACACCTTCTTCGTGCGGCATCTCTGCGGTAGCACCGAGATCGCCGTGCGGATCGCGGACTGCGGGCCGCAGACCGACCTGTGGTGCGGCGAGCGGCGGTGCTGCAGTGGCAACTGCGCCACCAACCGCCTGCTCGACCTGACGCCGTCCGCGTTCAGCGCGCTCGGCAACCTGTCCAGCGGGATCATCCCGGTCAACGTCCGCAGCTAGGAGGTGCTCAGAATGGATGCGTTGGGGCGCAGGAGGTTCCTCACCCGGGCAGTGCTCGGCACCACCGCGACCGTCGCGGGCGCGACCGCGCTCGGGGCACTCGCGCCGGAGGCCATCGCCGAACCGGCACTCGACGTCGAAGCCGGGGCGCCGGACCCGAACTTCGCCGAGGGCCGGATCACCGGCGTCAAGGGCAGCATGATCATGGCCAACGGATCGGACGGCGTGCTGCACCTGATCCAGCTCACCGCCGCGACCAGCATCTGGAAGCTGCGTCCCACCACGCTGGACGTCGCCCAGGTCGGCGACGGGCTCTACGCCCGTGGCGTGCGGATGCCGGACGGAGTGCTGGCCGCCGACGCGGTGTGGCTCAACATCGTCAACCTGACCGTGCACATCTCCGCCATCAGCAAGGACACGCTGCACCTCGACCACCACGGCGACAAGATCGTCGGACACGTGGTGTCCGGTACCACGGCCGCGGTCTACAACGGCACGCCCGCGGTGAGCGACCTGTCGCTGCTGCAGGTCGGCCAGCACGCCCAGGTGATCGGGGCGTGGCGGCCGGACACCAACGAGGTTGACATCGCCACCGTCTTCGCCGCCGCCTGACCGGTTGGAGCGCAACGCCCCGTTGCGCTCCAACCCCAAAACCTTGGAGTGAACGTGTTGCAGTGGTTGGCAAACCTGCAGCCGGCGCTGGTCGGCGCGGTGCTGCTGTGGGCCGGCGGGATCAAGCTGCTGTCCCGCTCCGCGCGCCTCGCGGCCCGCCGCTCGGCGCTGGTCCGGTTGGTGGGCAAGGACCGCGTGTTCGTCGCCTACCGTGCCGTCGGCGCCGTCGAGGTCGGCATCGGAGCGCTGCTGGTCGCGCCCCCGGTGCACCCGGCCGAAGGGCTGGCCGCGGCCGGACTCGGCGCCGCCATGCTCGGCTACCTCGGCTACGCAAGGCTCGCCGCGCCCGGATCATCATGCGGCTGCCTCGGGGACAAGCACGTCCCGGTCCGGTTCCGCGGCTTCGCGCGGGCCGCCGTGCTGATGCTGGCCGGCGCGCTCGCGGTGGCCGCGACCGAGTTCTGGACGGTGACCCTGACCGAAAGTCCACTTGCGACGGTCGGCGTGTTGCTGGCCGAGGCGGCGCTGATCGTCGTGTTGTCCCCGGAACTGGACCACCGGTGGCTGCACCCGTTGCGCCGCTTGCGATTGCGGATCAGCCACCCGCTGGCCGGTCGGCCGGCCGAGGTGCCGCTCGCGGCCAGCGTGCAGCAACTGCACAAGAGCGCGGCCTACTCCTCGGTCGCCGGGCTGCTCCGCTCGGACCTGCTGGACACCTGGGACGAGGGAGACTGGCGGCTGCTGGCCTACGCGGCGCGCACCGAGTCCGGCAAGGTCACCGCCGTGTTCGCGGTGCCGCGCCTGGGCTTCCGGCCGGAGGAGGTGCGCGTGGTGCTGGTGCCGGAGGCGGAACTGCCCGCACCGGTCTAAAAGAACCAGCCGGCGAACAACGCCGGCGACGCGGCGAGCGCGCTGAACCGGATGAACCGGCCGATGAGCCCGGCGGAGACGAACGCGGTCAGGTTCATCCGGACCAGCCCGGCCATGATCGTGGTCGCCATGAACGGCGGCACGCCGAGCACCGAGCTCACCCCGTAGGTGCCGACCATCCAGCGCGGGTGCCGGTGGCAGCGCTCGACGAGCCATTCCACCCGGGCCCGCATCCGCTTGGTGCGCAACGCCCACCGCTCCCGGCGGACCGACGGCTCGCGCGGCTCGCGATGCAGGAACCTCGGCAGCCGAAGAGATCCCTTGGCGGCGTAGTAGTAGAGCAGCTTGCCGGCCACCTGCCCGACCGCGATCACCGCGCCCAGCGCCAGCCACGGGATCCCCGGCTCCTGGCTCACCAGGCCGATCAGGAAGATCTCGATGCTGATCAGGGGCAGGATCGCGGAGCCGAACGCCACGCCGAGGCACACAGCGAGCCACGTCAGCATGGATCAACCCCCCTTGCGCACCCGCGTGCTCCGACACCCCACCCCGACGACGCGGTCAGGATAACGGATTGGACAACCCGGTCAGGCCAGTTCGACGTCGAGCCCTCCGGTCAGCCGAACCTCCCGGACGATGCGGCCACCGGCGTCCAGCGTCCGCACGGTGCCGTCCGGCGCCCACCCGGCTCGCCGGAAGAAGCTCAGCGAGGCGCTGTCCGCCTCGGGAACCCAGCTGATCCCGCGGGTCGAGCCGGCCGCGCGCATCGCCGCCGCCACGGCGGCGAGCAGCCGGCCGCCGTGCCCGCGCCGGGCCCACCTCGGCTCCACAAGCAGCGCGCTCACCAGCGCCACGCTGGCCGCGTCGGCGGGCGGGGCGCCGGACGCGTCGGCCGACTCGGCTTCCGGGGCCGGGCCGGCCGCGCCGATCCCGACCAGCCACGAGCCCTCGGTGGCCACGAAAACCGCCGCCGGCCCGTGCCGGATGGTGTGCCGCCACTGCTCGGCCGCGGCCGTCTCGTCCAGGCCGGCGAGCACCTCGGCCGGGAGGACCTCGGCGTATGCGGTACGCCAGGTGGACAGCTGGATCCGGGCGATCTCGGCGGCATCGGCCGGATCGGCGATCCGGACGTCGGCTTCTGCCATGCCGGCAACCTAACCGGCCGTCGTCATCTACGCTGTCTCGGCGTGATCTCCCTTACCCTGCCGGGATACGAGATGATGGGCGTGCTCGGTCGGGGCGGCTTCGGCGTGGTGTACCGGGCCAGGCAGGTCACCATCGACCGGGAGGTGGCCGTCAAGGTCGACAGCCGGGTCATCCTCGACGACCGGGACCGGCGCCGGTTCCTGCGTGAGGTGCGCGCCGCCGGCCGATTATCCGGCCATCCGCACGTGGTCGAGATCTACGACGCCGGCGTGCTGCCGGACGGATATCCGTACCTGGTCATGGAGTTGTGCGCGGGCGGGTCGCTGGCCGGCCGGGGGCCGATCGCCCCGCCGGACGTGGCCGGGATCGGCCGCGGCATCGCCGACGCGCTGGCCGCCGCGCACGGCCTCGGCGTGCTGCACCGGGACATCAAGCCGGGCAACATCCTGATCAAGCGGTACGGCACGGTCGGCCTCGCCGACTTCGGGCTGGCCGCGGTGATCGACTCCGGCCGGGAGTCGTCGGTCACGCTTGCCGCGCTGACCCCGGCCTATGCGGCGCCGGAGGCGTTCCACCTGCACCCGCCCACGCCGCGGTCGGACATCTACGCGCTGGGCGCCACGCTGTACGCGTTGCTCGCCGGCCGCCCGCCGCGGTTTCCGGCCGGCGCCGACCTGAGCCTGCCCGAGATCATCCGGCTGCACGACGCACCCGTGCCGGATCTGCCCGGAGTGCCGCCGGGACTGACCGCGGTGCTGCGCCGGTCGCTGGCCAAGGATCCCGGCCAGCGGTTCCCGGACGCCGTCGCGCTGCGCGACGAACTGACCCGGTGGACCGTGCCCGGGCAGCCGGTGACGATCACCAACCCGATCCGGCAGCCGGCGCCGGCACCGTCCCTCCCGCCGGCTCCCTCGGGCGAACAGCACACCACCCCGGTCCGGCGCGGCGTGCTGCTCGCCGGCGCCGCGCTCACGGCCGTGCTGGTGCTGCTCGGCGTGTGGTACTTCGCGGTTCAGGACAGGGGGGACGGTCGGACCGCGGCCGGGGCGCCGACCGGCACCGTCGCGGCGCCGGACGGGGAGGACACCGCCGACCTCGGCGTGGAGACCGTGACCGACGGCTGCCCGGCCGCCGCCGTGCCGGACGCGCAGGCGCGTTGCGTCGAGCGGGCCGAGTGCTGGAGCGGAATGGTGCTGATCCAGGGCGAGTTGACCAGCGTCCGGCGCATCCCGTGCGACCAGGAACACACCTGGGAGACCTACGCCGTCGCGCCGGTTCCGGCCGACCTGGCCGACGCCTACCTGGACACGCTGGAGGGCAACCCGACCGTGGCCAAGGTGTGCGCGAAGGAGGTCCTGATCGCCTCGCGGACCGGCAAGGCCCTCGAGGTCGACCCGGAGAAGTGGGAGCCGTCGGTGATGCCCCCCACACCGGACGACCGGGCGGCCCAGCGGGCGGTGTACCGGTGCGTCGGCACGATCAGCGGCGAGACCAGCAGCGGCGCGGCGTTCCGCCCGCTGCAACCCTGACGAGCAGGGCTGATAACCACTGAACGGATGTCGGTGGTTCGTGTCAGGGTGGGGGCATGAGTCAGACCCTCAGCACCAGAACCGCCCCCGGTTGGCTGGCCTGGGCCGCGCTCGGCGTCGTCTACGTCGTGTGGGGCTCGACCTACCTCGCCATCCGGTTCACCGTGGAGTCGATGCCGCCGCTGCTGTCCGGTGGGCTGCGGTTCGTACTGGCCGGGCTGGTGTTGACGCTGGCCGTGCTGGTGCTCGCCGGCCGCGGCGCGCTGCGGATGAGCTGGGCGCAGTTGGGCAGCGCCGTGCTGATCGGGCTGCTGTTGCCGGCCTGGGGCAACGGCATGGTGGTGATCGCCGAGCAGCACCTGGCGTCCGGGCTGGCCGCGCTGCTCATCGCGTCCGTGCCGCTGTACGTGGTGCTGCTGCGCCGGTTGCTCGGCGAGCGGCCGCCGGTGATCACCATGGTCGGGGTCGGGATCGGTGCCGGCGGGCTGGCGCTGCTGCTGCTCGGCGGACCGGTGGAGGGGGCGCACGGGTCGGCGGGCTGGGCGCTGTGGCTGGTGCTGCTCGCGGCGCTGGGCTGGTCGGTGGGGTCGGTGGCGAGCACCCGGCTGCCGGTGCCGGCCAACCCGTTCACCCTCTCGGCGGTGGAGATGATGGCCGGCGGCACCGCGATGATGATCGTCGGCTTGGTCAGCGGCGAGCGGATGGACCTGACCAGGGTGACCACCGGGTCCTGGATCGCCTGGGTGTACCTGATCCTGTTCGGCTCGCTGCTGGCGTTCAGCTCGTACGTGTTCGTGCTCGGCAAGCTGCCGGTGTCCACGGTGGCCACCTACGCCTACGTCAACCCGGTGATCGCGGTCGTGCTCGGCGTGCTGTTCGCCGGGGAACGGTTCGGCATGGCGCAGTTCGCCGGTGGCCTCGTGGTGCTCGCGGCCGTGGTGCTCGTGGTCCGGGCCGAGCAGCGACCCAAGCCGGAACCACCGTGCGGAGAAATGTCGGTGCCGGATGGGAGAGTGCGGTCGTGACCGACGACGTGCTCGTTCCCGCGGAGGAGGAGGCCAGTTGACCGAGACGCTCACCGCTGCCGCCGCCCGCCGGATGGCCCTGGCCGCGCAGGGCTTCGCCGACCCCCGGCCGGCGGTCGAGCCGACCCGGCGGCACCTGACCAGGGTGCTGTCCCGGGTCCAGGTCCTGCAGCTCGACTCGGTCAACGTCGCGGTGCGCGCGCACTACATGCCGCTGTTCAGCCGGCTCGGCCCGTACTTACCGTCGCTTGTGGACGATGCGGCGTGGGCGCATTCGGCGCGCCGGCCGCGGTTGCTCGTCGAGTACTGGGCCCACATGGCGAGCCTGATGCCGGTCACCGACTGGCCGCTGTTCCAGTGGCGGATGCGCGGTTACGAGAAACGGTGGTGGGACAACACGCAGCGGTTCACCCGTGACTCGCCCGGCCTGATCGAGGACCTGCTCGCCGCCGTCAAGGAGCTCGGTCCGGTCAGCGCCGGCCGTCTCGAGGAAGAGCTGGGCACCAGCCCCCGGCATCCCCGCGCCGCCGGCGGCTGGTGGAACCGTTCGGACGTCAAGCATGCCTGCGAGTACCTGTTCGCCGTCGGCCAGCTCACCACCGGCGCCCGGGTCGGCTTCGAACGCCGCTACGACCTCCCCGAGCGGGTCCTTCCGCCCGAGGTGCTGGCCGCCCCGCCGGTCTCCGACTCCGACGCCACCCGCGCCCTGGTGCTGCGCGCCGCCGTCGCGCACGGCATCGCGACCGAACCCGACCTGCGCGACTACTACCGCCTCAAGCCCGAGCACAGTCGCGCGGCCGTCGCCGACCTGGTCGACGCCGGCCTCCTGGTTCCGGTCACCGTCGCCGGCTGGCGCCACCAGGCCTACCGGCACGCCGAGGCCCGGCTGCCCCGCAAGGTCGACGGCCGCGCCCTGCTCTGCCCGTTCGACCCCCTGATCTGGGAACGCGCCCGCACCGAGCGAATCTTCAACTTCCATTACCGGATCGAGATCTACGTCCCCGAGCCCAAGCGGATCCACGGCTACTACGTCTTTCCGTTCCTGCTCGACGGCGCCCTGGTGGCCCGCGTCGACCTCAAGTCGGACCGCGCCACCGGCACCCTCCGAGTCCAGTCCGCCTTCGCCGAACCGGGCGTCCCGACCCCGCGGGTAGCCGCCGAACTGGCCGCCGAACTCCGCACCATGGCCACCTGGCTCAACCTCACCGCCATCGCCGTCACCCCCCGCGGCGACCTGGCGGCTCCGCTCGCAGCCGCCCTCCGCTGACCCCTAAGTACGCGTAGATCCCCTAGGTGAATGAACCATTCCCGTCCACGTGGCGTAACTGTCCGTGGCGCCGATTGTCCAATTCGTCAACGAAAGGACCGGAATGGTACACCTTCGTATGCAATCCGCTCGGCGCGCGACCGGAGTGCTCTGCGGCCTGGCTGCCGCTCTGGTGTTGACCGCTTGCGGGTCGGAGGGGCAAGCGAGCAGCCCGGCCGGCGGCACCGGTACCAGTGGGCCGGTCGGCACGCGCGACCTCGACGGCGTCGGGACGGTTCTGGTGGACACGGTGGGCCGGACGCTGTACTTCACCGACTCGGACACCGCCGGGGAGATCAAGTGCACCGCGGAGTGCCTGGATCTGTGGATCCCGGCCGAGGCACCCGGTGACACGGTGGACGGCGCACCGGTCGGCGACCTCAGTGTCATCTCGCGCCCGGACGGCACCAAGCAGATCGCCTTCCAGGACAAGCCGCTGTACACGTTCAAACTGGACAGTCCCAACAAGCCGTCGGCCGGCCACAACGCCAGCGACACCTTCGGCGGCGTGGACTTCACCTGGCACGCCGCGGTAGTCGACGGCGCGGCGCTGCCGCAGCAGCCGCCGAAGCAGGATGACGGCGGCGGCTACGGACGAGGTGGCGGCTACTGATCCCCGAATACCTGACCCATCCAACTGCGCCACCATCGCCTAGTCCCAACCCGTGACCCGGTAGCAGGAACCGGCGATTCGGTTGCCGGGCGCGGCAACTCGCGGTGCGGAAACCGGCGGTTCGGTTGCCGGACTCGGCAACTCGCGGTGCGGAAACCGGCGGTTCGGTTGGCGGACTCGGCAACTCGCGGTGCTGGGACCGGCGATTCGGTCGCTTGGCTTCGCGACTCGGGTGCTGGGACCGTTGATTCGGGTACCCGCCTCGGCAACTCGGGGTGCTGGAGCCGATGTTTCGGTTGTCGGGCGTGGCAACTCGGGTTGGTGGGACCGGCGTTGTGGTTGCCTGGTTCGGCGACTCGGGTGCTGGGGCCGGTGGTTCGGTGGCTTGGCTTGGCGACTCGGGGTGCTGGGGACGGTGGTTCGGTTGCCCGACTTGGGAGTTCGGGTGCTGGAGCTGGTGATTCGGTTGTCCCACTCGGTAACTCGGGGTGGTGGGGTCGGTGTTTGGGTTGTCTGGTTTGGTGATTCTGGTGGTGGGGGTGGTGGTTCGTTGAGGGTGGGCGGGTGCTGGATAGTCCGAACCGGCAACTCGCGTGGTTTGGGTGGGGACTCGCCGAGGTGCACCCCGTTTGGCTCGGCGAGTCCCCGGCTTTGGCACGCGAGTTGCCGGTTCGGCTGACCCCCCTCGGTCAGGTTCTGGTCAGGTCGTGGCCGGGCTGATCACGGCTGAGCCGGAAGCGGTGCGGCCGCGGATCCGCAGGCCCGGGGTGGTTTCCGGGCGGGTCTCGGACAGGCCGAGGTCGCTGCGGGCCTGGCCGGAGGCGGAGGTCAGATCGACTTCGGCGGCGCAGCCGGCGCGGACGCCGACCCGGATGTTGCCAGAGCCGGTGGACAGCTCGATCTGGCCGCTGGATGCGTCGGCCACGGTCAGATCCCCGCTGCCGGTGCGGGCCATCACGTCGCCGGCCACCGCGCCCAGCCACACGTCGCCGCTGCCGGTGTGCAGCGACGAACCGCCGCCGATCGACGTCACCTCGAGGTCACCGCTGCCGGTGCGCGCCTTCAGCCCGTCCAGCATCGGGCCGAGCCGCACCGACCCGGAGCCGGTGCGCACCTCGGCCGGTTTGCTCGCCCGGTCCGCGCGGACATCGCCGGAGCCGGTGTGCAGGTCCAGCCAGCCGGCCGGCCCGGTCACCACGATCGCCGCCGCGCCGGTGTCGGCGACCACGCTCGACTCCGCCGGCGCCCGCACCGACACCGCGATCGGCACGGTGCGCAGCGGCAGCGTCTTCGGGGCGCGCACCACGAGCCGGTTGCCGATCAGCTCGATCCGGGTCTGGCGCACCGCCTCGGCCGGCGTCAGGTTCCCCGCGGAGTCGCCGAACTGACCGCTGACCCAGGTGAGCAGGCTGTTCATCTGCTGCAGGAACGGGCTGACCGACTCGGTGTCGTGCCGAATCTCCACGTGCACGCCCGGTTGGTCGGACAGCCGCACCTCGACCCGGCCGGCGCCGACGGCCAGGTCCAGATCGACCGGCCCGGACGTCTCGAAGCTCTGCCTGCGGACCGTGTCATCCGCGGTGTCGGCGGCGTCCTCGGTGGTGAACTCCTCAGTCATCACAAGTCCCCTCAGCCCTCGTACCAACCGCGCACGTGGGACGACGAGCCGCCGGGGCCACGCCGCTCATCCCACCGCTGCTGCTTCCACTGGCGCTTCCACTCCTGCTTGGCCTCGCGCCAGCTCTCCTTGTCCCCGTGCAGCGCGGACTGGACCGCCTGCTGCACGAAGGTGTTCAGCGAGACCCCCTGCGTCGCCGCGGCGGCCTCGGCCTTCGCCTTGAGCTGCTCGAACAGCCGCAGCGTCATGCGGCTCATGTCCCCGGTCTCGTCGATCGGCGGGGGCGGGGGCGGCGTGTCCCGCTGCGGCTCGCCGACCGGAGTGACCACCACCTGCACGTCCCGCCCGTCCAGCCGGACCTCCACGACGGCGTCGTCGAGCGACGCGGTGACCTCGGCGGCCAGGTCCGAAAGGGCGTTCATGATCGCCAGGCGGGCGGACGGCTCCAGCGCCGCGGCCAGCACCGCCGCGGCGCGCCGGGTGTTCTCGTCGCCGGCCGAGGCGGTCGTGTTGAGGTCCTCGCGGAGAGCGGCGAGGTAAGGCGTGAGATCCATGACGCCACTATGACACCACAAATGACGTCAGTCAAGGTGGCAGTGACGTCACCATGGTGGCGCGTGGCATCCGGTCCGCCCGCCGGTCCGGCCGTTAGGCTCGGCGCAACGCGCAACGGAGGAGGTCGGCGTGCCGGAGATCGTCTCGCCCAAGGTGGAGCTGATCGCGAAGACCGAGTTCATCCCGCCGGCCGACGTGCCGTGGTCCACCGACACCGACGGCGGCGAAGCGCTGGCCGAGTTCGCCGGCCGGGCCTGCTACCAGTCCTGGAAGAAACCCAACCCGGCCACCGCCACCAACGCCGGCTACCTGCGGCACATCCTCGAGGTCGGGCACCTGTCCGTGCTCGAGCACGGCTCGGTCAGCTTCTACATCACCGGGATCTCCCGCTCGCTCACCCACGAGCTGATCCGGCACCGGCACTTCTCCTACTCGCAGCTCTCCCAGCGTTACGTGCCGGAGAAGAACGCGGCCATGGTGGAGCCGGACGTGATCGCCGCCGATCCCGAGCTGCACCAGAAGTTCCTGGCCGCCACCGAGGCCAGCGTGGCGGCCTACAACGACCTGCTCGCCGGGCTCGAGGAGCGGTTCGCCGACGTGGCCAACCCGACCCTGCGCCGCAAGCAGGCCCGCCAGGCCGCCCGCGCGGTGCTGCCCAACGCCACCGAGACGCGCATCGTGGTCACCGGGAACTACCGGGCCTGGCGGCACTTCATCGCCATGCGCGCCACCGAGCACGCCGACGTGGAGATCCGCGAGCTGGCCGTGGAGTGCCTGCGCCAGTTGCAGAAGGTCGCGCACAACGTGTTCGACGACTTCGTGATCTCCACGCTGGCGGACGGCACCGAGGTGGCCTCCAGCCCGTTCGTCACCGAGGGCTGAGATGAGGCGGTTGGAGGTCGACGTCCAACCGGACGGCTACTCCGTCGCCCGTTTCCCGGCCGGCACCGCGCTTCCGGCCGGCCTGCACGGCCACGCCGCCGCGCTGGTCTCGGTCACCAGCACCCCGGACGAGGTCTCGGTCGTCTGCCCCACCGAGCTGGCCCCACCCGGCGCCGACCAGGTCGACCACGGCTGGCGGCTGCTCACCGTGCGCGGCCCGCTGGAGTTCACCCTCACCGGCATCATGGCCGCCATGGCCGGCGCACTGGCCGCGGCCGGCGTCAGTCTGTTCGCCCTGTCCACCTTCGACACCGACCACGTCCTGGTCAAAGCCACCGACCTGACCCGCGCCGTGTCTGCGCTCACCGAGGCCGGCCACGAGGTCCACGTGCCCGCCGGATAGATCAACCGTCGGCGGCCTGGAAGGAGGCCCAGACACCGAGCAGGCGGACCGGGCGGCCGTGGTCGAACATGTCGAGGACCTGGAGGGCGGCCCGTTCGATGTCGGTGGGGGAGCTGGTCGGGGCGGGCAGGGTGATGCTGCGGGTCTGGGTGATGAACGGGGCGAAGCGCACCTTGACGCCGATCCGGTGCGCGGGACGGTCCTCCGCGCGGACGTCGTCGGCGACCCGGCGGGCCAACCGGACGACCTGCTCGTCCAGCTCGGCCCGCTCGGCCACGTTGGTCTGGAAGGTCACCTCACGGCTGCGCGACTTGGCCAGCCACGGCGTCGCGGACACCTCGGTGCCACTGGCGCCGCGGGCCAGGTCCCGGTACCAGGGGCCCATCTTCGGGCCGAACCGGCGGGCCAGGCCGGCGGGGTCGGCGAGGGCCAGCTCGCGGACCGTGCGCAGGCCCAGGTCGTCGAGCTTGTGGGCGGTCTTCGGCCCGATGCCCCACAGCGCCCTCGTCGGCCGGTCGGCCATCACCGCCACCCAGTTGTCCCGGGTCAGCAGGTAGATGCCGGCCGGCTTGGCGAACCCGGTGGCGGTCTTGGCCCGCAGCTTGTTGTCGCCGATGCCCACCGCGCAGGACAGCGCGGTCCGCTGCCACACCGCGTCCTGCAGGTCCGCGGCCAGCTTCGCCGGGTCGTCGGTCTCCGCGCCGACGAACGCCTCGTCCCAGCCGAGCACCTCGACCACGACCGGGAACTCCCGGAGCACCGCCATCACCCGCTCGGACACCGCGTCGTAGGCCGGCGGGTCGCTTGGCAGGAACACCGCGTCCGGGCACCGGGCCGCGGCGGTGCGCATCGGCATTCCCGACTGCACACCGAACTCGCGGGCCTCATACGACGCGGTGGCCACCACGGAGCGCTTCTTCGGGTCGCCGTCGCCGCCGACGATCACGGGTTTGCCGGCCAGTTCGGGGTGGCGCAACACCTCGACCGCGGCGATGAACTGGTCGAGGTCGACATGCAGCACCCACCACATGTCGCCAGTTTGCTCCTCCAGCCCACGGTGCTCGCAGTAGCATCCACGCGGTGACCCAAGAGCACGCCCCACCTCCGGCGCAGGCGATCCCGCAGCAGCAGCGGCTGGTCGCCGGCCGGTATGCGCTGCTGCACGAGATCGGCCGCGGCGGCATGGGCATCGTCTGGCTGGCCGAGGACCGCATGATCGGTCGTCGCGTGGCGATCAAGGAACTGCACCTGCCGGACGGCGTGCCGCCGGAGGAGCGCGGCGTGTTCGAGGAGCGGGTGTTGCGCGAGGCCCGCACCGCCGGGCGGCTCAACGACCCGAGCGTCGTGATCGTCTACGACGTGGTGCAGGAGCGCGGCAACACCTACATCGTCATGGAGCTGATCGAGGCGCCGACGCTGGCCGACGTGATCCGGCAGAGCGGCGCGCTCCCGCAGGACGCGGTGGCCTCGATCGCCGGCCAGTTGCTCTCCGCGCTCGAGTCGGCGCACGCCGCCGGCATCGTGCACCGGGATGTCAAGCCCAGCAACGTGATGCTGCTGCCGAACGGCCGGGTGAAGCTGACCGACTTCGGCATCGCGCAGTCCCTCGACGACCCCCGGCTGACCTCCAGCGGGGTGCTGATCGGCTCGCCGAACTACCTTGCGCCGGAACGCATCCACGGCGCCGACGCGGACGCCTCGTCCGACCTGTGGGCGCTCGGCGCGGTGCTGTTCTACGCCGTGGAGGGCTACTCGCCGTTCGAGCGCTCGTCCACCGCGGCGACCATGCACGCGATCACCACCGAGGTGCCGTACCTGACCCGCTGCCAGGGTCCGCTGGCCTCGGTGATCATGGGCCTTCTGATCAACACGCCGCAGGCCCGGCTGACCGCCCAACAGGTCCGCGGGCTGCTCGGCCAGATCTCCGGCCCGCACACCGGTCCGCAGACCGTGCACCTGGGCTACCCGCACCAGACCACCCGGCTGACCGGCCCGCAGCCGCAGCGCCCGCCGCGCGGCAAGGCCCGGATCTGGCTGGCGGTCGCGGCGGTCGTGCTGGTCGCGGCCGGCGCGGCGACCGGCGGGTGGTTCGCCCACCGCGCGTTCGCCACCGAGAAGCCGGAGGCGGCCAACGGCGGGGTGATGGAGTGGGGCGAGGGCGGCGCCGTCCCGGAGTTCAAGCCGAACAACGGATACTGCGCCTCGGGCAACCTCCGCCCAGGGGTCAGCTACACGTCCACGGTGGAATGCGATGAGCCGCACGACATCCAGGTGTTCGGCGTCGCCTCGCCGATGGAGAACTCGACCAACTTCAGCGTCGGCTATCCCGGCCGGGAGCGGCTGAGCGTCTACGGGCAGGCGTGGTGCGGGATGGTGTTCGCCAGCGTCTGGATCAACGACAACCGCAAGGCGGATACCCTGACCTACGTGACGTTGATCCCCAGCGAGCAGACCTGGAAGGACGCCGAGCGGTCCAACGAGCACCCGGTCATCTGCGTGCTGCACAGCCGGGACGGCTCCCAGCTGCGCACCTCGAAGGTGCGGGGCTGAGCCCGGTGGGGGTGGCCACGGCCGAGCGCGCGGCGCTGTGCGACCTGTTCGGGGCGGTGGGCCCGGACCAGCCGACCCTGTGCGGGGGGTGGCTGACCCGGGATCTGGCCGCGCACCTGGTGATCCGGGAGCGCCGGCCGGACGCCGCGCCGGGCATCCTGCTGCCGCCGCTGGCCGGCTACACCAAGCGGGTGCAGGACGGCTACGCGGCCCGGCCGTGGACCGAGCTGGTCGAGCTGGTCCGGTCCGGACCGCCGAGGTTCATCCCGGCGAAGATCGACGAGCTGATCAACACGACCGAGATGTTCGTGCACCACGAGGACGTGCGCCGCGGCCAGCCGGACTGGCGGCCGCGTCCGCCGGACGAGCGCCGGGACCGGGCGCTGTGGGCGGCGCTGACCCGGACCGCGCGGCTGATGCTGCGGCGCAGCCCGGTCGGCGTGGTGCTGCGCCGGTCCGACACCGGTGCGGAGATCGCCGCCCGGCGCGGCCCGAACACGGTGGTGATCGCCGGGCCGCCGGGGGAGTTGCTGCTGTTCGCCTACGGCCGGTCCGCGGTGCGGGTGGAGTTCGACGGGGAGCAGTCCTCGATCGCCGCCGTGCAGGGCGTGACCCGAGGTCTCTAGCCCTCCGACCAGGTAGCGTCTCCTCATGACCACCACGAGTCCCTCCGCAGCTCCGGGCCGCCCATTCGGCCGGGTGCTGGTCGCAATGGTCACCCCGTTCACCGCGTCCGGGGCGCTGGATCTGGACGCGGCGGCGGCGCTGGCCACCCATCTGGTCGAGCGGGGTGCCGACGGCCTGGTGCTCAGCGGCACCACCGGGGAGAGCCCCACCACCTCGGACACCGAGAAGAGCGAGCTGATCCGGGCCGTGGTGGACGCCGTGGGGGACCGGGCCACGATCGTGGCCGGCGCCGGCACCTATGACACCGCGCACAGCGTGCACCTGGCCCGGGACGCGGAGAAGGCCGGCGCGCACGGCCTGCTGGTGGTCACGCCGTACTACTCGCGACCGCCGCAGAGCGGGCTGCTGGCGCACTTCACCACCGTGGCCGACGCCGCCGGGCTGCCGGTGATGCTCTACGACATCCCGCCGCGCACCGTGGTCCCGATCGAGGTGGACACGCTGTGCCGGCTGGCCGAGCACCCGCGGATCGTCGCGGTCAAGGACGCCAAGGGCGACCTGCGCGCCGGGGTCGAGGTGATGGCCCGCTCCGGGCTCGCCTACTACTGCGGGGACGACGCGCTGAACCTGCCCTGGCTGTCGGTGGGCGCGGTGGGCTTCGTCAGCGTGATCGGGCACGTGGTGGCCGACCGGCTGCGCGCGATGATCGACGCCTACGAGGCCGGCGACGTGCGGACCGCCCGGGAGATCAACACCGGGCTGCTGCCGGTGCTGCGGGCGTTCAACCGGGTCGGCGGGGTGATCTTCAGCAAGGCCGCGCTCGGGCTGCGCGGGGTCGACGCCGGTGGGCCGAGGCTGCCGCTGCCCGAGGCCACCCCGGCCGAGCTGGAGCTGATCCGGGCCGACCTGCTCGAAGCGGAGGTCACCGTTGACTAGTGCCGTGCCCGCGTTCCCCACCGGCCCGGCCCAGGATCCACCGCCGCCTCTGCCCGATGGTGCGCTGCGCGTCGTGGCGCTCGGCGGGATCGGCGAAGTCGGTCGCAACATGACCGTGTTCGAGTACGAGCACCAGTTGCTGATCGTCGACTGCGGCGTGCTGTTCCCGGAGGACATGCAGCCGGGCGTGGACCTGATCCTGCCGGACTTCCGGGCGATCGAGGACCGGCTGACCGACATCCAGGCGATCGTGCTGACCCACGGGCACGAGGACCACATCGGCGCGGTGCCGTTCCTGCTGCGGCAGCGGCCGGACGTGCCGGTGGTCGGGTCCCGGTTCACGCTGGCGCTGCTCGCGGCCAAGTGCCGGGAGCACCGGCTCAACCCGACGCTGGTCGAGGTGAACGAGGGCGGGCGCTGGTCGTCCGGCGACTTCGAGTGCGAGTTCTTCGCGGTCAACCACTCCATCCCGGACGCGCTGGCGGTGGCCGTGCGCACCCCGGCCGGCGTGGTGCTGCACACCGGGGACGTCAAGCTCGACCAGCTGCCGCTGGACGGGCGGCTGACCGACCTGGCCGGCTTCTCCCGGCTCGGCGACGAGGGGGTGGACCTGTTCCTGGTCGACTCCACCAACGCCGAGGTGCCCGGGTTCCTGGTGTCCGAGCGGGAGATCGGCCCGGTGCTCGACGGGGTGATCGCGCGCACCGACGGCCGGGTGATCGTGGCCTGCTTCGCCAGCCACGTGCACCGGGTGCAGCAGGTGCTCGACGTGGCGCAGAGCCACGGCCGGAAGGTGGCGCTGGTCGGCCGGTCCATGGTGCGCAACATGGGGATCGCGGCCGATCTTGGCCTGCTGCGGGTGCCGGACGGGCTGATCGTCGACATCGACGAGGCCATGGAGCTGCCGGAGGGCCGGGTGCTGTTCGTGTCCACCGGGTCGCAGGGGGAGCCGCTCTCGGCGCTGTCCCGGATGGCCCGCGGGGAGCACCGGCAGATCCGGATCCGGGCCGGGGACACCGTGGTGCTGGCCAGTTCGATGATCCCGGGCAACGAGACCGCGGTGATCGCCGTGGTGAACGGGCTGATCCGGCTCGGCGCCAAGGTGGTGCACCAGGGCAACGCGAAGGTGCACGTGTCCGGCCACTCGACCGCGGGGGAGCTGCTGTTCCTGTACAACGCGGTGCGGCCGAGCAACGTCATGCCGGTGCACGGCGAATGGCGCCACCTGCGGGCCAACGCGGACCTGGCGATCGCCACCGGGGTGCCGGCGGACCATGTGGTGATCGCCGAGGACGGTGTGGTGGTGGACCTGGTGGACGGCCGGGCCCGGATCAGCGGCCGGGTCGAGGTCGGCCACGTCTACGTGGACGGGCTCTCGGTCGGCGACGTCGGCGAGTCCACCCTGTCCGACCGGCTCATCCTCGGCGAGGGCGGGTTCATCGCGATCACCGTCGCGGTGGACTCCACCACCGGGCGGGCGGTCGCGCCGCCGACCATCTCCGGCCGGGGGTTCTCCGACGATCCCAAGGCGCTGGACGACGTGGTCGCGCTGGTGGAGGTCGAGCTGTCGCACATCGAGTCCGAGGGCATCACCGACACGCACCGGATCGCCCAGTCCGTGCGCCGGGTGGTCGGTCGCTGGGTGGCCGACACCTACCGACGCCGGCCGATGATCGTGCCCACGGTCATCCCGGTCTGACGGGGTCTACCGGCGCCTCGTGGCCGAGGCGAGGGCCAGGGCGAAGAGGACGGTCACGGCCTGGCGCAGCAAGGCGTGCCGGGCCCTGCGTTGCTCCTTGCGACTCGGGTGCATCGTCCCCTCCTCTGCCGGTCTATGAGGACGATCCCAGCCCGGAGTGTGAGGTTCAATACCTTGCCTACCTGCGGCGGTGTAAGAGTGGCCCGGTTGGGGTACTGGTTCTTGGCCACTAATTGACGGGTCGTGATCGCGGTCGTCACCCGATAGTGGTACGTTGCCGGATCGTGACATCCCGGCGTGTTCGCACGCGGCCCGTCTTACCGGTCCTCGCAGCCGTCCTCATCGGCTCGGTCGCGGCCGGAGCGGCAACCATGTCGGCCAACCCGGTCGAGCCCTCGGCGCGCAAGTCCGCCGAACTGGTCGCCTCGTTCGCCAAGGCCAACCGGCCGCCGGCCTCGCCGCAGGCGCAGGCCGCCCGGCCGAACGTGCCCGACGAACCGGTCACCACCACGAAGCCGGCGCCGACCCCGCCGGCCGCCACGATCACGGTCACCGAGCCGCCCGCCCCGCCGCCCCCAGTCCTGGAGCCCGCCCCGCTGCCGCCGCCGGCCGAGGTGCCACCGGACGCCGCCCAGCAGGTCGAGCGCGTGATCGCTCTGGTGAACGAGGAGCGGGCCAAGATCGGCATCGCGCCGCTCACGGTGGACGAGCGGCTCACCGCCGCCGCCCTGCAGCACAGCACGGACATGGCCAACCGGGAGTACTTCGACCACACCAGCCCCGAGGGTGTGCGGTTCGACCAGCGCATCCGCGAGGCCGGCTACCTCAGCCCCGGCGCCGAGAACATCGCCCGCGGCCAGCAGTCCGCCGCCCAGGTGATGAAGGCCTGGATGGAGTCGCCCGGCCACGCCGCCAACATCCTCAACCCCGCCCTCACCACCATCGGCGTCGCCCTGGTCACCGACGGCTACTACTGGACCCAAGACTTCGGCCGCTGACCAACCCCGGCGCGTCGCAACTTCCAGGCCCCGCACGGAGTTCCCAGCTCAAGTGGTGTCGGACATGCGAGTGGGCCCGCACCCTGAGGCACGGGCCCACACTTACGATTGTGATTCAGACCGCTCGGACGCCCTGCGCCTGGGGGCCCTTGGGGCCCTGACCGATCTCGAACTCAACGCGCTGACCCTCTTCCAGCGACCTGAAGCCGTTGCCCTGGATCTCCGAGTAGTGCACGAAGACGTCCGGACCGCCCCCGTCCTGGGCGATGAAGCCGTAGCCCTTCTCGCCGTTGAACCACTTCACACTGCCGTGTGCCATATCTTCAATCTCCTCTGGCCACGAAACGACAGGTCATCACGCTGAGGACCCGGGTGGCCGCATGTTGATACTGCCATGCCGCCCCGCCCTCGCGCTGCCCGGGCTGCCAACATCACGTCCGAACTCGGGCAATCCCCCGTCGCCATGGATCCGAATGCGGGCTGATGAGGCGAGCGACCTCATCGAAGAAGGAGTTCACCATGGCTCACCAAGAGCAGTTCGACAGCGGTGTCGCTGCCGCGACGGACGGAATCTCCCGCCGCAAGCTGATCGTCACCGGAGGTGCGCTCGCCGCGGCCGGCGTCGCCGTCGGTGCCGCCATCCCGCTCGTGACGTCCTCGGACGGCCACGCGGCGGCCGCCGGTGGCGCCGCGGCCGCGCCCACCGACCCGGTGATGGTGCACATGCGGGACGCCAACAGCGGGCAGTTCGACCTTTTCATCGGCGAGCGGCGGGCCAGCTTCACCGACCGCGCCCTCGCCGCCCAGCTGGCCCGCGCCGCGGCCGACGCCAGCTGACCCTCTTCGCCGCGTAGTCCCATCACGCCGGGCGTGATTCGTCGCCCGGGTCTTCCCTTTCACCAATTGTCGTGAGGTTGAACCATGTCTTCACACCGCGAGGCACCCGAGATCTCCAAGGACCCGGTCGCCGACTCCACCGACGTCTACGCCTTCGTCAGCCCGGACAAGCCCGACACCGTCACCCTGATCGCCAACTACATCCCGTTGCAGCCGCCGGCCGGTGGCCCGAACTTCTACGAGTTCGGCGACGACGTGCTCTACGAGATCCACATCGACAACAACGGCGACGGCAAGCCGGAGATCAGCTACCAGTTCAAGTTCACCATCGAGCTGCGCAACGAGAACACCTTCCTGTACAACACCGGGCCGATCCAGTCGCTGGACTCGCCCAACTGGAACCGCCGGCAGTTCTACACGCTGACCCGCAAGGTCTGGGGCGGCAAGGACGACAAGCCGATCCGCCGGATTCCCTGCCCGCCGTGCAACATCGGCCCGCTGTCCACGCCGGATTACGCGAAGCTGGCCGCGCAGGCGGTGCGGGACATCGGCGGTGGCCGCAAGGTCTTCGCCGGGCAGCGTGCCGAGGGCTTCTACGTGGACCTCGGCGCGATCTTCGACCTGCTCGACCCGCGGCCGTTCGCCGACCTGCACAACAAGTTCGGCCTCGGCAAGTTCCCCAAGTCCGGTCCCGGCGTGAACGCCACCCGCAACCTCAACGTGCACACGATCGCGCTGCAGGTTCCGATCAAGGACCTCACCCGGGACGGCTACAACGGCAAGGACGTCAACGACCCGCGCGCCACGATCGGCGTGTGGACGACGGCCAGCCGCCAGCGGGTCCGGATGCTGGACAGCGACCGGAACAACACCTGGAGCACCGGCCCGTTCCGGCAGGTCTCCCGGCTGGCCATGCCGCTGTTCAACGAGGTCATCGTGCCGATGGGCAAGAAGGACTTCTGGAACACCCAGGCCCCGGCCGGCGACAGCCAGTTCGCCAAGTTCGTGGCCAAGCCCGAGGTGGCGAACCTGCTGCCCGGCCTGTTCCCCGGTGTCTTCCCGAACCTGGACCAGCTGAACAAGTCCGGCAAGTCCCGGGACGACCTGGTGGCCATTCTCCTGACCGGCATCCCGGCCGGCCTGATCCCCGGCTTCCAGAACTTCACCGGGAAGACCCAGGCCGACCTGATGCGGCTCAACACGGCCATTCCGCCCAACCCCAAGCCGAACGACCTCGGCCTGCTCGGCGGCGACCTGGCCGGCTTCCCGAACGGTCGCCGGGTCACCGACGACGTGGTCGCGATCGAGCTGCGGGCCATCGCCGGTGCGACGTATGCGCTGGTGGACAAGACCTTCACCCCGGACGGCGCGGCCGGCCAGGTGGACGACGGGGTCGGCTCGAAGGACGTTGACCGGCCGTTCCTCAACCAGTTCCCCTACCTCGGGGTGGCGCACAGCGGGTTCGAGAACCCGTCGAAGTAGGAAGGTGAGCTCCATGCCGCACGGTCACGACCACGGCCACCACCACCACCACGCACCGGGCCATGTCACCCACGGGTCGGGCAGCATCCTGCTCGACATCGGCGGCGACATGGGAGCCCTGATCATCCACGCGAGACCCGAGCAGAACGAGCTCGAGATCGAGATCAGTCCCGGAACCGGAGGCGCGCGCACGCACAACCAGGTGCACGCCAGGCAGAACTGGTCGGGCACCAGCTACAGCGCGGTGTTCCCCAGCGTTGCGGCCGGCGAGTACGTCATCTGGCGGGACGCCGGCACGCCGGAGACCAGCGTGACCATCCGCGGTGGCGAGATCACCGAGCACCACTGGAGCTGACCGGCTACGGAGCCGGCGTCCCCCCGAGGGACGCCGGCTCCGCTTCGTCGCCGGCCCTCGGCCGGCGATCCCCCTCGGCGGTGGTCAGGACGGCGCGGCCGCGTGCACGTAGCCGACGTGGTGCCGGCCGGCGATCCGCACCCGCGCCAGCGGAGTGAACGTGCTGTGCTCGAGCCCGTGGTAGCCGTGCCGGATCACCGAGTCGTAGAGGTGGTCGGACACGACGAGCATCAGCGGCCCCGGGGTGCACCGGAACAGCTGCTTCACCTCCGGGGCGTCCAGCAGCCGGAAGGTGAGGTCGATGGCCTCGCCGAAGCAGCCGCGGGAGTCGTAGCTGACCTCCCCGGCGTGGATCGCGACGCGCAGCCGGAGCTGGTCCGGGTGCGCGGCGTCGTACTCGGTGAGCAGCTCGGTCAGGATCGCCACGAATCCGCTCAGCAGCAGCGACTTCGGCGCCTCGTCGACCGGGTGGACCAGCACGTAGGCACCGTCGCCGGTGTCCACCGGCCGGTCCCGGTGCGACTCGGCGACCCCGCACCCGGTCAGCGCCGACTCCAGCACGTCGTACATCACCGTGCGCAGCCGCGCCTTCTTCACGTCGGTGCGCAGCGTCGAGCCCTCGATGTCGACCGCGACGATCGCCCGGTGCACCGGGGACGGGTGCGCGGCGACCCGCGGCAGGGACGGCGTCCGGAGCCGCCGGGCGCGCAGCGGGGCGACCACTCGATTCAGGTCGGCGGGGGATTCGGCTGGGTGCAGGCTCATCCGGCATCTCCTCATCACTGGGACCCATCCGACCCCCAGACGGATGGGTCGGTTTTGCTACCCGTGCAGGTCGCGGTAGGCGGCGGCGGCCCCGGCGTGCAGGGGGACGTCGAGGGTGCCGATCAACGTGTGCGGGTCCAGGAACTGGGTGCCCACCACCGTCGGCGGGACAAGTCGGTTGGCCCGCAGCACCAGGGTCCGGGTCACGGCGGCGGCGACGTCGGCGGGCAGCGTTTTCGCGCACACCAGCAGGTTGGCCACGCCGATGGTGGGAGTCTCGGACTGCTTGTAGGTCCCGGCCGGCAGCCGCACCGGCTGGTAGGTGTTGACATGTCCGCTACGCAGCTTGGGCAGCAGGTGGTCGAGCGGCAGCACCCGAATTCCGACCTGCTCGTGCACCTTGACCAGTGCCGGCGTCGGCACCCCGCCGCACCACACCAGCGCGTCGATCTCCCGCTTGGCCAGCGAGGTCACGGCCGAGTCCAGCGACTCGAACCGTCCGAACACCTCCACTCCGGCGGCGGCCATCATCCGCTGGCTGATCATCGCGGTGCCCGACCCCGACGTGCCGAGCGACACCGACCGGCCGGCCAGTTCGGACAGCTTGGTCAGCGGGCTGTCGGCGCGCACGACGAGCTGCAGGTAGTCCTCGTACACCCGGCCGATACCGCGGATCGCCACCGGCCCCGTGAACGGGGCCTCGCCGTTGATCGCGGCCCGGGCGACATCGGCCTGCACCACGCCGAGATCGGCCTCCCGGTCGCGGACCGACAGGACGTTGTGGATGCTGCCGTTGGTTTCCTTGACGGCGCAGCGCAGGTCCGGCTCCAGCGCGGTGACCTGCGCGGCGAGCAGGTTGGCGAACTCCACGTAGAGCCCGCCGCGCTGGCCGCTGGCGATCGTGAGCGTTCGGTCCGGGCCGGCGTAGCGCGCCGAGGAGCAGCCGTTGAGCAGGGCCGTGCCCAGCGCCGCTGCGCCGGCGGTCAGGACGGTGCGGCGGGACGCGGTCATGTCTGCTCCTCCCTTGCCAGCGGCAGGGTGACCTCGACGACGAGGCCGCGTGGGTTGTTCGCCCGGATCCGCAGGGTCCCGCCCCTGGCGGTGACCAGCCGTTCGGCGATGGCCAGGCCGAGTCCGGAGCCGGTCTCGGCGCCGTGTCGCCGGGAGCGCCAGAACCGGGTGGTGGCGTAGTCCCGCTCCTGGTCGGACAGGCCCGGCCCGTCGTCGGTGATCGCCAGCCGGCCGCGGCCCGGCTCCTCGGTGCAGTCCATCCGCACCCGGGTGTCCGCCCCGGCGTACTTGATCGCGTTGTCCAGCGTGGCGTCCAGCACCTGTTTGAGCTCGGTCTCCGGGCAGGCCAGCCGGACCGGCGGCGCTGACTCGGCCACGTCCAGCGTGACCCCGGCCAGTTCGGCGGTGGGCAGCCACGCCTCGCGCCGCTCGACCAGCAACTCGGTGGCATCGCAGCTCTCGTCGTCACCGGTTCCGGCGACCAGTTCCAGCGCGTTGCGGTCGGCGTTGGCCATCCCGAGCAGGCTCTTGGACAGCGACTCCAGCTCACCCAGCTCGGCGACGATCCGGTCGTAGGCCTCCCGGCCCTCCGGCGGGATGTGGCCGGCCAGCGAGTCCACCGGCAGCCGCAGCCGGGCGATCGGGCTGCGTAACTCGTGCGAGGCGTCGGCCACCAGCCGGCGCTGTTGCTCGGCCGACTCGGCGACCGCCCGGGACATCCGGTTGAACAGCCCGGCGAGCACCCGAAGCTCCGGCGGGCCGGACCGCTCGCCGATGTCCTCGGTCCGGCGGCCTTCGGTGACCGCGTGCACCCCGCGCTCCAGCTCGGCCAGCGGCCGCAGCACCCAACGCGCCAGCAGCTGCACCAGCGCCACGCAGGCCATTGCCGCGGCCAGCGCGGTGCTCAGGATCAGGGCCCACTGGCCGGCGATGTCGGCGGCCGCGTTGCCGGCCGTTGAGCGCAGCACCACCGCGCCCATCACCCGGGTGTCGGTGCCGATCGGAGCGGCGAAGAGCACCTCGTCGCGGGACCATGGCCGCAGCGGACCCAACGCGACGACCGGCTGGTTCTTCAGCGCTCCGTCCACCGCGTCGGACACTCCGGCATCGGCCAGCGTCAGGCCGGCCTGGACCTGCACGTCCCGGTAGGCGTCCACCACGATCACGTCGTCGCCGTAGAGCTCGTGGTGGCTGTGCGCCTCGTAGGCCAGCTCGGTGGCGTCCTTGTCCAGCAGCGCGGTCTGGGCGATGGCCGTGAACCGGTCGAGGTCGCCGGTGCGGCTGATCACGAACCGCTGGGTGCGTTCCGCCGCCGTGGTCATCAGCAGCGGCCAGGCGAACGCGGTGACCGCGATGGCCGAGAAGGTGAGTAGCACCAGCAGCAGTCGTCGGCGCATGTCAGCCCTCCAGCCGGTAGCCGAAGCCGTGCAGGGTCACGATCAGGCCGGGCCGGTTGAGCTTTCGGCGCAGGCCGGTCAGATGCACGCTCAATGCGTGGGCGCGGGTGGCGGAGGCGTCGCCCCAGACCTCGTCCATCAGCTGCTGGCGGCTGACCGCGGTGCCGCGCCGTTCGGCCAGCGCGGCGAGCACGTTGAACTCGATGCCGGTCAGGGCGATCTCGGTGCCGGCCACCAGAACCCGGTGCGCGGCCAGGTCGATCTCGACGTCGAGCGCGGTCACGACCCGCGGCGGTGGCTCGAGTCGGATCCGGCTGCGTCGGGCCACCGCGTCGATCCGGGCGAACAGCACGGCCTCGCCGAACGGCTTGACCAGGTAGTCGTCGGCGCCGACGTGCAGGGCCCGGACGACGGTGCGCTCGTCGCCGATCGCGGTCAGCACCACGATCGGCACGCTGGTCACCCGGCGCAGCTCGCGCAGCACGTCCAGGCCGTGGCAGTCGGGCAGCAGCAGGTCCAACAGCACCAGGTCGGCGCCGTGGTGCCGGGACACGGCGTCGCCGCCGCGGGCGACGTGCGTGGGTTGATGGCCGAACCGGGCCAGCGCCTTGCTGACCGACGCGGCGAAGTTCTCGTCGTCCTCCACCAGCAACACCCGCATCGCCCGGCTTCGCTGACTCTCGGCCATGCCACACAGTGCGCAGCGCCGGCCGGTCCGCGCAAGGGTGCTACCGAACTCCTGACTTCCCCTTAGGAAAGGACAATCAGCCGGTGTCACCTGCTCGGTGCAGCCGGTTTGCCCACCAGGCGGCCCGGTCCGGCGCGGCGGCGAACCGGTCGAGCAGCTCCGGGTCGGGGGCGGGCGGGGTGCGGGGGACCGGCAGCCAACCCGCCACCGGGCGCACCGGGTGGGCCACCACGTCGCCGGCGAGCAGGGACAGCGTGCCGAGGCCGCAGGCGAACTCCAGCTCGGGCAGGGCACCGGCCAGCGCCAGCTCGGCAGCCAGGCCGACGCTGGTCTCCAGGGCCGAGGAGACCACGCAGGGCAGGCCGGCGGCCTCGGCCACCCGCAGCGCGCGCCGGACGCCGCCGAGCGGGGCGCACTTGAGCACGGCGATGTCCGCGGCGCCGGCCAGCGCTACCCGCAGCGGGTCGTCCGCGCGTCGGATCGACTCGTCGGCGGCGATCCGCACGCTCACCTTCCGGCGCACCGCCGCCAGCTCCTCGACGGCGGCGCACGGCTGCTCGACGTACTCCAGCCCGCCGGCCGCCCGGTCGAGCAAGGGGATCACGGCGACGGCGGCGTCGGGGTCCCAGCGGCCGTTGGCGTCGATCCGCACCGCGCCGGCCGGCCCGAGTGCGTCCCGGACGGCCTCCAGCCGGGCGAGGTCCTCGGCCAGCGAGTCCGGGTGGTCGGCCACCTTCACCTTGGCGGTGCCGCAGCCGGAGCCGGCGGCAATCGCGTGCGCGCGGTCCGGGCCGACGGCCGGAACGGTGCAGTTGACCGGAACCCGGTCCCGGACCGGCGCCGGCCAGCCGTGCGTGCTGGCCTCGACCGCGCAGTCCAGCCAGGCCCCGGCGGCCCGGTCGTCGTAGTCGTCGAACGGGCAGAACTCGCCCCACCCGGCCGGCCCCTCGACCAGCACGCCCTCCCGCACCGTGAGGTCCCGGAACCGGGTGGTCATCGGGATGGCATAGGTCCGCACCCGGCCACCTTCTCATCCCCGGTGTCGAGGGCGGGCCGGCCGCGCACGGCGGCGCGCAGGCCGGCCTGGAACCGGGTGCGGGCGCCGAGGCCGTCCATCAGGTGCCGGACCCGGCGTTCCACGGTGCGCAGCGCCACGCCGAGCCGGCGGGCGATCGCCTGGTCGGTCAGCCCGGCCGCGAGCAGCGCAAGCAACTGTTGGTCCCGGTTGCTCAGCGGATCCCCGGCCGGCGGCCACCGGCGCTGCGGCCACAGTGGCGTGGCCTGTTCCCAGAGCGTCTCGAACAGCGTGACCAGCCCGTCGAGCAGGGCCGACGCCCGGATCAGGACGGCGGTCTCGGTGTGCCCGGCGTCGTGCGGCGCGAGGCCGAGTCGCCGGTCGGCGATGACCAGCTTCATCGGCACCCCGGTCAGCACCCGGGCCTGCTCGCCGCTGGCCGCGAGCTGGCGCAGCTGCTCGATCCGCCCGGCCGGGCCGAGCGCGTCGTGGTCGTAGATCGTCCGGTACCGCACGCCGCCGTCCAGCAGCCGGCGCTGCAGCTCGTACTGGTCGCCGTCCGGGTCGACCACGTACGGCGGCTTGTCCAGGATCAGCAACTCCCCCCGGGTCACCTGCTGGATCTGCCGGAACCGCTGGCCGACCGCGGCGCGACCGAGCACCACCTCGACCGGGGACTCGGCGCCGGTGCGGCCGGGTTGGCCGACCCGGTTGCAGAACGCCGTGCCGGCCAGCCGGGCCTGCTCGATCTCCTGCTGCCGGCGCAGGGTGAGCAGCTCGACCGCGAGATCCGGAGGGGCGGCGGCGAACCGGGCCGGCCGGTGTCCGGTTGTGCTGAGCAATCCCTTGTCGGCCAAGGACTTCAGCAGGGTTCGCAGCCGGGGCCGGCCGAGCGGGGTGAGCTCGGTCAGTTCGGCGAGGGTGCGGTCGGAATGGCGCAGCAGCACCTCGTAGAGCCGCTGTTCGGCCGGGGTCACCCCGAGGCCGTACAGTTCCATCGCCGCCTCCTCGGGGAGCGCGGTTTCCCTTTTCCGGTCAGCTCATCGTGCCATGGTTCGTCAAGGTCTAGACCAGTTAGGGCCGGGATTGTCGCCGAATGCGCGGCGGCCGGCCCGATTGCGCGTTTTCGGCCGGTGCGGAGCGCCCGGCGCCGGATAATCGGGAATGTGTACGGAATGGCTCGCCGGCCACCGTCGATCTTGGCGTCGCACGGCAATTGGCCGGCCGGAATTCCGTCCCGGCCGGGCGGGGTCGCGGCGGCGCCGTACCGAGGGCGCCGTGCCGGCCACGCTGAATCGTGCCGTACTCAGCCGATGACGCTCCGAATGGTCTAGACATTGACACACCAGATGGTCTAGACCACACTGGCGGTATCCCGCAACCCTGCCTGCCCTGTTCTTGCGAGGAGACGCGCCATGCGCATGCGACGAGTAGTACCGACGGCCGTGATCGCCGCGCTCGCGGCCATGGCCGTCGTCCCGGTTCCGGCCGCGGCCGCCCCGGCCACCGCGACGTTCACCAAGGTCTCCGACTGGGGGACCGGTTTCGAAGGAAAGTTCACCCTGGTCAACGGCACGACCAGTCCGATAACCGGATGGTCGGTGTCGTTCGACCTGCCCGCCGGCTACGCCGTCACCAGTTCCTGGGACGCGGTGCGGACCAACAGCGGCCAGCGCTACACGTTCACCAACCCGAGCTGGGCGCCCACCCTGCCGGCCGGTGCGAGCACCACGTTCGGCTTCAACGGAAGTCCCGGAAACTTCGGCGGAATACTGAACTGCACCTTCAACGGCGCCAGCTGCGCGGGCGGGCCGAGCAACCCCGGCGCGCCCACCGCACCGGGTGCACCGAGCGTCACCGGCACCACGAACACCTCGATCTCGCTGTCCTGGGGCGCTTCCAGCGGCACGGTCACCGGCTACCGGGTGTACGAGGGCAGCACGGTGCGGGCCACCCCGACCGGCACCTCGGCCACGATCTCCGGGCTGGGCACCTGCACGACGCACAGCTACACCGTGGCGGCGTTCAACAGCGTCGGCGAGTCACCGCGCAGCGCCCCGGTGACCGGCACGACCACCGGTTGCACCACGCCGCCGCCGGCCGGCCGCCGGGCCGCCCCGTACCTGTACATGGGCTGGGGGAACCCGCCGGCACCCGGCACGGTGATGAGCGCGACCGGCGTGCGCTGGTTCACCATGGCGTTCATGCTCTCCGGCGGCGGCTGCACGCCCGCCTGGGACAGCAGCCGGCCGTTGCAGGGCGGCGTGGACGCCCAGACGATCGCGGCCATCCGGGCCGGCGGCGGTGACGTGATCCCGTCCTTCGGCGGCTGGAGCGGCAACAAGCTCGGCCCGAACTGCGCCACCCCGGCCGCGCTGGCCGGCGCGTACCAGCAGGTCATCAACGCCTACAACCTCAGGGCGATCGACATCGACATCGAGAACACCGACGAGTTCGAGAACGAGGCCGTGCAGGACCGAATTCTGAATGCGCTCAAGACGGTCAAGCAGAACAATCCGGGCTTGCAGACGATCATCACGTTCGGCACCACGACGACCGGCCCGAACTTCTGGGGCAACCGGTTGATCTCCCGGGCGGCCGCGTTGCAGGCCAACATCGACGTGTTCACGATCATGCCGTTCGACTTCGGCGGCGGCGCGAACATGTTCCAGAACACGGTGAACGCCTCCGAAGGGCTCAAGAACAGCCTCAAGAGCGCCTTCGGCTGGTCCGATGCCACCGCCTACAGCCACATGGGCATCTCCGGCATGAACGGCCTATCCGACCAGCAGGAGTTGACCAGCGTGGCGACCTGGACGCAGATCCGGGACTGGTCAAGGGACCGCGGGCTCGCCCGGCTGGCGTTCTGGTCGGTCAACCGGGACCGTCCGTGCCCGGGCGGCGGCGTGACTTCGGACTGTAGCGGGATCGCCCAGAGCAACTGGGACTTCACCAGGGTCACGGCGGGTTTCTGACCGGGGTGACGAGCGGGGTGGCCGGTCGGCCACCCCGCTCTCGCATTTCACTGGAACAATTTTGTTCTTGGAATGGTTCAAGCGTCTGACAGTGGAATAATTCCAGAGTTAACACGAAATTATCGGAGTCCCGGCATACGCTATATGGCAAAACCGGTGAAACTGCCGATACTTTCGGCCGGCTATTAGTCAAAACTCCCTAGGGGGGCTAGGAAATCGCTAAGGCGCCTGTGCATACTGGGTTGAAAGGCCAAGGGATTCCGTGCAGAACACGGTACCGCGTCCAATCGGGAGATTCGCCGTGCGTCAGTCAATTAATCCAGCCACGCGTGGACTGCGGCCTCGTCTGCGTTCCGCCGAGACCTCCGCCATCCACAAACTGCGCCGGATCAGCCTGCCACTGCTCCGCCTCGCGATCGGCATCGTGTTCCTGTGGTTCGGTGCGCTGAAGATCGCCAACATGACACCGGTCGGGGACTTCGTCGGCAACACGCTGCCCTGGTTCGACCGCGACTTCGTGGTGCCGGCACTCGGCTGGTTCGAGGTGTTCCTTGGCCTGGCGCTGATCGCCGGGCGGATGCTGTCCCTGGTGTGCGCCGCGCTCGTGGCCCACCTGTGCGGCACGTTCCTGGCTCTGGTGATGCAGCCCAGCGTGACCTTCCAGGACGGCAACCCGCTGGTGCTCACCACCGAGGGCGAGTTCGTGGTCAAGAACCTGGTGCTGATCGCCGCCGCGCTGGTCATCGCGGCCCGGTTCCACATGCAGGACATCAGCGTCGAGGAGGCCGACGAACTGGCCGTCGCCGAGGCCAGGAGCCTGGTCGTGCCGCAGGCCGTGACCGAGCCCGGAACGAACAACAGCCGCTAGCGTCCCGCCGCCCCGACCCTGCCGCGCTCCCGTTGCCAGAGCGGCAGGGCCGCCGCGATGACCAGCATCACCGCCGTCACCAGCAGCGTCCCGCCGAGCGCCCACGCCCCGAACACCAGCAGCGCCACCACCTCGATGCCCAACCCGGCCACCGAGGTCACCGTGGCCCGCGCCGGACCCGCGATCCGCGCCTGCAGCCGGGCGTCGGCCACCACCACGACCATCCGGTACACCCCGTAGAACACCGCGACCGCGGCCAGCCCGACCGGCAGCCGCAGCAGACCGGCCACCCCGAACAACAGCACGCCGGCGCCGAGCAGCGCGCCGAGCGTGCCGGGCCGCAGCCGGGCCGCCCACCCGCCGAGCGCGGCACCCACCGCGCCGGCCACCGGGATTCCGAGCAGCGCCAACGGAACCTTGCCGTCCGGCACGCCCCAGTCGGCGGCCATCAGCGGGTAGTACTCCTCCAGCGCGTCCAGCCCGCTGAGCACCGCCGCCGCGATCAGCGCGGTGCGCACCGCCGGTCGCCGGGCCGCCTCGGCCAGCCCGGTCCGCAGGGTCGCCAGGTACCCGTCCGGACCGGCCTCGTCGTCGGCGTCATCGCCCTGGTGCCGGGGCGGTTCCGGCAGCCGCGCCGCCAGTACCGCAGAGCCGAGGCAGGACGCCACGCTGACCCAGCCGACCAGCTCGTAGCCGCCGGCCGAGAACAGCACCGTGGCCGCGGCCGCCACCGGCAGCTGGGCGAGCAGCTCCAGCGCCTCGACCCAGCCGTACACCGCCGGATACCGGTCCTGCGCCCCGTGCGCCGCCAACCCGTCGTACAGCAGCGCCTCGAACGCCCCGCTGGCCAGCGCCCCACCGAACGACCACACGGCGAACCCGGCCGCGAACCCGGCGAAGGTGGGCAACAGAATCCAGAGCAGGAAGCCGGCCGCGGTCAGCACGCTCGAGGCCACCAGGGCGCCCCGCCGGGAGAACCGGTCGGCCAGCGCACCGGTCGGGACCTCGGCGACGAACGCCACGGCCGACCAGATCATGAACAGCACCGAGATCTGCGCCCCGGACAGACCCGTGTCGGCGAACAGCAGCGCGTACAACGGGTACAGCGGGACGATCTCGGAAAGCGTCGACCACGCCAGGCTCAGCCGAAGGAACCTGCGGGCCGGAGTCGGGGCTCAACGTCAAAGAAACGGCATGGCACCACAGTAGCCGGACACCGCAACCGGGTTTACCCGGCGAGGGAATGTCCGTTGGTGTTCACCGCGCCGGCTGCGATCTGCCAGGCAAGCGACTCCCGCACGGCCTGCAGCGAGCTGTACCGGGGGGCGTAGCCGAGCAGGGTGCGGGCCTTCTCGATGCTCATCACCGGGCTGTGTTCCAGATGCTCCCGGCTGGTCTCCGCGGCCTCCGGATCCACCGTGGCCGCCCAGCTGTCGAACGGCTCGAACCGCAGCCGGGGCTCCAGCCCGAACCAGCCGGCCACCGCCTCGGCGAACCCACGCGTGGTCAGGGCCTGCGGCGAGGTCGCGTGGAAGCTCTCACCGACGGCCGCGGACCGGCGGTGCAGGGCGCGCTCGAAGGCCTGGGCCACGTCGTCGGCGTGCACGTGATGCAGCGTCTCAAGGCCGAAGTTGGGCAGCGCCACCTCCTCGCCGCGGGCGATCGCGCCGAACACGTCCAGATCGAAGTTGCCGACCGGATTGCACGGCGCCCAGCCCGGTCCCACGATGTGCCCGGCGTGCAGCACGGTGGCCGGGGTGCCGCCGCGCCGCGCCTCGCCGATCAGGTACGCCTCGATGGCCGCCTTCGCCGTGCCGTACTCGCCCCACGGCTCGCGGGGCGCGTCCTCGGTCACCGGCACCTGGGCCAGCGGCCCGTGCACCCAGATCGTGCCGCAGTGCAGCAGCAGCCCGACCCGCCCGCGCAGCGCCGTGGCCAGCGCCCGCGCGCTGTCCTCGGTGAAGCAGACCAGATCCACCACCGCGTCCGCACCCAGCTCGGCCACCGTGTTGCCGAACGTGCCGGCCGCGTCCTCCGCGTCCCGGTCCACGCGCATCCGGCGCACCTTCGACCACGCCGCGTCCGGGTGGTAGGCCTCGCGTTCCCCTCGGCTCAACACGATCACGTCGTGCCCGCCGCGCACCAGGCGGGGCACCAGGTAGCTGCCGACATGACCGGTGCCGCCGATCACCACAACTCGCACAACCGAACCCTAACCCGCTCGTTGGTCAACTGTTGTCGGATACCGGCCCGGGCGGCCAGAATGTCCGCCGGGGAGACGGGGGAGAAGGAGGCACCCCCGTGCTGCGCCCCCAGCGGTTCAACCCCGGTCTGCGAATTCTCCTGGTCGCGGCCGCCTACTACGTCACCGCCCAGTTCGGGTTGTGGCTTTCGGTGGTGAACGACCAGGTCACCCCGCTGTGGCCGCCGACCGGGATCGGGCTGGCCTGCCTGCTGCTGCTGGGGTTCCGATGCTGGCCGGGGATCACGCTCGGGGCGTTTCTCGCCAACCTGCCGCTCGGCCCGAACCTGGTCGCGGTGCTGGCCATCTCCGCCGGCAACACGCTTTCCCTGCTGTGCGCCTACCTGTTGCTGCGCCGGGTCGGGTTCCGGATCGAGCTGGACCGGCTGCGCGACGCGCTGGCGCTGGTGTTCCTCGGCGCGTGCGGCGCCATGCTGATCAGCGCCACGATGGGCACCGGCGCCCTGGTGCTGGCCGGCTCGCTGCCGGCGAGCGCGTTCTGGTCGACCTGGCTGGTGTGGTGGGCGGGCGACGCGCTCGGCGTGCTGGTGGTCCTCCCGGTGCTGCTGGTCGCCGTGCGGATGCGCTGGCGCCGCCGGGTCGCACCGCTGCGCCTGTTGGAGGCACTCGGCCTTGCGGCCGGCATCGTCGGGGTGTTCGCACTGGCCAAGGAGACCGCGACGCCGCTGTACTTCCTGGCCTTCCCGCTGCTGATCTGGTCGGCGTTGCGGTTCCAGCTGCGCGGCGCCGCGCCCTGCGCGCTGATCATGGTCACCGGCGCGGCGATCGGCGCGATCCGTGGGATCGGTCCGTTCGCCGAGATCGACCTGGCCGCCCGGATGGTCACCCTGCAGGCGTTCAACGCCTCCGCCACGCTGACCGCGTTGCTGCTCGCCGCGGTCACCACCCAGCGAAACGAGGCCATGCGCTCGGTGGAGCGGGCGGTCGAGCAGCTGACCCAGGCCGTTGCCGCGCTCGAGCCGTACAGCCTGCTGCGCGACGGCCTGCTGGACAACGTGCTGCGTTCGCGGTCCGCGCCGGAGCGGCCGATCGGCTAGTTTCTCCCTCGTGGCCAGTGATTCCGCCGTGGAGCTCGAGGTGGGGCACCGCACCGTCCGGATCTCCAACCCGGACCGGGTGTACTTTCCGGCGCGCGGCGAGACCAAACTCGACCTCGTCAACTATTACCTGTCGGTCGGCGACGGCATCGTGCGCGCGCTGCGCGAGCGGCCGTGCATGCTGCACCGGTTCCCGTCCGGTGTGGCCGGTGACAAGGTGCACCAGAAACGGGTTCCGCACGGGGCTCCGCCGTGGCTTTCGACCGTGCGGGTGAAGTTCCCGCGCTATGGCCGGCATGCCGACGAGCTGTGCGTCACCGAGCTCGCGCATGTGATCTGGGCGGTGCAGATGTCCACTGTGGAGTTTCACCCGTGGAACTCGCGCCGGGCCGACACCGAGAAGCCCGACGAATGGCGCATCGACCTCGACCCGATGCCGGACTGCCCGTACGACCGGGTCCGCCGGGTCGCCCACGTGGCCCACGAGATCCTCGACGAGTTGGGCGCGGTCGGCTGGCCGAAGACCTCCGGCGGCAACGGCCTGCACATCTACGTCCGCATCGACCCGCGGTGGGGTTTCCAGGACGTCCGCCGCGCCGCCCTCGCCTTCGCCCGCGAGGTCGAGCGCCGCGCGCCCGACGACGTGACCACCACGTGGTGGCGCAAGGACCGCGACCCGAAGCTGCTGTTCGTGGACTACAACCAGAACGCCCGCGACCACACCATCGCCAGCGCCTACTCGGTGCGCGGCAACCCGGAGGGCACCGTCTCCACCCCGATCACCTGGGACGAGATCGACGACGCCGACCCGCGGGACTTCACGATCGCCACGGTTCCCGACCGGTTCGCCAAGCGCGGCGACCTGCACGAGGGCATCGACGAGGCCGTGTTCGCCCTCGACCCGCTGCTCGACTGGGCGGACCGCGACGGCACCGAGCCCCCGGACGCCGAGGACGACTGAAACCCGTCACCGGCACAGGGTGGTGGCGGCGGTGAGGATGGCGGGTTCGGAGACCAGGACGTGGTGCGCGGCGGGGCCGAGCGGGACGAAGGTGTCCTCACTGGTGACCCGGCCGATGCGGCCCGGGAAGGCGGCGTCGACCAGCGCGGTGATCACGGACTCGGAGACGCCGCCGGTGCGGCGGGTCTCGTCGACGATCAGGACCCGGCCGGTGGCGTTGGCGTGCCGGAGGATGTCGGCCACCGGAAGCGGGGCGAGCCAGCGCAGGTCGACGACCCGGGCGTGGATGCCGCGGCCGGCGAGCTGGCGGGCCACCCGCAGGGACATCCGGACGCCGTTGCCGAAGGTGACCAGGGTGAGGTCGTTGCCGTCGCCGTAGACCCGGGCGCTGCCGAGCGGGACGTGGCCGCTGCCGGCCGGGGCGAGCCAGGCGCCGTCGCCCTCGATGAACAGGTCGCGGGTGTGGTACAGGGCGATGGGTTCCAGGAACACCGAAACCCGTCCGTCCATTGCGGACGCGGCGGCGCAGGTGCGGAGCATGGCGGCGGCGTCGTCGGCGCGCGCCGGTGAGGCGATCACCAGGCCGGGGATGTCGCGCAGCGCGGCGACCGCGTTGTCGTTGTGGAAGTGGCCGCCGAAGCCCTTCTGGTAGCCGTAGCCGGCGATCCGCACGATCATCGGGTTGTGGTACTGGCCGGTGGAGAAGAACCGGAGGGTGGCGGCCTCGCCGCGGAGCTGGTCGGCGGCGTTGTGCAGGTAGGCCAGGTACTGGATCTCGGCGACCGGGAGGAACCCGCACAGGCCGGTGCCGAGGGCCAAGCCGAGGATGCTCTGCTCGTCCAGCAGCGTGTCGAACACCCGGGCCGGGCCGAACTTCTTCAGCAGCCCGCGGGTCACCCCGTAGACGCCGCCCTTGCGGGCCACGTCCTCGCCGAACACCAGCACCTCCCGGTGCTCGGCCAGCAGATCGGACAGCGCCTGGTTGATGCCCTGCGCCAGGGTGAGCCGGTCGGTGGTGGCCGGCACGGTGACCGGTGCGGGCTGGCGCAACCGCAGCGGCGCCATGACCTCCGCGGCACCGCCGAGCCGGGGCGCGGTCTCGGCGCGCCGGGCCGTCTCGCCGACCTCGGCGCGCTTTTCCTCGTAGCGGGCCAGCACCTCGGCCGGGGTGAGGATGCCGTGCTCGACCAGCATCGTCGCGGTGCGCAGGACCGGATCGCGAGCCAGCTCCGCCTCGATCTCGGCCGGCTCCCGGTAGGCCGACTCCACATCGGACCCGGCGTGCCCCATCAGCCGCACCATCCGCAGGTGCAGGAAGGCCGGCATCCGGTTGTCCCGCACCCAGGCCGCCGCCTTGGCCGCCACCGGGACGGCGTCCAGCAGATCCGAACCGTCCGCGGTGAAGTACCGCGGGTTCGACTGTCCGGAGTAGACACTGTGCACCCAGCCGGGCGGGGTGCGCACGCTGATCCCGATCCCGTTGTCCTCGCACACGAACAGCACCGGCAGCGGCAGGTTCTGGTAGGCGCAGTGCCGGGCGGCGTTGAACGCGCCGAGCGCCGTGGAGTGGTTGACCGACGCGTCGCCGAAGCTGCACACCACGATCGAGCCGGCCGGCCACGGATTGGCCACGCCGAGCCGGGCGGCCCGCTCGATCCCGAACGCCACGCCCACCGCGCGCGGCAGGTGCGAGGCGATCGTCGAGGTCTGTGGGATGATCGCCAGCGCCTTGTTGCCGAACACCTTGTGCCGGCCGCCGGCGATCGGCTCGGTGGCCGCCGCGGCCACCCCGAGCAGCACGTCGGACAGCGGCGTGCTGCCCGGCACCTGCCGGGCCCGTTCCAGGTAGAACCCGCCGGACCGGTAGTGCAGCAGCGCCGGGTCGGTGGGCCGCAGCGCGGCGGCGACCGCGACGTTGCCCTCGTGGCCGGACGAGCCGATCGTGTAGTAGCCGGCGCCGCGCGCGCCGAGCTCGCGGGCGGCGAGGTCCAGGTGCCGGCTGCCGAGCTGGGCGTCGAACAGCTCCAGGCAGCGTGCGCCGGTCAGGGTGGCGCCGTCGCGCACCGGGAGCGCGGGGTCGCGCCGGGGACGCTCGGCCAGCGCGGCCACCGCCACGCTGAACTGCTCGTCGATCCGGTCGGTCATCTAGTCCTCTGCGGACCGGTCGGTAGGCCGGGGCCGCTCGTCCCCGGCGGGCCGAGCCGCGCGCCGTCCGGCCGGACCGGATTGCCGACCAGGCACGCCGTGCCCGCGCCGGCCAGGTTGCCGGCGATCACCGATGCGATCGTGTGCACTGGGTCACGGTACTGCCACGCCGATCTGCGGCCGATACCCGTTGCCGATCGCGAGCACCGTGGCCGGCGGCGTGATCACCGTGGCGGTCCCGCCGCCCGGCCGGATCCGGGCCGCGCCGTACCCGGCGGTGCTCCACGGCACCACCGCGTCGGCCGTGACCAGGGCCGGCCCGTCGTCCAGCAGCGCGAACACCCCGGCGGGCAGGCTCGCCCACGGGTGGTCGTGCAGCCGCCGCCGGTGCGTCCCCCGGACGATGCGCTGCCCGTGTAACCGGCGGTCGATCTCCTTGGTGAGCGGCACGTCCGAGCCGTGTCCGGCCGCCCAGGCCCGCCGGTACCGGTCGTAGTCCGCCCGCCGGCACAGCGCGCACGGCCGGTGCCCGGCCGCCAGCGCGACCGCCTCGTCGTGGAAGAACAGCACCGTGTAGTGACCCGGCTGCCACTGCCGGGCCCGCCACCCTCGGAAGCGCAGCGCGCAGATGATCCACAGTGAGCTGCGGTGAAACCGCACCACCTCCTTGCCCTCGTGCAGAATCCCGCGGTTTCCCAGCCACGCCCCGCGCAGCGGCACGGCGACGATGTCACCCAGCGGCGTGACCCGGTTCCGCATCGGTCCGACCACGCGCCCATTGTGGCCGGGCCCACCGACAGCCGGCGCAACCGTTCGGCGACGGCCGGGCGAGTTGGTCATGATGAGGTGATGAGGGCGACTGTGTTCGACGAGTTCGGGCGGATGCCCGAGGTGCGCGAGGTGCCCGACCCGGTGCCGTCGCCGCGCGGTGCGGTGCTGCGGGTCGGGGCGACCGGGCTGTGCCGCAGTGACTGGCACGGGTGGATGGGACACGACCCGGACATCCGGGTGCCGCACGTGCCGGGGCACGAACTGGCCGGGACCGTCGAGGCGGTCGGCCCGGAGGTGACCGGGTGGAAGCCCGGCGACCGGGTGACCGTGCCGTTCGTCTGCGCCTGCGGGACCTGCCCGGCCTGTGCCGGCGGGGCCCAGCAGGTGTGCGAGCGGCAGACCCAGCCCGGGTTCACCCACTGGGGCTCGTTCGCCGAGTACGTGGCGATCGAGCACGCGGACGTGAACCTGATCGGGCTGCCGGCCGGGCTGACGTTCGCGAGCGCGGCCAGCCTTGGCTGCCGGATGGCCACGGCGTTCCGTGCGGTGGTGGCGCGCGGCCGGGTCGCGCCGGGGGAGTGGGTGGCGGTGCACGGCTGCGGCGGCGTGGGCCTGTCCGCGATCATGGTCGCGGTCGCGTCCGGCGCCCAGGTGGTCGCCGTGGACATCGCGCAGCCGGCGCTGGACCTGGCCGGCGGGCTGGGCGCGGCGGTCTGCGTCGACGGGTCCGCGCCCGACCTGACCGAGCGGATCGCGGTGGCCACCGGCGGCGGCGCGCACCTGTCCCTTGACGCCCTCGGCAGCCCGCAGACGGCCGCCGCCTCGATCAACTGCCTGCGCCGGTGCGGCCGGCACGTGCAGGTCGGGCTGCTGCCGGAGGACCCGGTGCTGCCGATGGCCCGGGTGATCGCCAAGGAGCTGACCCTGCTCGGCAGCCATGGCATGGCCGCGCACGCCTACCCGCCGCTGCTGAACCTGATCACCGCCGGGGCGCTGCGGCCCGAGCTGCTGATCACCCGCACGATCGGGCTGGCCGAGACGCCCGCCGCGCTGGCCGCCATGGGCGGACCGGCGGCCGGCGGCGTGACGGTCATCGAGCCTGGCTGAGCGACCCGTCCGGGCCGACCTGGACCGCGGTGCCCGGCAGGTCGGCCGCGGACAGGTCGCGGACCAGGTCCAGCGCCCTGGCCTCCTGGTCGACCGCGGGCAGCCCGCCGCCGACCATCGCGGTGGGCACCAGCGCGCCGCGCACCCAGCTGCCGTCCTTGGCCAGGGTCGCCCGCAGCACGCCGCCGACACCCATCGGGAAGGCGGTGCTGAGCACCTTGTACCCGGCGAAGTTCCCCATGCTGTAGGCGACCAGCCGGCCCTTGTAGAACTCCATCCCGCGCAGCACGTGCGGACTGTGCCCGACCACCAGGTCCGCGCCCGCGTCCACCACGGCGTGCGCGAACCCGATCGGATCGCCGCGGTTCTCGCCGAGGAAGTACTCGGTACCCGGCTTGACGTGCTGATGGTCCGCGCCCTCCCCGCCGACGTGCATGTTCACCACGACCAGGTCCGCCTTGGTCTGCGCGGTCCGGACCAGTTCGGTGGCCTCGTCGATGTCGGTGACACTCTGCATCCAGGCGTACGGGCCGAAGCCGAGCACCGCGACGGTGATCCCGTTCGCCTCGTGCACGGCGATCTCGTCCTTGCCGCCGGTGGAGCGCAACCCGGCCGAGGTCAACGCCGTCCTGGTGTTGCGCAGGCCGGCCGGCCCGGCGTCGTTGGTGTGGTTGTTGGCCAGCGCGAGCACGTGGAACCCGCCGTCGCGCAGCACGGTGGCGTACGAGCTGGGCAGCCGGAACGCGAAGCAGGTCTCCTTGGGCGGCGGGGCCGGGGTCGCGGGCGGCGCGGGCGGTGCCGGGGCCGGGGACGACGGCGGGGCCGACGGGTCCGGCGCCGGGCTGGTCGGGGCCGGCGGCTTCGGGCACTTGACGTGCTCGGTCGGCTCGGACAGCGGGGTCTCGAGGTTGCCCATGGTCAGGTCCGCGCGCAGCGGCTCGGCCACCTTGTCGAAGAAGCCGCGGCCGTCATTGGGCGGCAGCCGGTTCGGCGCGCTGCCCATCAGGATGTCGCCGACCGCGGCGATGGTGATGCCGGCCGGTGCCTCGGCGGGGACGGCGCTCGGCGGCGGAGCGGACCCGCCGGCCGCCGGCACCGGCTCGCCGGCCACGGAGCACCCGGCCACGAGCAGGCCCGCGATCCCGGCCAACAGCATGCGCATGGCGCGCAGTGTGTCAGAGCAGCCGGTGATCGTGCGCGTAGATGGCCGCCTGGGTGCGGTCCCGCAGGCCCAACCGGGTCAGGATGCTGGACACGTGGTTCTTCACCGTGCCCTCGCTCACCGCGAGCTTGCGGGCGATCTCCCGGTTGGTCGCGCCCGCGGCGATCAGCCGCAGCACCTCCACCTCCCGTGCGGTCAGTGCCGGATCCACTTCGGACGGTTCCGGCGCCGGCCGGCGGCCGAGCGCGGACACCAGGCGGCCGGTCGCGGACGGGTCGAACTGGTGCACCCCGGCGTGCGCCAGCCGGATCGCCTGGGCCAGGTCGGCCGCGGGCAGGTCCTTGAGCAGGTAGCCGCTCGCCCCGGCGCGCACCGCCTCGATCACGTACTCCTCGTCGTCGAACGTGGTCAGCATCAGCACCCGGCAGTCCGGCGCGTCCCGGCGCAGGGCCGCGGCCGCCGCCACCCCGTCCAACTCCGGCATCCGCACGTCCATCAGCACCACGTCCGGCCGCAGTGCCAGGGCCTGCTCGACCGCCTCCCGGCCGTTGGTGGCCACGCCGACCACGGTCAGCCCCGGCTGGATGGAC
Organism: Actinophytocola sp.; assembly: GCF_035762905.1. Taxonomy (GTDB): domain Bacteria; phylum Actinomycetota; class Actinomycetes; order Mycobacteriales; family Pseudonocardiaceae; genus DASYTH01. The sequence goes on from NZ_DASUCC010000144.1 coordinate 111,776, forward strand.
AGCAGCGACGCGATGCCCTCCCGGATCAGCCGCTGGTCGTCGGCGACCAGCACCCGGATCACCGCCGGCCTCCGGCCGGGACGGTGGCCACCAGCCGGGTTCCGCCGTCCGGATCGTCGGACACCGACAGCGTCCCGCCGACCAGGCGCAGCCGCTCGTCCATCCCGCGCAGCCCGAAACCCGGCCGCTGCCCGGAGAACCCGCGGCCGTCGTCGGCCACGACCAGGTTGGCCGCCCGCTCGTCCAGCCGCACGCGGACGCGCACCCGGGACGCGCCGGCATGCCGGCTGGCGTTGGTCAGGCCCTCCTGCGCGGCCCGGTACAGCGCGATCAGCGCCGCGGAGTCGAACCCGGACTCGTCGCCGGTCACGTCCAGCTCCACGGAGAACCGCTCATCGTCAAGGCGCGCAACGAGTTGGCGCAGCGCGGGGGCCAGCGCGAAGCCCGCACGCAGGGTGCCGACCGACTGCCGCACCTCGTCCAGCGCGTGCCGGGTGGACGCTCGCGCGTCGGCCAGTGCCTGCTCCGCCGTCGCCGGATCGCGCTCCCGGAACGCCGCGGCCTTCTCCAACTGCACGGCGATCACGGTCAGATGGTGCCCGAGGCTGTCGTGGATGTCCCGGGCCAGCCGGTTGCGCTCGGCGACCGTGGCCAGTCGGGCCACCTGACCGACCAGGCGCTCGGCATGTACGGCAACCGCGGCCATGGACACGGCCATCACCAGGCCGGTGCAGAACATCAACAGGTCGGAAAGCTGCTCCCGGTCGGTGTACCAGGACGGGGTGGTCAGCGACAGGTTGACCACCAACCCGCCGGTCAGCAACCCGGCCAGCGCGTAACTCGCCCGGCGGCCGAGCGAGAAGTAGGCGAGGAACGGGATGAGCACGAACAGGATGCGGGAGAAGCCGGAGCACTCCAGCACGCCGACCACCCAGTACAGGGCCGCCCGCAGGGCCAGGAAGGCGATCGCGAGCCGGACCGGCCGGTGCCGGTCGAGTACCTCGAGCCCGATCAGGAACCCAAGCACGCCAACGAATCCGGCCACCCGTAGGGGTTCGGCCGGCTCGTCGCACAACCCGGCGGCGGCGAAGTAGACCGCGGCGAGGAGCACCGCGACGTAGAGGATCGACGCCACCCACGGCAGCAACCGGGGAGCGGTGTTCGGAACCGGATCCATGGGCGCCTCCCAAACTGGCGCCGAGAATACGTTGGCCGGACGGCACATGACCTGTGGCCAACCGCTCGGCACTTACCGCGTCCGGTCGCGCTCCCTAGCGTCTGCGGGCAACCGAACCCGTACCAGTACAAGGGAGTGCCCGTGGCACCGACCACCCTCTACCGGCTCGCCGGCATCGCCGGCCTGCTCACCGGCGTGCTGTTGCTGCTCAACGACGCCCGCAGGGTCGGCGTCGTGCCGGAGAACGACCTCACGCACAGCATCGCGCCGATCCCGGCGTTCCTCGCGCTGTTCGCGCTCACCGGGCTGTACCTGTGGCAGCGTGAGCGCACCGGCCGGCTCGGGCTGTACGGCTACGCACTCAACCTCGCCGGCCTCGCCGGGGCGCTGGCGATCGAGTTCGCTTCGCACTACGTGTTGCGGTTCCTGGACTCGGACACCGTCGAGCGGTTGGTCGACGGCCGGACCGGAACCGGTTTCCTGGTGATCTCCATGGTGTACCTGGCCGGCATCGTCCTGTTCGGACTGGCCAGCGCCCGGGCGGGGCTGTTCCCACGGACGGCGTGCGCGCTCTACGTCGTCGGGTTCGTGCCGACCGCGCTGCGGGCGGTGCTGCCGGCGCCGGTGGTGTCGATCGGGTTCGTTCTCGGCTCGGCCGCGGTGATCTGGATGTCCTGGCGGCTGGTCACGGCGAACACGCAGGATCGCCTGCCGGTCCGGATATAACGGGGTTCCGTGCTCAACCGGCCTGGGGGTCACCGGGAGCACGGAACCGATTCGAACTTTACACCTGTCCCGGCACCCGCAGCGAGGGGACACCCTCTAGCCTCGCTGGCATGAGGATCTCGGTGGCCGCGGACGAGCGGACCGGAGTGGCCGACGCCCTCGTGGACGAGTTGCGGATGCGCGGGCACGAGCCGCTGCTGCACGGCGCGCTCAACGACGAGGAGCGGGACGACTGGGCGTGGGCCAGCGAGGCGGCCGCCCGGGACGTCGCCGAGGGCCGGGCGGAGCAGGGCATCGTCGCCTGCTGGACCGGCACCGGTGCGTCCATCGCGGCCAACAAGGTGACCGGTGTCCGGGCCGCCCTCTGCGTCGACGCCGAGACCGCAAGGGGCGCCAGAAAATGGAACGACGCCAACGTGCTGGCCCTGTCCCTGCGCATCACCAGTCAGGCCGTGCTCACCGAGATCCTGGACGGCTGGTTCGCGGGCGAAGCGAGTACCGATCCCGCCGACCTCGCCAACATCGAGCACGTCGACGAGATCTGACCGTGGCCGCGGTGCGGCGGTGGACCGCGGCCGACATTCCCGCTCAGCACGGCCGAACGGCGGTGATCACCGGAGCGAGCGCCGGGCTGGGGTTCGCCACGGCGCTGCTGCTGGCCAGGTCCGGCGCCGTCGTGGTGTTGGCCGGTCGGGATTCGACCAGGGCGGAGCGGGCGGCCGCGCGGATCCGGGCCGCCGTGGTGGATGCGGAGGTGGCCACCCAGCGGGTGGAGCTCGGGTCGCTGGCCTCCATCAGGGACGCCGCCGGCGAGTTACGCGTGCGGTACCCCAGGATCGACCTGCTGATCAACAACGCCGGACTGATCTCCCGCAGGCGGCGGCTGACCGAGGACGGTTTCGAGTCGCATTTCGGTGTCCACCACCTCGGCCATTTCGCGTTCACCGGCCTGCTGTTGGAATCGGTGCTGGCCACGCCGGGGTCGCGGGTGGTGACCGTCAGCAGCCTCAGCCACTGGATCGGCCGCATCCACTTCGACGATCTGCAGCTGACCCGCCGGTGGGGGACGGCGCTCGCCTACAGCCAGTCCAAGCTGGCCAACCTGTTGTTCAGCTACGAGTTGCAGCGCCGGCTGGAGCTCGCCGGCGCCACCACCATCGCGGTGACCGCCCACCCGGGCGTTGTCCCCACCGACCTGCTGCGGGACGTGTCCTGGCGGCTGCCGCGTGTGGTGTTCAGCCGGCCACCCGGCCGGCTGTCGGCCTGGTTCCGGCACGACCCGCAGCAGGCAGCCCTCACCACCCTGCGGGCCGCCGTCGACCCGGCCATCCGCGGCGGCGCCTTCTGCGGTCCCGCCGGCCGCTTGCAGTGCACCGGAACCCCGGTTCTGGTCCGATCGTCCGCCCGGGCACACCACCACCCCACCCGACGCCGCCTGTGGCGGGAATCCGAACGGCTGACCGGAGTGACGTACCGGCTCCCCGAATGATCGTCAGGGGATGGCCGGCCGGTCGGGAGCCGGTGGTTGCAGCGACTTCCAGTTGAGTTCGGGCAGCGGGCCGCTGGTGATCTGCAGGTCCGCGCGGGCGCAGGCGTAGAACTCGTTGCGTAGCCGCATGGCGGCGCGATAGGCCTCGAGAAACGTGGCCGGGTCGGGGTCCTCTTCCCGCAGGATGTACTCCAGCCGCCAGGCCTGCTCGCTCCAGGCTCGGGCGGCGGAGATCGTCGTCGGCTCGCCGAGCAGCAGGACGGTTTCCCACCGGGCCGCGCGGTGGGTCTCCGCCTCGGCGAGGTCGGCGAAGGCGTTGTCGAGGTCGATGTCCTGACCGGTGGCCAGCAGCTTCTTGGTCTCGGCGATCCGGCGGCACAGCCGGACCATGTGCTTGACCGCGTTGGCGTACTCCGAATACGCGACGAGGCGCTTTTCGTCCCACCGGGCGGACTGCGCCCGGCGCCACCGGGTTCGCTCGGCTGCGGAGGTGACGACGAACGTGGCGGCCGAGCCGAGCAGCACACCGACGATGGTCAACGCCTGGGCGACGATCGGGTTCACAAGCGCAGCCTGCCATCCTTGTGCTTGCCTCGTAGGCGCAGGTGAGGAGACGGGAGGCTCGGGTGACGGAGACGACGGTGGCCGAGGTGCTGGCCGAACTGGCCGCGCTCGAGGACCCCAAGGCCCGCGCCGTGAACGAGCGCCACGGTGACGATCACGGTGTCAACCTCGGCAAGCTCCGGGCGGTCGCGAAGCGCCTGAAGACCCAGCAGGATCTCGCCCGCCAACTCTGGGCCACGGAGGACACCGCGGCCAGACTGCTGGCCACGCTGATCTGCCGCCCGAAGGCATTCGAGCAGGCCGAGTTGGACGCCATGCTGCGCCAGGCACGCACTCCCAAGGCGCACGACTGGCTGGTGAACTACGTGGTGAAGAAGAGTCCACACGCCGAACGACTGCGGCTGACCTGGTTCGCCGATCCGGACCCCGTCGTCGCCAGTGCGGGCTGGGCCCTGACCACCGAACGTGTGGCGAAACAACCCGACGGCCTCGACCTCGCCGGACTCCTCGACCTCATCGAGGCGCGGATGAAGGACGCTCCGGACCGCCTGCAGTGGGCGATGAACAGCTGCCTGGCCCACATCGGCATCCACCACCCCGCGCACCGCGCCCGCGCCATCGACATCGGCGAGCGCCTCCAGGTACTCAAGGACTACCCGACCCCGCCGAACTGCACCTCCCCGTTCGCCCCCGCCTGGATCACCGAAATGGTTCGCCGCCAGCACAAGTGAGGAGGATCGCCGGTGTTGCGTGCGGCCGTGCGGTCAGACGTACCGCGGATCGCCGAGCTCATGCGCCGGTCGGTGCTGGAGGTCTTTCCCCATTTTCACGACGAACGCGAGACCGCCGCCGCCGCCGAGTATCTGACCGAGCCGGACACGGTGCTGATCGACGACCGGACCTACTACGTCCACGAGGCGGACGGGCAGCTCGTCGCCTGCGGTGGCTGGAGCAAGCGGGACAAGCTGTACACCGGTTCCGGCGCCACACCGACGGACGACCGGTTGCTGGACCCGGCCACCGAGCCGGCCCGGGTGCGGGCGATGTTCGTGCGCGGCGACTGGACCCGCCGCGGTCTTGGCCGGGCGATCCTCGCCAGGTCCGAGCAGGCGGCCAGGGCCGAAGGCTTCCAGGCGCTGGTCCTGATGGCCACCCTGCCGGGCGTACCGCTCTACCGGTCCTTCGGCTTCCGCGAACTGCGGCGCATCCAGGTCCCCCTGCCCAACGGCATGGTCCTCGACGGCGTATCCATGGAATACCCGTTGCGGCGTTAGGCTTGCTGGCGTGGCCGACATCGAAGGCTTTGTTCGTTCCATGCCCAAGTGCGAGCTGCACCTGCACATCGAGGGCACGCTCGAACCCGAGCTGAAGTTCCGTCTCGCGGAACGCAACGGTGTCGCGTTGCCGTACCGGACCGTCGACGAGGCCCGCGCCGGCTACGATTTTCATGATCTCAGCTCGTTCCTGGTCGGCTACTACCAGGGAATGTCGGTGCTGGTGACCGAACCGGACTTCTACGAGTTGGCCTACGCCTACTTCGAGAAGGCGGCGGCGCAGGGTGTCGAGTACGCGGAGATCTTCTTCGACCCGCAGGGCCACACCAGCCGTGGCGTGGAGTTCGGCACCGTGGTTCGGGGACTGCGCCGGGCGCAGCTCGACGCGCGGCGGATGCTCGGCCTGCACACCCAACTGATCATGTGTTTCCTGCGTGACTTCCAGGCCGAGTACGCGATGGCGACGCTGCTGGAGTCGTTGCCGTACCGGGATTGGATCATCGGTGTCGGCCTGGACTCCGACGAACGCGGCAACCCGCCTGCGAAGTTCGCCGCGGTGTTCGCCCGGGCCCGCGCCGAGGGCTACCTGCTCACCATGCACTGCGACGTGGACCAGGAGAACTCGATCGGGCACATCCGGCAGTGCCTGCACGAGATCGGCGTCGACCGCATCGACCACGGTGTCAACATCCTCGAGGATCCCGCGCTGGTCGACGAGGTCCGGCGGCGCCGGCTGGGGTTGACCATCTGCCCGGTCTCCAACCGGTTCGTCACCGACGGCACCAAGGCCGCCGAGCTCGGCCGGCTGCTCGACGCGGGCGTGCTGGTCAGCGTCAACTCCGACGACCCGGCCTACTTCACCGCCTACGTCACCGAGAACCTGCTCACCGTGCAGCGGGAGCTGAACCTCGGCCGCGACCAGATGATCACGTTGCAACGCAACGCCATCGAGTCCTCCTGGGCCCCACCCGCGATCCGCCGGCAGATCCTGGACAAGCTCGCGGCGCTCAACAGCTGAACCACAGCAACGCGTCCCCCGCCGCTACGTCCGGTACCGGAAGAGGATCCGGCCGCGGGCGAGGTCGTACGGGCTGAGTTCCACGAGGACCCGGTCCTGCAGCAGGATCTTGATGTAGTTCTTCCGGATCTTCCCGCTGATGTGCGCCAGCACCTTGTGTCCGTTCGCAAGCTCCACCGTGAAGGTGGCGTTGCGCAGACACTCGACGACGGTGCCCTCGACTTCGATGCCCCCGGATTTCATCGCCACACCAACTCCAGGTTGCTGCTCGCCCGCCGGGCGCCGACGCCTTCGAACAGTGCCGTCGCCGGCCCGTTGCCTTCGTCCACTTCGGCCGTGGCCGTTTCGATCCCGCGGCGGTGCAGCGAATCCAGCGCGTGGGCCAGCAACCCCCGGGCAATACCGCGGCGGCGCCGGTCGGCCAGTACCGCGACCAACCCGATCCGGGCCTGCCCTCGCCGCGCCGCCACCCGGACCAGTCCCACGTATCGATCGGACTCGGCCGCCACCGCGTACCGCAACGGGTCCAGCACGGCGGTCGCCTCCGGCCGGACCTGCAGCTCACCCGGCATCGCCTGCCAGCCGACGGAGGTCTCGACCTCGGCGCGAATCGTGTCGTACACCTGGCGCAGCGGGCCCGGCCGCGCCGCACCGGCCGGCATCATCGTCACACCCGGCGGCGGTGGTACCGAGCCGAGCCCCGTGACCCGCGGGTCGGTCGGCACGAGGTATTCCCACTCGCGCCGCCGGGTCGTGAAGCCGGCCCGCTGCCAACCGGACATCAGGTCGAGATCAGCCTCGTCGACCACCGTGTACAGCGGTGCCGGCAGATCCGCCAGTACCGCATCGGCCAGTTGGTCGAAGACCGCGTCGCGCCACGCGTCGATGCTGAGGAAGATCCGCCCGTCGGACCGGCGCGAAGCCTCGCCGCGGCCGACCACCCGGTCGTCCTCGAGGGCGTGCCAATGCCGCTGCGCGACCCGGGTGATCACTACCGGCTGCTCGCCCATGCGCGCAGGGAAATGCCTGGAATTCATGGAGTGTCGCCTTTCGGAAGTGCCTGTCGAGGCGCTCCCGGCGACAGCTACCTCAATCGCCCGACCGTGACGACGAGGGGAGCACCCACATCGATCCAGCCTTCATGGGTCTCACCTCCTCATGTGATGCCACGGTCTCCCCGACGCTAGCAACCCGAACGTCCTCCCGCCCAACCAATTTCCCGGTGGACGGCGGTGGCGATGACCAGGTCTTCCCAGGCCATGCCGGTGGACTTGAAGAGCACGGGCCGGTCGAACCGGACCGATGCCGGGTCGGTGACGATCCGCCGGATCGGGATCAGGTCGGTCGTGCCGGTGTGTCCTTCGTGGACCGCGAGGATGATGTCGCCGGCTTCGCGCGTGGCGGTGGCGACGTCCTCGACGATCACGTGCGCGCGGGTGAGCAGGGGACCATCGACCTCGCGGGCGTCGGGCTCGTGGCTGCCGATGGCGAGCACGACGGCCCGATCGCCGAGCAGGGTCGAGTCGAAGAGGGGTTCCCGGGCGGTGGTCGCGCACACGACGACGTCGGCCCGGCGCAGCACCCGTCGTGCCTCGGCGCCCGCGGTCGCGGTGACGGTGACCGGAACCGGGCCATGGTGCGGGGGCTGGACGTGCTGTGGCCGCCGGGCCAGGTACGTCACCTCGCCGAGGTCGCAGTGCGCGGCGAGGGCGGCGACGTGGGCGGTTGCCTGTGGTCCGGTGCCGAAGACCGCGACGCTGCGCGGGTGTGCGCCGTCGCGGAGGAACGGCAACACCGCGGCGATCGAGACCGCCGATGTCCGCAGGGTGGTCAGCGCGCCGCCGTCGAGCAGCGCGACCGGGGACAGCGTGGCGGCGTCGAAGAGCAGGTAGCAGCCCTGGATGCGGGGCAGCCCGCGGGTGGGGTTGCCGGGTGCCACGGTGGCCACCTTGACGCCGGCGTGATCGCCCCCGGCGGCCGGCATCAGCAGCAGTTGCCCGTGCGCGGTGGGGACTATCATCCGGGCCGGGTCGGCCGCCGGGTCGAGGCCCGCCCGCAGCGCGGCACCGATGGCCTCGACGGCCTGGCACGGGCCGAGCGCGCGGCGGACCTGGTCGGCGCCGATCAGGATGATGTTCGCCGTCATCGCAGCACGAAGCCGGGAAACAGCTTGTCGGCGGGGTCGACGACGAACAGGTGCTCGCCGGTCTTGTGGGTGGTCCCGGTGACGACCGGAACCACCGCCTGCCGCCCGTCGGCGGTGACGTGCCGCTCGATCCGCGCGAGGAAGCGGGAGCCCACGATGGAGTCGTGGACCAGGTGCCCGCCGTCGGGCAGGCGGCCGGTCGCGCTGAGCATCGCAACGCGGGACGCGGTGCCGGACCCGCACGGCGAGCGGTCCACCTGGCCGTCGGCGAAGATCGTGACGTTGCGCTGGTGCGGGTTGCCGTCCGGATCCGTGCCGAGGTCGTCGTAGAGGATCGTGCCGTAGACGCCGCTGAGCCGTTCGTCGCCGGGGTGCCGGGCGTGTGCGCTGTCGTTGAGCGCCCATTTGATCTCCCGGCCGGCGGCGATCAACTCCGCCAGGTTGCCGGGCTCGACGGTCAGCCCCAACGTGGCCGCCGCCACCTGTGCATAGATGGCGCCGCCGTAGGCGATGTCGGCCTGGACCTTGCCGCGGGCGGTCGGCACGGCGACCCGCTCGGCGATCGCCCAACTGGGCACGTCGACGAACTCCACCTTCGCCACGCGCCCGCCCGCGGTGTGCACCCGGGCCAGCACCCGGCCGGACGGCACGTCGATCGGCACCTCCGTGACGCCGCCCGGATCGGCCGCGACCAGGCCCGACTCGACCGCCCACCCACCAAGCGCCATGGTGCCGTGCCCACACGCGGTGGAGAACCCGTCCTTGTGCCAGAACAACACACCCAACACCGCGCCGTCATCGTCCGGCCGAGTCAGAAAACCGCCGTACATGTCGGCGTGCCCGCGCGGCTCGAAACACAGCATCCGGCGCAACCCGTCCACCGTCGCGTCGGAAATGGCGAACATCCGGCGCTCGGCCACCGTCGCACCACGCAGCCGCACCGGCGGCCGCACCACGATACGAAACGGCTCACCGCAGGTGTGATAGTCGACGGTCCGCACATCCGACTGGAACACGGTGCCAGTATGCGGCCATGCGACCCATCGTTCGGCCGTTCGTAGCCGATGACCTCGAAGCGGTGACGGCGCTGTCGGTGCGGGCCTGGGCGCCGGTGTTCGCCTCGCTCGAGGAGGTGCTCGGCGAGTCCGGGGTGTACGCGGAGATGTACCCGGACGGCTGGCGGGTGGAGCAGGAACGGGCGGTGCGGACCACCTGCCGCGCGGACGGGACGCACGTGTGGGTGGCCGAACTCGACAGCGGCGTCGCCGGTTTCGTGGCCCTCCGTCTTGATCACGAGGAGCGCATGGGCGAGGTCTACATGATCGCTGTCGATCCCGCCGAGCAACGCAACGGCATCGGCTCGTTGCTGACGTCGTTCGCGCTGAAGTGGTTCAAGGACAACGGCATGGCGCTGGCGATGGTCGAGACCGGCGGCGACCCGGGGCATGCGCCCGCCCGCCGGACCTATGAACGGGCCGGTTTCGTGCGACTCCCGGTCGCCAGGTACTTCACGAAGCTCTGAGGGCTCCGCCTCACGGCTTCTTCGGCATCATGATCCACAGAACGATGTAGGCGATGAACTGCGGGCCGGGCAGCAGGCAGGACAGCACGAACAGCAACCTCATCTTGCCCGGCGTCCAGCCGACGCGGTCCGCCAGCCCCGCGCAGACGCCGGCGATCACCTTGCGGGACTGCGGCCTGGCCAACGTGGTGGTGGTCGTGGTCATGGGGTAGGCATACCCCTTCGCGCCTGCGGCTAACCGGACACACGTCCGCGGCGACTGCCCGTGCCCCTGCGGCCGGTCCGGGACGGGCCGTGCGGCAGACTCGGCCGGACATTCGTCGCAGGTGAGGAGGGCAGGCCGGTCGTGATCGCCGGGTTCGGGACCGCGTTGATCTGGGCCGCGCTGGGGGGCGCGGCCTGGTCGTTGCTGCTCGTGGTGCGCGACAAGCCGCCGGGTGCGGCCACCTTGGGGCTGCTGGCGCTGCTCGAACTGGGGCTGCTGGTGCAGGCGGTGATCGGGATCGGCAAGCTGATCGGGACCGACCAGGACGTGTCCGGGGCGTCGTTCGTCGGTTACCTGATCGGCTCGCTGCTGATCCTGCCGGCCGCCGCGTTCTGGGCGCTGGCCGAGCGGAGCCGTTGGGGGACAACGGTTCTCGTCGTCGGATGCCTGGTGGTTCCGGTCATGATCGTGCGGCTGAACCAGATCTGGGGTGCGGCCGGTGGTTGACGCGAGAACGCGCACCGGGCCGGGGCGGCTGCTGATCGCGGTGTACGCGGTGTTCGCGCTGGCGGCCACCGCGCGGTCGGCGGTGCAGATCGTCACCCGGTTCGACCGGGCGCCGCTGGCCTACCTGCTCTCCGCGCTGGCGGCGGTGGTCTACATCGTCGCCACCGTGGCGCTGGCCCGGGGCAGCCGGCGGGTGGCCCTGGTCGCGTGCACGGTGGAACTGGTCGGGGTGCTCGCGGTCGGCACCGCCAGCCTGATCGCACCGGAGGCGTTCCCGGACGCCACGGTGTGGTCGACGTTCGGCGGCGGCTACGGCTTCGTGCCGCTGGGGCTACCCATCTTGGGCCTGCTGTGGCTGCGCCGGACCCGCGGTGGTCCATCCTTGACAGCGTGAACGGTGATCCGACCACCAGTGAGTACGGCCTGCTCGGCGTGCGGGACTTCGACTTCGCCCTGGACCGGGTGCCGGTCTCGGCCGACCTCGCCGACCTGGTCGAGCGGCACTGGCTGGTGCGCTGGAGCCTGCCGCCCGGCCGGCGCGAGCAGATCACCCTGCTGCCGCAACCGTGCGTGAACCTGATCTTCGACCAGGGCCGGCTGGTCATCGGCGGGGTCGGCCGGGAGCGGTTCAGCTACGAGTGCACCGGTACCGGCCGGGTGTTCGGGGTCAAGTTCCGGCCCGGTGGTTTTCGTCCGTTCCTCGGCCGCTCGGTGGCCGAGCTGACCGACCAGGTGCGCCCGCTCGCCACGCTGTGGGGCGGGCCGGCCGCCGACTCGTTCACCGCCGAGCTGACCCGGGCCCGGGAACTGGCCGACCTGGTCGCCGTGGCCGAACGCCACCTGCGGGCGCACTGGCCGGCGCCGGATCCGGAGGTGGCCACCGTCGGCCGGATCGTCAACGCGCTGCTCTATGACCGGACCATCACCCGCGTCGACGATGTCTCGAAGCGGTTCAACATCCCGGCCCGCACGCTGCAGCGGCTGTTCGGGCGGTACGTGGGCGTCAGTCCGAAGTGGGTGCTGCGCCGCTACCGGCTGCACGAGGCGGCCGCCCGGTTGACCGCCGCGACCGGCGCGAACTGGGCCGAGGTCGCGGCCGAGCTCGGCTACTTCGACCAGTCGCACTTCATCCGGGACTTCACCCGGGCGGTCGGCCTCACCCCGGCTGCCTACGCCGAAGCCACCCGCCGGCACGCCGCTCCGCTGAGCGCGTAGGCAGGATCACCCGGGGCACCCGGGGCGGGTTCTGTCGGACCTTCCACTCCCGCGGGTAGCCGAGCGAGACCTCCTCGAACGGGATCCCGTCGTACACCGTGCTGCGCGGGATGTGCAGGTGCCCGTAGACGGCGACGGCCGTGTTGAACCGGGTGTGCCAGTCCGCGGTGCGTTCGGTGCCGCACCAGATCGCGAAGTCCGGGTAGCGCAGGATCCGGGTGGGTTCCCGGACCAGCGGCCAGTGGTTGATCAGTACCAGCGGGACCTCCGGGTCGCACTCGGCGAGCCGCCGCTCGGTCGCCGCGACCCTGGCCGCGCACCAGGTCTCCAGGTTCGGATGCGGGTCGGGGTGCAGGAAGTACTCGTCGGTGCACACCACTCCGGTCTCGTAGGCCCGGGCCAGCGCCGCCTCCTTGGTGTGCACGCCATCCACCCGGAACGTGTAGTCGTAGAGCAGGAACAGCGGTGCCACGCGGACCGGGCCGCCCGGCCCCTCCCACACCGGGTAGGGATCCTCGGGGGTGACCACGCCGAGCCGCCGGCACAGGTCCACCAGCCACCGGTAGCGCTCCTCGCCGCGCGCGGTGAGCGGGTCGTCCTTGGTGGTCCACAGCTCGTGGTTGCCGGGGGACCAGATCACCTTCGCGAACCGCTCGGTGAGCCGGCGCATGGCCCACTCGATCTGGGTGCTGCGCTCGGCGACATCTCCGGCGACGATCAGCCAGTCGTCGTCGGACTCGGGCCGCAGTCCCTCTACGATGTCCCGGTTCTCCGGATATCCGACGTGCAGATCACTGGTCGCTAACAGGCGGGTCACGGCTCGACCCTACCGACGATCGGTCCGTACGTAGATCCGTGGAAAAACTACGTACCACCACGGATGTGTATCCGGCGGGTGGTCGGCGACTCTTGTAGTGAACGCGAGACGACCGAGAAGAAGAGGGTGCGGCATGACGGCGGCGGTTCTGACCCCTGTGCTCACCGTCGGACTGGTCGGTGACCACCCCGTGGGCCTACTGTCCGGAGTGGACGGACTACGGATTGTCGTGTGCACGGCGGACGGGGCCGGGATCGCCACACCGGATGTGTTGATCGTGGACGGTGTGCGGTCGTTGCGCGCGGTGCGCGATCGGGTACCCGGAGTTCCGGTTCTGGTCGTCACGACCGCGGATGACGTCGAGTCGGTGTTCAACGCGATGCGCGCCGGCGCGCGGGGCTACCTGCTCCGCGGTGCCGAGCGGGCCGACATCGTGCGGGCCGTCCGCGGGGTCGCCGCCGGCGAGATGATCCTTGGCGCACAGATCGCCAGCCGGCTCACCGACCTGATGATCCGCCAGGCCCAGCCCAGCCATCCGTTCCCCACCCTGTCCGCGCGGGAACGCGAGATCATGGAGCTGATCGCCGTCGGCGCGGACAACTCCACCATCGCCCGCCGCCTCGACCTCGCCCCGAAAACGGTGCGCAACAACGTCTGCACCATCTTCGGCAAGCTCGGCATCACCGACCGCGCCGAAGCCATCGCCCGCGCCCGGGCGGCCGGCCTCCCCCGCGCCTCGTAACCGCGCCTCGTGTGAAGTCTTGGACCGACCAACGAAACCTCAGGGGACCGTGACGGCACCCAGCCACAAGCCCCCCGCCATCCGCACGTTCGCTGGAACGCAACAACAGCAGTAGAACCCGGAGAGGCGGACTAGGGCGGCGGACCAGTACTGGTTCGGCGCACCAAGGTGGCCGGGAGTCGTTCGGTTCGTGGGGCGCGGGCCGGTTTGCCGAGCGCGAGGGCCATCGCGCGCATGCCGAGTTCTGGCATGCCCAGGTGCACGGTGGTCAACGGCGGCACCACGTCCCGGGCGATCGGCATGTCGTCGAAGCCGATCACCGAGATGTCGCCGGGCACGGACAGGCCGCGCTCGCGCAGCGTGGCCAGCACCCCGATGGCCATGGCATCGTTCAGCGCGGCGATCGCGGTGAGGGTGGGGGAGGAGTCGAGCAGCGTCGCGGCCGCCGCGGCGCCGCTGTCCCGGTCGAAGTCGGCGTAGACGACCCGGCGCGGTCCGATGGTGCGGCCGAACTCCTTGGCGGCGCGCCGAAGCCCGGTCAGCCGGTCGGTGGTCGTTGTGAGCACCTTGGGCCCGGCGACGACGCCGATCCGCTTGTGACCGAGCCGGAACAGCTCGGCGCCGGCCAGGTAGCCGCCCTCCTCGTTGCCGGGCAGCACCGAGTCGCCGGCGTGCATGTGCCGGCCGATCGCCGCCACCCGGCCGCCGGTCTGCTCGTAGGCGCGCAGCTTCGCGTTCAGCAGCCGGGTGAACCGCTGGTCGTGGTAGCCCGACCCGGTCAGCACGATCGCGGCCACCTGCTGGGCGCGCAGCAGGTCCACGTAGGCCAGCTCCCGGTCCGGGTCGCGGTAGCTGTTGCAGATGATGCACAGCCGGCCGTGCTCGGTGGCCACCTTCTGCAGCCCGCGGGTGATCTCGGCGAAGTACGGGTCGGACACGTCGTGCACGATCACGCCGACCGCCACCCGATCCGCCCTGGCCAGCAGCTGGGCGTGCGCGTTGGGCACGTAGTGCAGCTCGTCGACCGCGCGCAGCACCCGGCCGCGCAGCTCGTCGGCGACCGGTTTGGCGCTGCCGTTGATTACCCGCGACGCGGTCGCCGCGGATACTCCGGCCCGCCGCGCCACATCGGCCAGCGTCGCCATCGGGTTCCTCCCACCGGGTCGACCCCCTAACGTTGTCCGTGCGCTCCAGCCGAAGAAAGCCCTTTCCTCCAGCGATCGGAATGGGATCCCCGTGACAGAGCCTGCAATGCTACCCGGTGGCGTCGGAATTTCCCGCTTGTGTGTCTACGACACGACGGCGCCGGACGGGTTGCCCGGCGGCAGCCCGCACATCCACCTGGCCTGCTCCGAGGCCTATGTGGTCACCGGCGGACGCGGCGCGGTGCAAACGCTGTCCGGCGCCGGCTTCGCCGAGCACGAGCTGACCGCCGGCACCGTGTTGTGGTTCACCCCGGGCACGGTGCACCGGCTGGTCAACCGCGGGAATCTGGAGCTGTTCGTGATCATGGCCAACACCGGGCTGCCGGAGGCCGGCGACGCCGTGCTCACCTTCCCGGCCGAGGTGCTTGCCGACCCGGACGCCTATGCGGCGGCCGCCGCGCTGCCCGACGGCGGCGCTCCGGGCACCGACCCGGTGGCCGCCTACCGACGGCGCGACCTGGCCATCGCCGGGTTCCAGCAGCTGGTCGCCGGCGGCCCGGCCGCGTTGGCCGGCTTCCACCGGGCCGCCGTCGCCCTCAAACGCGAGCAGGCCGACGCCTGGCACCTCCGCTGGGCAACCGGGGCCCTTGCCGCTGCCAAGCACACCGGCGAGCACCTCGCCGCCCTGCGCGAAGGCGACCCGGCCCACCTCGCCGAGGCCGCCGTACACGCCATGCCGGCCCCGCGCGAGCGGGGCCGGCTGGGCATGTGCGGGCTGCTGGACACCTATCCGGTCAGTCCTTGACCACCGCCTTGGCACCGGTGGGGGTCATGGCGAACGCGGCGCCGATGCCGTGGCCGAAGGCCTCCCCGGGGGCCGCGTCGCCGACGAACCGGTAGACCGGCCGCCCGGCAAGGGTGAGTTGGACGATGCCGTCCGGCCGGGTGAACTGGCTGACCAGCTTGGGGTCGATGCCCTCGACGTCCACGGTCCCGTCCGCCGGTGGCGACACCGGCGGGAAGACCTTGGCGCAGTCGCCGAGGCAGCTGGACTTCACCGGCTTGGCCTGGTCGGAATCCAAGCGGTACAACGTCATCGCGTTCCCGTCGGTGATGATCCGGCCGAGCTTGAGGTGCGCGGCGGCCGCCAGCCGCTCCACCGACGTGTCCGGTGTGGACGGTCTGGCCGGCGGTGCGCTGGTGCTGGACGGTGGTTGCGGCGCGGAGCCGGCCGACTCGCTCGGTGCCGCGGTCTCGGGCGCTTCCGACGGCTCGGACGGTGCGGTGGTGGTGCTGACCAGCGCTTCCGGGTTGTTCGAGGTCACGACGACCCGGGCGCTTGAGGTCGGCTCACCACCCGTGCAGGCGGTGAGCCCGAACGTCGCGAACGCCGTGAGAACGGCAGCACGAAATAGGACTGACTTCTTCATTGGGTCCCCTCCCGGAGCTTCGTGCCACCCACACGTAACAGTGGGCCGATTGGTTCAAAACTCGTCGAACTTTCTTTGTTTCGAGGGGCGGCGGAGCGGGAACGGCCGTTTGGTGACCACGGTGACCAGGGCCGAACCGGGCAAAACGTTCTTCGGGCATCCGTGGGGGTTGGCCAACCTCTTCGGCGTCGAGATGTGGGAGCGGTTCTCGTTCTACGGGATGCAGGGGATCCTCACGATCTACCTGTACTACTCGACCACCGACGGCGGGCTGGGGCTGTCCGAGGCCACCGCGACCAGCATCGTGGGGGCCTACGGCGGCCTCGTCTACCTGTCCACGATCGTGGGAGCCTGGGTCGCCGACCGGCTGGTCGGCTCCGAGCGGGTGCTGTTCGGCAGCGCGATCGTGATCATGTTCGGGCACATCTCGCTGGCCCTGATCCCCGGTTTCCTCGGCGTGGGCATCGGTCTGTGCGCGGTCGCGCTTGGCAGCGGCGGGCTGAAGGCGAACGCCACCGCGCTGGTCGGCCTGCTCTACAGCAGGGACGACCCGCGGCGCGACGCCGGATTCTCGCTGTTCTACCTCGGGGTGAACCTCGGTGCGTTCTTCGGGCCGCTGCTCACCGGGCTGGCCCAGCAGCGGCTCGGCTTCCACTACGGGTTCGGGCTGGCCGCGATCGGCATGGCCATCGGGCTGATCCAGTACTCGCTCGGCCGGCGGAACCTGCCCGAGGACGCGAACGTGGTGCCCAACCCGCTGCCCGCCGCGCGCCGGCCGCTGGTCGCCGGCCTCGCGACCGGCGTTCTCGCCGTGGTCGCCGCTCTGGTGCTGCTGGGCGTGGTGACCGCGGCCAACCTGGCCAACGTGGTCGTGGTGGTCACCGCGGCCGCCGCCGTCGGCTACTTCGCGGTGATCCTGTCCAGCAGCCGGATCACGCCGGTCGAGCGCCGCCGGGTGTGGAGCTTCGTGCCGCTGTTCCTGGCCAGTTTCGTGTTCTTCTCCCTGTTCCAGCAGCAGTTCACCGTGGTGACGATCTACGCCGACCAGCGGCTGGACCGGAACCTGTTCGGCTGGGAGATGCCGGTGTCCTGGGTGAACTCGATCAACCCGATCTTCGTCATCCTGCTGGCCGGGGTGTTCGCCGGGCTGTGGGTCAAGCTCGGCGAGCGCCAGCCGTCCACGCCGGTCAAGTTCGCGCTCGGCACCGTGATCATGGGCCTGGCGTTCCTGATGTTCCTGCCGTGGGCCGGCGGTACCGGCAACACCACGCCGCTGCTCGCCCTGGTCGGCATCCTGCTCCTGTTCACCATCGCCGAACTGCTGCTGTCCCCGGTCGGCCTTTCGGTCTCCACCAAGCTCGCTCCCGAGGCGTTCCGCACCCAGATGGTGGCGCTCAACTTCCTCTCCGTCGCCCTCGGCACCGCGATGGCCGGCTCGCTCGCCCAGTACTACAGCCCGGACAACGAAGGTGCCTATTTCGCCATCGTCGGCGGCATCGCCGTCCTGTCCGGCCTCCTGCTCGCCCTCGCCGCCCGCCCCATCCACCGCCAGATGAGCGGCGTGCATTAGCCGGAGCGCTGGTCCGCCTCTCCGGGATTAACTGCTGTTGTTGCGTCCCAGGAAATGTGCGGATCGCGGATTGATTGTGGCTGGGTGCCGTCACGGTGCCCCTGAGGTTGCGTTGGTTGGGCCGAGACTTCACCCACGATGATCCACCGTCGGCGACGCGGCATCCTCAGTCGCCGACGGCGAAGAGGGTCAGGTCGAAGCCGGCGTAGCGGTCGGGTAGGACGGTGGCGACGATCAGACCCTTGGGCCAGGTGGCGTTGGGCAGGGCCAGGCTGATCACGTGGGCCACGTCGAGGGGGAGCCGGGGGGTGGACTCGCGTATCTCGAGCACCTGGGCGTAGGTCAGGTCCAGGGTTTCCACGGCGGGGATCCGGCCGACGTGCGCGGCGATCCCGGGCCGGATCCGATCGGCGGCGTCCACACAGGTGGCCGGCGCGTAGAGCGGCCGGCCCAGCCGGGGGGCGGCGGTGATCAGGGTGGACATCCGGCGGCTGGTGCCCAGGGCCGCGAGGGCGGTCGTGTCCAGCAGGTAGCCGCGCGCGTCGGCTGCGCTCACGCGCTGGTGCGCCGCACCGGCCGGTTCCGGCCGGTCTCGACGGCGGCCTGCTTGGCCTCGAACTCGGCCAGTTCCTCCGGCGTTGCCACGAAGCCGAACTCCGTGCGCAGGTATTCCTCGGTGCGCGCCGCGATCTGCGCCCATTCGGCCGGAGTGCGCCCGGTTCCGGCGACCCGGGCGAGGTAGCCGGCGACCGTGGTGCTGTTCTCCGCGGCCAGCTCGGCAAGCCGCGCGTGCGTGCGCTCGTCGACGGTGATCGTTCTCGGCCCCACCGGCTGACCGTACACCGGATCGGGCTACCCGGCGGCAATCAGCGCGCGCAGCTCGCGGCGCAACCGGTCCGGCGCGGCGCCGGCCACACCGAGCGCGTCCAGGCCGAGCAGCGCGGCGCCGATCACCGGCGGGTCGGTGACCAGCGCGATCTCGGCACCCGGTGCCGTCGCGGTGAGCCGCTCGGTGAGCGCGCCGAACAGCACCGGATCGCGGGAGCGCAACACGCCGCCGCCGAGTACCACGCTGACTTCGGCCTCGAGCAGGCCGAGCCGCCGGATGGCCGTGCCCGCCATGATCGCGATTTCCTCCCCCTGCCGCACCACCAGTGCGCGCGCCACCTCGTCCCCGGTGGCGGCCACCCGGAACAGCATCGGGGACAGCTCGCCGATGCACTCGTGCGAGATCTCGCCGAAGTGCGCGGCCGCGGACACGTCGGCGATCCGGGCCAGGCCGAAGTGCGCGGTGATCGCGGAAACCAGGGCAGTGTCCGGGCCGCGGCCGTCCTCGGCGCGGGCGGCGTGCCAGAGCGCGAGCCCGCCGAGGTGCTGCCCGCCGCCCCAGTCGCCGGTCAGCCGGCCAAGCGCCGGGAACCGGACGGTTCGCCCGTCCGCGGCCCGCCCGGCGCAGTTGGTGCCGGCCCCGCACACCACGGCCACCGCGTCCGGCGCCTCGGTGCCGGCCCGCAGCAGCGCTAAGATGTCATTGTCCACAATGGATCTGTCGGCGAACCTGGAACCGCCGACCGCCGCGTCGAGCGTGTCCAGCTCGACCGGAAGGTCGGCCCCGGCAAGGTAAACGGCGGCAAGTGCGGGCCGGGTGCCGGCCGGGATGCCGGCCCGGTCCCGGACCACGCGCACCAGTTCGTCCAATCGGGACAGTGCCTCGGCCATGCCGGCGGTCTGGTGGTTGCTGCCCGCCCCACGCGCGTAGCCGAGCACCGCGCCGGTCGTGTCGGCCAGCAACACCTCGGTCTTGGAGTTGCCGCCGTCGATCGCAAGTAGGATGCTCACCGGGCCCACTCCAGGAACTCGGAGTTGTTTGCCAGCAACAGATCCGTCAACCGCTCGGCCTGATCATGCTGTCCGACGAGGGGATGGGCCAGCAGCGCGCGGTACACCCGATCCCGGCCGCCGTGCACCGCCGCCGCCAGCGCCAGCTCCTCGTAACCGGCGTGGTGGCCGACCAGCCCGGCGATGTCCGGTGCCAGCGGCGCGGTGGCCAGCGGCAGCGCGCCCAGGTTGCCGACCCGGCAGGACACCTCGATGACCGCCTCGTCCGGCAGCGACGGCAGCGTGCCGGCGTTGCGCACGTTGACCGAGTGCACCGCGCCGTCGTCGTCCCGCAGCGCGGCCAGCAGGCCGACGGCGGCCTCGGAGTAGAACGCCCCGCCGCGCTCGGCCAGCAGCGCCGGCTTGGTGTCCAGCGCCGGATCCGCGTACAGCTCGAGCAACTCGCGTTCGATCTCGGCCACCCGGGCGCCCCGGCTCGGCGTGCGGCGCTGCTCGGCGACCACCTCGTCGTGCGCGTAGTAGTAACGCAGGTAGTAGGAGGGCACGGTGCCGGTCAGCTCGAGCACCCGGTGCGGCAGGCGGACGTGCTCGGCCAACTCGGGGCCGTGCCGGGCGAGCAGCTCGGGCAGCCGGTCCACCCCGTCGACCACCGCGGCCCGTTCCCAGGTGAGATGGTTGAGGCCGACGTGGTCGAGCCGCACCGCGTCCGGCGGCACGTCGAGCAGGCCGGCGAACCGGCGCTGCAACCCGATCGCGACGTTGCACAGCCCGACCGCCCGGTGCCCGTCGTCCAGCAGCGCCCGGGTGACGATCCCGACCGGGTTGGTGAACGCGACGATCCACGCCGCGGGCGCGGCCCGGTCCCGGGCCCGGCGGGCGATGTCGAGCACCACCGGCACCGTGCGCAGCGCCTTGGCCAGACCGCCTGCGCCGGTGGTCTCCTGGCCGACGCAGCCGCACTCCAGCGGGAACGTCTCGTCGCTGATCCGGGCCTGCTGACCCCCGATGCGCAGCTGCAGAATCACCACGTCGGCGCCGGCCAGGCCGGCGTCCAGGTCGGTGGTCCAGTCCAGCCGGCCGGAATGGCCGTGCCGGGCCAGGATCCGCCGGCCGAGCGGGCCGAGCAGCTCCAGCCGGTCGGCCGCCGGATCGATCAGCACCAGCTCGGCGAGCCCGCGGTGCAGCCGGGCAAACCCGTCGACCAGCTCCGGGGTATAGGTCGAGCCACCACCGACCACCGCCACCTTCACTGTGTTCTCCTGTTCGCTCCGGCTCGGCCGCCCCGGCGCCGGCTTCCCTCGTGCGCTGCTCGCCGCTCGTTCCTCGCGGCTGCGCTGCTCCTCAGTCCAGCCGCCACCGCGGCCGAGCCTGCGCTCACGGTGTGCGCTGCTCGCCGCTCGTTCCTCGCGGCTGCGCTGCTCCTCAGTCCAGCCGCCACCGCGGCCGAGCCTGCGCTCACGGTGCCCAATGGTTCGCTCCGGCTCGGCCGCTGCTGGTGTCGGCTTCCTTCGTGCGCTGCTCGCCGCTCGTTCCTCGCGGCTGCGCTGCTCCTCAGTCCAGCCGCCACCGCGGCCGAGCCTGCGCTCACGGTTGTCCTCCCATTCGGTCCAGCAGTCCGGCGCGCACGGTGGCGAGTGCGGTGTCGATGGCGCCGAGCAGCACGGCGTCGCCGGGTACGGCGGTGGTCACGACCGGGGTGCGCGGGATGGACAGCTGGCGCAGGGCGGCGGTCACCGCGGCGGCCAGCGGCGCGCCGGCTGCCTGGCCGATCTCGCCGGCCAGCACCACCCGCGGCGGATCGAGCACGGCCACGATCGCGGCCAGCCCCAGCGCGACCCGTTCGGCGAGCGCGTCCAGGAACGGACCGGCCGCCGCCGCGACGGCATCCCGGCCGGCCGCCGCGGTGATCCCGTGCCGGCGGGCCAGCTCACGCACCGCGGCCCCGCCGGCCAGGTCGCGAAACGCCCGCACGGCGCCGTTCTCGCCGGGCACCGGCAGCGCGCCGATGTCCCGGGTGCCGTGCGGCGGGCCGCCGGTGTGCCCGACGGCAAGGCCGAGACTGTCCTCACCGAGCCAGAGCAGCGCGAAGTCGTCCGCCCCGGTGCCGCGCTCGGCCACCGCGGCGAGGTGCGCCTCGCCGGCCACCCGCACCGTGGTGCGCAGCCGGGCGCCCAGCGCACCGGTCGGATCCGGGCCGGACCAGCCGAGCTGGACGTGGTCCAGCCGGCGCACCGGCACGTGCGCCGCCCGGCACGCGCCCTGCACCGCGTCGGCGATGGCCTGCACCGGGTCGGCCGGCCGGGCGGCGATCCTTCGGCGGGCCCGGATCGCGCCGGTCAGGTCGCACACCGCGGCGGTGCCCCCGCCGGCGCCGAGCGAGACCGCCGCGGCGTGGCCGGCGTCCGGGTTGACCGCGTACACCTCGGCGTTGGGGCCGGGCCCGCCGGTGCGCCGGCCGATCACCTCGACCAGGCCGGCTTCCCGGAGCCGGCGCAGCACCTCGGAGGTGGTGGGCTTGGCCAGTCCGGTCAGCTCGCCCAGCTCGCCGCGGGTGAGCGGACCGCAGTCCAGCAGGAGGCCGAGCGCGGCGCGCTCGTTGAGCGTGCGCAGCAGCCGCGACGAGCCGGCCAACTGGGCCAACGGACCTCCCGATAGTTAGGCAGTCTTCCTATCCGTTCGGACCCGGCCGGGTCAACTCCGGACGGCCTTCCGTAGCCGGGGCCGAGCACCTAGGGTGGCAGGAAAGCGCTTACCTAGAAATGGCGGGGTGTCGATGAACCGACGGCCGATCGGGATCGTGCTTAATGGTGTGACCGGTCGGATGGGCTATCGCCAGCATCTGGTCCGGTCGTTGCTGGCCATCCGCACCGACGGTGGACTCCCGCTCGCCGACGGTAGCCGGCTGTGGCCGGAGCCGGTCCTGGTCGGGCGCAACGAGGCCAAGCTGACCGAGATCGCCGAGCGGCACGGGCTGTCCGACCTCAGCACCGACCTGCACGCCGCGCTGGCCCGCGACGACGTGGCGATCTACTTCGACGCCCAGGTGACCCAGCGCCGGGAGAAGGCCGTGGCCGCGGCCATCGAGGCGGGCAAACACGTCTACACCGAGAAGCCGCTGGCCGGTGACCTGGCCGGGGCGCTGGAGCTGACCCGGCTGGCCGAGGCGGCCGGGGTCCGGACCGGGGTGGTGGCCGACAAGCTGTACCTGCCCGGGCTGCGCAAGCTCAAGCGGTTGATCGACGCCGGCTTCTTCGGGCGGATCCTGTCCGTGCGCGGTGAGTTCGGCTACTGGGTCTACGAGGGGGACTGGCAGCCGGCGCAGCGGCCGTCCTGGAACTACCGCGCGGAGGACGGCGGCGGGATCGTGCTGGACATGCTGCCGCACTGGCAGTACCTGCTGGAGAACCTGTTCGGCCGGGTGCGCACCGTGCAGTGCCTGGCCGCCACGCACATCCCGCGCCGCTTCGACGAGTCCGGCGAGCCGTACCAGGCGACCGCCGACGACGCCGCGTACGCGATCTTCGAGCTGGACGGCGGCGTGGTCGCCCAGATCAACTCCTCGTGGGCGGTCCGGGTGTTCCGCGACGAGCTGGTCGAGTTCCAGGTCGATGGCACCGAGGGATCCGCGGTGGCGGGGCTGCGCCGCTGCCGGGCCCAGCACCGGGCGGTCACGCCGCGCTCGGTGTGGGACCCGGACCGGCCGGCGGCCGCCGACTCCCGCGGCGAGTGGTCCGAGGTGCCGGACAACCAGGAGTTCGACAACGGGTTCCGGGTGCAGTGGGAGCAGTTCCTGCGGCACGTCGTGGCCGACGAACCGTTCGGTTTGGACTTCGCGGCCGGCGCACGCGGTGTGCAGCTGGCCGAGCTTGGTATGCGGTCCGCACGTGAGGGCCGCAGGCTCGATGTTCCGGATGTGGGGGGTGGTGGGTAATGACCACGGTGATCTTGCCGGACGGAACGCGCTACACGGTGCGCGGCGGCGGCCGGTTCGAGCCGCCGCCCGGGCCGCCGCGCGGACGGATCGCCTACGCCGCGGCGCATGTGGTCGCCGACCCGGCCGCGGAGAACGTCCCGGGCGGCCGCGCGGTGCTGGACTGGGACGCCACCCTGGTCTTCCGCCGGCACCTGTGGCGGCACGGGCTCGGCGTGGCCGAGGCGATGGACACCGCCCAGCGCGGCATGGGACTGGACTACCCGACCGTGCGGGAGCTGGTGGTCCGGTCGGCGGCCGAGGCACGCGCGGTGGGCGGCAACATCGTGGCCGGGGTCGGCACCGACCAGCTGCCACCCGGGCCGGCGACCCTGCCCAAGATCGCCGACGCCTACCGCGAGCAGTTGGAGGACGTGCTGAGCGCGGGCGCGACCCCGGTGCTCATGTGCAGCCGGCACCTGGCCGCCGCGGCCACCCGGCCGGACGAGTACCTCTCCCTCTACGGCGACCTGATCTCGCAGGCGGACGGCAAGGTGCTGCTGCACTGGCTCGGCCCGCAGTTCGACCCGGCGCTGACCGGGTACTGGGGTTCGTCCGATGTGGACACTCAGGCGCACACGGTGCTGACGCTGATCAAGGAGTACGCCGACCGGATCGACGGGATCAAGCTGTCCCTGCTCGACGCCGGGTTCGAGGTCGCGCTGCGCAGGCGGTTACCGGCCGGAGTGCGGCTCTACACCGGCGACGACTTCCACTATCCGGAGCTGATCGGCGGGGACGAGCAGGGTCACTCCGACGCGCTGCTCGGCGTGTTCGCGGTGATCGCGCCGGCCGCCGCGAGCGCGTTGCTCGAGTTGGACCGCGGGCATCCGGACCGGTACCGGCAGATCATGGACGCCACGGTTCCGTTGGCGCGGCGGCTGTTCTGGCCGCCGACGCAGTACTACAAGACCGGCGTGGTGTTCCTGTCCTGGCTCGCCGGGCACCAGAAGGCGTTCGTGATGGTCGGCGGCCTGCAGTCGGCCCGGTCTCCGGCACACTGCGGGCGGCTGCTGCAACTGGCCGACGCCGCCGGGCTGCTGCCCGACGCCGAGTTGGCCGCCGACCGGGCGCGGTCCTTCTTCACCGTGGCCGGCGTTCCGCAATGAGCCTGGCGCGGTTCTCGTTCAACCAGGCGACCGCGAACAACTGGCCGTTGCCGGAGCTTGTCGACGGGTGCGCCGCGGCCGGGGTGCCGGCGGTCGGACTGTGGCGGGCACCGGTGCAGGAGTACGGCCTGGTCCGGACCGCCAAGCTGGTCCGCGACGCCGGCCTCGCGGTCAGTTCCCTGTGCCGGGGCGGGTTCTTCTGCGACGACGGCTGGCTGGACGACAACCGCCGCGCCGTG
This sequence comes from Actinophytocola sp., assembly GCF_035762905.1. GTDB lineage: Bacteria > Actinomycetota > Actinomycetes > Mycobacteriales > Pseudonocardiaceae > DASYTH01. Next base: position 136,480 of record NZ_DASUCC010000144.1, read on the forward strand.
GACGAGGCCGCCGCGCTCGGCACCCCGGTGCTGGTGCTGGTGGTCGGCGGGCTCGGCACCCGCACCCTGGACGACGCCCGCGCGCAGGTGGCCGAGGCGATCGGCACCCTGGTTCCGCACGCCCGCGCCGCCGGGGTGCGGTTGGCCATCGAACCGATGCATCCCATGTACTGCGCCGATCGCGGCGTGGTGTCCACCCTGGCCGCCGCGCTCGACCTGGCCGCCGCGCACCCGCCCGCCGACGTCGGGGTCGTGATCGACACCTATCACGTCTGGTGGGACGAGCGGGTCTGGGAGCAGATCGCCCGGGCCGGCGCCGACGGGCGGATCGCCTGCTACCAGGTCGCCGACTGGATCACGCCGCTGCCGGCCGGGGTGCTGCTCGGCCGCGGCCTGCCCGGGGCCGGCAGCGTGGAGATCTCCCGCTACACCAAGGAGATCACCGCCGCCGGCTACACCGGGCCGATCGAGGTCGAGGTGTTCAACGCCGACCTGTGGGCCCGGCCCGGCCCGGACATCCTGCGCGACACCATCGCCGCCTACCTCAGCTGTACGTGATCCCGGGGATCCGACCGGCCCGGGTGAACCGCGAGCCGATCGTGCCGACCGCGACACCGTACTTCGAGCCCATGGCCTCGATGGTCTCGTCGCCGGTGCCGAGCGACAGCGCCACGTGGTTGTACTGGGCGCCGTTGTGGCCGGCCTCGCGGAACAGCAGCGCGCCGCGGATTCCGCCGGCCTCGTCCACGCCGCACTCCAGCCCGGCGGCGGCGACCGTGTCGATCTGGCTCACCGAGTAGCTGGGCAGCTCGATGCCGAGCTGTGCGCAGCTCCAGGAGATCAGCTCGGCGCAGTCGAACTCGTTCTCGTCGGGGTTGTTCTCGTCGGCGTCGGTGCCGAACACGTACCGGTCGTTGACCTGCTTGAGCGCGATGTCGACCAGCGCGTCGCCGGTGGGGCCCTCGGACGGGTCGTGCGCGGTGGGGTCTTCGGCCGGGGTGGAGAACAACGCGCCCCAGGTGTCGTTGTCGATCGAGCCGGTGATCGGCAGCCCGTACGCGGCCTGGAAGGCCTGGACCGCCTCTTCGGTCTTGCGCCCGTAGTCGCCGTCCGATCCGCCGGTCGAGTAGCCGAGCTCGGTCAGCCGGTCCTGCACGGTGCGCACGTGTTCGTTGCTGTCACCACGTTTGAGAAGGGTCTCGGACATGTGGCCAAAGTCGGACATTTTCCCGCGGTCCGGCAGGTCCGATCGCGCGGCTGTTGGGGCAGCGCCAATCTTCTACATAACCTTGACGCTTCCGAGACAACATGTAGAGAATGAGGCGTGGAGAACGTGTCGTTCGAGACGTGTCCCGAGCAGTACCGGCACTGGACGGTGCGGGTGGCGGGGGAGATCGCCTGGCTGGTGCTCGACGTCGACGAGGGCGGTGGGCTGGTTCCGGGATACGAGCTGAAGCTGAACTCCTACGACCTCGGGGTGGACATCGAGCTGTACGACGCGACCCAGCGGCTGCGGTTCGAGCACCCCGAGGTGCGAGCCGTGGTGGTGACCAGCGGCAAGGACAAGGTGTTCTCGGCCGGAGCCAACATCCGGATGCTGGCGGCCGCGCCGCACCACTGGAAGGTCAACTTCTGCAAGTTCACCAATGAGACCCGCAACGCCATGGAGGACGCCAGCGCGCACTCGGGACAGGTGTACCTGGCGGCCGTGAACGGGTCGTGTGCCGGCGGCGGCTACGAGATCGCCCTGGCCTGCGAGCGGATCCTGCTGGTCGACGACAACTCCTCGACCGTGTCGCTGCCCGAGGTGCCGCTGCTCGGCGTGCTGCCCGGCACCGGCGGGCTGACCCGGCTGGTCGACAAGCGCGGTGTGCGCAAGGACCTGGCCGACGTGTTCGCCACCCGGCCGGACGGCATCAAGGGCCGCACCGCCGTGGATTGGCGGCTGGTCGACGAGTTGGCCGCGCCGCGGCGGTTCGAGGAGACCGTCCGGGAGCGGGCCACCGAGCTGGCCGCCGGGTCCAGTCGGCCGCGGGACGCCCGCGGCGTGCGGCTCACCCCGCTGCGCCGGGACACCTACGTCATCGCCGAGCCGGACTCCGGCGGCGGCATCGTCACGATCACCGTGCGGGCGCCCGCCGAACCCGCGCCGGACACCATCGCCGGTCAGGACGCGGAGTTCTGGCCGCTGGCGCTCACCCGCGAGCTGGACGACCTGATCCTTCGGCTGCGCACCAACGAGACCGCGCTGGGCACCTGGGTGATCAAGACCGAGGGCGACCCCGAGGTGGTGCTCGGCTACGAGCGCCTGCTGCTCGAACACCGGGACCACTGGCTGGCCAACGAGATCCTGCAGTACTACAAGCGCACGCTGAAGCGGCTGGACGTCACCAGCCGCAGCCTGATCGCGCTGATCGAGCCGGGATCCTGCTTCGCCGGCCTGCTGGCCGAGCTGGCCTTCGCCTGCGACCGGCAGTACATGCTCGACGATCAGGAGGTCGATCCGCCGGCCGCGGTGCACCTGACCGAGGCCAATTTCGGGCTGCTGCCCATGAGCAACGGCATCTCCCGGCTGCGGTCCCGGTTCCACGGCCAACCCGACGCGCTGGAGCTGTTGCGCGACAAGGAGATCGGGCGACCGCTCGGGCCGGCGGCGGCCCGCGACCTCGGGCTGGTCACCGACGCTCCGGATGACATCGACTGGGACGACGAGATCCGAATCGTGCTCGAGGGCCGCGCCGCGCTCAGCCCGGACGCGTGCACCGGGATGGAGGCCAACCACCGGTTCGTCGGACCGGAGACCATGGAGAGCAAGATATTCGGCCGGCTGTCCGCCTGGCAGAACTGGATTTTCCTGCGCCCCAACGCATCCGGCGAGGACGGGGCGTTGCGCAGGTATGGCACGGGACAGCGGCCGGTCTTCGACAGGGGACGGGTATGACCACCGGAATCAACTACGACGACAAGATCCCCAACAACGTGGACCTGACGTCCAACCGCCGGCTGCAGCGGGCGCTGGAGGGCTGGCAGCCGAAGTTCATGAACTGGTGGGGGGAGATGGGCCCGACGCTGGACACGCACGGCGTGTACCTGCGCACCGCGGTGAGCGTCGGCCGGGACGGCTGGGCGCACTTCGACCACGTGAACGTGCCGGACTACCGCTGGGGCATCTTCCTCGCCGAGCGCGACCCGGACCGCGTGATCGCCTTCGGGCAGCACAAGGGCGAGCCGGCCTGGCAGCAGGTGCCCGGTGAGTACCGCGCCGACCTGCAACGCCTGATCGTGATCCAGGGCGACACCGAACCGGCGTCGGTCGAGCAGCAGCGGCTGCTCGGCCTGACCGCGCCCAGCCTCTACGACCTGCGCAACCTGTTCCAGGTCAACGTGGAGGAGGGCCGGCACCTGTGGGCGATGGTGTACCTGCTGCACGCCTACTTCGGGCGCGAGGGCCGGGAGGAGGCCGAGGCGCTGCTGCTGCGCAACTCCGGCAGCCCGGACTCGCCGCGCATCCTCGGCGCGTTCAACGAGGAGACCGCGGACTGGTTGGCGTTCTTCATGTTCACCTATTTCACCGACCGGGACGGCAAGTACCAGCTCGGCACGCTGAAGGAGAGCGGGTTCGACCCACTGTCCCGCACCTGCGAGTTCATGCTCAAGGAAGAGGCGCACCACATGTTCGTCGGCACCACCGGCGTCGACCGGGTGGTGGAACGCAGCGCGCAGCTGATCCGTGAGCACGACACCTACGACATCGGGCCGCACGGCGGGATCCCGCTGGAGATCATCCAGAAGTACCTGAACTTCCACTACACGGTGTCGCTGGACCTGTTCGGCAGCGAGACCTCCACCAACGCGGCCAACTACTACACGGCCGGGCTGAAGGGCCGGTGGCAGGAGACCCGCCGCCGGGACGACCACCAGCTCACCGAGGACAGCATGCGGCTGGACCGCCCGACCGGTGCCGGCACCTGGGACAGCGAGGAGCTCTCCGCCCTGCTCGCGCTGAACCTGGACCTGCGCGGCGAGTACATCGCCGACTGCGAGACCGGAGTCAAGCGGTGGAACCGGATCCTGGCCGACCACGAGGTCGACTTCCAGCTGGCGTTGCCACATCCGGGCTTCAACCGCAAAGTCGGCGTAAGCTCCGGATTTCACATCACTCCGAACGGCACGATCGTGGACGAGCAGACCTGGGCGGCGGCCAGGAGCAAGTGGCTGCCGACGAGCGCGGACCTGACCTTCGTCCGCTCGCTCATGCAGCCGGTCTATGACCGGGGCCGGATCGCGAGCTGGCTCGCTCCGCCCCGCAACGGCATCAACGGCAAGCCGTTCGACTTCGAGTACGTCTACCTGAGCTGAGGGGCCATGGAGATCTTCAACGCGGCGGACTACCTGGTCGAACGGCACGTGCGGGCCGGGAACGGCGACCGCACGGCCGTGTTGAGTGGTGACCGGACCCTGACCTACCAGCAGCTCGCCGAGGAGGTGCACCGGGTGGCCGCCGGGTTCGGCTCCCTCGGCGTGCGGCCGGAGGAGCGGATCGTCTTCTGCATGGCCGACGGAATCGAGCTGCTGTCCGGGATCCTGGCCGCGATGCACATCGGCGCGGTGCCGGTCCCGGTCTCCACCATGGTGACCGGGGACGAGCTGGCCACGATGGTGGTCGACGCCCGGGCCCGGGTGTTGTGCGTGTCGGCGGAGTTCGCCGCCGCCGCGGCCGCCGCCCTGACCATGGCGCCGGAGGTGGTCCGGGTGGTGCTCGACGGCGAGGCCGATCTCGGCGTGCCGATCTGGTCCTGGGAGAACCTGTGCTCGGCCGGTGGACCCGACGACGGCTACTCCACCTGGCCCGACTCGCCGGCACTCTGGCTCTACACCTCGGGAACCACCGGGCGGCCCAAGGGCGCCATGCACCGGCACGCCAGCATCCGGGACGTGGCGCAGTGCTACGGCACCGGCGTGCTCGGCGTCACCCCGGAGGACCGCTGCCTGTCCGTGCCCAAGCTGTTCTTCGCCTACGGCCTGGGAAACTCGTGCTTCTTCCCACTTGCCGCCGGGGGAGCGACGGTGCTGCTGCGCGGCCGGCCGACCCCGCACGGGGTGGCCGAGCGGGTGCGCGCCGACGCGCCGACGCTGTTCTTCGCGGTGCCGACGTTCTACGCGGCACTGCTGAACAGTGACATCCCGGACGACACGTTCTCTTCGGTGCGCCAAGGGGTTTCGGCCGGTGAGCCGTTACCCGCCGTGCTGTGCAACCGGTTCCGCGAGCGGTTCGGGGTGGAGGTGCTGGACGGGCTTGGCTCGACCGAGGCGCTGCACATCTTCCTGTCCAACCGACCCGGGCAGGTGCGGCCGGGCAGCTCGGGCACCCCGGTTCCGGGCTACGACGTGGAGATCCGGGACGAGCACGGGGTGCCGGTGACGGCCACCGGCACCCCGGGTGAGCTGTACCTGCGCGGCCCGTCGATCGCCACCGGCTACTGGTGCCGCACCGAGACCACCAGGCGGATGTTCCTCGGCGAGTGGCTGCGCACCGGCGACAGCTACGTGCGCAACGAGGACGGCACCTACAGCTGTCTCGGCCGGTACAACGACATGCTGAAGGCGGGCGGCATCTGGGTCTCGCCGGCCGAGGTCGAGCAGCGGCTGCTGGAGCACCCGGCGGTGGCCGAGGCGGCGGTGGTCGCGGCGCCGGACGAGGTCGGCATCGACAAGCCGGTGGCCTGCGTGGTCCCGGTCGCCGGCACCGACGTCGATTCGGACGCGCTGATCCGCTGGTGCCGGGACGGTCTGGCTTCCTTCAAGCGCCCGCGCGCGATCATCCCGATGACCGAGCTGCCCAAGACCGCGACCGGCAAGATCCGCCGCAACGTCCTGCGCGACCAGGTCCACGACTCGCTGCGCACCGGGCCCGCCGCCGCGGAGCTGGTCTGATGCTCGGTGGCGTGCCGCTGGTCGACGCGCACGTGCACGCGGCCCGGCTGAGCACCCTGAAGCCGTCCTGGTCCGGCTGGGCCGAACAGTTCTCCGGCTCGCACGACTGGCGCTCCGCCTACGACGCGGCCGGCGACCCGGTCCCCGAACGCCTCGACGCCCTGTTCGCCGCCGAGGGTGTCGACCGCGTACTCCTGTTCTGCGAGTACAGCCCCCGCGCCACCGGCATCCAGCCCATCGAGCACAACCTCCCCATCGTCGACCACAACCCCACCCGGTTCCGCCTGGTCGCCAACGTCAACCCGCACCTGCACCATCCCCTGGCGTCCGAAGTGGAGCGCCAACTCGACCTCGGTGCCGTGGCCCTCAAACTCCACCCGGTGCACGCCGGCTTCCACCCCGCCGACCGCGAGCTCTACCCCGCCTACCAGATCTGCCGCGAACGCGGCCTCCCCGTGATCATCCACTCCGGCGGCTCCACCTTCCCTGGCGCCCGCGCCCGCCTCGGCCACCCCGACCTCATCCTCGATGTCCTCGAAGACTTCCCCGAGGTCCCCATCGTCCTGGCCCACGGCGGCCGCGGCGGCTGGTACGACAGCGCCGCGTTCCTGGCCCTCGCCCGCCCCAACGTGTGGCTCGACCTGGCCGGCCTCCCCCCGAAGAAACTCCCCGACTACTACGCCCGCTTCGACTTTCCCCGCCTCGCCACCAAAATGATCTTCGGCACCGACTGGCCCGGCACCCCCGGCCCCGCCCACAACGCCACCGCCCTCGCCGACCTCCCCCTCCCCACCGACGTCCTGCACGCGGTCCTGTCGGCCAACGCCGCCAAAGTCTTCCCCGGCCTGAACATCTGACCGGAGCCACCACCCCGAGCCCGGTTGGCCGGCGCCTGGCGGCGCCGGCCAACCGGGCTCGGCGGCACGCTGTCAACGCTCGAACTGACCCGCCTTGACCGTGGCCAGCAGACCGGATAGATCCACGGTCAGCATCGAGCCGCTGGGGTTCTTACTGTCCCGGATGGCGGTCAGGTCCGCCCTGACCTGTACACAGTCGCCGCTGTCGCCGCTGAAGCTCGACTTGCGCCAGTCCATGATCGCGCCTCCTTCAGGATCGACCGGAGCCTAGTCTGACTTTCAGCGGTGGAAAGGGCTATGTGATCTAGCCTGGTGAGTAGCTTCACGTACGGTTCCGCCTGGTCGTCGTGCAAGTAGACCCCGCCGCCGGCTACCTCGACGTTCACAACCGGGGTGGTGTGAGGGAACGTCATGTAGAGCCACGAATGGCTGATCAGTCCGACCGGTAGATGTTCGGGGACCACCCGGATCGAGATTCCGCGCTCCCGGGCGTTCAGGAGGTGTCTGATCTGCATCCGGTGCCCCTCGGGTCCGCCGAATGGTGTGCGCAGTGCGGTCTCGCTGATGTAGGCCCGGTAGTCCACCGTGCCGAGGATCTTCTGTCGCCTGCGCCTGGCCACCCAGCGCAACTCCGCGACCTCCTGCGGATGGTCCTGAGAGAGCATGAGCGCCATGGCGTAGTCCTCGGTTTGGAGCAGGCCCGGCACCAGCGACACCGCCCAATTGATGAGGCCGTTGGCGTCCGCTTCATAGCTGGCAAGCGTCCCCATCTCAGCGGGAACACCCGGTAGCGGACGGTCCCACCAGCCCGATGCGTTCTCTGCTCTGGCCTCCGCGAGGATCTCGTCGCGTTCGGCAGCGGGAATCCGGTAGGCGGTAACGATCATCGCCACGTCCTCGGTGCTGATGTGGCGTTGACCGTTCTCGATTCTCGACATTGTTGCGAGCCCCCACCCCAACACCTTCGCCGCCGCTTCCAGACTCAGATCCGTCCGTTCCCTGCGGATCGCGCGCAGCCGGGAACCAATGATCCGGTCCCGGGGCCTCGGCGGCTGACGCTTGTTCGGCACGCTCACTCCTTCCCACCCGTGGAAAGGCAAGCGCCTTCCAGAAAGGAAGCCTACCGTCCTAAGTGAATTGGAAGGCTCACCACCGATTAGCGAACCACCCCGACCGGTGATTTCCCGTGTCTACGAAAAGGCACCCATCATGACCGAACTCATTTGGCTAAAGTCCCCATGGGACCACAACATCCACGCCTTCCGCGAACTGGGCGAAGTCGCATCATCGGCCATCTGCA
>NZ_DASUCC010000145.1:0-21323 GCF_035762905.1 Actinophytocola sp.
GGCTCGAGTCGGACTTCGGCGACCAGGTCAAGGCGGCCGCCACCGACGCCTACGACGTCATCGGCAAGGAGATCAACCTCGGCTCGCCCAAGCAGCTCCAGGTGGTGCTCTTCGACGAGCTCGACATGCCCAAGACCAAGCGCACCAAGACCGGCTACACCACCGACGCCGACGCGCTGCAGGCCCTGTTCGAGAAGACCGAGCACCCGTTCCTGCAGCACCTGCTGCGCCACCGCGACGTGATCCGGCTGCGCCAGACGGTCGAGGGACTGCTGAAGACCGTTGCGTCCGACGGTCGGATCCACACGACGTACAACCAGATCATCGCCGCCACGGGCCGGCTCTCCAGCACCGACCCGAACCTGCAGAACATCCCGATCCGGACCGAGGCCGGGCGCCGGATTCGCGAGGGGTTCGTGGTCGGCGAGGGCTACGAGTCGCTGATGACGGCCGACTACAGCCAGATCGAGATGCGGATCATGGCCCACCTGTCCGAGGACGCGCTCCTGATCGAGGCGTTCCGCTCCGGCCAGGACTTCCACTCGATGACGGCCGCCCGCGTCTTCGACACTCCCGCGGACGAAGTGACCGTCGAGCAGCGCGCCAAGATCAAGGCCATGAACTACGGCCTGGCCTACGGCCTCTCCGCGTTCGGGCTCTCCCAGCAGCTGCGGATCACGCCCGGCGAGGCGCAGGGCCTGATGGACGAGTACTTCGAGACCTTCGGCGGCATCCGCGACTACCTCGGTGGGATCGTCGACGAGGCGCGGCGCAGCGGCTTCACCGAGACCATCATGGGTCGCCGCCGCTACCTGCCCGACCTCACCAGCGACAACCGCCAGCGCCGCGAGATGGCCGAGCGGATGGCGCTCAACGCCCCGATCCAGGGCAGCGCCGCCGACATCATCAAGGTGGCCATGCTCGGCGTGCATCGCGGACTGCGCGCCGCGAACCTGCGCACCCGGATGCTCCTCCAGGTCCACGACGAGCTGGTGCTCGAGGTCGCCGAGGGCGAACACGACCGCGCCGAGGCCCTGGTGCGCGAGGAGATGGGCGGCGCCTACGACCTCGAAGTCCCGTTGGACGTCAGCGTCGGCTTCGGCCGGTCCTGGAACGACGCCGCGCATTAGGCCGAGCCGGGGAAGAAGTGCGCACCGCCTGACCCCGAACACCACGACGCGCTGACCCGGTTCGTCCGGGTCAGCGCATCGTGGGTCGGTGGCTAGGTGGTGCGCCGGCGCCGGGCCCGGCCGTAGGCGACCAGCAGTATTCCGGTCGCGATCAGGATTGCCGCGATGGCGGCGCCGGTGGCGGACTGCCCGGCGTCCAGCCCGGTGGCCGCCAGCTCCTCACCCTCACCGGTGGTGGCCGCGCCGGGTCCGGTGAGCGCCAGCTGGGCGGTCGGGAGTGGGGGCGGGCGGCGGCGGTGGCGGTGGGGCGACGACGGGTGGCGGTTGGGCGATCGTGAAGGCGACCGAATCCTGGGAGAAGAGGGCGCCCGGCGGTCCGTTGGCCCCGCCCGCCTGGGCGAACAACGTTGTGGCGCCCGCCGGGAGCGCCGAGGTGGTGCAGGTCCAGTTGCCGCTGGAGTCCGCCTGCGTCTGGCAGACCGGGAAGCCCAGCGGATTTCCGTCCGGCCCGGCCTGGATGATCGCCACGTTGGCGAAGGGCAACACCGTGCCGGTCAGCGTCGGCGTGACGATCGCGCCGGCCGTTGGCGTTGCGATGACGACCGGCTGTGGGGCGACAACCGTGACGTTGATGATCATCGAACTGACCGGCACATCCTGGTCGGCTGTCAGCGTATGGGGCCCCAGCGGGATGTCCACGTTGGACGTACAGGTCCAGGTGCCGCTGGCCGGACGACGAACGGGCCGCAGATCGGCAGCCCGGCACCGTCCAGCACGACGGAGACGTTGGCGCCCGGCTCGCCGGTGCGCACGCCGCCAGCGCGGCCGCAGCGAGACCGGGCCACCGGACGAACCTCGTACGATCCATGAATCCCTACTCCTCAACGGTCGGCATGCCAGTCAGGTCGCACACAATCGGTCGGCTACGGCGCCCGCACTATCGCGACGGCAGCACCCGGCCGCCAACCCGCCATCCGTCCTCATAGGACAGTCCACCCGATCGTGCTAACGCACCGCGTGGGATCGGATCAGGCGGGCTTCGGAGAGGCTGTGCGGACCCATTCCCGATCCGCCGGACCGTCTACATAGGACGATCAGGGTTCATGGTGAAGCCTTGGCCGGACGGCGATCAATCAAGATCAACCTCCGGTCAAGGGTCTCGACGTCTCCGGCTCCACCGCGTTACTCATCGCCGGACCGGCACCCGCCACGACTAGCATCGTCGGCATGGCGACGCGGCTTGTTCAAATCAACATGAAGGCTCGGGACGACGCCGCGCTTGGCGGTTTCTGGGCGGAGGCGCTCGGCTGGGGAGTCTCCAGCGAGGGACCCGGTGTGACCAACCTCGAACCCGAGGGCTTCGTTTACCCCGACCCCGTCGCGGTCTGCCTCGACCTCGTCGTCTCGCCGGAACCCAAGACGGTGAAGAACCGCGTGCACGTCGACCTCGCCACCACCTCGGCGGCCCATCAGGCGGAGCTGGTCACGCGCCTGACCGAGCTCGGCGCAACACCCGTCGACATAGGCCAGGGCGACGTCCCGTGGAAGGTCATGGCCGACCCGGAGGGCAACGAGTTCTGCGTGCTGGACTCCCTCTACCAAGACACCGGACCGATCGCCACGGTGGTGGTCGACTGCGCGGATCCGCGAGCCATGGCCCGCTTCTGGGACACGGCCATGGACTGGACCCTGCACAAGGTGACCGACCACAACGCGGTATTGCGCTCCGCCAAGGGCGTCGGCCCATACCTGCAGTTCCTTCGCACACCCGACCGGAAAACCGGGTGGAACCGCGTCCATCTCGACCTCCGCCCATATCCAGGTGACGACCTGGAGGCCGAGGCGGCCAGACTGCGGACTCTCGGCGCCACCGCCGTCGACCTGGGTCAGAGCGATGTCCCGTGGAAGGTCCTCGCCGACCCGGAGGGCAACGAGTTCTGCCTCCTCGCCCCCGGCTGACCCAAACCCTCATCATCCGCTCACCATGGCCGCGAGCCGGACTTTGCGACGCACCCCTATAGCGCGTAGCGGTCGGCGTCGCCGTAGCGGTCGGCGAGTTCGTCGCCGTGCAGCAACAGGCATGCCTGGCAGCGGCGGTCATCGTCGGTCGGTTCGGTGAGGCGGGGAGTCAGCGCGGAATGCTGGCAGACCGCCTCGCTGACGATGTCGCCTATTGTGGGAAACGCGTGGACGCGGCGGTCCCAATGCGACAGTTTCCAGGCCAGGTCAACCATTCCGGGGCTCCGGGGGTGGCTGGCCGTGCACGCGTGACCGGTGGCCGGCGAGGCGTTCTTCCGCTTCTCTTTCGGTCGCGCCGATCAGCCAGGTCTGGCAACCGCGCAGGCCGCACGCGCGCCAGACACGCGGTTGCAGCTCACGTGGGGGTGCTGGACTTGTCAACCACGCGGTGAACAGGCTGCCCGTATGGCGCCCGGTTTTCCTGGTCATATGCCGTCACTCACTGGCCGTTCCGGTCATTTTCGGCCCTCGCCTATCGCACGCTACGCTCCCTTTCGATTGCTTGGCCGGCCTTGCACTTGGTGATAGGGAGCGGCTGTGAAGAAAGAGCCTCAGGCTCGCGATCGCATCATTGGTGCTCGCGTCCGGGCAATACGTACCGAGCGTGTCGGCCTATCGCTCGAACGGGCGGCGGAAATTGCGCAATGGCCGCCCGCGAAACTCAGCCGAACGGAACGGGGACTACGGCACGTCACCATTGAGGAAGTGGCCACACTGCTGACCGCGTGGCAGCTGCCCGGAGGTGAGCGGGAGCAGGTGCTCGAGGAGATCCAGGTGGGATCGTCCTCGGGCTGGTGGGACCGGCCGATTCCCGGAGTGCCACAGGAGGTGGGCGCGCTCGCCTCGTACGAGGCCGACGCCTACGAACTGGTGAGTGTCGCGGTCACGGCCGTGCCCGGGCTGCTGCACACCTACGAAACGGCCGTCGCGGTGATGGCCGCCGACGGTGTTCCGGCGGAGGACATCGAAACCCGGTGGATGGCCCGGCTGCGCCGGCAACAGATCGTCATGAAGATCGTGTACCGGGCGTTCATCAGTGAGATCGCGCTGCGGACCCCGTTCGGCGGCCGCGCGGCCCTGCGGGGGCAGCTCGAACACCTGTTGACCGTCCAGAGCCGGGGTGTCGACGTTCGGGTCATCCCGGCCCACCAGACGGCCGTGTTCGTCCTGCACCCGTTCCTGCTGATGCGTTTCCGCAGCACGGCACCCGTGATCCACGTCGAGCTGGCCGGCCTAGCCGGCGCGTTCTACGTCCACGACAAGGACGTGGCCAACTTCGAGTCGCTGCTGGACCGCCTGGACCACGTGGCCCTTTCACGAGGTGCAAGCAGTACGATCATCACCGACCTGATGGAAAGGCTTGAGCATGACTAACCCAAGGTGGCGGAAGTCGAGCAAGTCAGACACGGGTGGTTCGTGCGTCGAGCTGGCGCACACGCTCGACGCGGTGCGCGACAGCAAGAATGCCGATGGCCCAACCCTGCGTGCCCCCCTGCCGGCGTTGCTCACCGCGGTCAGGACCGGTCGCCTCGCCCGCTGATCCGCCCGGTCCAACCGGTACATATGGAAAGGCTTGAGCATGGCCAACCCAAGGTGGCGGAAGTCGAGCAAGTCGAACACGGGTGGTTCGTGCGTCGAGCTGGCGCACACGCTCGACGCGGTGCGCGACAGCAAGAATGCCGATGGTCCAACGCTGCGTGCCCCCCTGCCGGCGTTGCTCACCGCGGTCAGGACCGGTCGCCTCGCCCGCTGATCCGCCCGGTCCAACCGGTCACCTGACGTTGGGACAGCAGCCCCCGGACGAACCATCGCCGGGGGCTGTCCCCATGATTCGACTGGTCGGCACGACCGGGAGGGGTGGGTGATGGGTGCGAGCGGGCCGGGGTCGAGCGTCGTGGTGTGTCTGCGCCGGGCGCGGGATGTGATGGACGCGCGGTTCGGGGAGGAGTTGGAGCTGGGGGAGTTGGCGGCCGCGGCGGGGTTTTCGCGGTATCACTTCGTCCGGGAGTTCCGGGCGGCGTTCGGGGAGACGCCGGGACGGTATTTGAGCAGGCGGCGGGTGGAGCGGGCGAAGGATCTGCTGGCAAATGCCAACCTCACGGTGACCGAGGTGTGCATGGTGGTGGGGTTCAGCAGTCTGGGGTCGTTCAGCCGACGGTTCAGTGAGCTGGTGGGGTGTCCGCCGTCGGTGTACCGGCGGCGGATGGTGCAGCGGGGCGGGACGCCGGCGATTCCGGGATGCTTTCTGATGGCCTGGCAGCGGCCGAGGGGAGCAATCGCGGATAAGGCGCCGCGGGAAACCCGGGAATAGCGTGGCGTCCGCACCGGACACCGCGAGAGGACGACGATGATCAGCAGGATGTCGCACCACTGTTTGTACGTGCTGGACCAGGATTCGGCGAAACGGTTCTACACCGAGAAGCTCGGGTTCGAGGTGCGCTACGACGTCGCGATGGGGGAGGGGTTCGAGGGTTCCGGGCAGGGGTTCCGGTGGCTGACGGTGGGGCCGCCGGACCAGCCGGACGTGCAGATCATTCTGGCCGACGTCCGGATGGGGCATGACGAGGGCACGGCGGAGCAGCTGCGCGGGCTGATCGCCAAGGGGGCGCTCGGGGCGTGCGTGTTCGTCACCGACGACTGCCACAAGACCCATCGCGAGCTCGCCGAGCGCGGGGTGGTGTTCCTGTCCGAGCCGGCGGAGCGGCCCTACGGCATCGAGGCGGTGTTCCGGGACGACTCCGGAAACTGGTTCAGCCTCACCGAAAGCCGGATGTCGTCCACATAGTTCCGCGCGATCGGTCAAGACCGGCAGCGGCCTGTTGGCGGCGGTAGCCTGTCGGGACGAGATCGTCGAGCGGAGGGCGCATGACCCGGCGGGCCCTGATCATCGGTGGCACCGGCATGCTTGCCGGTTGCGCGTCCGCCCTGATCGCCGACGGCTGGCACGTGGTGCTGCCGAGCCGACGGTATGCCCCGATCCCGGACACCGCCACCGGCAACGGCGACCGCAAGGCGCTGTGGGTCCAGGCCGACTGGGCCGAGCCGAAACAGCTGGCCAGCCGGGCCGAGACCGCGCTCGGCGGGCGGGCCGATCTGCTCGTCGCCTGGGTGCACGGCCCGGCCCGGCCGTCGGTGCTGCGCGCGGTCGCCCCGCTGCTGGCCGACGGCGCCCCGGTGGTCGAGGTGCACGGCAGCTCCTCGGCCAACCCGGTCGGCGGCTGCCCCGACCCGGTGCTGCCCGATCACCCCACCCAGCAGGTGGTCCTCGGCTTCGTTCGGCAGGGCGGCCGCACCCGCTGGCTCACCCACGCCGAGACCGCCGCCGGGGTGCTGGACGCCGTGCGCCGGGCGCTGGACGGCCGCCCGCCCGGAGTGCACCACGTCGGCGAGTTCCGCCCGTACCCGGCGCACTCATGACCCCGTGATGGTGAGCTTGCGCCAGTCCAACCCGTTCCAGGACATCCGGAACACCTCGGGCGACCCGGCTGGTCCGACGACGTAGCCGGTCCGGGTCCACCGGGCAATCCCGGGGGTGACGGCCGGCTGGAAACTCGTGCCCTGGTCCCTGCTGGAGAAGGCCGCATCCGGCGTGGTGTTGATGATCAACAGGCCGTCGGCCGTGGCAATCGCCTCGCCCGCGATGGTGACCGGTTGTCGGCCGTCGCCGCTCCGCCGGGTCAGCCGCCAGCTGCGCCCGCCGTCGGTGCTGGCGTAGATCGCCCGTAGGGTGCCGATCTCGTGGCGAGCGATGGCGAACACCGTGTCCCCGCCGACGCTGACCTCCACCGACGTGACCGGCAACTGGCCCTGGTCGGGCAGCTCGGCCACCGACCAGGTGCGCCCGGCGTCCGCGCTGACCGCAACGGCCCACCGGCCGGTACCGGGAACCAGGCCGGACATCCACAGGTTGCCGTCGGCCGTCGCCGGCACCCGGCGCGGGTTCTTCAGCTCAAGCGGCGGCCGGCCGGTCAGCTCCGCGAGCTCCCCGGTGCCGGGCAGGGTGACCACCGGGGTGGCCGCCGCGCACTGGAACGCCTCCGTGAGCGGCTGGGGGCAGACCACGTCGAGCACCCCGCCCGGCGGCACGTCGGGCACACTGCCGCGCACCACGCTCGGCACCGCCCGCCAGGTCAGCCCGCCGTCGCCGCTGTACCACCGCTGCAGGCCGGGCGTGGGATAGGACTCCCCGACGACCACCTCCTGGCTGCCGAGCACCCACAGCCGGTCGATGGCCGTTGGCCGTCCGTTCGCCTTGCGGACCGGCGCCTCCCGGGCTCGCCAGTGCTCGCCGTCCTCGGTCACCATCAGCTCGATCGGGCACGGCGAACGCACGTCCTCGAAGCAGTTGCCGCGCAGCGCATAGCCGTGTTGGGCGTCGGCGAACTCGACGGAACCCAACCAGGACCGGGAATCGAACTGCTCCGCCGTCGGCCGCTCGGCATCCGGCGGCAGCGGATCGGGCCGGGTACGCAGCAGCGGCACGGCCGCGCCGACCACGATCAGCGCGCCGAGCACGCCGAGCAGCACGCGGCGGCGGACCGGGCTTCGGCTCTGTGGCTCGGTCATGCGGACTCCCAGCCTTCGCGCGTCATGATCACCCGATGGTGAACTCCCGCCAGTCCACCCCGTTCCAGGACATCCGGAACACCTCGGACGACGGGTCGGGCCCGGCCAGGTAGCCGGCCCGGGTCCACCGGACCAAGCGGGGCGCGTCGGTCGGCTGGAAGCTCGCGCCCTGGTCGGTGCTGACGAAGGCCTCCTCCAGCCGGGCATTGATGATCAGCCGGCCATCGGTCGTGGCGATCGGCTCGCCAGTGATGCTGAGCGGCTGCCGGCCGTCGCTGTTCATCCAGGTCTGCCGGGTCTGGCGCCAGCTGCGCCCGCCGTCGGTGCTGACGGAGATCGCCCGCAGGATGTCGATCTCGGCGCGGGCGATGGCGAACACCGTGTCCCCGCCGACGCTGACCTCTACCGACGTGACCGGCATCCGGTCCAGGTCGGCAAGCTCGGTCACCGACCAGGTGCGCCCGGCGTCCGCGCTGGCCGCAACGGCCCACCGCTCGGTGCCGGGAAGGAGGCCGGACACCCACAGGTTGCCGTCGGCCGTCACCGGCACCTGGCGGGCGTCCTTCAGCTCGAGCGGCGGCCGGTTGGTCAGCTCGGCGAGTTCCCCGGTGCCGGGCAGGGTGACCACCGGGGTAGCCGCCTCGCACGGGTACGGCAGCCCGTACGGCCGGGGGCAGACCAGCTCGAGCAGCCCGCCCGTCGGTACCGCGGGCACGCCGCCGGTCACCACGCTGGGGATCGGCCGCCAGGTCTGCCCGGCGTCCGCGCTGTGCCAGCGCTGCGGGTCGGGCGTCGGATAGGACTCGCCGATGATCACCTCCTGGCCGCCGAGCACCCACAGCCGGTCGATGGCGGCCCGCGGTCCGCTCGCCTTGCGGGCCGGCACCTCCCGGGCCCGCCAGTGCTCGCCGTCCTCGGTCATCATCAGCTCGGTGGGGCACGGCGTGCGCACGTCGTAACAGGTGCCGCGCAGCGCGAACCCGTGCCGTTCGTCGGCGAAGTCGATGGGGCCCAACCAGGAACTCGGCGTGAAGGTCTCCACCGGCTGCCCGGTTTCCACCGGTGGCCGCTCGGTCTCCACCGGCGGCGGGGGCGGAGCCGGGGCGGCGGACGGATCGGACTCGGTCCGCAGCAGCGGAACGGCCACGCCGACCACCAGCAGCGCGCCGAGCACCCCGAGCAGAACGCCCCTGCGTACCGGGCTTCGGCTCTGCGGCTCGGTCATGCGGACCCCCCAGTCACCCGATGAGGAACTGGGTCCAGTACACCCCGTTCGGCGACCAGAAGTACATGTTGGATGGGTAGCTGTGCCGGGCGAAGTAGCCGCCGCGGGCCCATTCCACGTGGCCGAGCACCTCCTTGCCGCCGGTGAACGTCCGGCCGCCGTCGGCGCTGTTGAACTGGGTGCCGCTCTCGGTGAACACGACCAGCGTCCCGTCGGCCGCGGCCACGGCGACCCCGGCGACGCTGCGTGGCTCGAGCCGGGAGCGCTGGTAGGTCTGCTCCCAGGTCTGGCCCCCGTCGGTGCTGCGGAAGATCGCCAGCAGGCCGTTGTTGACGTTGCGGCGCGCCCCGGTGAACGTCGCGTACGCCACGCCGGCCCCGGTGGTGATCGTCGGGCCGGCGAACGGCACCCCGGTGAACTCCGGCACCAGGCCCACCGACCAGGTCCGGCCGCCGTCGCGGCTCACCGCGACGGCCCACCCGTCACTGGCCGGATCCCGCCCGGACACCCACCAACCGCCGTCGGCCGCCGGCACCGCGCCGGGGTTCGGCTCGAGCAGCGGCGGCGGGTTGGCCAGCGTGGCCGCGTGTCCGGTTTCCGGCAGCAGCACGACGACCCCGTCCGGTTCGACGCAGGGCCGCGTCGCCACCGCGCACCGGGTGGAAAGGACCGCGTCGGGCGGGATCGCCGGCACGGTCCGGACCGGCTCGGTCGGCACCTTTCGCCAGCTCACCCCGGCGTTGTCACTGTGCCAGCGGGTTTCCCGGGTCTCGACCACCACCCGGCGCGGGCCGAGCACGTGCAGCACCCACGCCGCTTCCGGTCCCGGGTGCGGCGGCAGGCCCCGGGCGGTCCAGCGCAACGCGTCCTCGGTGACCATCAGGTCGTGGACGCAGTGGAACGGTTCGCCGGGGCAGACGGCGCGCAGGGCGTAGCCACGCAACCGGTCGGCGAACTCGACGCTGTACACCTCCGGTTCCAGCCGGGTCGGCTCCAGCCCGCTGATCACCTCGGCGTCGGCCGGCCCGGGATCCGGCGGCGGGGGAGTGCGCAGGGCCGGGATCACCGCGAAGACGACCAGTGCGGCGGCAGCGGCGCCGACCTGCATCCGCAGCCGTCCGGCGCGCTGCCGGGACCGTTCGATGATCTTGCCGACCGGCGGCACGGGCACCGGGATGTCCGGCTGCGGCCCGGACATCCGGGTCCGCACCGTCCCAATCGGAATGTCCAATCGGGACGCGATCTCCTCGGCCGGCAGGCCGGCCTGCCGGAGCGCCGCGACCGGGTCCGCGGCGTCCGCGTCGCGGCCGCGGGCACGCCAACTGCGGCGGCGGGCCAGCCGGACCGCGGTCGCCTGGATCCACGGCTCCGGCCGGTCGCGGGGGTAGGCGCGGGCGAAGGCGTCCCGGGCGGCGGACTCGGCGGCGCTGAGGTCGCCGCACCGGGCGTAGGCGATCAGCACCACCCGCCGGTAGGACGACTGGTACAGGTCCGCGAACCACTCCCGATCCACCAATTGCGTTCACCCCACCACTCATGGTGACAGCGCAAACTCCAGCAGGGGAAGAGCCCGGCCCCGAACAGCCCCGGATGGGCGCAGCAGCACCGCCGCGACAAGGCCTGTCACAGTGGATCATCGAGACAAGTCTCGGGCCACCCAACGCAACCTCAGGGGCACCGTGACGCAACCCAGCCACAATCACCCCGCCATCCGCACTTCCGCTGGAACGCAACGACAGCAGTTAATTCCGGAGAGGCGGGACAGTTAATTCCGGAGAGGCGGGACAGTTAATTCCGGAGAGGCGGGACAGTTAATTCCGGAGAGGCGGGACAGTTAATTCCGGAGAGGCGGACTAGCGTAGGGCGCCGGCGGGGCGGACTTCCCAGGTGGTCCACAGTGGACGGTAACCCTGGCGGGCCCAGAACACCGAGGAGAGCGGGTTCGACGGGTGGAAGTACAGGAACGAGCCGATCGTTCCGGCGCCGTCCAGCTCGGTGTGCGCGGCGGCCATCAGCTGCCGGCCGACCCCGGTGCCGCGCTCGGCCGGCAGCACCGACAGGCAGTTCACGTAACCCCACCGGCCCGGCGGCAGCCGGATCGCCGACCACGACCCGGGCTCGGACTCGGTCAGCCAGCACTGGACCATGCCGATCGGGATGCCGTCGCGCTCGGCCAGCCACACCGGGTCCTCGTTGGCCAGGTGCCGGGCCACCGACGCGCGCTTGATCTCGGCCGACTCCGGACGCAGGATGGCGCCGCCGACCAGCGCCGAGTACTCCAGCTCGGCCAGCTCCAGCGCGATCACCGCCTCGGCGTCGGCCGGGCCGGCCCGGCGCACCGCCACCCCGGACGGCGGCTCGGCCGGGGCCGGACCGGTCCGCACCGCGATCACCGACAGCGGCAGGAACCCGTGGTCCAGCAACGCCCTTGTCGCCTCGGCGTCCCGGGTGGGCCAGGACACCACGCAGGCCGAGTCCGGGCCGATGGTGCCGCGGGCGATCACCCGCTGCCACTGGCGCAGCAGCGGGTCCATCCCGCGGCCGCCGGGTCCGCCCAACAGCGGGTGCAGCTCCCACACGTCCAGCGCCGACCACAGCGAGCCGAGCGAGCCGGGTTCCAGCGCGGTGCGGACCACCACGCCGGCCACCCGGTCGCCGTCCGGCAGGGCCGCGGTGATCACGTCGCCCTCCGGCGGCGCGGTGGCCGCCGGCAGCAGCGGGTCCAGTCCGGCGAACCGGGCGGACTGTGCCTGCAGCAACCCCTCGGCCGCGCGCCTCAACGGCTCCGCCGGCAGCAGAAGATCGCGGTGCCCGGGAACAGTGCCCCGCGCAGCGGGCTCCACTGTCCCCATTCGCGGCTGTGGCCCTCCGGCCATTCCGGTTCGATAACGTTTGTCAGCGTCAACTCGGCGGCGGTGAGGGCCCGGACGTAGTCCCCGAACGTCCGGTGGTACTCGACGTAGGTGGCCCGGCCGTCGGCGTCCACCTCGAGGTACGGGGTGCGGTCGAAGTACGAGCCGGCGACCGTCAGCCCGGCCGGTCCCGGGTCGTCCGGGAAGATCCACCTGATCGGATGGGTGACCGCGAACACCCACTCGCCGCCGGGCCGCAAAACCCTCGCGACCTCGGCGAACAGGGCGTCCACGGCGGCCACGAACGGCACCGCGCCGAACGCCGAGCAGGCCAGATCGAACGAGCCGGAGGCGAACGGAAGACGCTCGGCGTTGGCCCGGACCAGCGGCACCGCGATGCCGGTGGCCTCGTTCGCGGCGGCCGCGTAGCGCAGCATCGCCGTGGACAGGTCCAGGCCGATCGCGTCCGCGCCCTGCTCGACCAGCCACCGGGCACACGGCGCCGACCCGCAGCCCACCTCGAGCACCCGCCGACCCGCGACGTCGCCGAGCAGCCCGGCCTCGGCCTCGCGCAGGCCCTCCGGACACCAGAGGAAGTCGCTCACCCCCAGGAAGTCCCCGTGCTCGGCGTGATAGTCGTCCGCGTCAGCGTCCCACCAGGCACTATTGGCCGCCACGGACTCCGCCGAGCCGACCGGACGGTGCGCGGTCCCCACGGTGCCGAGCGCCCGTTCCGCGCTGGCGTGCCGCCCCGACTGGTGCTCGTGACTCGGCTGGTCACCGAGGTCGTTCTGCACGCTCCCGGTTATAGCGCAGTTCCATACCCTGGGTTTGCCCGGCCGTCACAGGGCCGCGTAGGATACCGCCGCGCAGTGGTTTCGCGCTGCCGTCGATTCGCCGTCGGGGGAATCAGTGATGGTTGCGTGGCGTTCCTTCGGTTGTCCGTAGGCGAACTATCCCGCCGCGCGACACGAACTGCCAACTCCACTAACCACCTAATCCCTACCGGAGCCACCTACCTAATGTCCACCGACACCACAACTGTCCCGGCTGACACCGCGCCGAAGCAGCAGGTCGCCATCAATGACGTCGGGACGGGGGACGACTTCCTCGCCGCCATCGACAAGACCATCAAGTACTTCAACGATGGTGACATCGTCGAGGGCACCATCGTCAAGGTCGACCGAGACGAGGTCCTGCTCGACATCGGTTACAAGACCGAGGGCGTGATCCCCTCGCGGGAGCTGTCGATCAAGCACGACGTCGATCCCGCGGACGTGGTCAGTGTCGGCGACGAGGTCGAGGCCCTCGTTCTCCAGAAGGAGGACAAGGAAGGCCGACTGATCCTGTCCAAGAAGCGCGCCCAGTACGAGCGCGCCTGGGGCCACATCGAGGGCCTCAAGGAGGCCGACGAGCCGGTCAAGGGCACGGTCATCGAGGTGGTCAAGGGCGGGCTGATCCTGGACATCGGGTTGCGCGGCTTCCTGCCGGCCTCGCTGGTCGAGATGCGCCGGGTGCGCGATCTGCAGCCCTACGTCGGCCGCGAGCTCGAGGCCAAGATCATCGAGCTGGACAAGAACCGCAACAACGTGGTGCTGTCCCGGCGGGCGTGGCTGGAGCAGACCCAGTCCGAGGTGCGCAGCGAGTTCCTCAACCAGTTGCAGAAGGGCCAGGTCCGCAAGGGCGTGGTGTCCTCGATCGTCAACTTCGGCGCGTTCGTCGACCTGGGCGGCGTGGACGGTCTGGTGCACGTCTCGGAGCTGTCCTGGAAGCACATCGATCACCCGTCCGAGGTGGTCGAGGTCGGCCAGGAGGTCACCGTCGAGGTGCTCGACGTGGACATGGAGCGCGAGCGGGTGTCGCTGTCGCTGAAGGCGACGCAGGAGGACCCGTGGCGCCAGTTCGCCCGCACCCACGCGATCGGCCAGATCGTGCCGGGCAAGGTCACCAAACTGGTGCCGTTCGGCGCGTTCGTCCGGGTGGACGAGGGCATCGAGGGCCTGGTGCACATCTCCGAGCTGGCCGAGCGGCACGTGGAGATTCCCGAGCAGGTCGTGCAGGTCGGCAACGAGGTCATGGTCAAGGTCATCGACATCGACCTGGAGCGGCGCCGGATCTCGCTGTCGCTCAAGCAGGCCAACGAGGGCGTCACGCCGGACACCGAGTTCGACCCGACCCAGTACGGCATGACCGCCGAGTACGACGCCGAGGGCAACTACATCTACCCCGAGGGCTTCGACCCGGACACCCAGGAATGGCAGGAAGGCTTCGACACCCAGCGGGAGGAGTGGGAGCGCCAGTACGCCGAGGCGCACACCCGCTGGGAGCAGCACATGAAGCAGGTCAAGGCCGCTGCGGCCGAGGCCGCCGAGGCGGCCACCGGCGGCGACGCCGAGGCCGCTGAGGGCGACTACTCGTCCAGCACCAGCGACACCACCGCCAAGAGCGGTGGCACGCTGGCCAGCGACGAGCAGCTTGCCGCCCTGCGGGAGAAGCTCTCCGGCGGGTTCTGAGTTCGGTTTGACCCTGGAGCCCCGCGGCGTTCGCCGCGGGGCTCCGTGCCGTTCAAGCACCCGAACGGGGAGCTGTCGGCGTCGCGTTGCTGCCTTCCGGTGGGCGGCCGAGGGCTTACCGTGGTGGGGTGCGCACGAGGATCGCGGTGACGCTCGCGGCGCTGGTCGGGGTGGCCGGCTGCTCGGATGACCCGCCGGCCGCGCGGCCGGAGGTTCCCGCGTTCAGTACGCCGGTGGCCGCGCCCAGTTCGGTCGCGGCGAAAGCGGTGCCCCGGACCTGTGGCGGGGTGGCCTCGCTGACCGAGGTCACCGACATCCTGGGCGCCGCGGTCACCGGGCAGACCCTGCCGATCGTCGGCGTGCCGGAGCCGAAGATCGGCCGCACCGCGCGGATCGACTGTTACTACGGGGTGCCCGACGGGGCGCCGGTGTCCGCCGCGGTGGTGCAGATCGGCCTGGCCAGCTACACCGACCGGAGCGCGGCCCAGCGCCGGATGACCAGCACGGTGGAGACCGAACGGGAGACCGGCGCCAAGGCGAGCGACGTGCCGGTCGGCGCGGACCGGGGCGTGCTGCTCAACGGCGCCAAGCGCACCCTGGTCGCCGTGCGCGGCAACAACACCGTGGTCGTGACGGTCAACCCCGATCTGATCGCCGAGGAGCAGTCCGGCTCGCTGCTCGGCCGCCTCGCCGACCGCGCCCTCACCCCCCGTTGACCGGCGAGTTCCGTGCTCCGGCTTCGGGACGGTTATCCGATTGCCGGTGCCCAGGCCCGTTCGGCGGCGGCTGCTGCGGCTCTGTGGCGGAGGCCGGCCAGCGTGTGTTTGGCCGGGACGGTGACGACCGACCACCAGGATCGGCGGTGCACGGTGAGTGCCTCGGCCACCGCGCGGTGCTCGAGGCAGTGAACAAGGCCCGGGGTGCCTAGCCGATGCCGCCCCCTGCGCTTCAAAATGCGCACGATTGACCCCTCCGCGTAATGCTTTGTGCGGGCACCCTAGGGGATCCCGCCGGCAAAACCACGTAAGTCTCCGGCGTGTCATCAGCCCCACTGGTAACAGTCACACCACCGGGGCGGGGTGCCAGAATGCCCGCATGTTGCGCGTCGGGCTCACGGGTGGGATCGGGTCGGGGAAGTCCACCGTGGCCGGTCGGCTGGCCGAGCACGGTGCGGTGTTGATCGACTCCGACCGGCTGGCCAGGGAGGTGGTCGAGCCCGGCACCGAGGGGCTGGCCGAGGTGGTGGCCGCGTTCGGCGCGGACCTGCTCACGCCGGACGGAAGCCTGGACCGGTCCCGGATGGCGGCCCGGGTGTTCGGCGACGACGACGCCCGGGCCCGGCTCAACGCGATCGTGCACCCCCGGGTCCGGGTCCGCGCCGTCGAGCTGATGGCGGGCGCGCCCGAGGGGGCGATCGTGGTGCAGGACGTGCCGCTGCTGGTGGAGAACGGAATGGCGCCCGCCTTCCACCTGGTGATCGTGGTCGACGCACCGGTGGACACCCGGGTGCACCGGCTGGTGACCCAGCGGGACATGGCCGAGGACGACGTGCGGGCCCGGATCGCGGCCCAGGCCAGCGATTCCGACCGGCGCGCGGCGGCGGACGTGTGGCTGGACAACTCGGGCGCGCCGGACGAGATCCTGGCCGCGGTGGACGCCCTGTGGGCCGACCGGCTGGTCCGGTTCGCGTCGAACCTCCGGCTGCACCGCCGGTCCGAGTACGGGCCGCCGTGGTTGCACGATCCGGACCCCACCTGGCCGGCGCAGGCCGAGCGGCTGGCCGCCCGGATCCGGCTGGCCGCCGGGGAGCGGGCCCTGCGGGTGGACCACATCGGCTCGACGGCGGTGCCCGGGCTGCCCGCGAAGGACATCATCGACCTCCAGCTCATGGTGGCCACCCTGGCCGACGCGGAGGCGATCGCCGGCCCGCTCGCCGAGGCGGGGTTCGTGCTCCAGCCGCACGTCGACCGCGACCACCCGCACGGCACCGGGCCGGAGTCGTGGGCTAAGCGCTACCACGCCTCGGCCGACCCCGGCCGGGTCGTGCACCTGAACATCCGCACCCCGGACTCGGGTGGCGCCCGGTTCGCCCTGCTGTGCCGGGACTGGTTGCGGGCCGACGAGGCGGCCCGGGCGGACTACCTGGCGGTGAAGCGGGAACTGTCCGAGCGGTTCGCCACCGACGACGACGGCGCCCGGTACGCCGAAGCCAAGGAGCCATGGTTCGCCGCGGCGTACCCGCGGATGACGCAGTGGGCGCAGCGCTCCGGCTGGCGTCCGCCCGAGGTCACCCCGCCCAGCTGACCCCGGCGCGCAGCACGGTGCCGGCCAGCGCGGCGAGCTCCGCGGCGATCCCCGGCCGGGCGGCCAGCCGGGGCGTGCGGGTCAGGTCGTTGACGATGGTCAGCGCGGCGTGCACGGTGATCCGGGCCTCCCGCTCGGCCAGCCCGGGCGCGATCTCGGTCAACAGCCGCACCCACTCCGCCACGTAGGCGCGCTGCACCCGGACCAGCTCCTTGGCGTCCCGCTCGGCCATGTTGACCGACTCGGTGACGAACACCGACATCAGGTTGTCCGACCGCAGCACGATGTCCACATAGGACCGGATCAGCCGGGTCATGGCGTCGTCCTGGTCGGCCGCCTCGCCGAAGGCCCGCTCCGCCCCGGCGCGCAGCCGCTCCGCCATCCGGTATCCGGCGGCCACCAGGATGTCCGCCTTGCCGGCGAAGTGCCGGTAGATGCTCGGCCCGGCGATTCCGGCGGCGGCGCCGATCTCCTCCATGCTCACCGCGTGGTAGCCGCGCTCGCGGAACAGCCGGGTGGCGGCGGTGAGCAGTTCCTCCCGCCGGGAGGTCGGCCAGGACAGCGCGTGCCCGTTGGTCGGGGGCGCGGCGGGCAGCGGCAGGCCGCGGTGCGCGAACACGGCCAGGGCCAGGGCGGCCAGCAGGTCCTCGAAGCGCTTGCGGGGCAGACTCACGTGGTGCACCGAGACGCTGCCGAACACGCTGAGCGTCGCCCAGCACAGCAGGTCGACCTCGGCCGGGGCCAGTTCGGGCCGGGCGGCGCCGAGCGCCGCGGTCCAGCGTTCCATCACCCGGGCGCTGGCCCGCCGGATCGTGGTCTGCTCGGCCTTGCCCAGGTGCGAGCCCTGCCAGCGCCAGAGCGCGGTGACCTCGCGCCGCTCCACGGCGAGCGCGGCCACCGCGCCCGCGAGGCAGCGCAGCGACTCGACCGGATCCGCCGCGGCGGCCAGGGCGGACGCGCTGACCTCGCCGAACACCTCCAGGCCGGTGAGCAGCACGTGCGCAAGGACGTCCTGCTTGCTGCCGAAGTGCCGGTACACCGCCGGGCCGGTGACCCCGGCCGCGCCGGCGATGTCGTGCACGCTCACCGCGTGGTAACCGCGCCGGCCGAACAGCTCGGCCGCGGCCTCGGCCAGCTGCTCCTTCCGGTTACCCGTTCTGTGAGGCACGTCTAACACGTTAGGTGACAGCGTATGCGTTGACAACCTGGCTTTTCGTGCCACGATGTGAATCAGGATTAGCTCGCGGAAGCGCATGAGAGGACCAAGCGTGTCTACCGAAGCCTTCATCTACGACGCGATCCGCACGCCGCGCGGTCGCGGCAAGAACACCGGCTCGTTGCACGGCACCAAGCCGATCTCGCTGGTCACCGGCCTGATCGACGAGCTGCGCAAGCGCAACCCGACGCTCGACGTGGACCGCGTCTCCGACCTCATCCTCGGCGTGGTCACCGCGATCGGCGACCAGGGCTCGGACATCGCCAAGACCGCGGCCATCGCCGCCGGCCTGCCGGACACGGTCGGCGGCATCCAGCTCAACCGGTTCTGCGCCTCCGGCCTCGAGGCCGTGAACGTCGCCGCGCAGAAGGTGCGGTCCGGCTGGGACGAGCTGGTGATCGGCGGCGGTGTCGAGTCGATGTCCCGGGTCAAGATGGGCTCGGACGGCGGCGCCTGGGCGATGGACCCGGTCACCGCGTACGACACCTACTTCGTGCCGCAGGGGGTCTCCGCCGACCTGATCGCCACGATGGAGGGATTCTCCCGGGAGACCGTGGATGCCTACGCGGTCCAGTCGCAGGAGCGCGCGGCCAAGGCGTGGGCGGGCGGCTACTTCGCCAAGTCGGTGATCCCGGTGGTCGACCAGAACGGGCTGGTGGTGCTGGACCACGACGAGCACATGCGGCCCGAGTCGACCGTCGAGTCCCTCGGCAAGCTGCCGGCCTCGTTCGCCGGGATCGGTGAGATGGGCGGCTTCGACGCGGTGGCACTGCAGAAGTACCACTTCGTGGAGAAGATCAACCACGTGCACTCGCCGGGCAACTCCTCCGGCATCGTGGACGGCGCCGCGCTGGTGCTGGTCGGCACCGAGCAGGCCGGGGCCGACATGGGCCTGACCCCGCGGGGCCGGATCGTGGCCACCGCCACGTCCGGTGCCGACCCGACGATCATGCTGACCGGGCCGATCCCGGCCACCGAGAAGCTGCTCGCCCACACCGGGCTCTCGGTCGACGACATCGACCTGTTCGAGCTGAACGAGGCGTTCGCGTCGGTCGTGCTGAACTACCAGAAGAAGCTGCACATCCCGAACGAGAAGCTCAACGTCAACGGCGGCGCGATCGCCATGGGCCACCCGCTCGGCGCCACCGGCGCGATGCTGGTCGGCACCATGCTGGACGAACTGGAGCGCCGCGAGGCCCGCACGGCCGTTGTGACCCTGTGCATCGGTGGCGGCATGGGCGTGGCCACCCTGATCGAGCGCATCTGAGCGAAGGACGACGACACACTCATGACTGAGCGAAACACCATCCGCTGGGAGCAGGGTGACGACGGCATCGTCGTGCTGACCTTGGACGACCCGGAGCAGTCGGCGAACACCATGAACGCCGCGTACGTCGAGTCCATGGGCGCCACCGTGGACCGGCTGGAGGCCGAGCGGGACTCCATCACCGGCGTGGTGATCACCTCGGCGAAGAAGACCTTCTTCGCCGGCGGCGACCTCAACGACCTGATCCGGGCCCGGCGCGAGGACGCGCCCGCGGTGTTCGAGCAGATCACTCGGATCAAGGCGCAGCTGCGCCGGCTGGAGAAGCTGGGCCGGCCGGTCGTGGCGGCGATCAACGGCGCGGCGCTCGGCGGCGGCCTGGAGATCACCCTGGCCTGCCACCACCGGATCGTGGCCGACGTGAAGGGCGTGCAGCTCGGCACCCCCGAGGTCACCCTCGGCCTGCTGCCCGGCGCCGGCGGGGTCACCCGGACGGTGCGGATGCTGGGCATCCAGACCGCGCTGCTGTCCGTGCTGCTGCAGGGCCAGCGGCACAAGGCGCGCGCGGCGAAGGACCTCGGTCTGGTCGACGAGGTGGTGGACAGCATCGAGGAACTGGTGCCAAAGGCCAAGGAGTGGATCAAGGCCAACCCGGAGGCGGTGCAGCCCTGGGACGTCAAGGGCTTCAAGATCCCCGGTGGCACGCCGTCCAGTCCGGCGTTCGCGGCCAACCTGCCGGCCTTCCCGGCCAACCTGCGCAAGCAGCTCAAGGGCGCGAACATGCCGGCGCCCAAGGCGATCCTGGCCGCGGCGGTCGAGGGCGCCCAGGTCGACATCGACACCGCGCTGGTGATCGAGTCGCGGTACCTGGTCGAGCTGGTCACCGGGCAGGTGGCCAAGAACATGATCAAGGCGTTCTTCTTCGACCTCGAGCACATCAACAAGGGTGGTTCGCGGCCGCAGGGGTTCGAGAAGTTCGCCGCGCGCAAGGTCGGCGTGCTCGGCGCGGGCATGATGGGCGCCGGCATCGCCTACGTGTGCGCCCGGGCCGGCATGGAGGTCGTGCTCAAGGACGTTTCCCTTGCGGCGGCGGAAAAGGGCAAGGACTACTCGGTGAAGCTCACCGAGAAGGCCGTCTCCCGCGGCAAGACCACCCGGGAGAAGGGCGACGCCGTGCTCGCCCTGATCACCGCGACCGACAAGGCCGAGGACCTGGCCGGGTGTGACCTGGTGATCGAGGCGGTGTTCGAGAGCCAGGAGCTCAAGCACAAGGTGTTCGGCGAGATCGAGGGCATCGTCGCGCCGGACGCGCTGCTCGGCTCGAACACCTCGACGCTGCCGATCAGCGGGCTGGCCGAGGGCGTGCAGCGGCGCGCCGACTTCATCGGCCTGCACTTCTTCTCCCCGGTGGACAAGATGCCGCTGCTGGAGATCATCGTCGGCGAGCAGACCAGCGACGCCACCCTGGCGCGGGCCTTCGACGTGGCGCAGCAGATCGGCAAGATCCCGATCGTGGTCAACGACAGCCGCGGCTTCTTCACCAGCCGGGTGATCGGCACGTTCATCAACGAGGCGATCGCCATGGTCGGCGAGGGCATCAACCCGGCGTCGGTTGAGCAGGCCGGTTCCCAGGCCGGTTACCCCGCCCCGCCGCTGCAGCTGATGGACGAGCTCACCCTCACGCTGCCGCAGAAGATCCGTAAGGAGACCCGCGCCGCCGTGGAAGCGGCGGGTGGCGTCTTCCCCGAGCACGGCTCGTTCGCCGTGGTCGACCGCCTGGTCGAGGAGTTCGACCGCAAGGGCCGCTCCGCCGGCGCCGGCTTCTACTCCTATGTGGACGGTAAGCGCGCCGGCCTCTGGGACGGTCTCTACGAGCACTTCACCAAGGAGGGCCACGAGATCCCGTTCGAGGACATGAAGGAGCGCATGCTCTTCGCCGAAGCCCTGGAAACCGTCAAGTGCTTCGACGAAGGTGTCCTGCGGTCCGTGGCCGACGCCAACATCGGCTCCATCATGGGCATCGGCTTCCCGCCGTGGACCGGCGGCGTCATCCAGTACATCAACGGCTATCCCGGCGGCCTCCCCGGCTTCGTCGCCCGCGCCCGCGAACTGGCCGAGCGCTACGGCGACCACTTCCTCCCGCCCGCCTCCCTGGTGGAGAAGGCGGACAAGGGCGAGACCTTCGAGTAACCGCACCAGCGCCGCGGGCGCTGGCCGCTACGCGGCCGGCGCCC